>CAWJWP010000024.1:0-308787 GCA_963846495.1 Thermoanaerobaculia bacterium | reverse complement strand
AATCCGGCCCGTCGCGAAGACGCGCCGGGCCCGCGCGTCGCCGGCGGCTCGACGCCCTCGTTGCTGACGATCGAGGCGACGAGCTCGTCGGTCGTCTCCCCGGGGAACGGCCGCACGCCGTAGAGCGCTTCGTAGAGCGCGACGCAGAAGCTGAACTGGTCGGCGCGCGCGTCTGCCGCGTCGCCGAGCAGCTGCTCGAGCGGCATGTAGGGGAGCGTGCCGGAGACGGTGCCGGCAGCGGTCAGCCGTACGTCGAGCAGCCGCTGCGCCGGCACCGGCGCCAGCTCGATCGTCTTGACGTCGCTGGCGTCGCGCTCGGCGAAGTCCTTGGCGCGCGCCAGGCCGAAGTCGAGCACCTTGACCTCGCGGCCTTCGCCGACGAGAACGTTCTCGGGCTTGAAGTCGCGGTGCACGAGGCCGGCGCGGTGCGCCGCGGCAAGCCCGCGGCCGGCAGCGATGAAGCGCGACAGCACGGCGCGCCAGCCGCGCGGCTCCTGCTCGCACCAGTCTTTGAGGGTGACGCCGGCGAGCAGCTCGGTGGCGATGAAGACGCGCTCGCCGTAGGTGCCGACGTCGAAGACGGTGAGCACGTTGGGGTGCGCGAGCCGCGCCAGCGCCTGCGCCTCGCGCAGTAGCCGCTCGCGCGCCGCGCCGCCGCCGACCATGCCGCCGTCGGGGCGCAGCAGCTTGAGGGCGACCTTGCGGTCGAGCTCGGGGTCGTAGGCCGACCACACCTCGCCCATGCCGCCCATGCCGATCGGCTCGAGCAGCACGTAGCGGCCGAGGGTGGTGCCGCGCGCGAGCGGCGGCGGCTCGCCGACAAAGACTTCGACGCTCGGCGACGGACCTTCGAAGGGCGGCGGCGTCTGTGGCGGTGCGGCTTCGCTCATCGTCGATGTGGAAACAGGTTCAGCCGCTTGGCCGGGTCACATTCGTTGCTCCCCAACCGCGCTCCTGCAGCCAGGCGACGATCTCGGCGCGCGGGCGCGGGAAGCGCTGCCCGGTGTCGGCGTAGGTGGCTCCTGCCGCTTCGGCGAGCCGGCGCGCTCGCGCCACGTCGTCGCGCGAATCGACGAGCGCGCGCGCCAGCGCGAACTGTGTCTCGGCGAGCTCCGCCGGATCGGCGTCCTTCTCGCGCAGGCGCAGCGCGCGCTCGAGGAGCGGCAGCGCCTCGGCGGGACGGCCGAGCGCCACCAGCGCCTTGCCCTCGCCGGTCAGCGAGTAGGCGAGCCGCGGGTGCATCGGGCCGTGCTTCCTCTCGCGGATGGCGTGCGCGCGGCGATGCTGGGCGAGCGCCGCCTCCGGGCGGCCACGGTCGTTCTCCAGCGCACCGAGGCCGTCGAGCGCTTCCGCAACGTTGGGGTGCTCGTCGCCGAAGCCGCGCCGCCACAGCGCCATCGCCTGGTGGTAGTGCGGTTCGGCCTCGTCGAAGCGCTCGCCGAGGCGCAGCGCCTCGGCGAGGTTGTTGACCGAGGTGGCGAGCTCGGGGTTGTCGGCGCCGAGCGTGCGCCGCTTCATCTCGAGGCCGCGCTTCACCAGCTCGATGCCGGTCGCATAGTCGCCGACGCCGATCGCCACCGCGCCGAGGTTGTTGGCCGCCGCCGCGGTCTGCGGATGGAGCTCGCCGTGGTGCTTGCGATGCAGCTCGTACGCTTCGCGGAAGTAGGGCACCGCCTCGGCGCCGCGGCCGCTGTAGAAGAGAGCGCCGCCGAGGCTCGCCACGGTCGTCGCGCGCGAGAGCGGCGGCACCTTGGCCTGCTCGTCGTAGACGAGGGCGGCGCGCAACTGCCGGATCGCCTCATCGAAGTCGCCCGCGGCGGTGGCGGCGCGGCCGAGGTCGACGGCGAGGCCGGCGTTCCACTCCGGCGGCGCGTCGTTGCGCTCGATGACGGCGCGCGCCATGCGCACCCAGGGCTGGGCAGCGGCGCGGTCCTGCTGCTCGTAGCCGATGAGGCTGATGAGGTCGGTGCTCGCCGCCGCCACCACTTCGTCGTTGCGGCTCGCCTCGCCCGCCCACGCCGCTTCGACGAGCGTCGCGGTCGCCGGCGCGTTGGCGCCCAGCTGCGTCTGCGCGCGGCCCTTGCGCAAGAGCGCGTCGGCTTCGAGCGGGCGGTAGTGCAGCGCGGCGGCGCCGGCCGCGACCTTGCTCGGCCATCGCCTCCACCTCGGCGTAACGGCCGAGGTCGTAGAGCGCCTTGGCGCGCGCCAGCTCGCCGCGCAGCGCGTCGACCCGCGCCCGCGCCTCCGGCGGCGGCGGACGCAGGCCGGTGAGCGCTCGCGCGTCGGCGCAGTCGGCGAGCGGCGGCAGCCCTTCGACCGCGGCGGCGGCGTTCTGCACCACGCGCTTGTCGGGGGCGGCGAAGCCCTGCGACAGCGCGCGCACGTGCTCGAGGTTGGCGTCGAGGCAGCTCATGCGCAGGTCGAGCAGCTGCGCCGACTGCTCGCCGCGCAGCTGCGTCGCCTCGCACGCGTCGCGGTGCATCGCCGTCCACGCCGCGGTGTAGCGGTCGAGGCCGGCGGCGGCCAGTCGCCACGCTTCCTCGGCGAACGGCAGCTTCGTCGAGACGAACGCCTGTCGAGTGGCGGCGCGGCGGCCGTCGTCCCAGACGCCGGCGAGCCGGCGCTCGCCGCCGCGGCAGAGCTGCGCGCGCTGGCGCATCGTCGCGACGCCGGCGACCGCCGCCGCGGCGAGGAGCAGCAGGGCGGCGACGGCGGCGCCGCCGCGCGTCCAGGCGCGCGCCGGATCGCGTGCGAGCGCCGCCAGCAGCTCGTCCATCGACTCGAAGCGGTCCTCGGGTTTGCGCGACAGGCCGCGGCGCAGCGCCTGCCGCAAGAAACGCGGTACGACGCGCCCGCGCCGGCGGCTCGACGGTCTCGCCGCCGACGATCGCCTGGATGAGCGCCGGCGGCGTCGGCCCGTCGAACGGGCGCACGCCGTAGAGCGCCTCGAAGAGCGCGACGCAGAAGCTGAACTGGTCCGAGCGCGCGTCGGCGCGGGCGCCGAGGAGCTGCTCGGGCGCCATGTAGGGGAGCGTGCCGGAGACGGCGCCGGCGACGGTGAGCGGCGTGTCGAGGAAGCGCTGCGCCGGCACCGGCGGCAGCTCGATCGTCTTGGCGTCGGCGGCGTCGCGCTCCTCGAACCCTTTGGCGCGCGCCAGGCCGAAGTCGAGCACCTTGACCTCGCCGCCGTCGCCGACCAGCACGTTCTCGGGCTTGAAGTCGCGGTGGATGAGGCCGGCGCGGTGCGCGGCCGCGAGCCCGCGGCCGGCGGCGAGGAAGTGCGCCCGCACCTCGCGCCAGCCGCGCGGTGTCTCCTCGCACCAGGCACGCAGCGTCTGGCCGGCGAGCAGCTCGGTGGCGATGAAGACCTGCTCGCCGAAGGTGCCGACGTCGAAGACGGTGAGCACGTTGGGGTGGGCGAGCCGCGCCAGCGCCTGCGCCTCGCGCAACAGCCGCTCGCGCGCGCCGCGGGTGCTGCCGGTGCCGCGGTCGGGCCGCAGCAGCTTGAGCGCCACCTTGCGGTCGAGCTCGGGGTCGTAGGCCGCCCACACCTCGCCCATGCCGCCGGCGCCGACGGGCTCGAGCAGCACGTAGCGGCCGAGCACGGCGCCGCGGGCGAGGGACGGCGGCTCGCCGTCGACCGTCGCCGCTGCGCGCGGTCGCACGCGGCTCGGCGAGGGTCGGCGGCACCTCCGCCGCAACCTGCGGAGGGACCTCGGGCTGACGCTCCGGGCGACCGAGCTCGCTCATCGATGCGGGGACCTGCCCTCAGAATACTCTGCGCAGGTTCGCCGCCGAGCGTCCATCGCGGCCGTCGCGAAGCGACGGCTGCGCGCGACGCAAGCGAGCCGCTATGCCGGCACGGCCACTGCCACGGGCTCGGGCGCCAGCTCGCCCATCACCTCGGCCACCTGCTCCCAGCCGACGCGCAGGAGGAAGCTGTTGTTGCGGCCGTAGGACTTGGCGCCGAGGAGGAAGAAGCGCGGCTCGGGGCTCTTCAGGGTGTCGACGCCGTGGCTCGCCTGCTTCATGCAGTCGCCGCCCAGGCCGCCGGCGGCGAAGAGCGCCGCCGAGAGCTGCATCGGCCCGCAGGTGGCGTAGCACTCGTGCACCTGCAGCTGGCGGTAGAGGCGATGGTCGCCGACGCCGCCGGTCAGCGACAACACGCGGTCGACGACCACTTCCTGCGGCTCGCCGACGACCTTGCGCAGCAGCACTTTCACCTTGCCGTCCTGCTCGGACAGCCGCTCGACCGCGACGCCGCGATAGGCCCACACCGCCGGCGAGGCGCCGCCGGCGATCGCCGCCGCGTCGGCGGCGAGGCGGGCGCGCTCGGGCAGCGGGTCGTCGACGACGGCGCCGAAGGTCGGCCGCTCCTCGCGCAGCGCCCAGAGCACGCGCGTGCCCGGCGCCTCCTGCGCCAGCTTCGCGAGGTCGCGTGCCGCGGTCTGCGCCGAGTGGCCGGCGCCGACGAGGAGCACCGTGCGGCCGGCCCACTCGTCGCGCTCGCGCACGACGTCGGGGATGCGACGGACGATGCGGGAGGCGAGCCGCTCCTCGCCCGGGGCCGGGATGCCGCCGTCGCCGAGCGCGTTGGGCGAGCTCCAAGTGCCGGTGCAGTCGAGCACCACCTCGGCGGTCTCGATGCGCTCCTCGCCATTCTGCTCGACGAGCAGCCGGAACGGATGGCCGGCGCGCGCCGCGGTGGCGATCTCCTCGTGCTTCAACAGTCCCTGGCGGCCGACCTCGCGCACGCGTGCGTTGACGCGCAGGCGCGGCGCGATCTCGGGCGACTGCGCGAGCGGCAGCAAGACGCGCCGGCGCAGCTCGGCGCCGGTGGGGAAGTCGCCGTCGCTCGGCGCTTCGGCGCCCAGCTCGGCGAGGCGCGCGCGCTGCCGCGGCGACACCGACAGCGACCAGGGCGTGAACATGCGCACGTGCCCCCAGTCGGCGAGGTGACCGGCGGGCTCCGCGGCTGCTTCATAAACGGTGAAGTCGAGACCGACTTCGGCAGCGGCGAGGGCAGCTTCGAGGCCGATGGGGCCGGCGCCGAGGATGGCGATGCGGGGGCGGTCGTTCATGGGTCGTCTCCAGATGTTGAAAGTGCAGTCAGAACCGCGATGCCTCGCGCTCGCGCGCCGGCAGGATCTCGAGGCAGGTCGTCCACCAGCCGGTCTCGATCGTCTCCACGAACTCCTCGGGCAGCCGCTCGGCGCGCATCTCGGCGACGAGCGTTTGGTGATCGTAGGCGAGCTTCACGATCTCGACCTCGACGCCGTCGCTCGTCGCCTCGAGGAGCGCGTAGCGCACGCGGAGGTCGCCGTCGTTGGCGGGACGGCCGAGCACGCCGACGTTGGCGACGACGCGGCCGCCGGGAATCCTCCGCACCCATGGCAGGCCGGTGTGGGTGCAGAGGAAGCCGTCGCAGCGCTCCCGCTCGCACAGCGTGGAGAGCAGCGCGGCCGGCGACGTCGAGGCGAAGAGGAACTCGTTGACGCGCCGCGGCGAGCCGTGGACGAGCAGCAGCTCGCGGCCGCGCTCGTCGTCAGGTGCCGCGAGCCGCACGCGCCGGCGCGGCGGCAGCGCTCCCATCCACGCCTTGAAGGCGTCCGAGCAGGAGCGCGCCGTGTACTGGTAGGAGAGCCGCGCGAAGTGGTTGTCGCGCGGATCGGTGTAGCCGCAGTTGCAGTCGTCGCGCAGCGTGGCGAGCGACTGCTCGTAGTTGCCTTGCACGCATCGCACTTGACCACCAAGACCACCACCGATCCCGCCGCCTGTCGGCGGCCCGGCCGCGAGCAGTAGTGGCCAACACGCCTCGGGGTGCGGCCCGAAGCCGCCGAGGTCGCCCAGGCAGTAGACCGCTTCGGCGCCGCGCGCCGCCGCATCGGCGAGGCAGGCGGCGAGCGCCTGCCGGTTGCTGTAGACGCCGCCGCAGACGGCGATGCGCGCGAACGGGCCTTCGACGGGCGTCTCGTCTACCCGATGCGCGAGCAGCGCGCGCCGCGCCGCCTCGCGCTCGCCGTCCGACAGCGCAACACCCGCCGCCGCGGCAGCTTCGCGGAACTCCGCCAACGGCACCCGCCGCTCGCCCCAAGTGGCGAGCCCGCGGTGCGCGACGAGCCGCGCCCGCTCGGTCGCGTCGTGCACGCTCACGTTCGGCAGCTGACTCCGTACGCGTGACACGTCCAGCACGCCGGATGATCGAGCGGTGCCGGCCCCAGCGCGTCGGCGAGCGTCGGCCCCATCCGCGCCGTCGGCTCGTTGACGAGGATCGGGCACACCCACACGCCTTGCCCCGTGACCATGCGGCCGCTGCTGCACTGCAGGTGGTCCCAGCCGAGCTCGTCGGCGTCGTGCTCGCCGAGCCGCTGCCAGCTCTCGTAGGCGCCGCCGCGCTCGGCCTCGGCGCCGATGCGGAAGAGCGGCAGCAGCTTGAGGCGCGGCTTGGTGATGCCGAGCGAGGTAAGCAGCGCGAAGAAGCGCTCCTTCCCTTGCGGCGAGCCGTTGTCGTCGTAGACCTCGGTGGCGGTGACGACCGGGTTGAGCCCCACCGCGGCGAGGTTGCGGATGCCGGCGGTGGCGCGCTCGAAAGCTCGCGTGCCGCGCACGCGGTCGTTGCTTTCCGCGTCCGGCCCGTCGAGCGACACGCGGAGGTCGAGCGTGTACTCGCCGGCGTCGGCGATCTCGCGCAGCCTCTTGCAGCGCGCCTCGTCGAGCAGCAGCCCGTTGGTGAGCACCGTCGCCGGCCCGTACTCGCGCACGACGAGCGCCAGGATCGCTTCCATCTCCGGGTTCAGGAACGGCTCGCCGCCGGTGAAGTAGTACTCCTTGACCCCGAGCGCCGCGCCCTCGTCCAGGTACGGCTTCACCTCGGCGAGCGTCATCGGCTCGTGCGTGTGGTTGGTGGGCGAGCAGGAGACGAAGCAGTGCGTGCAGGCGAGGTTGCACACCGTGCCGCCGACCTGGAACCACAACGTCTCGAGCGCCTGCAGCCGCACCCGCGGCGCCGGCGCGCCGGCGGGCGACAGGAGACGCTCGGGGACTGCAGCGGGCTGCATCGTATGAAGCTACGGCGCGGAGAGTGGCGAGGATTGTAGCCCCCGCCGCGCGGCGGCCGAGGCCACGGCTGCCGCCGACGGGCGTTGCTAAGATGCCGCGGGTGCGAACGGCATGAAAGCGCGGCAGGCGGTCACCCTCGTCACCGGCGCGAGCGCCGGCATCGGCCGCGAGCTGGCGCGCCTCGCCGCCCGTGACAGCCGCGCGATCGTGCTCGTGGCCCGCCGGCGCGAGCGGCTCGGCGCGCTGCAGGAGGAGCTGAGTGCAGCGCACCCTGGCCTCGAGATCCACCCCTGGGCCTGCGACCTCGCCGACGCGCGCGAGCGGCGCGCCCTCGTCGCCGGTCTCGCCGCCAAGGGGCTCGCCGGCGTCGACCACCTGATCAACAACGCCGGCGCCGGCGACACCGGGCCGTTCATCGCCCTGGACCGCGCGCGCCTGCAGGCGCAGCTCGAGCTCGACGTCGTCGCCGTGCACGACCTGCTGCTCGCCTTCGTGCCGGGAATGGCCGAGCGCGGCTACGGCCGCGTCTTGAACGTGGCCTCGACGGCGGCCTTCCAGCCGCTGCCCTGGATGGCGACTTACGCGGCGAGCAAGTCGTTCGTGCTTCACCTCTCCGAGGCGCTGTCGGTCGAGATGCGCGGGCGCGGCGTCACCGTCACCTGCCTCTGCCCGGGCCGCACCAAGACCGAGTTCTTCGACGCCGCGCAGGGGCACGACAAGATCGTCTTCAGCCGCACGCCCACCGCCGACGCCGTCGAGGTGGCGCGCTCGGGCTACGAGGCGATGCTCGCCGGCCGGCGGCTGGTGATACCGCTGATGCGCGACCGCCTGATGGCGTGGACGGCGCGCGTCTCGCCGCGGCAGCTGGTGCTCGCCACCGCGGCGCGGCTCTTCCGGCCGCAGGGGGCCTGAGGGCGCGTGCCGCCGCAGGGCACGGAGCGAAAGGGCGTGCCGCGCAACCATCCGCCGCGCAACCAAGCGCCGCGCATCGCCTCGGTCGGCGCCGCCTTCCCGCCGCACTACTACGACCAGGAGCGGCTGATCGAGGCGTTCCGCGAGATGTGGGGCAAGCGCCATCACAACGTCGACCGCATCGATCGCCTACACAGGAACGTGCTCGTCGGCGGCCGCCACCTGGCGCTCCCGCTCGAGGAGTACGCGGCGCTCGACACCTGGGGCAAGGCCAACGACGCCTGGATCCGCGTCGCCCAGGAGGTGGGCGCCGAGGCGGTGCGCGACGGGCTTGCAGCGCGCCGGGCTCGAGACTGAAGACGTCGCCGCGCTCTACACCGTCACCGTCACCGGCGTGGCGACGCCGTCGCTCGACGCGCGGCTGATCAACCGGCTGCAGCTCTCGCAGCGCACCAAGCGGGTGCCGATCTTCGGCCTCGGCTGCCTCGCCGGCGCGGCGGGGGTTGCGCGCGCCGCCGACTACCTCGCCGGCCACCCGAATGAGGTGGTGGTGCTGCTCTCGGTCGAGCTCTGCTCGTTGACGCTGCAGCCCGAGGACCTGTCGATTCCGAACCTCATTGCCTCGGGGCTGTTCGGCGACGGAGCCGCGGCGGCTGTCCTGGTGGGAGCCGAGCGGGCCGCGTCGATGAACGGCGATGGCGGCACGCTCGACGGGCCAAGACTTGATGGTCCCAGTGTCGTCGCCTCGGCATCGTCGTTCTACTACGACACCGAGCGGGTGATGGGGTGGGACATCTCGGAGAAGGGCTTCCAGGTCGTGCTCTCGGCCGAGGTGCCGGAGATGGTGAGGAAGCACTTGCGCGGCGACGTCGACGCCTTCCTCGCCGAGCAGGGCCTCTCGCGCGACGACATCGCCACCTGGGTGGCGCACCCCGGCGGTCCCAAGGTGCTCGAGGCGATGCAGGAGGAGCTCGAGCTGCCGGAAGAGGCGCTCGCCGTCACCTGGCGCGGGCTGCGCGAGGTGGGGAACCTGTCGTCGACGTCGGTGCTGCTGGTGCTGCAGGAGACGATGGAGAAGCACCGGCCGCCGCCCGGGAGCTACGGGCTCTTGATGGCGATGGGGCCGGGGTTCTGCTCCGAGGTCGTGCTGCTCCAGTGGTAGGTGGGCGCTAGACTGGGCGCTACACGACGTTCGAAGGAGATCCCGCATGAGCCGTACTCGGATCGTGACGTTGCTCGTTGCCTCGCTCGCTCTCGTCGCACCGCTCGCCGCGCTCGCGCAGGGCGGCTCGGCGGCGCCCGCGGCCGCCGCTCCCCCCGCTGCCGCGGCAGCCCAGCCCACCGGCTTCCAGGGCGACCTGTTGAAGGACTACGCGGGCGCCATCCGCCACCTCACGCAGCTCGCCGAGGCGGTGCCGGCGGAGAAGTACTCCTGGCGCCCGGCCGACGGCGTGCGCACGTTCTCGGAAGTGTTCATGCACGTGGCGGCCGGCAACTACATGGGCGCGAAGAGCCTCGGCACGCCGCTGCCGGCCGACGTCGACCCGAGGAAGCTCGAGTCGATCACCGAGAAGGCGCAAGTGATCGCGGCGTTGAACGCTTCGGTCGAACACTTCCAGAAGGCGACCGCGGCCGTCGACAACGCCGGCCTCGAGCAGGAGGTCGACCTCTTCGGCATGAAGCTCAGCAAGCGGCGCGTCATGCTGCTCATGCAGGGGCATGCGCACGAGCACACCGGCCAGGCGATCGCCTACACGCGCATGAACGGCATCGTGCCGCCGTGGAGCCAGCCGGCTCCTGCTGCGGCTGGTGGCAGCGGCGGCGGCAACTGACGCGCGGCTGAGGACACAGCGCATGGCGCGAAGGGGAGCGCGGGCGGCATGAGCTCGCGCGCGCTCTTCCTGCTGCTCGTCGCGACGGTCGCCGTCGAGCGGCTCGTCGAGCTGGTCATCTCGCGGCGTCACGAGCGGGCGCTGCGCGCCCGCGGCGCCGTCGAGGCGGGGGCCGGGCACTACCCGATGATGGTCGGCTTGCACGCGGCGCTCCTCCTCGGCGCGCCGGCCGAAGTGCTGCTGCTCGACCGTCCGTTCCTGCCCTGGCTCGGCTGGCCGATGATCGCCGTCGTCGCGGCGACGATGGCGCTGCGCTACTGGGTGATCGCGACGCTCGGCGAGCGCTGGACGACGCGCGTGCTGGTGCTGCCCGGCGCGCCGCTCGTGGCGCGCGGGCCGTACCGCTTCCTGCGCCACCCCAACTACCTCGCCGTCGTCCTCGAAGTGGCAGCGCTGCCGCTCGTCCACACGGCGTGGATCACGGCGCTCGTCTGCAGTCTCGCCAACCTGCTGGTGCTGGCGCTGCGCATCCGCGTCGAGGACGCCGCGCTGCGTGGCGCCAGCAGCGGCGGCGGGTGAACGCGCGGCCCGGGTAGGTGAACGCACAGCGCGCGGCGCGGCACCCACCTTGCTACGGGACGGGCGGTTCGGAGCCCGCCACTAGAATCCACTCATGGAGACGACCGGCCGCCAACCCCTCCTCGACGACGTGCGCACGGCGCTCGCCGAGATCGCGCGCGGCCTCGGGTTCGAGGGGCCGCTGCTGCCGGAGCTGCGCCTCGTCGAGGACCTGCGGCTCGACTCGATCGGGCTCCTGAGCCTTGCCGTCGCCGTCGAGGATCGCTTCCAGGTGTGCCTCGACGCGGCCGACGAGGCGGCGATCCGAACCATCGGCGACCTCGAGCGCATCCTGCGCTCGAAGCTCGAGGCCTGCACCGGGTGACCGACAGCCTCGGCGGCTGGCTCGAGCGCGCGCGGGAGCGAGCCGACCGCGGGATCACGCTGGTGGACCGCCGCGAACGCGAGCGGCGGCTGCCGTGGCCCGAGCTGGTGGCGCGCGCGGAGGACGTCGCCGGCGGGCTGCACGCGCTCGGCGTCGAGCCCGGCGAGCGCGTGGCGCTGGCGTTTCCGACGGGCGAAGGCTTCCTCGCCGGTTTCCTCGGCGCGCTCCACGCCGGCGCGGTGCCGGTGCCGCTGCCGCCGCCGTCGCGGCTCGGCAACCTCGGCGAGCAGCAGCGGCGGCTCGCCGCCATGCTCGCGGCCGCGACGCCGCGCCTGCTGCTTGCCGAAGACGCGGTGCTGCCGCTGCTCGACGGCCCGATCGCCGCGGCGCCGCTGCCGCTCGGTGCGCGCTCGCTCGCCGAGCTGCCGCGCGGCGTGGCGCACACCGCTGCGGTCGACGACGACGCGCCCGGGCTCGTGCAGTTCTCCTCCGGCACCACGACGGCGCCCAAGCCGGTGCTGCTGTCGCGCCGCGCGCTCGCCGTGCAGGCGCGGCTGCTCAACGCGCTCTGGCCCGACGGCGAGGCGGACGGCAGCGGCGAGTCGCTCGTGCAGCGCGGCTTCTCCTGGCTGCCGCTGCACCACGACATGGGGCTCGTCGGCTGTCTCTTGCCGGCGCTCGAGCGACCGGCGGACCTTGTGTTGCTGCCGCCGGAAGCGTTCGTCGCGCGGCCTGCGCTCTGGCTGCGCGGCATCGCGCGCACGCGGGCGACGGTCTCGCCGGCGCCCACCTTCGCCTTCGCCCACGCGCTGCGGCGAGTGCGCGACGAGGAGCTCGCCGGCGTCGACCTCTCGCGCTGGCGGTACGCGCTCTGCGGCGCCGAGGCGGTGTCGCCGCAGACCCTCGACGCCTTCGCGCGCCGCTTCGCGCGCTGGGGCTTCCGCGCCGAGGCGATCACCGCCGTCTACGGCCTCGCCGAGGCCGGGCTCGGGGTCACCTTCGGCGCCCTCGATGCGCCGCCCACGGTGCGCCGCTTCGCGCGCCGCGCGCTGCTCGCCGGCCGCGCGGTCGAGGATGCGGACGGGCGCGAGGTTGCCGGCGTCGGGCTGCCGCTTCCCGGCTTCGCGGTGGCGGTACGCGACGAGGACGGCGCCGACCTCGGCGACGGTCGCGTCGGCTCGGTGTGGGTACGCGGGCCGTCGCTGATGGAGGGCTACCTCGGCGACGCGCGGGCGACGGCGCGCGCCCTCGTCGACGGCTGGCTCGACACCGGCGACCTCGGCTTCCTCGACGCGCGCGGCGAGCTGTTCCTCGTCGGCCGCCAGAAGGACCTCGTCATCGTGCGTGGCCGCAACCACGCGCCGGAGGAGATCGAGGAGGCGGCGGCGCGCGTCGCCGGCGTGCGCGCGGGCGGCGTTGCCGCGCTCGGCTTCCTGCCCGAGCGCGGCGAAGAGGAAGAGCTGCTGCTGCTCGTCGAGCGCGAGCGCGGCGACGAGGTCGACGGCATCGGCCAAGCTCGTCCGCGCCTGCCGCGACGCGGTGCGCGCTGCCGTCGGCGTCGAGCCGGCGCGGGTGACGGTGCTCGCGCCCGGCACGCTGCCGCGCACCTCCTCGGGCAAGCTGCGCCGCGGCGAGGCGCTGCGCCGCTGGCTCGCGGGCGAGCTCGCCGGGCAGATCGCCGGAGGGGACCGGCCGTCCGCCACGACCTCCTGATCGTCGGCGGCGGGCCGGCCGGGCTCGCCGCGGCGCTGGCGGCGAAGCAGCGTGGCATCACGCCGCTGGTGCTCGAGCGGCAGCGGCCGCCCATCGACAAGGCGTGCGGCGAAGGCATCATGCCCGACGGCGTCGCGGCGCTGCGCGAGCTCGGCGTCGAGCCGCCGGGCATGCCCTTCCGCGGCATCCGCTACTTGGACGAACACGGCGCGGCCGAGGCGCCCTTCCCCGGCGCGCCCGGACGCGGCGTGCGGCGCACGACGCTCCATGCCGCGATGGTCGAGGCGGTCGAGCGCGCCGGTATCGAGGTGCGCTGGGGCGAAAAGGTGGACGCGGTCACGCTCGACGGCGAGGTGCGCACCTCGAACGGCACGCTGCGCAGCGAGCACGTCGTGGGCGCCGACGGCCTGCTCTCGCACGTGCGCGGCTGGGCCGGGCTCGCCGGGCCGCCGCCGCGCCGACGACGGTTCGGCGTGCGCCGCCACTTCCGCCTCGCGCCGTGGACCGATCTCGTCGAGGTGCACTGGCGCGACGACGTCGAGGCCTACGTGACGCCGGTCGGTACGGACGAGATCGGCGTCGCGATGCTGTGGAACAAACGCGACGCCGACAGCGACGGTGGCAGCGGTCGTGGAGGCGATGACGGGCGCAATGACGCCGACGATCGCGACAGCTTCGAGTTACTGCTCTCGCGCTTCCCCGAGCTGGCCGCCCGGCTCGGAGGCGTGCCTGAGACCTCACGCGACCGCGGCGCCGGCCCGTTCCGCCAACGCGCGCACGGGCTCGTGCGCGGCCGCGTCGTCTTGATCGGCGATGCCGCCGGCTACTTCGACGCCATCACCGGTGAGGGTCTAGGACTTTCGTTCCAGCAGGCGGAGGCGCTGGGCGACGCACTGCAGCGCGGCAACCTCGACGAGTACGTGCGCGCCTGCCGCCGCCTGGCGCAGCTCACCGACGCGCTGACCGCCACCTTGCTGTTCTGCGAGCGGCGTCCGTGGCTGCGCCGCCGCCTCGTGCGCGAGCTCGGCCGCCGGCCAGCACTCTTCTCTCGTCTCCTCGGCGCTCACGCGCGCCAGCTGTCGCTGCGTCAGGTCGGCGGCGGCGCGTTCGCCGCACTGCTGCTCGGCCTGTTGCGGCCTTAACGAACCCGCGTCCGGGCCTGGGCCGGGGGCCGTCGCGGCGGTTGCGGTAGGGACCCCGGTTGCCCGGGGCCCCCCGCGCAGATCCGAGCGTGCGGCGCTACCGCACTCGGCTCCTGGCTTGGGTCCTGACGAGAAAGCGCTCGTCGGGCCATGGATGCTGGATCTTGGCCGGTGGGAGCCACTGCTCGGCGAGGCGGCTTACCTGTGGCCAATGCGTCCCTCTTCGACTGCCCCGCCGCCGCAGCGCTTGGCGCCACCGCTTCTTGAGCTCGTCGCGAAAGGCGCAGATCGCACGCGAGTTGGTGGGCACCGCGTAGTAGTCCAGGTGTCCGCGTAGCACGCTTGCCAGCCACTTGCCCTGCTCGTCGAGTGGGGTATGGCGCCGGCGCTCGAGCTGTGCTTTTACCTCGCGCAGCTTCGCCGTCATTCGCCGCCGCATCGTTTGCCGCATCAGCACGAAGTGCTTGCCGTCCATCGACCGCCCACAGATGTGAGTGAAGCCGAGGAAGTCAAACGTCTCCGGCTTGCCCTGCCCTCGACGTGCCCGCCGCTCGGCCGCGTGACGACCGAATTCGATCAGACGCGTCTTCTCAGGATGCAGCTCCAGACCGAAACTGTGCAACCGCTTGTCCAGTTCGGCCAGGAACCGCTCGGCATCGTCGCGGCATTGAAACCCCACCAGGAAGTCATCCGCATAACGCACCACGACTACGTCGCCGCGCGCCTGCCGCCGCCGCCACTGGTGGCTCCAGAGGTCGAAGACATAGTGCAAATAGAGGTTGGCCAGCAGCGGCGAGATCGTCGCCCCCTGTGGCGTCCCCTCTTCCGGCACCTGCCTCTTGCCCTCCTCGATGATCCCTGCTCTCAGCCATTTCTGGATGAGGCGCAGCACCCGTCGGTCCCCGATCCGGTGCGCGACGAACCGCATCAGCCACCCGTGGTCGATGGCGTCGAAAAACCCACGGATGTCCGCGTCGAGCACCCAGCCCACCTGTCGCCGGCGGATCCCGTAGGCGAACGCGTCCAGCGCATCGTGCTGGCCCCGTCGCGGACGAAATCCGTAGGAGAAGCCGAGGAAGTCCTCCTCATAGATGGCGTTCAGCACCTCGACGAGCGCCCGCTGGACTACCTTGTCCTCCAGCGCTGCGACCCCGAGCGGCCGCTGCCGCCCGTCCGCCTTGGGGATGTACGCCCTACGCGAGGGCTTCGCCCGGTACGCTCCCCGGTGCAGTCGCCCGTGTAGTTCCCGAAGGTTGACTTCGAGCTCCCCACGGTACTGCTGCCAGCTCACCCCGTCCACGCCTGCAGCGGCATGCTTGCTCAGCGCCTCGAAGGCTGCTCGCAGCCGCTCGACCGTCACGTGGTGCAGGAGCGCCGTGAACCTCACTTTCCTGTCCCTGCGTGCTGCTTCTCGTACGCGGTCCAGCGCATTGGGCGCGCTTGCTCGGCACTGCGTCCGTCGCGCGTTTTGCTGGCCCACGTTTCCCTTGCCTCGGCCCCTTCCCTCCACGACCTCCGCAGCAGCCCCTGCCGCTTTGTTCGGCCGCTTCCTCGGTACTACGGACCGATCCGACTTCTCCCGTCCGTGCATCGCCGGCTACGGCTCCTCGCCTTCCCGGCACGCTCCGCGGCGCCACCCGCGGAGGGACTGGAGATCTCCCGGTTCCCGCGCATGGAGCGTCCGTGCATGCATGGGGTCTACGACCGCGCCGGGTCGAATGAGAGCTCGCCTAACGCTCCCACCCGTTTCGCCTTCCGCACAGGTCCACGGCGTCGGCACCCGAAACTTTCCGATTTCGCGGCTCCATACCCAGCCTGCACTTCCCCCTGTCAACGCTTCGCCGCCTCCCTCACGGGATGCCGACGCATGACTCGGGGCCGTCGTGGCTCGCTACGCCTTCGACGTACGGCTCTCTCATCCGCTACTCCTTGCCGGTTATCCGGCGCTTTCGGACCTCTCGGAAGCCGCTTCGCGAACGTTGCGGAGTCGATTGTCGTACCGGCGGCTGGAGAGCGGAGGGGCGCCGCTCCCGTTCCGAGCTCACGTGAAGGCGCCCCGGTCCCGCGGCGGCGGCCCCCGGCCCAGGCCCGGACGCCTTAGGCACTCCGGCACTCCGGTACTCCGCGCAGCAACGCGCGCGTCACGATCGCGGAGATAAGATCACCCGAGCGCGACCGCCTGCGAAGCCATGACGACTCAGACCCTGGCCGCCGCCGACCGCCTGCCGGCCGCCGGGTCGCTCACCTCGCCGAGCCCCAACCTGGTGCTCTACGACGGCGTCTGCGGCTTGTGCAACAAGCTCGTGCGCTTCCTGCTGCGCGCCGACCGCCGCGCCCGGCTCTGCTTCGCGCCGCTGCAAGGTCCGACGGCAGCGCGCCTCGCCGAGCGCCACGGCTTCGGGCTCGACGTGAAGACGATGGTCTACGTGCGCCACTTCGGTCTCAAGGACGAGCGCGCCTACCTGCGCTCGGACGCCGTGCTGCGCGTGCTCGGCGACATGGGCGGCGTCTGGTGGCTGCTCTCGGGCCTGCGCGTCGTGCCGCGCTTCCTGCGCGACCCCGTCTACGAATTCGTGGCGCGCAATCGCTACCGCTGGTTCGGCAAATACGACAGCTGCCCGCTGCCGTCGCCCGACCAACGCGCGCGCTTCCTTCCGTAGCTGCGCGATGCGCCAGTATCTCGACCTCCTCCGCCACGTCCTCACGCACGGAGTCGACAAGGGAGACCGCACCGGCACGGGCACGCTGTCCACGTTCGGCTGGCAGATGCGCTTCGACCTCGCGCACGGGTTCCCGCTGCTCACCACCAAGAAGCTGCACACCAAGTCGATCGTCCACGAGCTCCTCTGGTTCCTGCGCGGCGACACCAACGTGCGCGCGCTGCAGGCGCAGGGCGTGACGATCTGGGACGAGTGGGCCGACGAGGAAGGCGAGCTCGGCCCGATCTACGGCCGCCAATGGCGCGCCTGGGGCACCGCCAGCGGCGGCACCGTCGACCAGCTCGCTGCCGCTCGTCGAAGCGCTGCGGCGCGACCCCGACTCCCGCCGCCACGTCGTCTCGGCCTGGAACGTCGGCGAGCTCGACGCCATGGCGCTCCTGCCCTGCCACGCCCTCTTCCAGTTCTGGGTCGGCAACCCCGCCGAGCCCGGCGGCCCGAGGCGCTTATCGCTGCAGCTCTACCAGCGCAGCGCCGACGTCTTCCTCGGCGTGCCCTTCAACATCGCCTCCTACGCGCTGCTGCTGGCGATGGTCGCGCAAGTGTGCGGCTACGCCGCCGGCGAGCTCGTACACACCCTCGGCGACGCACACCTCTACAAGAACCACCTCGAACAAGCGCGCCTCCAGCTCGAACGCGACCCGCGACCGCTGCCGCGCTTGCGCCTCGAGCCGCGCCGCGAGCTCGACGAATTCATCTACGAAGACGTGACGATCGAGGCCTACGACCCACACCCCCCCATCCGCGCGCCGATCTCCGTATGAGCCGTCGCCTCGTCACGCCGGCACCGCGCGGCCGATGAGGGTTTCGCTGATCGTCGCAGTGGCGAGCGGCGGCGTCATCGGCCGCGCCGGCGCGCTGCCCTGGCACCTGCCGAAAGACCTCGCGCGGTTCAAGCGCCTCACCATGGGCCACTACCTCATCGTCGGCCGCCGCACCTGGGAGTCGATCGGCCGCGCACTCCCCGGCCGCCGCATGCTGGTGGTGACGCACGAACCGTCGCGCCTCCAGTTGCCCGAAGACGTGCACGCCGTCAGCTCGCTCGACGATGCGCTCGCAGCAGCGCAAGCGGCCGGCGACGACGAAGCCTTCGTCGCCGGTGGCGCCGAGGTCTACCGCGAAGCGCTGCCGCACGCCGACCGCCTCTACATCACCCGCGTGCACGCCGACGTCACCGGCGACACCTTCTTCCCACCCCTCGAGCCCGACGACTGGCGCGAACTCGAGTGCGAGCAAGTTCCAGCCGACGAAAAGAACGCCTACACCACAACGTTCAGCATCTTCGACCGCACGAGCGGCTAACGGTCGTTTCTCGCCAGCTAGCCCAAGGCGTCAGGGCCTGAGCTAGCGACCAAACCAGGCGTCCGGGCCTGGGCCGGGGGTCGCCGTGGCGGGACCTCGCGTAGGGCGCTTCGTGGCCCCTTGAGCACCAGCGGTCGTCGCGGCGCCCGGAGCGCGGAGGCGCGCGCCAACTCTCCCAATGACCACGTTGCGCGCGCCGGTCCCTGTATGTTCCTGAAGGCGGGCGAGCGCAGCGAGCCCGCACCCTAGTGTTCTTTGGCGACCGTGCTGGGAGCACCCGCGCCGGTTCTGCACTCCGAGTGCCTGCTGCGGACGGTGCCCCAACACGGAAGCCGCGGTGGCCTCCCGTGGGAAGTCGCGCTACGAGCGCCAATACAGGGCCGAGGCAGCATCGCGGCAGCGCCGAGCCGTCGGAAAGGAGGTCGGCTTGAGCCAATACGAGTGCTTCGTTGGCATCGATTGGGGCAGCCAAGAGCACCAGGTCTGTGTGCTCGGCATGACGGGGCATGCGTGCGCGATGGCACCGTCACCCATGGTGAAGCAGGCTTGCGCCAGTTACTCGATTGGCTTCGACAGCTCGCTGGGCAAGATCTCTCTTGCGTCGCTGTAGGCATCGAAACCCCTCACGGCGCCATCGTCGATGTGCTCGTCGAAGCTGGCGCGCACGTCTACCATCTCAATCCGAAACAGCTCGACCGCTTCCGAGATCGTCACAGCGTGGCGGGTGCCAAGGACGACTGCCTCGACGCCTTCGTCGTCGCCACCTCGCTGCGCACCGACCTGGCCTCGTATCGACGGGTCCATCTCGAAGATCCCACGATCCTCGAGCTGCGCGAAGCCAGTCGCCTGGAGCGGCAACTGCTAGAGCAGCAGCACGCCGCCGCGTGTCGCCTCGGCGGACAGCTGCATCGCTTCTGGCCTCAGCTGCTCGAGCTCGTGCCTGGCGCCGATGAGCCTTGGCTTTGGGCCTTGCTGAAGCTGGCTCACCAGCCGCAGCAGGCTCGTCGGCTGACACGCTCGAAGCTGGCCAAGCTCTTGCGCGACCACCGCATCCGCCGCTTCGACGTCGATCGGCTGATGGCGGTGCTCGACCAACCGGCATTACCCGTAGCCGAGGGCACCGTAGCGGCCGCCACCGGGCACATCGCAATGCTCATCGAGCAGCTCCAGCTGCTCCATCGTCAGCACCGCGACTGCACGGCCTGGATCGCTCGCACTCTCGCCCGGCTGCGCGACGAGGAAAGCGACCAGCCCGAGCAGCCTCGCCAGCACCGTGACGCCGAGATCCTTCTCTCCATGCCAGGGGTGGGAAAGCTCGTCGCCGCCACGGTGCTGAGCGAGGCCTCGCGCGCTGTCGCCACTCGAGACTACCAGCTCATTCGCGCCCTCAGCGGCGTCGCACCCGTGACGCGTGCCAGCGGCAAGCGCCGCCTGGTCTTGATGCGTCGAGCCTGCAATCCTCGATTGCGTTACGCGATACACCACTGGTCACTGAACAGCTTGCAGCGAGACCCCGTCAGTCGTGCACGTTACGACGGCTTGCGACAACGGGGCCTTACCGTCGGCCATGCCCTACGCATCGTCGGTGACCGCCACCTGCGGATCCTCATCGCCATGCTGCGCGACGGAACGACTTACGCCCCCCAATCCTCCTGCTGCCGCCAAATCCAAGCGTGAGCTGACTCAGAAGGAAGATCACGCCGCTTGACAAAGCGTGGGAAGTCCGCCGCGGCGGCCCCCGGCCCAGGCCCGGACGCCGTCGCCCACGCTCCGAACGCCGGTGCCCTCTCACGACGACCCGTCGCAGGGGGCACGCGAGAAATCCTCGGCGCCGGCTACGGCTTCTCGTCGAACCGAGCCCGCGCCGCCGCCTTGCTCGCCGGCAGCTTCGGCGTCGGCGATGCCCGCCTGCGCCGGCCTGCCCTCGACGACGACCGGCAGCTCGACCTCGCGCTCGACGGCCAGCGTGCCGCGGTTCAACAGACGCAGCGTCAACCGCTCCGCGCCTGCCGCCGCTGCTGGGATGGGCAGCGACACCGCAGCGCCGTCGGCCGTCAAATGGAAGTCCTCGCGGCTGTAGGCAAGGCTCGTCAGATCCTCGTCGGCTGCGGCGTCGAGACGCGCGCCGAACACCGCCTCGAGGCGATAGTCGCCAGGCGAGCCGACGACCGGCACCGACAACGTCTCGGCGGTGAAGCCGACGCCCTGCAGGTCCAAGTCGGCGGCGCCCGCCGCCACCATCGCGCCGGTGAGCGCCGTACGCGCGAACGGCGCGCCGTCCGCGAGCGCACCCTTGGCGTCGACGCGGATCGACAGCGGCATGAGGCCGCTCTCCGGCGTCGCCGTCAGCGTCGCGCGATAACGCCCCGGCTCCACCTCGGTGAGGCGGATCGGCGTGCGCGCGCGCTCCCACTCCTGCAGGCGCGCCGACACCTGCGCGCCGACGAGCGGCCGGCCCTCCGCCTGGAGCATCGCCTCCACCACCACCGGCTCGCCCGCCCGCGCCGCGAGCGGGCTCGCCTGCACCCGCATCTCGACGGCGCTGCCCTCCTCGTTCACCACCACGGCGACGAGGCCCGGGCCCTCATCGCTCTTCAGCGTGAAGAGGCCGGCACCGGGCGCGTCCAGCCGCACGCCGATGCCGTACGCCGGCAAGTCGTAACTCTCGAGGTCGGGCTCGAGGAAGCTCCGCGCCTCGCCGATCGGACCGCGCCCGGGCAGCAACTTCTGGCCGCGCGCGTCGAGGAAGTAGAGATCGCCGACCTGACGATCGCGCGACAGCACCGCCAAGTGCGCCGTGCCGCCGGTCAACGGCAGCGCGACGCCCTTGCTCAAGTCCACGCCCTCGAGCACGAACCGCGTCGAGATGGCGAGCGGCGCCGGCTCGCCGGCGCGCGGGAACGGTCCCGCCAGCCGGCCCACCTCGGCCGAGATCCCGGGCGCCGCCAACAACAGCACCCCCGCGCTAGCCCACAACATGCTTCGCTTGTGCATGACTCAGTGCTCCTCGATCAGAAGTCGGTGGCCAGCGAGGCCCCGATCGGCTTGAAGTCGTTGCGCCGGTTGTGGTGGTGGTTGGCCTCGGTGCGGAACCAGGCGGTGCCGACGAGCTGCGCGCTCCATTCGGCGACCATGCCGTCGTCCTCGCCGGGGAGGCCGGCGACGCCGGAGAGGGTGGCGAGGCCGAAGTCCTCGCTGTGGAAGCGGTAGTAGTAGTCGTTCCACAAGCCCCCAGCCGGAGATCCAGTAGAAGCGCTTGGCGAGCGCCGGGCCGCCCCGCCGTGCCGTTCAACCAGTAGCGGTTGTAGTAGTCCATGTCGGCGGTGCGGCAGTTGCGCGTCGACGCGTTGTCCTGGCCGACGAGGCTCACCAGCCAGCCGGTGAGCCACGAGCCCGACAGCGTGCCGGCGAGGTTGGCCGCTTCGCTGCCGCCCTGCGGCGCGGCGATCGTGTTCACCCAGCGGATGGCGTTGACGACCGCCGTGTACTTGTAGTTGCGGTTCGGGTTGGAGACGATCCAGCGCGTCACCACGCCGCCGAACGAGTGGGTGTTGATCACCAGGTCGTTGATGCCGCGGCTGGTGATGAAGGCGTAGATCTGGTCGACGACGACGTCGCCCGCCTCCCACATGATGCGGGTGCCGTCGTAGTGGCAGATGGTGTAGGGCACGGCGTAGTTCTTGGTGGCGACCTTGATCATGTCGGTCGTCCAGTAGGCGTTGGCCACCGACTGGTTGGCGAGGTCGGCGCCGCCCTTGCCGTGGACGAAGGCGACGCCGGCCACTGCCGAGGCGGGCGCGGCGAAGCCGAGCGCCAGCAGGCAGGCGGCGGCCGCGACGAGGCCGTGGCGGCGAAGCGAGGAGCGGGCGCAGCGCGGTCGAAGCGACGGTCTCATCATTCGGTCCCTCCACCCCCAGGGGATGTCCTGCGGTGACCGCGCCTAGACCAAGAGCCGTGCCACGGGCGGTGGAATGCCGCCTAAGCCGCGTCTGTTGAGTCAGTTGCAGCGCGAACGACGAAGAAGAGGCGGCGTAGCGACGGGTCAGCGCGGGACCCTGGACCGCCTGAGCGCGCTGTGCCGCAGCGCGGCAAGGCGGGTCGCGTGATGACCCTCCGGCCAACCACTGACCCTCTCGCGGCCGCAGCAGTCAACGGACAGATAGGTACAATCAGCGGTTCGATGCGACGGCAAGCTCCCCACGCGACTCACGACTGGTCCCGCTTCGTAGCCGACGAGCGGCCGCTGCGCCGCTTCTCGCCGCACGCGCGCCACCGGCTGGCGCTCGGCTACGCCAACAGCTACCACGTCGGGATGTCGAGCCTCGGCTTCCAGCGCACCTTCGAGCTCGTGCACGCACGACCCGACTGGGCGTGCGAGCGCTTCTTCACCGATGGTGAAGGAACGCCCGTCACCCTCGAGACGCGCACGCCGATCGGCGACTTCGGCTGCATCGCCTTCTCGGTCTCGTTCGAAGAGGACTACGTCAACCTGCTGCGCCTGCTCGACCGCGCGCGCATCCCGCTGCGCCGCGACGAGCGCGGGCCCGGCGATCCGCTGGTGCTCCTCGGCGGCTCCTGCGCCGCCATCAACCCGCTGCCGATGGCGGCCTTCGTCGACGTCTTCGCGCTCGGCGCCGCCGAGAACCTGCTCGACGCGCTGCAGTCGGCTTTCGAAGAGGAGCCCGACCGCGAAGCAGTGCTGCGCCGCCTCGCCGCGACGCCCGGCTTCTTCGTCCCCGCGCACCACGACGCCGCCGAGCTCACCGAGGCCGACAGCAAGCTCAAGAAGCTCGAGCTCACCGCCGAGCAGATGCGGCAGCCCGGCCACCTGCCGAGCACGGTGATCGTCACGCCGCACACCGAGTTCCGCGACAAGGTGCTGATCGAGATGTCGCGCGGCTGCCCGGAGAAGTGCCGCTACTGCTGGGCGACCTTCGGCATGGGCAAGTTCCGCTGGCACCCGACCGAGGCGATCCTCGCCGCCATGGACGGCGCGCGCAGCGTCACCGACCAGCTCGGCTTCGTCGCCACCGCGGTGGGCGACCACCCCGAGGTCGAGCGCATCCTGTCGACCGGCGTCGAGCTCGGCTTCCGCTGCTCGGTGTCGTCGATCCGCATCCCGGCGGTGACCGAGGGCGTGCTGGCGGCGCTCCATGCTTCGGGCGACCGCTCGATCACGCTCGCTCCCGAGACCGGCAACGACGAGCTGCGCTGGAAGATGGGCAAGCACGTCCCCAATTCGCTGCTGCTCGAGAAGGTGCGGCTCATCGCCAAGGCGGGATTCACCCAGCTCAAGCTCTACTTCCTCATCGGCCTGCCCGAGGAGACGCTCGAGGACGTGCGCTCGATCCTCGACCTCGCCGCCGAAGTGCGCGGCATCTTCAAGGAGCAGGCGCGGACGAGCGGCGTCATGGGTCACCTGCACCTCGGCACCAACATCCTGGTGCCCAAGCCCTACACGCCCTGGCAGCGCCACCCGATGGCGCCCGAGCGCGAGCTGCGCGAGAAGATCGCGCTCTTGCAGAAGGGCGTGGCGCGGATGCCCAACGTCTCGCTCGGCCCGCTGTCGATCAAGCAGGCGGTCTGGCAGACCTACATCAGCAAGGCCGGCGTCGAGGCGGCCGACGCCCTCGAGCGCGCCGCCCGCGGCCAGGGGCTCTCGTCGCTGCTGCGCGACTTCGCCGACCGCATCGCGCCCGAGGTCTTCGCGCCGCTGCCCGGCGACCTGCGCTGGCACTTCATGCGGACCGGCTGAGCCGGCGTCTCGGGCGCCGCCGACTCGGCAGATCGCCGCCGCTCGGCAGACCTGAGCCGCCGCCGTCCGGCGCCGAGCCGGGTGGCAAATCGCTGCCCTCACGATCGGCAATGGGTCGAAGTGGGTCCGCGAGGCCGGGTCCAACGTGGACCCCTGCATCAATTTGTGATCCGCGCGCACCGAGGAGCCCTCGCCGCAGCTCCTCTTTGCAAATCAATAACTTACGCCGCGCCGCGCGACGTGGCGCGCTCCTTGCTCATTCGGCCGGCCCGATACCCTTCTGTCCGCTTTCCCAGTTAAACCAGCCGGACTCAACCCGGCGAACGTCGGTCAAAGGAGCGCAGGCAATGTCGATCCGGTCCGCTCGCCCCTCGCTGCGGGGCGTCCTCACTGCGGTGATCTGTCTGGCGGTCGTCCTCACCACCGCGGCCCGCGCCGTCCCGGCCGCCGAGCTCGTCGCCGGCAAGCGCGCCGAAGGCGCCGGCTTCCCGCTCGTCTCCCCGTTCGGCATGGCCAAGGCGGCGGGCGCCGAGGCCGACTTCCGCGGCGTGCTGCGCAGCGGCACCGTGCTGTCGATCGACAAGCGCGAGCTCGGCGCCATCCGCGTCGCGCGGCCGGAGACGCTGAGCCTGCAGCTGCAGAGCGGCGTCGTCCTCGACCTCGTGCGCGTGGAGATCTTCGCGCCGGGCTTCCAGGCGGTGACGAGCACGCGGCGAGGTCATCCCCGCCAAGGCGCTCGGCGAGCACTACCGCGGCGTCGTCCGCGGCGCGGCCGAGTCGCTCGCCTCGATCAGCTTCTTCGAGCACGAGGTGGCCGGCTTCGCCACCGCGCCGGAGCTCGGCTACTTGGTCCTCGGCCGTCTCGAGGGCAACAACCCGAGCGACGACCACGTCCTCTACCCCGCCAGCGCGCTCATCCCGAAGAACGACTTCGTCTGCGCCACCGGCGACGACGGCCCGGTGGGCGCCGACGAGGTCATCTCCTACTGGGACGCCACCCGCATGGTGAAGGGCGTCGCCCCGATCGTCGACAAGGCGGTCCCCGGCGCCAACGTCAAGATCTACGTCGAGGCCGACTACGACCTGTTCCAGAACAAGGGCTCGGTGGCGGCGACGACGAGTTACGTCACCGGCCTCTTCAGCCAGTCCGCGGCCCTTTACTCGGGCGAGTCGATTCCGATCGTGATGTCGCAGCTCGTGGTTTGGGACCGGCGCAGCCCCTACAAGGGCAACAGCTCGTCGGCGCTGCTCGCCAGCTTCCAGAAGAACCGCAAGACCTTCAACGGCGACCTCGGCCACCTGATCGCGCTGCGCGGCGGCGGCGGCATCGCCGCCGGCTTCAACGGCTTCTGCGCCGCCAACCGCGCCGACTCGCAGTGCTTCAGCGGCATCAACCCGACCTACGCCAACGTGCCCACCTACTCCTGGACGGTGATGGTGTTCACCCACGAGATGGGACACCTGATGGGCTCGCGCCACACCCACGCCTGCGTGTGGAACGGCAACAACACCCAGATCGACGGCTGCTCCACGCCGGAAGGCACCTGCTCGCAGGTCGGCTACCCGGCAGGCGGCGGCACGGTCATGAGCTACTGCCACCTTTCGGGCCGGCCCGGCATCAACTTCAACAACGGCTTCGGCCCGCAGCCGGGCAACGTCCTCCGCTCGCGCTTCGCGGCGGCGAGCTGCCTGACGCCCTGATCTCGAGCTAGAGCATCGCGACGCTTCAGCGTCGCTCCACCGCCCCGGCGCCACTCACGGCGGCCGGGGCGGTTTCGTTTTCGACCTCGAGCAAGCGCCTTCCGCTGCGCCGCTCGCGGTCGTCCGCTGGTGCTCCCCGAGGGACGGGCTCGTCCTCGGCCGCGGACGAGCGCGCGCGGGCGCGAGCGAGTGGAGCGGCCCGTGTCCGGTGATGACTTTCGGTTAGCGATCGGCACTTGCGTGCGTCGCGTGAAGCGCGTCACCCCCCCCTGGCACGGCCGCTGCTCTCCGGCCGCGGCGGAGGGAAACACCAAGCCATGTCTACCGTTCTTCGGCCTCGCCAGCTCGCTCTGCACCTCGGCATCGCAGCCTCGTTCCTCCTGCTCGGCGCTTGCAGCAGCAGCGGCCCGCTGCACGTCGTCGTCGACCCGACGCTCGCGAGCGGCGACGTCTACGAGGTGAGCGGCCTCACCAACCGCTACTGGGGCAAGCCCGTTTCGTTCGGCAGCTTCTCGACCAAGAAGACGCGCGTCGGCGAGACGTGGGCGTGGACGGCCGGCGCCTTCGTGGAAGGCGTCGGTGTCGGCGCGCGCACGAACCCCTATCGCTTCACCTTCGTCGGCGAGGGTGGCGAAGAGTGGAAGGTCGAGTGCCGCGCCAAGACGCCCATCCTGCGCCACGTCGGCAAGCACCACGAAACGGAGCTGTCGCTCGGCGAGACGCAGCTCGGCTGCGCGATGCAGGACCCGACGGGCGCGCGCGTGCACACACTGTCGCTCGCCGGTAACGGCGTGGATTTCCAGGGCGCGACCGATTTCGGCGACGAGCCGATCGAGATCCGCGCGCTCCACGGCTTGCCGGCGCGCGAAGGCCGCGTGCGCAACATCCCGGGCGCGCTCGGCTACGAATTGCGGCAGGACGGCCGCGTGCTCGCCGGCGTCGACCTGCTCGGCAAGGGCCGCGTCTACCTCGCGCGCGAGGTGCCGCCGGAGCTGCGCACGCCGGTGGCGATGACGGCCACCGTGCTGATGTTGTTCAGCGAGAGCTGATTCAGAACAAGCTTCGCGCGCCGCCCTTGACCGGGTGGCCGAGGTGCTCGTAGGCGCGCTTGGTGGCGACGCGGCCGCGCGGCGTGCGCTGCAGGAAGCCCTCCTGGATGAGGAAGGGCTCGTAGAGGTCCTCGAGCGTGCCGCGGTCCTCGCCGATGGCGGCGGCGAGCGCGTTCAGGCCGGCCGGGCCGCCGTCGTAGTGCTGGATGAGCGTGCCGAGGATCTTCCTGTCGACCTCGTCGAAGCCATGCTCGTCGACCTCGAGCAGCGCCAGGCCGCGGCGCGCCGCCTCGCGGTCGATGGTCAACGCGCTCGGCGCGTGCTGGTTCTCGGCGCCGTGCACCTGCGCGAAGTCGCGCACGCGGCGCAGCAGGCGGTTGGCGATGCGCGGCGTGCCGCGGCTCCGGCGCGCGATCTCGAGCGCGCCGCCTTCGTCGAGCGGGATGCGCAACAGCGCCGCCGAGCGGGCGACGATGCGCGCCAGCTCCTCGGGCGAGTAGAAGTCGAGCCGGTGGACGATGCCGAAGCGGGCGCGCAGCGGCGCCGTGATCAAGCCGGCGCGCGTCGTCGCACCGACGAGCGTGAAGCGCGGCAGCTCGAGCTTCACCGTGCGCGCCGCCGGTCCCTGGCCGAGCACGAGGTCGATCTGGAAGTCCTCGAGGGCGGGGTAGAGGATCTCCTCGACCGTGGGGCCGAGGCGGTGGATCTCGTCGATGAAGAGCACGTCACCCGGCTCGAGGTTGGTGAGGATCGCCGCCAGGTCGCCGGCGCGCTCGAGCACCGGCCCCGACGTCGAGCGCAGCGGCCGCCCCATCTCGTGGGCGACGATGTGGGCGAGCGTCGTCTTGCCGAGCCCCGGCGGGCCGAACAGCAGCACGTGGTCGAGCGCCTCGCCGCGCGCCTTCGCCGCCTGCACGAACACGCGCAGGTTGTCGACGATGCGGCGCTGGCCGACGTAGTCGTCGAGCTTGTGCGGCCGCAGCGACTGCTCGAGCTGCAGCTCGTCGGGGTCGGGCGCGCCCGTCACCAGGCGCGGAGTGTCGGCCACGCGGAGGATTGTAGCCGTGGCGAGAACGCCCCCTCACGGCAGCGCTCCAGGACGACGCCGAACATGCCTCTCGGCGGGCCCGGGCTAGGAGACACCAGAGATGATGCGTTTCCAGCCGGGGGGATCGCCTCCCAGCACCTCGACCATGGATTCGAGGAAGAACGACAGTTCTTCCGGTTCCAGTCCCTGCTTGCCGCGGTCGTAGAGGGCGAGCGCGTCGCTTTCGTGTCCGAGGTCGGAAAGAAGCCGGGCGTGGCGGATGAGGCTGAACTTGAACTCCCTGCCGTGCTCCCCGAGCCGATCGCTGATCCGCAGCGCACGCTCATACAGCCGCCGAGCTTCATCGGTCTTGCCGAGTGCATGCTCGACATACGCCAGGTTGCCCATGGCGGCCACCTCGAACATGGCGTCGCCGCGCTCGTGAGCAATCCTCTGTGCCTCTCGGTAGGCATCGGCAGCCTTCGCCAATCGTGCATCGCGGGAGGCGTTGTCAGCCTCCTCCCATCCCTTTCCCATCATCGGTAGCTCGGCGCAGTTGATGAGTACGCCAGGCAGGCTGAGGCTCGTCTCGTCGGTCGCCTCCCTGACACCATCCCGACAAACGCGCTGGGCCTCGTCGAGAAAGGCATCGTCCTCCTGCTCCAGTAGATTTGCGACCAGATTCGCTATTTGATCGAAGTATCCCCGTCTAAAGCCTTCCCCGACGAAAGTCTCGGCTACCTTGCGATCGATGAAGAGTGCCTCTTTCCGATCTCCTAGGTTTAGCTTGTGGCGCGCCTCCAGCTGCCTGAACTTGGCATGATTGATCCGGTCTCCGACCCCCCTGAAATGATCCTTGGCTTCCTGGCAGGCGGTAGGCCAGGAATCGTTGGGCCCGGAATCGCCCATGGAAACGAGAGCGTCGCACAAGAGGTACCGGGCGCGGGCTTTCAACGAATCCTGGTTGGGGCGGAGCCTGTCGAGCGCAGCTCGGGCGGCGATCTCTTGCAGGTCAGGCCGTCCTCGCCGTGCCTGGGCAATGGCCTCTTCGATGTCCAGCCGCACGCTCATCTCGAGCGGCAGCTCCGGAGCTTCGGAACCGTGGCGATCACGCAGCGCGCGAATTCTTGCCAAGGCATCGGTGCTTCTCCGGGCAAAGTTGAGGCTCTCGACGAATCTGAGCGCCGTCACGTCATCCGTTGGAAAGCGCGTCAACAGAGCCTCGTACAGGTAGGTGGCCAGATTCCAGTTCCCCGCCGTCTCCAAGGCATAGGCTTCGAGAAGCGCGCGCTCGCGTTCGTCGTCCAGCTCCAAGCGATCGAAAAGCGCCAGCGCCTGGCGGGCCTCGTCCTGGGCCTTTGGATCGCGACCAAGCTCTCGGAAGAGCCGTGAGAGTCCATAGTGTGCCGGATAAAACTCCGGATCGTCGGCAATCGCGCTCTCCAAACTCGCCAGCGCCTCCTTGAGCTCATACCGCTGGAACTGCTCCATGCCTTCGAAATACCGCTGCGCCGCATCGGGATTCCGCGTGTAGGTCGGCCCGCGGGGCCGGAGCGCCGCCCGCAGCGGGATGCGTATCCGACGGGCGAGAGCCTTGGCGACGTTCTTGACCGACAGGTCCGCGCTGTGTGGCGCGAGTTCTTGGTGCAAGGAAAAGGCGGGCACCGGATCCCACGTCCTTTGCACGCAGAGAGCGAGTGCGCTGGGGCTGCTGCTCTGGAAAGAGTCGAACGACCCGCTGAGGACGAAGTCCGCACCGGTGAACCGCCGGATCTGCTCCAGAACCGCCGCCTTGGGGCAGTTGCTATTCGTCCCGGCCAAGGTGGCGGCCAGGGGCCAAACGAGCTCGGGCGGGAGCGTCCTCGCATCGGATTCACGCCGGATCTCGCGCGTCAGTCGAGTGGTGAGGTCGCGGGAGACGGCGGCGGGCGGCCGCCCCGTGGAGGAAACAAGCGGCAGAACGGCGACCGTGGTACGGGTCAGCCTGTTCCAAAGGGACGGCCGCAACGCCAAGGCGGCGGCCAGGACGACCATGGTAGCGAGGAGGGCAATGCCGCTCGTCGACAGGCGCCTTATGAAATACGCTTGCCATCCAAAGTATCGCCAGACGAGCCACCGATGGCTGCGCACGCGCTCTTCCAGCTCGCTGCGCGCCCACACATTGCAAGTCATGGGCTGCGCGCAGTCGCGCGCTTTCTTCCGCGTCTCGTCGCTGACGTCGCACGCAACGACGATGACCAGCTCGTCGGGTTTCTCGTGCTCGGGGAGGGCGTGGATCTCGGCGACCACGCTTTCGGCATGCCGCGGCTCGAACCTCTGCATCCGCTTGCACTGGAAGACGACTATCTTGTCTCCCTGTCGGGTACGGATGTCCTGACCCTTGTCTCGACCGGAAGCGCCGAGTCGCTCGGCCTCTTGGTATCCCTCTCGACGGACCAGGCCATAGCAGAGGTTCTCGAAATCGCGCGCCGACAGCCGCTCGAAGTCGAGCTCGTGCTCGGTGTAAGTCCGGAGCGGGGGCGTGGACATCCCGTGACCTGATCTGAAGGGTCGCGCGCCTAGTATAGAGAGTGGCCTCCGCACGCTCAGTAGTGGCCAGCGAAAGCCGCGGCCGGGCTTACACTACAAACGGCGGGTACGCGTCTGTATCCGGTGCGACGAAGCCGTACGTAGGAGCAAACCCTCGAGGAGACGAGGGATGAAATCGAGACATCGGATCGCCATTGGCTTGGTTGTCCTGGCGTCTTGGGGCAGCATCGCCGAGAGCTCGGACTCGGCTGAGCAGAAGCTCGACCTTGCTCTCAAGCTGCTCTACCGCGAACAGGCCGCGTCTATCGACGGTTCGGGGCCGAGCGTCACCGAAGGCCTGAAGGCGCTGAGCCTCTTCCAGAAGGGCACCAAGGCCGCTTCTGCTGCCGCCTCGCTGCGGTTGATCGTCCGGTTCCACGGCGAGGCGGCGGCGCTCGAGGCGGCCGGGTTCCGAGTCCAGACCCGCATCGGTGACATTTACACTGGCGACCTCGACTTGAATGCGCTCGGCGATGTGGCGGAGCTGGAAGGCGTCGAGGCGATCCACCTCAGCCAGAGGATGCGCGCGCTGGTCCAGCCAGCACGCGAGGACGTCCTAGCGCCTGCTGCAGACGTACACATCGAGGCTGCCGCTGCCCCTCCCGTTCCCCTCACCGCCGGAGCGGGAGTCTTGATCGGCTTCGTGGACACCGGCGTCGACATCCGGCACGACGATTTCCGGCGCCCCGACGGAACGACCCGGATCCGCTACCTTCTCGATCTTTCGCACCCCGGAGACTTGGACGGCGACCGCGACCTGGACGGGCCGGACGCCCTCGGCGGCACCCTCTACACCGAGGCGGAAATCAACAATGTTCTGAAATCCTCTCGTCCTTTCCCACACCAGGATCGCACGGGTCACGGCACCCATGGCCTCTCGGTGGCCGCCGGGGACCATCCAGCCCTCCCCGGCGTGGCACCGGGCGCGGACCTGATCGTGGTGAACGCAACGAGAGTCGCGGGAACGCTCGACTTCGAGTCCGCCGACATCATCGATGCCCTGACGTTCATCGACCAACAGGCCGCTCTCTTGGCCATGCCCTATGTCGTCAACCTGTCCCTGGGAACGTCGTATGGCCCCCACGACGGGACGACGCTCGAGGAGATCGCCATCGATTCGTTGGTGGGACCCGGCAAGCCCGGCAAGGTGATCGTGGCGGCGGCCGGCAACTCCGGCGACACGACGGGCGGTGAATATCGGCACATCCAGGGTCGCGCCTTGGCGGGGCTGGAGAACCCCCACCACTTGGTGGTGCCCAGGGTCAGAAAGCCGCGTCCCGGACCGGGCGACGATCAGGTCGTCGTCGACCTCTGGTACCAAGGCTCCGACCGGATCGCCATCGTCGTCACCGGTCCGGACGGTCACACTCGCGTGGAAGCTCCGTATGGCCGGTTTGCCGACGAGTCGACACCCTTGGGCGACGTGTCCATCTTCAATCCGGGAGGAACCAGCCCCCTGAACGGAGACACCGAGGCCGTGGTGTTTCTCCACGATCGCTCTGGCGTCGCGCCTGCTTCCGGAACGTGGACGATCAGCCTGAAGGGCGAAGAGGTCAACGGAGAGGGGACCTATCACGGGTGGCTGGTGGAGTCCGCCTCGGAGGTCGGCGAGAGAGTTCCCTACTTTTCCGGGGCGGCGGGAGCGGCGGACAATTTCTTTTCGGTTGCCCGCCCGGGTACGGCTCGCCACGCCATTACCGTAGCCAGCTTCGCCCGCCACGATCCGGCGACCCGATACCGGACGTCCTGGAAGGACATTCGCGGCGTCCTGCGTCGAGATGGCACCGCCAAAGGGGAGGAGGTGTCCAGGTTCTCCTCCGTTGGCTGGACCCGCGACGGTCGCGTCAAGCCCGACGTCGCGGCCCCGGGCGAGCAGGTCTGGGGCGCCGTGTCTCGGCACGCCTATCCAGGTTCGAGTCCCCCATCGATCTACGCTCTCCACCCCTTCCCTCAGGTCGACGCCCTGATCGTCGACAACGATCGCCGAGGCGCGTTCGGAATGCTCCAGGGGACTTCGTTCTCGGCACCGGTGGTGACTGGCTTGTCCGCTCGCGTCCTGGCCGTGGACCCCGGTCTCGACGCGGCGCAGGTGAAGAACATCCTCGTCGGTTCCGCTCGGACGGACTCGTTCACGGATCCGGTGCCGAACGAGTGGTGGGGGTATGGCAAGGTGGATCTGGGAACGGCACGGGAACCGTCCTCGCCGCTGCCCGGAACGCTGCGCATCGTCCCTCACACTCTGCCGGCGGGCGCTGTCGGCAACTCCTTTTCGGTTCTCCTCGAAGCCTCGGGCGGCGAGCCACCTTACGCCTGGACCATCGCCAATGGCTCGCTGCCGCCCGGCCTGGCGCTCGCGGGAGGCCAACTGTCGGGAAGGCCCGCCGTGGCGGGGACCTACGACTTCATGGTGCGTGTCACCGACAGCTCGCAGCCGGTGCGGGAGGCGACGAGGAAGCTCCGTCTCGACGTCGCTGCGCTGGCCCCTCTCGCGATCGCCGACCTCTATCTACCCGCCGCCCGGGTCGGAAAGACCTACCACGAGTCGCTGCGGGCCGAGGGGGGAACGTCCCCCTACACTTGGACGCTGCTGGGCGGATCGCTGCCGGCAGGGGTCGCGCTGACCCTGCACGGCGGCTTGCAGGGCGTTCCCGAGCGCGTTGGACGGTACTCCTTCACCGTGCAGGTTTCGGATGGCGCTGCGCGGACCGTGCGCCAAAGCTTCACGCTGGCGGTTTCCAGTGGGGCTGAAGCGCAGTGGAGCGCTTTGGGTGGCTTCCGACCGGGGGCCGTGGGTGCGATCGCCGTCGATCCCTCTGACCGGCAGCGGATCGCGGTGACGCTCCATCATTCGCTCCATTCCTTTTGGTTCAAGTCCGTGGCCTTGTCGGTCAATGGCGGCGATTCATGGGTCGACATTTCGGGCAATACCGATCGCAGCCGGCTGGAATTCAATCCCCTCACGTCGACTCTCTGGTCCCTCGGACCAAGCAGTGAACGGCACCCCGCACGCTACGACTCGATCGGCCGGCGCTGGCTCTCCTGGGGCTACTGCGGTGAATCGCCTTGGCAGAGAGTCGATGACTTCGCCTTCGACGATCGGGGGACCCTTTACATCCAGCCGTACTCCATCTCGTGCCCGGGAGCCGCCGGGCCGATCGACAGCTATTTTGGCTTTCTCAAATCCTCGGATGATGGTCAGTCTTGGTCCGAGGTCGGCCGGTTTCACGGCGGGATTGGTCCGGGCAACGAATTCTTTACAGAAGGGCGGCTCAGCGTCTATCGACCGGAGCCGTCCTACATGTATGCCTCCAGAGTCGAAGTGTGCACGAACGCGTCGGTGTGCCGGCAGGGCGAGATGGCCCAAGGGTCCTACCGCAGCGTGGACGGCGGCGCCCACTGGCAGGAACTTTCGACGAGTGCACCGGACATGGTTCACTTCGAGGTGTCACAAAAGGACCCGCTCGACGTCGTCCGATATTCATCCGGTTGGGTACCGAATGATGTGGACGGCGCCCGGCCGAGCCCGTATATCGAGCGGAGCCGGGACGGCGGCAACACTTGGCTCCGCATCCCGCTGCCCGCTGGCGGTCTGGCCTACCTGTTCGAGCGCTCGCAATCGGATCCCGAGGTCCTCCTCGTCGCTACGAACCTCGGCCTGCACCGGAGCGTCGACGGTGGACGTACCTGGACGACGTTGACGATCCCGGCGGTGAGCGCCGATCAGTGCAACTGGTGCCGCCTAGGTGGCGTGGAGATCGATCCGACAGATCCAGAAGTGTTATGGGCGGGTACCCATCGCGGTCTCTTCAAGAGCGGCGACGGCGGCCTGTCGTGGAGCGCCAGGAATAGCGGCCTCGTCCACTTCGGAACGGAAGAAGTGGTCGTCAATCCGTTCGATCCGTCGCAGGCCTTGGCGCGCACAGCGAGCGGCGGCTTCGTCTCGGGAAACGGGGGGAAGAGATGGACGCTGGCGCCCCAGGTGGGTAGCGGTATTGCCGTGTTTTCGGCCCGCCCCGGCCGTCTGTACGTCGCCGATGGCGTCGTCGTTTGGAGGTCCGACAATGGGGGGGTCACGTGGCCCGAATTGGGCTTGCTGACTAGTCCCGCCCGCGCGCGGATCGTGGGCCTGGCAGTGGACCCCCACAATTCCGCACGTCTCACCGCGCAAACCGCGCGCATGACAGACCTTCAGCCGGTAACCTACACGACGGAGCTCTGGCGCTCAGCAGACGGTGGTAACACGTGGACCAGTCTGGCGAACGTAGCCGCTCCGCTGCGCCACATCATGGAGCGGTCGGAGTCTCTCGTTGCCTATGCGCGAGACGTGGCTGGCCGCCTCTTCGCCATTGGGGACGACGGGTTCTATCGTTCGGACGATGACGGCCAGAGTTGGCGCCAGCTGGCGTCTCCGCCGCTTCGCGTCCTGACGGTCGATTCCATCGAGCCGGCGCCCTCGAACTCGGAATACCTCTACGCGGCCGTCACCATTCCCACGCCCGGCCTGTACGTTTTCGGTCCGAACGGAAGCGTGAACTACACCTACTCCTTCGAGCTCTTCAAGAGCCTGGCGGTCGACCCGAACGACCCGCGCGTGGCCTACGCCGGAGCGGCTGGAATCTCCAAGACGGTGAATGCCGGCCAGACCTGGACTTCCCTTCCCGGCATCCTGGACAACCTGACGGTAGTCTCGCTGGTGACTCACCCCGAGCAGTCCGGTGTCGTCTACGCCGGGACCCTCGAGAGCGGCGTGTTCCTCTCCGAGGACGGCGGTGAAAGCTGGCGCAAGCTCGATGCCTTCGGAACGGTTGCCGACATCGTCAACGTCATCGCGGTCCCACCGTCGAACCCCCTCAAGATCTACGCCGGCACCGAAGGCTTCGGCGTTCAGGCCTCCGACGATGGCGGTCAGTATTTCAATACCATGATCAACGGCCTGGGAAATCTCGACATCCTTTCGCTGGCGGTGGACGACGAGTCTTCGGACCTGCTCTTCGCCGGGACGCGTGGAGGCCTGTTCAAGACCGAGAGCGGGGGACGTCTATGGCGGCCCACCGACGTGACGGATGGCTCGGTCACCGACATTTCCATCGACGACGGAACCAGGCCGAGAAGGGTGCGCATCACCACCTTCGGAAACGGTTTCGCGCGGTCGCTAGACGAGGGCGAGACCTTCCAGGTGTCGAACCGGGGCCTCGCCTCGTTGGAGCTGACCAGTATCGAGTCGGACCCGCGGGGGGAAGGCGAGCGTCTGTGGGTCGGCATGAGAGGCGAGGACGGCGTGGCCTACTCGGACGACGGCGGGGAAACCTGGCGCTCCGCCGCCGGAGAAGGCTTGCTGAACCGCAACGTCAACGATCTCTTGGTGACACCGGCCGGGCGTTTGTGGGCAGCCACCGATGGCGGGGTCTTCTGGAGCGGAGACGGTGGCCGGAGCTGGAAGGAAGCAAGCGTCGGCCTACCCGATGGTCCGGTGACTTCTCTCGCGTTCGACCCCACGAGTGGCGAGCTCCTGGCGAGCCTCGACTCGGCGGCCAACGGCGGTGTCTACCGCGGCGGCCAGAGTGGGCTTTGGCGGCCCTACAGCGCCGGCCTGGGCGAACTCAGGGTCCAGAAACTGGCCCTCGTCGGGAGCGCAGGCATCCGGCGGCTCTATGCCGCCACGGCCGGGGACGGCTTGTATGCGAGCGATCTCGCGGCGCTCGGTAGATAGTCGCCATAAGTCACCACCTTTCTCGACGAGGTGAGACCCATGTCCCACGATCGCGTGCTGGTGCGCGCCGGTTTCTTGCTGTTCCTGGTGGCGATGCTCGGCGGGCTGGGGATTCGATTCGTCCTCAATCCGCGCATGGCTATGGCGGGCCACGTCACCGGCCTGCTCGAAGGGCTGATGCTGGTGGCCCTCGGCCTCGTCTGGGCCACGCTGCGGTTCTCGATCGCGCGCGGCAAGCTCGTACGAGGCCTGTTCCTCTACGGTGCCTACGCTGCCTGGGTCGTCGGCTGGCTCGGCGCGATCTGGGGCACCAGCTGGCTCACCCCGATCGCCGGCGCCGGCTTTCACGCTTCGCCGGCGAAGGAGCTGGTGGTGGCAGTCCTCTTCTTCTCGCTCGCCGGGGCGCACATCGTGGGGCTGCTGCTGGTCGTCCTGGCGCTGTTTCGACGGGACGATGCGTAGACCGGGCCTTGTCGACTAGCTGACCGTCGCCGCCGCGAGCTCGTCGGCCGCGGCGCGCAGCGCCTCGGCGAAGGCAGCGGCATCGGGGAGCGCCGCGGCGTCGGCGGTGACCGCGAAGGAGACGGTGCCGGCGTAGCTCATCACCGTGAGCACGAGGCCGAGGCCGTCGAAGAGCGGCGCCGAGCCGAAGTGCGCGAGCAGCGGCGCGCCGGCGATGGTGAGCTGCTGCGGCGGCCCCGGCACGTTGGTGACGACGACGTTGAAGAGCGGCCGGTGGCGCTCGGCGAGCTGCAGCCGGCTGTAGAGCTGCACGCCCAAGCCGGCGAGCGCGAAGGGGAGCAGCTCGGCCGAGGAGAGCAGCGTGCGCGCGCCGACCGCCTGGTGAGACAGCTTCGAGCCGCGGGCGGCGTCGCGGATACGGAGCAGGCGCTGCGCGCGGCGCGTCCTCGTCGGTGGCGAGCGGCACCAGCATGGCGGAGACGAGGTTGCCCGCCTGGCCGCGCTCGTCGCTGGCGCGCACGGAGACCGGCACCATCGCGACGAGGGGCTCGGCCGGCAGCTCGCCGCGCAGGAGCAGCGTCGAGCGCAGCGCGCCAGCGCAGATCGCCAGCACGACGTCGTTGACCGAGCAGTCGGCGGCCGTCTTGATCGCCTTGACGCGATCGAGCGGCACCGTCGCCTGCGCCCACACCAGCCGGCCCGAGAGCGGCTTGTTGAAGGGCGAGCGTGGCGCCGAGAACGGCAACGGCGGCGCCTCGTCGCTACGCAGCCGGCTCCAGGCGCCGGCAGCGAGCCCGAGGAGCGAGCGGCCGACGACGGCGGTGGCCGCGGCAGGCGTCGCCACGAGGTCACGACCGGTGCGGGCGAGGAGGTCGAGCACGCCGGGCGTGGTCGTCGCCGCGTCGCCACCAGCGGCGGGCGGCTCTGCGACGTGCGTTGCGGTGACGTGCGGCGCCGCGGCATCGAAGAGTGCGCCCATGATCTCGGCGCCGGAGACGCCATCGATCGCCGCGTGGTGGACGGTGGCGACGAGCGCCACCGTGCCGCGCGGATGGTCGGGCAGCCGCACGCCCTCGACGAAGGTGAGCTGCCAGAGCGGCCGCCCGCGGTCGAGCGGCTGGGCGAGCTGCCACGCCATCAGCGCCGAGAGCTCGCGCCAGCCGCCGGGCGCCGGCAGCTCGGTGCGCTCGACGTGCGCGTCGAGGTCGACGTCGTCGGAGGCGAGCTCGGTCCAGTACGGCCGCGTGAGGTCGAGCGGCAGCGCCGCGAGCCGACGCCGAAAGGCGACGGCGCGATGGAGCCGCTCGCGCAGCACGATGCGGAAGCGCTCGACGTCGAGCCGTCCGTCCGCGGTCTCGGGATCGAGGATCGACAGCCCGCCGACGACCATCGGCGAGCGCGGCGTCTCGAGCGCGAGGAACCCCGCGTCGAGACCCGAGAGCTGGACGAGGCTCAGCTCACGAGCCTCCGCGCTTGGCAGGGCGCTTCGCGGACCGCTTGGGCGCGTGGTCCGCGGTGCGCGCCGCCGTGCGCTTCGTGGCGCGGCGTGGCCGCCGGCCGCCGTTGCGCGCCGCCGCTTCGTCGACACCGCCCTCGCCGTTCTGCGTCACACCGTCGTCGGCCCGCGCCTCGGGCGGCCGCCGGAAGCCTGGCGGGTGCCACGCCTCGGGGCGGAAGAACGGCCGCCACGCCCTCTCCTCCTGCGCCAGTCGGTCGGCAATCGCGTAGAGGACGAGCGGGTTGAAGCCGAGCCCGAGGTGGCTGCCCGGCACCTGAATGCTCTCCGCCTGCGGCCCCTCGCGCTGCAGCGTCGTCTGCCAGGCGGCGATGCCGTCGGTGCGGCTGAAGATCGACGTCGTCGGCACCGGCGGCGTGTCGCGGAACTCCGCCACTCGCTCGGCACGCATCTCGTCGAGGCGCGCTCCGGTGAGCCACTCGTAGAGGCGCCAGCTGTTGTTCGCCTTGGTGTCGGCGGCGAACGGCGCGCCCAGCGAGACGACCGAGCGCACCCGCTCGGGGAAGCGGTGGGCGAGCACGCGCGCGTAGACGCCGCCCAGGCTCCAGCCGACGAGGCTGACGCGGCGGCCGTGCTGCTCGTGCAGCTCGCGCAGCCGCTCGGCCATGCGTTCCTCGAGGTCGCCGCGCACGCCGAGGTTGCGGCCGAGCTTCCAGCGGTGCGCCCAGTAGCCGAGGTCGCGCAGGAAGCTCCGCAGCGGCCGCGTCGAGAAATCGCTGGCGAGGAAGCCGGGGAGGAGCAGCACCGGGTGCCCGTCGCCGCGCGGCAGCCGCCGCAACCAGCGCCGCAGCGCCATGGTGGTGAGGAGCTCGCCCGCGGCGCGGGCCTCGAGCAGCAGCCAGAGCTTCGACGGCGGCGCCAATCGCGGCGGCGCCGCGGGAGCCGGCTCGACGGCAGGGATCACGCTGCGCATGCTACTCGCGCTTGCCATCGAGTGCAGCACCTTGCCAAAGCCGCGCCAGCCGGCCGCGGGCGGTCATCGTCGCTGGAAACGACCGCATGGTTCCGTCCGATCGCTCGGGGGGCGCAATCGGCGGCCATCCGTAACGTTCCGCGCCTGCACCGGTAATGCCGGCATGCGGAACAAGGCCGGGCTCGTGCTGGTGCTGGTCCTGGCCGTGGCGGTGCCGATGTGCGCGGCGCCTCCGCAGCCGCAGCCGCTGCCTCGGCTCACGAAGGAGCAGTGGGTCGCCGACATCGACTTCTTGCTGCGCGAGCTGCCGAAGCGTCACGCCAACGCCTTCCATCACACCGCGCAACCGGCGTTCGAGGCGGCCGGCGCTGAGCTGCGCAAGCGCGCCGCGGCGGGTGCCGGCGACGACGAGATGCTCGTCGGTTTGATGCGGTTGCTCGCCAACGTCGGCGACGGCCACACGCGGCTCCACCTTCCCGCGGACGTTCACCGGTTGCCGATCGCGTTGGCGCCGTTCGGCGACGAGCTGCGGGTGACGCGCGCGACAGAGGAAGCGCGCTCTCTCCTCGGCGGCAAGCTGCTGCGCATCGACGACGTGCCGGCGGCCGAGGTCGCGGCGCGCGTCAGCACCGTCATCGCGCAGGCGGAGAGCGACGCCTTCGTACGCGGGCTCCTGCCTGGCACGATGGCGATGACCGAGGTGCTGCACGGTCTCGGCGTCGTGGCCGATCCGCGGCGCGCCCGCGTCACCGTCGCGCTCGACGGCGGCGGCGAGCGCACGGTCGAGCTCGCCGCCGCACCGGCGCAGCCGCCGCCGGCGTGGATCGCACCCACCGGCGAGCTGCCGCTCTACCGCCAGCGGCCCGACGAGGACTTCTTCGTCACCTGGCTCGCCGAGGCGAAGACCGTCTACGTCGCCTTCCGCGGCTATGACGACCTGAAGTCGAACGCGCGTGCGCTTTGGAAGCTGGTCGACGCGCAGCCGGTGAAGAAGCTGGCGATCGACCTGCGGCAGAACGGGGGCGGCGATTACACGGAAGGGCGCGAGCACCTCGTCTCCCAGCTCGCGAAGCGGCCGCCGCTCCGTGTCTACGCGATCGTCGGCAACCGCACCTTCTCGGCGGCGATGAACAATGCCGTCGACCTGCGCAACGCCGGCGCGACGCTCGTCGGCGAGCCGATCGGCGAGCGGCCGAACAGCTACCAGGAGAACGACGAGATGGTGCTGCCGCGCTCGCGCCTCGTCGTCTCCTACTCGACGCGCTACTACGCCTTCGTGCCGAAGGAGGGGCCGCAGCTCGTCGTGCCCGACCGCGTGATCGAACCGACGTGGGAGGAGCTCGCGGCCGGCCGCGACCCGGTGCTCGAGTGGATCCTGGCGCAGCCGTGAAGCCGAGCCGGCCCGCGCACCGCAAGTGTGTGTGCGGCGCCCCCGCAGCGCCGCGCCCAAGCGGCGCCCTCGAAGCTCGCCGCTTCTAAAGCCGCGCCAGCCGCTTGAGCGCGAGTCGCAGCAGGTCCGGCAGCTCGGTGGCGGTGCTCTCGCGTCGCACGTCGGCGAGCGCCTTCTCGGCGTCGCCGCGGCGGTAGCCGAGGTTGACCAGGGCGACGAGGAGGTCTTCGTCGTCCGGCTCGCGCGCGGTGGCCGTAGCGGCAGCGGGAGCTGCCGCGAGCTCGGCCGCCTTTTCACGCAGCTCGAGGACGAGGCGCTCGGCGGTCTTCTTGCCGACGCCGGGGATGCGGGTGAGCCGCGCCACGTCGCCGGCGGCGAGGGCGCGCAGCAGGTCCTCGGCGGGCAGGCCCGAGAGGATGGCGCGCGCCAGGCGCGGCCCGACGCCGGAGACGGTGATGAGGCGCTCGAACAGCGCGCGCTCGCGCTCGCTCCAGAAGCCGTAGAGGGCGAGCGCGTCCTCGCGCACGTGAGTGTGGATGAAGAGCGACATTTCCGTCTGCGGCGGCAGCCGCTGCAGCTCGTAGTACGTCGACAGCGGCAGCGACACGGCGTAGCCGACGCCATGCACGTCGACGACGGCGAGCTCGGGCGTGAGCGAGAGCAGACGGCCGCGCAGGTGCGAGATCACAGCGAGCCTCCGTCGGCGCGAGCGACGTAGCGCACCGAAGCGTCGAGCGCGCTCGAGTGTTGCGAGCTCGTTCTCACGCGAGCGCCTGCAGGAGATCGGCCTCGAGGTCGTCGGGATCTTCGATCCCTACCGACAGTCGCACCAAGCCGTCGGCGATGCCGAGCTCGGCACGCTCCTCGGGCGAGAGCGCGCGATGCGAGGTGAGCGCCGGCACGCCGACGCCGCTCTCGACGCCGCCGAGACTGGGGATGAGCTGCCAGAGGCGCAGCCGGTCGAGCGCGTGCCGCAACGCCGCCCCGCCGCCGCACATCTCGAACGACAGGATGCCGCCGCCCATCCGCATCTGCCGGCGTCCCACCGGATCGAGCCCCGGATAGCGCACCGCCGCGACCGCCGGGTGCTCGGCGAGCCGCGCCGCGAGCCGCGCCGCCGTCGCCGACTGCCGCTCGACGCGCAGCACCAGCGTCTTCATACCGCGGCCGACGAGGAACGCCGCGTGCGGGTCGAGGCAGCCGCCGCCCACCATGGCGGCGCGGCGCACCAGCGTCATCCGCTCGCCGCTGCCGGCGACGAGGCCGGCGGTGACGTCGTCGTGGCCGCCCAGGTACTTGGTGGCGCTGTGCACCACGAGGTCGGCGCCGAGCAGGAGCGGCGTCTGCAGCACCGGCGTGGCGAAGGTGTTGTCGACGACGAGGATGGTGTCGCGCGCCCGGCACGCCGCGGCGAGCGCGGCGAGGTCGCAGCAGGCGAGGCCGGGGTTGCTCGGCGTCTCGACGAGGGCGACGCGCGGCGGCCGCGGCGCCGACTCGACCGCCGCGGCGAGCTCCTCGAGCCGCGGCCGCACCAGCTCGACCTCGGGATGGCGCTCGGCGAGCCAGGTGAGCAGCGAGTGGGTGCCGCCGTAGAGCTCGCGCGCCGCCACCACGAGATCGCCCGAGCGCAGCACGGCGGCGAGCGCGCCGGCGAGCGCCGCCATGCCGGAAGCGAAGGCCACCGCGTCCTCGGCGCCTTCTAGGGCGGCGAGCTTCTCCTCCACCGCGCGCACGGTGGGGTTCGAGTAGCGGCTGTAGAGACCGGCGAGGTTGCCGCTGCCGAACGCGCGGTCGAGCTCGTCGACGCTCTCGAAGAGGAACGGCGCCGTCAGGAACACCGGCACCGCCGCCGGCCGCCGCGGCATCGCCTGCCGCTCGCCGGCGTGCACCGCCCGCGTCGCCGGGCGCAGCGGCTCGTCGCTCATCGCGACGCGACTCTACGGGAGAACGCCGACTCGGCGCGGTGCCACCGCGAGCCCTCTTGCCCGCCGCCGATCAGACTTAGCCTGCTGCCGGCGCGCTCGGCCTGCTCGCGGCCTGGATCGCCTCGAGCAGCTGCGGGTCGTAGGTGACGCCGACCTCCTGCTTGCGCTGGTTGATCAGCGAGGTGAGCAGGGCGTTCATCTGCTCCTGCTCGAGCTGCTCGCGCAGCGAGTCCTTCTGCTGCGCCAGCTGCACCGGGTCGACGCCGGTGCGCGCCGCGACCTGGTAGAGCACCGCGCTGCTCGCCACCGCCACCGGGCCCGCGAGCGTCCCCACCGGCGCGGTGCTCGCGGCCTTCGCCAGCTCGGGCGCGTAGCCGATCCCCGGCACCGACGGCCCGCGGCCGAACTCGGGCGTGTCCTGCGCCGGCGATGCCGAGCTTCTCGGCGATGGCGTCGAGCGTGGCGCCGGCGCCGGCCTCGGCGCGCGCCTTCTCGATGCGCGCGAAGGCCCCCTGGCGCCGCTTGTCCTGCTCGACCGTGCGGCGCACTTCCTCGCGCACCTCGTTGAGCGGCGGCACGCGCGGCGGCTTGATCTCGGCGACGTGGATGACGATCCAGCCGCGCGGCGTGCGGATGGCGTCGGAGACGGCGCCCTTCGCCAGCTCGAAGCCGGCGGCGCTGACGGCCGGCGCGGCGCCCAGGGGCGCCACGCGCCCTGGCGGCTGAAGGGCTCGGTCTTGCCCACCTCGAGGCCCGGCTGCGTCGACAGCTCCTGCATCTTCTGCCGCGCGTTCGATCCCGCCTTCTTGACCTCGGCGGCGAGGGTCTTCGCCCGCTCCTCGGCTTGCGTCGCGCCGCGCTCGGCGGCGAGGCGCATCTTCACCGCCTGCTTGACCTCGTCGAACGGGCTGGTCACCGCGGCGCGCCGCTCCTGCACCTGGATCAAGTGGAAGCCGAAGTCGCTCTTGACCGGCCCCACCACCTCGCCGAGGGGGGCGCCGAAGGCGGCCTGCTCGAAGGGCGGCACCATGCGGCCGCGGCCGAACCAGCCGAGGTCGCCGCCGTTGGCGCCCGAGCCCTTGTCGGTCGACAGCTCCTGCGCCACCTTGGCGAAGTCCTCGCCGGCGCGCAGCCGCGCCATCGCCGCCTGCGCCTGCGGCTCGGTCTCGACCAGGATGTGCCGCGCGCGGACCTGCTCGGGCTGCGCGTACTCCTGCTGGTGCTCGTCGTAGTAGGTGCGCAGCTCGGTGTCGGTGAGCGGCATCGACTGCTCGAGCTTGGCCTGGTCGACGAGCAGGTAGTCGGCGACGCGCTGCTCGGGCACGCGGTAGTCCTCGCGGTGCTGGTCGTACCAGCGCTGCAGCTCGGCATCGGCGACCGCCGGCGCCCCCGCCGCGAGGTCGAACGGCACCATCACGTAGCGCAGCCTGGTCTTCTCGTTCTGCTGCCGGTAGCTGTCCTCGACGTCCTTGTCGGAGACGACGATCGAGCCCTGGAGAGCGCCGATCAGCCGCTGCAGCACCAGGCTGCTCGCGCACCGACTGCTCGAAGGTCTCGGTCGTGTAGCCGAGGCGGCGCACCGCCCGCTGGTACTGCGCGGCGCCGACGAAGTTGCCCTGGCCGTCCTGGAAGGCGGGGAGGCTGACGATGTAGCGGCGCAGCTCCTCGTTGGAGACGGCGAGGCCCAGGCGGTCGGCCTCGGCGAGCAGGATGCGGTTGCTGACCAGGCGGTTCAAAGCTTGCATCGGCAGCTGCAGCTGCGCCGCCAGCTCGGGCGAGAACTGCTCCCCCAACTGCTGGCGCATGCGGTCCTCGAGCTGTTGCCTCTCGCGATCGAACTCCTGGCGGGTGATGGCCTTGCCGGCGACGGTGGCCGCGGTCGTGGTGGCGGCCGAGCCGCTGGTGTTGCCGCGGCCGAAGTCGACGAAGACGAAGAGCACGAAGACGGCGATGACGACCCAGAGGATCCAGGCCAGGTACTTCATCGAGTCGCGGAGCATTTGCAGCATGGAGGTGCCTTTCCTTGCCGGGTCGGTGGCGGGGCGGGGCACTGTAGCAGCCGGCCGCAAGTGGCGGCAAGCACAGGCGGCGAGCGGCTTCGGGGCTGGTGCTATATTCCGCCCCGAGTGGAGGCGCCGCGAGTTGAGCCCCGGACGCAACGCCGGCAAGCACCGGGACTGGTACAAGGTCTCGGTCGACACGCTCCGCGGCTGGGGGATCTTCGTGTTGATGCTGGTGGTCGCCGGTGCCGGCTACGTCGGCTTCCGCGCCTGGGAGCGCTATGCCATCCAGCGCGAGGCGGCGCGCGCCATCGACGACGCGCGGGTGCTCTACCAGCGCCTCCGTAGCGAGCGCAGCCTCGCCGGCTTCAAGACCGAGTACGAGGCCGCCTGGAGCGGCATCGAGGAAGCGCGCTCGCTCTACGCCCGCCAGCGCTACGACGGCGCGCTGTTCAAGGCCGAGCGCAGCCGCGAGATGCTGCGCTCGCTGCTCGACGCCTCGCGCAACGACCGCGAGGGGGGCGAGGGGCAGTTCATCGCCGTGCAGGGGCGCGTGGAGTTCCGCCGCGCCGACCGCGGCGACTGGGAGCAGGCGCGCACCCGCGTCATGCTGCGCCCGGGCGACTACGTGAAGACGGGCGCCTCCGGCTCGGCGGAGATCATGTTCGGCGACGGCACGCTCTACACGGTGCGCCCCGACACCCTCTTCCTCGTCTCCGCCCGCAACCCGGGCGAGCGCGGCAAGAAGGTGCAGCTGCAGTACGGCTGGATCGACCTCAACACGGCGCAGAGCAGCAGCCGCGTGGCGACGCCGCAGGCCGAAGCGATCGTCGCCGACCAGTCCTCGGCGGTCGTCTCCTACGACCAGGGCAAGCGCGAAGGTCGCGTCTCCGCCTACCGCGGCAGAGTGGAGGTCAAGAGCGGCGGCGAGACGCGCCAGGTGGCGGCGCTGCAGTCGGTGCGGCAGAGCGCCGGCAAGCTGTCGCCGGTCGAGGCGCTGCCCGACGCGCCGCGCCTGCAGCGGCCCGAGGAGAACGCCGACTTCGACTCCGACACGCAGAAACAGCTCCGGCTCGTCTGGGAGGGGGTGCCGGGTGGCGAGCGTTACGCCTTGCAGATCTCGCGCAACCGACTGTTCGTCGACAACGTCATCGACGTCGCCGACCGCCGGGGCACGGCGGCGACGCTGGGCATCCAGGGGGAGGGCACCTTCCTCTGGCGAGTGGCCGCCGTCGCCAACGGCAGCGTGCGCGGCCCGTGGAGCGCGCCCGGACGCTTCCGCATCGTCTCCGGCCGCTCGGGCAAGGGCTCCGGCGACAAGCAGCCACCCGAGCTGCAGGTGCAGTCCGTACAGTCCTACGGCTCGATCTTCATCCTCAGCGGCCACACCGAGCCCGGAGCGACGGTGGCGGTCAACGACGAGACGGTGACGGTGCAGGCCGACGGCACCTTCACCAAGACCATTCAGCTCGCCGCGTCGGGGTGGGCGGTGCTCGAGGTCAAGGCGGTCGACGCCGCCGGCAACCAGGCCAGCCATCAGGCGCGAGTGTTCGTGGAAAGCCTCTGACCGCGCCGTAAGGCGCATCACCGACCAAGCAGGGCGCCGCTGGCGCCAGGAATGCAGGGACGCGCGACCAATGCCTATCTTTTCCGTTCTCCGTTACTTCTCCAACGACCTGGCGATCGACCTGGGGACCGCCAACACCCTGGTCTTCGCGCGCAGCCGCGGCATCGTCGTCCGCGAGCCTTCCGTCGTCGTCATCAACAAGGTGACCAACAAGATCGAGGCGGTGGGCGCCGAGGCCAAGGAGATGCTCGGCCGCACTCCCGGCAACATCGAGCCCATCCGGCCGATGAAGGACGGCGTCATCGCCGACTTCGAGGTCACCGAGAAGATGCTCGACCACTTCATCCGCAAGGCCCACGGCGGCCGGCGGCTGGTGCGGCCGCGCATCGTCATCGGCGTGCCCTCCGAGATCACCCAGGTGGAGAAGCGCGCCGTGCGCGACTCCGCCGAGCGCGCCGGCGCGTCGGAAGTGTTCCTCGTCGAGCAGGCGATGATGGCCGCCATCGGCGCCGGCCTGCCGATCACCGAGCCCTCGGGCAACATGATCGTCGACATCGGCGGCGGCACCACCGACGTAGCGGTGATCTCGCTCGCCGGCACCGTCTACAGCCGCTCGGTGCGGGTGGCGGGCAACGAGATGGACGAGGCGATCATCAATTACCTCAAGCGCAAGTACAACCTGCTCATCGGCGAGCGCACCGCCGAGATGATCAAGTGGGAGATCGGCTCCGCCTACCCGCTCAAGGAGCCGCTCACGATGGAGATCAAGGGCCGCGACCTCGTCGAGGGCGTGCCCAAGAACCTGCGGATCACTGACGAGGAGATCCGCGAGGCGTTGAAGGAGCCGGTCGACACCATCGTCGAGGCCGTGCGCCAGGCGCTCGAGCGCACGCCGCCCGAGCTGTCGGCCGACATCATGGACCGCGGCATCGTGCTCTCCGGCGGCGGCGCGCTGCTGAGGAACCTCGACCAGCGCCTGCGCGACGAGACCGGCCTGCCGGTGGTGCTCGCCGAAGATCCGCTCGCCTCCGTGGTGCTCGGCGCCGGCCGCGTGCTCGAGGACATCAACCTGCTGCGCAAGGTGTCGATCCTCTAGGGTGCTCCACCGCTCATGCTCCTTCCACCGCCCGCCGACGCGCGAGCACGTCCGAGAGGTCGCGCTGAGTGGGTAGTCGTGCGGCGCGCTGGCTCCTGGTGCTGCTGCTCCTCGGCGAGCTGCTGCTCCTCTCGCGCCAGGCGTCGCGGCGCGGCAGCGAAGGGGCGCTCCTCTCCGGCGCGGCGATAGGCGTGCTGGGGCCGATGGCCCACGGCGTCACCGGCGTCGAGCGCGGCATCGGCTCGGTCGGCTCCGGCTTCCGCTTCCGCCGCCGCGTGATGAAGGAGAACGAGGAGCTGCGGACGAAGGTCGGAGACCTCGAGCGGCAGCTGCTGCGCCTGCAGACCGTCGAGGGCGCCTACCTGCGCCTCGGCGAGGCGGTGCAGTACGCGCGCCGCACCCACCAGTCATTGCAGGTGGCCGACGTCGTCTACGCCGACCACTCCTCCTGGCTGCGCAGCCTGCTCGTGTACGTCGGCGAGCGCGGCGCCAAGCGCGACCAGCCGGTCCTCGCCGAGAACGGCCTCGTCGGCCGCGTCATCGCCACCGGCGGCGGCTACGCCAAGGTGCAGCTCATCACCGACCGCGCCTCTGCCGTGGGAGCGATGGTCGAGCGCACCAGCCGCCAGGGCGTGACACGCGGCGACACCCGCTCGGGCCTGGTGCTCGATTACGTGCCGCTGCAAGCCGACGTGCGGCCGGGCGACCGCGTCGTCACCGCCGGCATCGACGGCATCTACCCGCGCGGCATCCCCATCGGCGCCGTGCGCGCGGTGCGGCCGGGGACGCAGCTCTTCCACCACCTCGAGGTCGCGCCGGCGGTCGACTTCGGCAAGCTCGACCACGTCTACCTGCTGCCTCCGGTGCCCGACGCGCGCGCCATCTCCGAGAGCCTGTCGCGTGACCTTCGTTAAGTTCCTCGTCGCGCTCGCCGCCGCCTACCTGGTGCATCTGGTGGGAGTGAGCGTCTGGCCGCTCCTGCCGCGCGTCGTCGACCCCTTCCTGCTCGTCGTCGTCTGGTACTCGATGCGCACCGGGCCGGTGGGCGCCGAGCTCATCGGCACCGCCACCGGCCTCGTGCAGGACGGCATCTCGGGCGGGCTCTTCGGCCTCCATGCCTTCGCCGACACCCTCGTCGGCTACGGCGTCGCGCTCGCGGCGCAGCGCATCGTCGTCGGCCAGCAGGCGGCGCGCGTGCTCGTCTTCGCCTGCGCGGCGGTGCTCCAGCAGCTGGTGCTCTTCGGGCTGCTGCGCGCGCTCGTCGGCGGCAACGCGCCGCTGCCCTCGATCGGCTCGTTCGTCGGCAAGGTGCTGATGACGGCGCTCCTCGGCGCCGCCCTCATCGGCATGGAGTCGCGAGCGCGCACCCAGTGGAGCTCCTGGCAGCGGCGGCGCTCGCGGACCCTGCGATTCAGATAAGACGCGGCACTCGGGTGCGGGCGGGGGCGCCCCCTGCCCCTGGAGGGGCAGGGGGTCGGGGGGGCAGGGGTGGAGGAGAACCAGGGAGGGGGTCGGGAGGGGGTAGCGCGCTACGCGCGCTGGCGGGGGTGTTGCACAATGGTGGGGCAATGACGATCGTCGTGCGCACGCGCGAGCGCCGCGAAGCGATGGCTACCCGCGTGCGGGTGCTTGCCGGCATCGTCGGTGTGGCGCTGGCGGGCGTGGCGGGGATGTACTGGGTCGTCCAGGGCATCCGCGGGCCCGAGTACCGCGAGCTGGCCGAAAACAACCGGCTGCGGCGGTTCCCCATCCGCGCGCCGCGCGGGGTCGTCTACGACCGCGCCGGGCGGCCGCTGGCGGAGAACGTCCCCAGCTACAACCTGCTGCTCGAGCCCGACGGCACGGTCGACGTCAAGAAGAGCCTCGCCTACGCCGCCTCGATCCTCGAGACCGATCCGCTGCAGCTCCACCGCCTCCTCGCCGAGCACCGCAGCGAGCGGCCGATGGAGCCCGCCCTCATCGCCGAGAACCTCACCCTGGCGCAGGTGGCGCGCTTCGAGCTCGCCTCGCTCGAGCACCCGGAGTTCGAGGTCGACGTGCAGCAGCTGCGCCTCTACCGCCACCGCGAGCAGACGGCGCACGTGCTCGGCTACCTCGCCGAGGCCAACGAGACCGACATCGCGACCGGCAACTACAAGCGCGGCGACATGATCGGCCGCCGCGGCATGGAGAGCCAGTTCGAGCCGGCGCTGCGCGGCCAGGACGGCGAGCGCGTGCTCGTCGTCGACAGCCGCGGCCGCGCCGTCGACGAGTACCCACCAAACCAGCCGACTCCCGGCACCAACCTGCAGCTCGCCATCGACCTCGACCTGCAGCAGACGGCGCAGCGCATGCTGCAGGACAAGGTGGGCGCGGTGGTGGCGCTCGACCCGAGAAACGGCGAGATCCTCGCCATGGCCTCGGCGCCGTCGTATGACCCCAACCTCTTCGCGCGCCGGCTGCGGCCCGACGATTGGACGCGCCTGATCAGCGACCGCATGCACCCGCTGCAGAACCGCTCGGTGCAGAACGCGCTGTCGCCGGGCTCGACCTTCAAGATCGTGATGGCGATCGCCGGCTTGACCGAGCACGTCGTCACGCCCGATACCCGCTTCTACTGCCCGGGCTCTGCGGTCTTCTACGGCCGCCGCTTCCGTTGCTGGAAGCCGGAGGGGCACGGCTCGGTGGACGTGCGGCTCGCCTTGAAGCACTCCTGCGACGTCTACTTCTACAACGTCGGCCAGCGGCTCGGCATCGAGCGCATCGCCAAGTACTCGCGGCTGTTCGGCTTCGGCACCGAGACCGGCGTCGACTTACCGGGCGAGAAGGCCGGCCTCGTGCCCGACGAGGAGTGGAGCCGCCGCGTGCGCAAGCACAAGTGGTATCCCGGCGAGACGATCTCGGTCGCCATCGGCCAGGGGCCGATCTTGGTGACGCCGCTGCAGATGGCGGTGATGGCGGCGGCGGTGGCCAACCAGGGGAAGCGGCCGACGCCGCACCTCGCCGACGCCAGCGGGCCGGTGCGGCCGGTCAACGGCATTCCCGACTGGGCGTGGAAGCCGGTGCACCAGGGGCTGCAGGCGGTCGTCGACTCCGGCACCGGCTACGCCTCGCACGTGCCCGGCCTCTCGATCGCCGGCAAGACCGGCACCGTGCAGGTGGTGGCGCAGGCCACCCGTATCAAGGCGCAGCACATGGCCTTCGAGCAGCGCGACCACGCCTGGTTCGTGAGCTGGGCGCCGGTCGAGAACCCGCAGCTCGTCGTCTCGGTCTTCATCGAGCACGGCGGCGCCGGCTCGCAGGCGGCGGCGCCGGTGGCGAAAGGGATCTATGAGGAGCTCCTCAAGAAGCGGCCCGATCTCCGGGTTGCTCCGCCTGCCTGAAGAGGCGGCCACCGCCGGCATCGGCCGGCTGGGCAACGTCCGCTGGAGCCTGCTGCTGGTGGCGCTGATGCTGTCGGTGGTGGGCGCGGCGACGGTGCACAGCGCCAGCGCGGCGATGCCGATCGAGTACCTCTACCGCCAGCTCGCCTGGCTGGGCGCCGGGCTCGTCGTCTTCCTCGTCGCCTTCTCGCTCGACTACCAGCGCCTGGCGCTGCTCGCGCTGCCGCTCTACGGCGTCGCCATCGCCCTCCTCGTGCTGGTGCTCTTCGTCGGCCAGGTGCGCGGCGGCGCGCGCAGCTGGTTCGGCATCGGCGCCTTCGGCATCCAGCCGTCGGAGGTGGCGAAGATCGCCACTGCGGTTCTCCTGGCGCAGTACCTCGCCGGGTTGGAAGGGGAGTACTTGCGGGTGCGCGAGATCCTCGTCGCTGCCGGGATCGTTCTGCTGCCCGCGGGGCTGGTCGTCGCCGAGCGCGACCTGGGCGGCGCGCTGATGTTCCTCCCCATGCTCGGCGCGATGCTGCTCGTCGCCGGGGTCAAGAAGCGCTACCTCGTCATCGCCGCCTGCGGGGCGCTCGTCGTCGGCGCCATCAGCTGGGGCTTCCTGCACGGCTACCAGCGCGAGCGCGTGCTCACCTTCCTGAACCCGCAACGCGATCCTCTCGGCGCCGGCTACCAGGTCAACCAGAGCAAGATCGCCGTGGGTTCGGGCGAGCTCTTCGGCCGCGGCTACATGCAAGGGACGCAGAGCCAGGGGCGCTTCCTCCCCGCCCGCCACACCGACTTCATCTTCGCCGTGCTCGCCGAGGAGTGGGGTTTCCTCGGCGTCGCCTTCGTCCTCGCCCTCTACGGCTCGTTCCTCTTCGGCTGCGCCGAGGTCGCAGCGCGGGCGCGCGACAAGCTGGGGATGCTGCTCGCGGTGGGGTTCTTCGCCACCTTCGCCTTCCACATCCTCTACAACACGGGGATGGTGGTGGGCCTGGCGCCGAACTCCGGCATCCCGCTGCCGTTCCTCTCCTACGGCGGCTCCTTCATGCTCTTCGCGTTCGCGTCGACCGGGCTCGTGCTGGGCGTGGACTTCCGGCGATACGTGAACCGGTAGCGGGGCCGGCTCGTGGGCTGGCCTGGCGAACCGGTGTTCACCCCTCGCGGTGACCGGCGCGATCGAGTCGACGGTAGAAACGCCCGAGGACGCCGATGAGCTCCAGCTCTTGCTGGCGCTGACGCCCGCCGACTCCGCGTAGATACTCGGCTCGCCCTGCCGCTGGCCGCCCACTGCGCCAGAGCCGGATCGCGGCCACCATCCCGCTGCGGTTGACGCCCTGTTTGCAGAAGACCAATACGGGTTTGTCGAGCTCCCCCATCGGTCGCACAGCTCCACGAGGGCGCCGCGGCAACCTGCCGTGGAGGAGGGTGGAAGAGGATGATGGATCCAGCGGATACCGCCGGCGCCCTCAAGCCGCGCCGCTTGGAACCACCCTGGCTCGCTTCGACGAAGGCAAACGATCGTAGCGACCGTCGGCAGGCTCCAGGACGCGAGACTCGCCTGGACCTCGGACTCGGCCGCCCGCCAAAGGTCCGCCGCTACACTTCGCACACCAGCGCTTCTTCCGCTCGGACGGGCAGCGGCACTGTCGGCCGCGACCGCGCGTCAGGGTGGAGGCAGGCGATCAGGAACTGCCGCACCTCTGGCGACGCTCCGACCGCCGCCGTGTACCGCTCGAGCTCGCGCGCGACGCGGTCGAACTCCGCCAGGTAGACCCGCATCAGGGTCTCCGGATCGGAATGCCGGTTCTCGTACGGAAAGCGGCCGCTCAAGAGGAACGACGCCGTCGAGCCGAGCGCGAAGTAGTCGACGCGGCGATCGAGTTCCGGCCCACGCTCCCTCAACTGCTCGGGCGGCCAGTGACACCACTTCCCCGTGCCGATGCGCGGCACCCGCCGCCGACCCGTCCGCATGTCGCGCTCGCGACGGACGCTGCCCACGTCGACGAGCACCATTCCGCCGCGCGGCGACAGCACGATGTTGCGGGGTTTCAGGTCGCGAATGGCGAAGGCACCCTCCGGTGCTTGGTGGAACAGTGGAAAGATCGACGTCGCCATCCGCAAGAGGCTGGTCAGCCGGTCCCGTTTCTGCCTGTCGGATGAGGCCCTAGCGGCGGCGACGTCCAGCGACAGTCCGGGCAGATAGGCGCGACAGAGGTAGCGTCCGTCGCTGTCGACACTGAAAAGCGCCGGCAGGTGAGGCGAGTCGAGCCGCGTAAGCACCGCCGCCTCCTTACGGATGGCTCGTCTGAGCAACCAGTCCTCGTCCCGCGAACGGGACCCGAAGAGCGCGACCTTCAGGACCGCGCGACGGCCCATCTCGTCACGCGCCAGGAAGATGAGCGAGCTGCCGCCCATCGCCATCGGCTCGGCATCGACGCGCAGGCCGCTCCTCGCAGCCGCATCGAGCGCCTCGGCGATGCTGCTATGCACGCGAGCCTTCCGCTGTCACGCACCTGGGCACACCCATGCATCGCTCGTAGAGGCGGACGAAGTCCTCGACCACCGCGGGAAGCAGGTGCCGCTTTACCACCGCTGCGCCGCCGGCCGCGAGGTGAGCGCGCAGCACTGGCTCGGCGTCCAGCCGCCGAACGGCAGCGGCCAGCGCCGCGGGCGATTCGGCGGGAACCAAGATGCCGCTCCGTCCATCCGTCACCAGCTCCGCGATGCTCCCGGTGTCGGCGGCGACGATCGGGAGGCCGAGTGCGTGCGCCCACAGCATTGCCTGCGGCGTACCGTCGGCGTTGCCGTCGTCGGCGACACGGGCAGGATGCACGAGGACGGACGCGCTCGCCAGCGTCGTCAGCATCGATTGCAGCCCGAGGGTTCCGCAGAAACGGACCCGACCCGCCACTCCCGATGCGCAGGCCTGATCCACCAGGCGCTGCCGCTCGGGGCCGTCGCCAACGACGACCAGCTGATGTTTCGGTAGATCGATCAACGCTCGAATCGCGAGGTCGACGCCCTTCTTCGGCACCAGTCTGGCGACACAGACGAGGCGCCCCGCCTGGGGCGCTGACTCGGGCAACGCTCCCACATCGACCGGCACGCGGATGACGTCGACGTGGCGCTCCACTCCGATGCGACGCAACCGCTCGACGTCGGCCGCGCAGACGACGGTCACTGCCGTCGCTTGCTGGGCGAGCGCCCTCGTCGGCGCCGTGTAGCGAGGATCGCGAATCTTGGCGTGGATGTCGAACCCACCGTGGAAGCTGAGCACGAAGGGCAGTCCCAGCTCCGCCGCCACCTCGCCAGCCCGCAGCGCCACCTTGCCGTCGAAGATGGCGTGCACGAGGTCGACGCCCTCCTCACGCAGCGACAGCGGCGTGCCCTTGACATAGACGTGACGGGAGCTGACGTTGGTCAGCGCGTGGTCGGCCCAGAGCTCGAATCGCTTGGCGAAGACGACGAAGGAATGTTGCTCGAGGCCGCGCAGCACCTGGGCGATAGCGTGATGAGTCGGCTCCAGGAAGTGGTGGGTGAAGAGCGCGACCTTCATTCGCCGCCGCCGACGAGGCGCTGCCATTCGGCGAGTGACAGCGCCAGCTCTACCGTGGGTATCTCCGCGCCAGCAGGCGAATAGCGGAAGCCACGGCCAACCTGCCGCATGCCGACCCTTCGATTGACCTGGGCGGCGAGGCGGTTGGCGGCGAAGTACCACGTGGTCAGCGACTGCAAGCGCATATTAATGAAGGCGAAGTCGCGCAGCGTCCTGGCGGCGTCGATGGCGACGCCTTCGTAGTCCCGAGGCGCCGCGCCAGCGACGCGACGGAGCTCCTGAGCGTCGACGGCGAGCCGCCCAAAGCAGGCGGTGGCCGTCGTGGTGTCCCAAGCCGACCAGCCGATCGTTCCCAGAAACGATCCATCCGCAGCCCAACGGATGACGAGTAGACCCTCCGTCGGCTTCGCAATGCCGCTGCGGAGCCAGCTCCGGTTGGCCACCACGTCGAGCGGCCGTTGGTCGAGGAACCAGCGGCGGACAGCGGGGCAGTTGCGAAGATTGGTAATGAGGTCGAACTCCGCCTCCTCCGGCCATGCCAACTCGATACGCCGCCCCTCACAGACGGTGCCTGTCAGAGGGACCGCCTGGGCGCGAGGCTCGTGAATGCTCTGGTCGATGCTCACGTCACCTGCGGAAGGAGGCTCCGTCCGCATAGCGTCAGACGCTGACTAGGTTGCTGCGCCGCGCGCCGCCGCGCTCGACGACTTCTTCGCACAGCCTGAGGTAGGCCGCCGCCTCGTCTCCGGGCTGCCAACGGGCGAGGCCTTCCCTCGCCGCGTGCCCCAGCTTGCGACGGAGCGCCGCGTCTGCTGCCAGCCGCAGCAGGGCACCTGCGATGGCATCGCTCTGCCCCGCATCGACCAGCAATCCGTTCCGCTCGTGCTCGACGACGTCGTCGAATATTGGTGTCGAGGCCACAGGGCAAAGTCCCAGCGCCATTCCCTCTAACAACCCGTTGGCCAAGCCGTCGTCGAGGCTCGGCATCACGACCACGTCGCCGGCAGCAGCCCACGCCGGGACCTCATCGCGAGCCACGCGGCCGGTGGCGAACGCTCGATGTTCCGACAGGAGCTGCTCCCAGACGCCCCCGCACAAAGACCGCTCGGAGTTGCCGAGGTCGGGACCGACGACCAACAGCCGGATGTCCGCGCGTTGGCGCAGGCGAGCGATCGCCAGCAGCAAGGCGGCAACGCCCTTCTTCTCGCGCAGCGTGCCGATGAAGACCGCGACCATCTGCGCGTCCTGCCAACCCAGCCGACGGCGGACCTCCACCGGCGACGCTTCGGCCGGCGTCCGCGGCGCGAGCTCGATGCTGTTCGCGATCACCGAAACGCGGGGGCGGCTCTCGGGAAAGGCGAGCAGCAGTCGACGCTTCAGGTGCTCGTTGACGCAGACGACGGCTGCCGCTCCGTTGACCACCCACTGCACAACGGCGAACCGCTCGACGTTGAAGATATTGCGGCCGATATCGTTGCCGCGAACGCCGGCGACGCAGGGCACGCCAAGCTCGCGAGCCGCGAAGAGAGCCAGGAATCCGGCATTCAAAAGATAAAGGCTCAAAACGACGTCGACTTTGGCCTCCCCCAGTACTCGGGAAATCTGACCAAGCGCTCGCCGCCGCAACGTCGCCCGCAACTTCTCGGGTAGGGCATCGACGGACTTTCCGGGTTGCTTGAGGAAAAACGGACCTACCCGCACCACGGGTGTTCCACCATCCTCCTCCACTACGATGTAATCCTCAGAGGTCAGCGGTCGGCTGTGGTCGAAGGTCGCGACCTGAACGCTGGCGCCGAGCGCCCGTAGATGCCTAGCGATGCGACGCGCTGAGGTCGCAACGCCGCCCTCGGTCGGCGGGTAATGCTCCGCGATCACGCCGATACGCACGCTCTACTCCTTGCTTTTCGTGGCCGGCGGAACGCTCGTTCCGCCCGCAGCAGCGGTTTGCGCGGCGGCTATGGCGCTGAGGATTGCTAGCGTCCATTTGCCCAGATCTTCTTCGAGTTGCTTCGCGTTCTGGAAGAACTCCTGAACTTCGTAGAGGTTGGCCGTCGACTCTCGGAACGAGAACTCGTCGACCGCGGCCCAACGTTCTTCCAGCTCACTCCTCTTCGCCTCGACCTGCCGAATCTTCGTTTCGAGCACTTCCGGACTCCATCGGGCTTCGAGTGCCGCTCGTGCGCTGGTTATCTGGTCGTAGGCGTCGTTCGCCTTCCTCCACGACTCTGCCATCCTCCGCTGCGCGGCCGTGACGCGGTCCAGAAGCTCGCGGCTGCGCCCGAAGACCGCATGATGAAGTGCGGTGAAGTGAATTCCCCACAGGATCCAGGCGGGGCCAGCGATCAAAGCGAGTACCGCCAGGCAATTGATTACGGAATATTGGCCGGGTACGAGGTCCAAACCCCAGCTCCGCATCAGTGCCAACAGCGTGATCATCAGAAGGCCGCCGGAGGTCGCCAGCACGAAGCGGCGCTCCCAGCAACCCGACGGCGTCGATTGCCAGACGTGATACGCCGCCCAGAAGAAGAGCAGTAGCAGCAGCAACAGAACGATCGCGTTCGCCAACGGATCGACCAAGAGGCCCGCTGCTACTGCGAAAGGGAACAACAAGACCACCAGCGCCAAGCTGAGACGGGCTAGGACTCTCAGGTAGAGGGGCTCGGCGAGTTTGTACTCCCGCTGCGCCTCGTATAGCCGCGGTGCGATGTTCGAATAGTAGAAGCTTGCGATCAGGAAGGCAGACCCGGCAAGACCGGCCGACGCTCGGCCCAGAAGATCCCAGAACGCCTGGTCGTTCACTGCTTCTGTTCTCCAGTGCAGCCGCCACGCGGTCGGTCGCTACACCGGCCGAGAGGTTCATAGCCCCCCGACCACGTTCGACCGGCTGCGGCTCTACGGAGAGTCGTCACCCCTAGATCTCCAAAAAGCGTTGATGGCCCACCGAAGGAGATACCCTACCAAGGAAGGTGGCGGCATTGCCGCGGCTGCCGGACCTGCGGCCTCCGAGCCGCATCCGTCCCCCCGGCCTAGCGCCAGAAGCGGATCACGTGGCGGCGGTGCTTGCGCTTCGAGCCGGGGAGTTGCAGCTCCTCGATCGACGAGGCGATGCTCGCCGGCCGCGAGCTGCGCGACCGGCAGCTGCGCCAACAGACCGCGGGCCGACGAGATCGGGTGGACGCCGAGCAGCACTTGCGCGGGCGGCACCGGCTTCCCGTCGAGCGTGATGCGGGTCATGCGCAGCAGGCAGTCGCGCAGCGGCGCCTCGGGCGTGCCGGCAACCGCCTCGCCGCGGCGGCGGAGCGGATGAAGCCCCGGCTCGCGCGCCGGCCGTAGCTGCGGGCAGAGCGCCCGCACGCCTTCGTCGACGCGCTCGGGCAGCAGCGGCACGAAGAGCCGCAGGTAGGGACCGGTCACCACTTCGGCGGGGATCGACGGCAGCCGCCAGTCGTCGCCGACGGGATCGCGGTAGCTCTCGTAATAGTGCGGGTCGAAGCCTTCCGCCGCCGGCCGCGCCGGCAGGAAGCGATGGCTGTCGAAGCTCAGGAAGCCGAGCCCGAAGAGTAGGTCGCGGCCGATGAAGACCGACAGCACGAGCGCGATGCCGAGCCCGAGCCCGGCGTAGACGCGCCGCTTGGGGAGGTTGCTGGTGAGCACCAGCGTGATCGGCAGATAGCCGGCGCCGCCGGTGATCCGCGACGACAGCCGCATGGCGCGGCGCAGCCAACGCTCGCGTCCCCTGGCGACGAGCTGCTTGCCCCACAGCCGGTCGACGAGGGCGGCGACGAGCGTCAAGGCGACGAGCGGCGCCGCGACGACGAGGAAGGCGCGCTGGAGCGACAGCGCCGGCACCGCCAGGTGGAGCGCCCAAGCGGCGGCGCCGAAGACGACGATGAGGACGACCGAGAAGGCGAACAACGCCGCCACCGCGATGCCGGTGGCGAAGACGACGCTGGCGAGCACGTCGGCCAGGACGAGCAGGCGGCGCACCGGCGGCAGCTCGCGGTAGACCTCCGTCGCCACCGGCCCGTGGCGCAGCCGCTCCCACCGCGGGCCGGCGGGGAAGGCGCTGTCGATGCCGACGAGCCCCACCCACCACGCCCGCAGCGCCAGGTGGGCGACGAAGGTGACGATCAGCGTGTAGAGGATGAGCTTCGTGTATTCGTAGCCGACGACCGCCGCCTGCAGCAGGGTGCCGCCGAGGTTGAGGAAGAGGCGCAGGAACGCCTCGTCGCTCACCCGCACCAGCTGGAAAAGGGCGAACAGCACGCCGCCGGTGATCAGCAGCTCGAGCTCCGAGGTGCGGTCGCGCCGCTCGTCGCGCGGCGGCGGCGCGCCGGCCTCTGCCGCGGCCGCGGCGGCGGGCGCGGGCTGCTCGCTCGACTCCATCGCGCGTCAGCCTAACAAGCGGCGCATAGAATCCGCGCCGTGGCGGTCCCCCCGAGCAAGATGCTGGTCGAGCAGGACCCGCATCAGACTCGCGTCGCCATCCTCGAGGACGACCGCCTCGCCGAGCTCTACATCGAGCGGCAGGGGGCGCGCGGCGTCGTCGGCAACGTCTACAAGGGGCGGGTGTCGCGCGTCCTCCCCGGCATGCAGGCCGCCTTCGTCGACATCGGCCTCGAGCGCGACGCCTTCCTCTACGTCGCCGACGTGCGCGAGGAGATGACCGACCTCGAGGAGGTCGAGCTCGGCGACGAGCGCGCGAGCAACGGCAATCAGCGGGGGGAGCCCGGGGCGGGGCCCGACGTCGTGGAGCGGGTGCCCGGTCCGCCGGGCAGCCGCGGAATCAACGGTGGCGAGCGCACGGGCAATGGCAACGGCGGCGGCGAGCGCGCGAACGGCGAGCGGCACGGCGGCGAGCAGCCCTCGATCGACGAGCTCCTGCGCGCCGGCCAGGAGATCGTCGTCCAGGCGCTCAAGGACCCGCTGCCCAACAAGGGCGCTCGCGTCTCGACGCACATCACGCTGCCCGGCCGCTACCTCGTCTACGCGCCCACCGGCCACCACCGCGGCGTCTCGCGCCGCATCGAAGACGCCGAGGAGCGGGCGCGGCTGCGCGAGCTGGCGCTCGGCCTCGGCATCCCCGGCGGCTGGATCGTGCGCACCGCCGCCGAAGGCAAGGGCGAAGAGGAGTTCCGCCAGGACGCCGCGTTCCTCACCGGCATGTGGGAACGCCTCTCGGCGCGCGCCGCGCGGGCGGCGGGCGGCACCGTGCTGCACTACGACCTCGACGTCGCGCTGCGCGTCGTGCGCGACACCTTCGGCCCCGAGTTCTCGGTGCTGTGGGTCGAGGGCGAAGAAACCTACACGCGCATAGTTGAATTTCTAGACCAAGTGCAGCCACTGCTTCTCGACCGCGTGCGGTTATATCGCCAGGAGCGGCCGCTCTTCGAGCGCTTCGGCATCGACGAGGCGATCGAGGAGGCGTTGAAGCCCAAGGTGTGGCTCAAGTCGGGCGGCCACATCGTCATCAACCCCACCGAGGCGCTGGTGGCGATCGACGTCAACACCGGCCGCTTCGTCGGCGGCCAGAACCTCGAGGAGACGATCCTCCACACCAACCTCGAGGCGGTGCGCGAGATCGTGCGCCAGATCCGCCTGCGCAACCTCGGCGGCATCCTCGTCCTCGACTTGATCGACATGACCGTCCTCGAGCACCGCCAGCAGGTCTTCGGCGCGCTCGAGGAGGAGCTCAAGCGCGACCGCGCCAAGAACAAGGTGCTGTCGATCTCCGAGTTCGGGCTTGGTCGAGCTGACGCGGAAGCGCAGCCGGCCCAGTTTGGAGCGTCAGCTCACGCAGCCCTGTCCGTACTGCGAGTCGCGCGGACGCATCAAGTCGGCCGCGTCGGTGGCGTTCGCGGTGCGGCGGCAGGTGCTGCGCCACTGCGCGCTCCACCCCGGCGCGCGCGAGGTGCTGGTGCGGCTGAACCCCGAAGTCGCGCGGGCGCTGCAGCAAGAACAGCGCGCGGTCGTCGACGAGCTCGAGCGGCAGCTCGGCATCAGCCTCCTGCTGCAGGCCGACGCGGCCATGCACCACGAGCGCTACGACGTGCTGGAGGTCTAGTGGCGCCCCTTCCGGCGCGGGCGCTGCTGGCGCCGGGGTTGACGGGCGAGCTCGCCGCCGACGTGGCGCCGCCGCTGCCGGAGCTGCTCGAGCCGGCGCACGCCAAGCGCACGCTGCACTGGGGACGCAACTACCTGTGGGTGGCGGAGTGGCCGGGCGTCGGCGAGGTGGTCGTCAAGCAGTTCCGCCACGAGGCGCTGCGTCCGCGGCTCGCAGCGGCGCTGGCGCGGCAGCAAGGCGCGGCGGAGCTTCGCAACGGCGCGAGCGATGGCGGAGGCGGGCGTCGAGACGCCCGAGCCGCTGCTGTGGGCGGAGAGCGAGGACGCGCGCGGGCCGGCGTGGTACGTGTGCCGGCTGGTCGACGGCGTCGAGGCGCGCTATCCGTTCCGCGCGCTGGCGGCCGGGACGATCGAGCGCGACTTCCCGGCGATCCCGGCGGTGGAGCTGCTCGCGGCGGTAGCGGCGACAGCGCGACGGCTTCACGAAGCGGGTTTCTGGCATCGCGACCTCTCGGCGGGAAACCTGTTGCTCGGCCGGAAGGACGGCGCGCTCATGGTCTCCGTCGTCGACCTCAACCGCTGCCGTCGTCTCGGCCGCGTGAGCGCGTCGCAGCGGCTGCGCGACCTCGCACGAGTCCCGGTGCATCGCGCGGTGGACCAGGAGTCGCTGCTCCGCGCGTACTTCGACGGCGAGCCCCCACGGCGCGCGGCGGGTCTCTATCGGCTCTACCACCGCTCCTTCCACGGCCGACATCGCCTGAAGAACAAGCTGCGTGGAGTCGGCAAGCCCGAAGCCGCCGGCCGGGCCGGCGCTCGCCGCGGGCTCGGCGCGCTCTTTCGGCGTCGACATGCGTATCCGCACCTGCCGCCGCCGCCCGCCGACGCGTCGCTGCGCGACCGCGTCGTCTGGGACCCGCTCTCCGACCAGCCCCACCAGCACGCCGGCCGCGGCGAGAAGCTGCTCGTGCGCGCGCGCGACGCCGGCTCGCACCTGCGCGCGCAGCTCGTCGCCGCGGCCGCCGCGCCGCGCATCCGCCGCCGCTACCGCGAGCTGATCGACGGCCTCTTCAGCGCAGCCGGTGCGCATCGACGGCATCGGCGTCGGCCTGCGGCCCTACCCCGAGGACCCCGCAGCGTTGCTCGAAGCCGTCGACGAGCTCGGCGTCCGCCACGCTCTCGTGCGCCTCCATCCGTGGCAGGAGACGCACGACGACGAGGAGGCGCTGGCGCGCGCGCTGCGCGAGCGCGGCATCGAGGTCGTCTTCGCGCTGCCGCAGCGCCGCGAGCTGGTGCGCGACCTCCGCCGCTGGCGCCGCGCCGTCGGCGAGCTCGGCGAGCGCTTCGCCCCCTACGCGGGAGCGTTCCAGATCGGCCAGGCGATCAACCGCAGCAAGTGGGGCGTCTGGACCCTCGCCGAGTACGCCGCCCTGCTGCGCGAAGCGGCGGCGGCGCTCGCGCCGCGCGGCGTCCCCATCGTCGGGCCCGGCGTCATCGACTTCGAGCCGCACGTGACCGCAGCGGCCGTCAATTGGCCCGACCTCGGCGTCCGCTTCCACGCCCTCGCGAGCCTCCTCTACGTCGACCGCCGCGGCGCCCCCGAGAACCGCCAGCTCGGCTTCGACACGTTACGCAAGGCTGCCCTCCTACGCGCCATCGCCGACACCTCGCGCTGGTGCGAGCCGCGCTCCTGGGTCACCGAAGTCAACTGGCCCCTGCGCGAAGGCCCGCACTCGCCAGCCGGCCGCGACGTCGCCGTCGACGAGCAGCAGGCCGCCGACTACCTCGTCCGCTTCTACCTGCCACTCCTCGCCAGCGGCCTCGTCGAGCGCATCTATTGGTGGCAGCTCCTCGCTCGTGGCTATGGCTTATTGGTTGCCGAGGGCGGCGGCCTACGCCGCCGCCCCGCCTTCCACGCGCTGGCGACCATGCAGCGCATGCTCGGCGACGCGGCTTGCGCCGGCGTGTTGCCGGCGCCCCCGGGCGCGTCTCTCTACCGCTTCGAACTCGATGGCCGCGCGAGCTCGTCGCCGGCTGGTCGGCCTCGCGGGGGACGCGGTCGCGCTGCCGTTCGCGGCTTCTAGTGTCTTCGCCGAGAACGGTACTCGAAGCACGCCCCCGGTTCACCAACCGCCCTCGGTTGGACACGGCGCTCGCTACTTCACCCGCCAGTAGCCGCAATCCCCGGGACGTCGTCGGCGAGCGGCCGGCCGCAACGGGCGACTTCACGCATCAACAAGCGGAGCCAGTACTTCTGATGATCATGACTCGGCGTGATCACCCGCGCGATCCCGAGCTTCGCCAGCTCCCGCGACCATCGGGGGCCGAACGATCGCGCGGCGATACCAGGGGCGCCTTCGCCCGTGGTCAGGATGAGGTGTCGGGGGTATTCCACTCCAAAGGTTCCGGCGTTGGCCATTCGCGCCAGCGCACGAACCCAATCGTCCTGCATGGAGAGCCCGTAGAACACGCACCGTCGGCCCCCGAACGCTTCGATCTGCGCGATGTTCATCGGATGGCCGCGCATCTCCCGGCGCTTCTCATAGTCCTGCTCGGACAGGATGACCGGGGCCTCGGGCATCGGACGCGGCGTACCCAGCCACCGACGGGCGGGCCGCGGCAGCAAGCCGTGTGGATGGAGCACCCTGACGGTTGCGGGCCTACCGCCTGCGGGCCACAGGACGCCCCGGTGGTCGACCGGCCGCCGGGAAGTCCACGCGAGGCGCGGCCCCTCGACGATGGCTTCGACCGGTGCGCCCAGCGCCGCGACAGCTTCCTCGAACAGCGTGTCGTAGTTGTAAGAGATCGCGTGGAACGGCTGCTTCGGCGCCATGGCTGCGCAAGCGATGACGAGCCGACCAAGGTGGCCGAGGGGCCGTCCGGCGTAGAAGGTTGCGGCGGTCGCCGCTCCAACGGGTCCAACCGATCGGCACCCGCTCGTGCCAGATCTCCGCCACCCAGCAGTCCGGCAGGCTCGTCCAAGTTCGTTCTTGGTACGTCAGGACACACCGGGGTCTTTGGGCACCGGCACGCCAGCCTTCTTGCAGAAGCTCTCCCACCAGGCCACCCCAGCCAGGCACCCGGAGAGCTCCTGACTCGCTCCGGCCCCCAACACGACGCACACCCTCCCGTCCACCACGGCTTCGGCAAAGGACTGCATGTCCCTGCCAGCCCGCATCTGACCGAGCAGCGGTTGGATCACGACTCGAGCCTGGCGATGCGTTGGAGCAGCTGCTTCCGCCAACCCGGCAGAACCAGGAGGCAGCGGCCGAGAAACTCCGCCGTTGCGCGCACCATGGTCTCGGCCACTGCGGGTCGAGTGGGATAGATCGCCCCGCGCTGGAACAGCAGCGTGTCCGGGGTCGGCAGCTTCTTCAGCTGGAGGGCCTGGGCCGCGGCTGCCGGTTGCGGCTGCACCCGCCAAGGTTGTCGACGGATCCGTCGCGTCAAGTAGTCTTGATCCATTCCGCCTCTCGACTTGACGACGACTGTCGTACCTCGGCAGACTCCCCGCGCGGGCTGCGGACGAAGTACGTGTGCAATTCGTTCTCGATGTCCGCTCGATGGCGTCTGCCTTCGCGCGCGGCGACCAAATCTCGCTAGGATTGCAGAGCGCCGTGATGTCTTTCGATCGCTCGATCCTTGCGGCTGTGGGTGACTCTCCGTCTGCTCACGGTCGTGCCTCCCTTCTCGGACCGCTCGAGGTCCTTGCCTCTCCTAGACACGCCCGCGAGGTGCTCCCGGGTCCTCAGGCGCCCCGTGCGCAGCTCCGTCAAGGGTCCTCGTAGCGCGTGCCCGGGCCCCATTGCTCCAGGCTCTCCAGGACGCAGACACCGATCGCCCGCAGGACCCCTGCCTCGAGGTACTCGTGCGCCGGCCCCGGCACCAGCGGTCGGGGTCGCGCGGCGCCCGATCTTCTGCGCGGGCATCCTGGTGGATGAGGGGTGCCAGCAGCAGGTTGCGGAACAGGAAGCTCCGGCTCCATTCCTCGAAGCCACAACCGAGGAGGCGCCACTCCACGTAATCGGCGAGGGTCTCGATGAGGTAGTTGTTCTTGTCGATGTCGCCGAAGAAACCCGCGTCGATAACGGCGTAGAAGGCGTTCTGCACTCGGACGTAGCTGTCGCTCGCGCTGCAGCCGACTGCCCACTTCGACTGCGGTGGATTCCCCAACACGGCGCGCTCGCGCCGACTCTCTCGCTCGCGGCGCATTTCCAGGAACCAGAGGTGACCGACCTCATGACCCAACGACTCCAGCAACATCGTGTGTTGTGGTGCGGCGTGACGCGCAGGGACGCACCTCCGCCGCTCTCGATATCGGACCATGGATCGCCGGTGGTGGCAACGCAGGCCCGCTCGCCGAGCACGGCCAGGGTCAGGATGTCGAGCACCATGTTGGTGATGTTGAGGATCTGATGCACCGAGCCGAAATACCGCAGGTTGATGTCGGGCAACTGGTCGGTCAGGTAGCCGCCCATGTGCCGATACTGGAAGTTGGTGCGGAACGCATCGAGCAAGGAGGGCAGCTCGCGCACCAAGAGGACGCCGAGCCGCTCGCGGATGCGGACCGCCGTGCGGGTGTGCGGCGCCTCGCCCGAGAGCGCGTCCTTTCTCTCGAGCGGCGGGCGCGCAGGGAGATGGCCTCGAACCACGCGCAGAGGTCGCGCAAGTGGTTGCGGAGCGAGAAGACCAGCGGCGCCAAGGGCGCCGCGTCCTCCCAGAGCACATCGATCTTGGTCGTCCAGAGGTACTTGGCCACCAAATGGAGGATCTGCTCGGTGCGCGAGTACGGCACCTGGAGGACGCGCAGGGACGTGGCGAGCTGATCGACCGCTTCGTTCAGGCTGGTATTGAGGGCCTGCGCGCCCTCCATGCTGTAGCTGCTGGCGCTCTCCAGGTAGTGGCGGTCTGGAATGGCGCCAGCCGCATCGCCGACGATCGAGCTCAGACCGACGTTGGTGCTCGAAGCATAGAAGTTCAGTAGGCCGTCGGGATCGTAGGTTCCCTTGCTGGCGTCGGTGCGCAGGGCGATGCGACGCAGCAGCGAGAGTAGAGCAGAGCCTCGACCTCGGACAGCTGATCGGGAGTGCGGATGACCGGCCCGGCGAGATCCGCCCGGCCGACGATTCCACTGGCGCCTTGGCCGGCGGGTCGCTTCCCTCCGGTGGCGCGGGCCAGACCCTTCTCGGCCGCAGTGAAGACCTTCGACAGCAGGGCCTCATGGCCCGGGAAGACGCTGAAAGCGGTTTGCACTGACACTGGGTCCAATGACACTCGGGGGCCTTCCGAGAATTGCTTGGCCAACACACGCGCCTCCGCCACCAGTCGCGCGGGTCTCGGCGGCTTGGCCGCCGCGGCACATTCGTCGATGCGGTAGTCGTAGGCGATGGTCGAAAGCGAGGTCGAGAAGCAGTGGCCGACCTCCCGCGTATTGGTCTTCCATGCGACGGGTGCGTGCAGGCAGCGCAGCGCCCACAGGAGGTGTAGGAGGGCGGCGATCGAGGAGGAGTTGGCGACCACCACGATCTCGCTCCAGCCGAGCCCAAGGCTGATGCCCGAGGTCGACCCGGCATGCCTTGTCGCCGACCCCTCGGTCGCTACTTCGCTACGCGCGACACCAAGGCGTGAGCCTCAAGCTGCGGCTCCTCGTCGTTCTGCGGCCACACCGCCGGCGAGTTCAGCTTCAGCTTGGATATCAGGAGGAAACGGCGCTCGAGCGGCAGGGCGTCGCCCTGCGGAAACGGCTGGCAATACCCCTTGATGAAGTCCGCATTGGGGCACTTCCTCCCGAGGTCCGGAAGAAGGCACATGTTGAGGTAGAGCCCTGAGCCTGGCCATTGATTGGCACGCGGGCGCGGTTGGCCGGTGTTCGGGGACAGGTAGACCGTGGCGACGTCGAAAGCGCCCAGGCAGGCGTAGGTCAACGGGTTGTAGTAGCGTTGAAAACCGGCCCAGGTGGCGTCGTCGGCGGCAGGGTAACCGTCCAGCCATTCGATCCGGGACGGGACGGTGAAGCTTTTCCGCAGCTCGCGCACGGCGTCGTCGAAGTTCCGAGCCTTGTCCACCGGCGCGTCGGGGCCGGCAGCGATCAGCGCGACGTTGAGGACGGAATCGTGGAATCGCAGCTTTCCAGCCATACCCCACCCCTTGGCGGCTCGTGAGCCACCGGCAACCATAGAACTCGTGCCGATTTGGCACGGGCCAGGCCGACGCCCGGCGATTTCAGCCCCCAATGACGTAGAGATCTTAAGTATGTCAGAATGCTTGGACTTGGATATGCTGTTCCCAGGTGTCAGCCAACCGACTCGCTGGCTGGTGCGATACTTGCGGTACTTGCGATACTTGCGAGGAGCGGTGCGTCTGGCACCCGGGGGAGGGTCATGAAAAAGAGCAAGAGTGGACCGAAGCAGGCGAAGGCAGCAAAGAGAATCGGCAGCGGGCCGCGGCGCCGCGCTTCCAGCGGGCGAGTCATCCTGCTCTATGACCCGATCCGCGACGATGAGAAGAACGCTTGTGCGTTCCCGCACAAAGACCCCCGTTCGGGGTTTGGTCGGACCATGGGCTTCAGCTGAAGCGCCCCGTCGCTGCTCGCACGGGGTTTTACGACTCCTGCCCTAAGAGCCGGCGTCAGCGTTCGAACATCGTCGCCACCGGCACGACCTCGACCTTGGTCGGCTTGACCGGCAGCTTCTGGATCGTCTGGTCGCTGGTCGTCACGTCCGGCGGTACGGCGTTGGCGTAGGTGATGGGCGAGGGCGCGTCGCCTTCGAGCTTCGCTTTCAGCGCCGCGGCGTCGCCGGCGACCATGACGCCTTCCCACTTCGCCGTCTGCAGGTACTTCTTCGCCGCGCGGTTGACGTCCTCGACGGTCATCGTGCCGAGTCGCTTGCCGATCTCGTCGATCCAGTAGGGGGTGCCGTAGAACTTGCTGTCGAGGAGGAAGCCGAGGCGCCGCGAGAGGGTCTGCGCCCAGAGCTTCGAGTAGCCCACCAGGTAGTCGCGCGTGAGCTCGAATTCTTCCTTCGTCATCCCCTTGTCGGCGAGCTGCTGCACTTCGTGGAGCGCGCCGCGCAGGGCGAACTGCGCTTTGTCGGGCTGCACCGGCCGCACCCACACCGAGAAGTACTGCTGGCGCCGCGGCACGTTGGGCGTCGGGTTGGTGGTGAACGGCGGCGCCGCGTAGTGCTCGACGTAGCTGTAGTTGCCGTAGTTGAGACCGCGCTTGCCGCGCAGCTCCTGTTGCAGGCGGCCGTTGAAGGTGCGGTGCTCGCCGAGGTAGCTGTTGGCGACCATCAGCGGGTAGTAGTCGGCGTCGGCGCGGGTGATCGGCAGCGGGTAGCCGAGGTGGATGCCGGTCGAGGCCGTCTCCTTAGCGATGACCTCCAGCTCGCGCCCGCTCGGCTGCGGCGGCTGCGGCAGCGCTCGCTGCGTCGCGCCACCCTTCGGCAAAGCAGCAAGCGCCTGCGCCAGCTTCTGCGGGTAGCCCTCGGGGTAGCCGCCCGCGACGCCGAGCCAGAGGTTGCCGGTCGTGTAGTGCTCGCGGTAGAAGCGCTTGAGGTCGTCGACGGTGATCGCCTGGAGGCCCTGCACCGTCCCCGCCGGCGAGTGGCCGTAGGGGTGGCCGGCGTAGATCTGCTGCTGCAGCGCCTCGAGGCCGAGCAGCTCGTCGTTGGCGGCGCGCAGCGTCGTCGTCAGGTACGAGAGCGAGTCTTTGCGGTGGCGCTCGAGGTCGTTGGCGGCGAACGCCGGCTGGGTGAGCACCTCGGCGAGCAGCGCTGTCGCCTCGTCGAGCTTCTCGCGGTGGACGACGAGGCTGAAGAAGGTCACCTCGCGGTCGACGTTGGCGTCGACGTTGGCGGCCAGCGGGTAGAGCGCGTCGACGAGGTCCTTGTACGAGCGCTTGGTCGTCGCGCCTTCGCCGATGACGCTCGCCGTCAGGTCGGCGAGGCCTTCCTTGCCGGCCGGGTCGTCGATCGAGCCGGTGCGGAAGAAGGCGCGGATGGCGACGATGGGCGACTGCGGGCTGGGCAGCGTCACCAGCTCGATGCCGGTGCCGCCCGGCGCGTCGGCGGTCGCCGGCACGGTGATCCGCGGCTCCTCCTTGCCGTCGCGCGCCCCACCCTTGGCCGGCGGCCCTAGCGACTCCTCCACCTGTGGCGCGACCTCGACTGCCGGCTCCTGCGCGAACGCCGGCGCCGTGAGTGACGCGCAAGCAAGCGCGGCGACGGTGGCCGCTGCGATCCACGAAAGCGAACGGCGACGGCTCATCGCGCACCTCCTTCCTTGCCGGCGCTGCCCGCCGGCGCTGCCGACTTGGGATGCGACAGCGTCACCACCGTCATCCCCTTCTCCTGGAAGATCTCCTTCGCCGCCTTCTGCACGTCCTGCGGCGTCACCGCCTCGATCTCGCGCCAGAGCTGGTTCAACGCCGGCACGTCGCCGGTGAGCCAGAGGACCTGCCCCACCTGCCGCGCCACCGCCATCGGGCTGTCGAGCGAGATGGCGAAGCCGTAGCGCAGGTGCGACTTGATGCGATCGAGAAGCGCCGTGTCGACCGGTTTGCTCTGCAGCTCCGCGAGCGCCTCGTGGATCCTGCTCTCGACCTTGGGCAGCAGCTCGTCGCCGCGCGTCCGCGCGTAGATGCCGAAGAGGAACGGATCGCGGTGCGGATCGGCCTCGCCGGCGACGAAGTCGACCCACTGCTTGTCGACGACGAGGTCCTGGTAGAGCGGCGCCGTCTCGGCGAAGAGCAGCTGCTCGATGACGAAGAGCGCCGCCCACGTGCGGTCGGGCGCGAACGCCGGCGTGCGGTAGCCGGCCATGATGTAGGGGTTGGTCGGGCTCGGCCAGTCGAGGTGCGCGCGCTGCGGCCCGGTGGGCGGCGGCTCGGTCGCGACCTTGGGCGCCTCGTAGCCGCGCTTCCACGGGCCGTAGTGCTTCTCGGCCAGCGTGAAGACCTGCTCGGGCTTGACGTCGCCGACGACGAGCAGCGTGCTGTTCTCCGGCCGGTAGAAGCGCTTGAAGAAGCTCAGGCTGTACTCGTACTGGTTCGGCATGTCCTTGACGTCGGCGAGGAAGCCGATCGTCGTGTGCTTGTAGGTGTGCTCCTGGAAGGCGAGCTCGCGCATCTTCTCGTCGAGCGGCTGGAAGGGGTTCGAGGCGCTCTTGCTGTACTCGCCGAGGATGGAGCCCGCCTCGGTGCGGAAGGCGTCCTCGGCGTACTCGAGGTTCATGAAGCGGTCGGCCTCGAGGTCGAACATCGTCTCCAGCTTCGAGGCCGGGCCGACGATGTAGTAGAAGGTGCGGTCGTCGCTGGTGTTGGCGTTGCTGTCGGCGCCCATCCCCTTGAGCACCTCGTTGTACTCGTCGGCGGGGTGCTTCTTGGTGCCGCGGAACATCATGTGCTCGAAGAAGTGGGCGAAGCCGGAGTGGCCGGGCTCGACCTCGTCGCGCGAGCCGGTGCGCACGACGGTGACGTAGGCGACGATCCCCGGGCTGTCGAAGGGGATGGCCATCACCTTGAGGCCGTTGCCGAGCGTCCGCTGGTGGACCTCGTACGGGAAGATGTCCCCGGCGGCGGCGTGCGCCGCGGCGGGAAGCACGAGCGAGAGGGCGAGCGCCAGGCCGAGCAGCGCGCGGCGCGGGACGCGCCGGTTGCCGTTCGCGGCGGTCGCCATGGCGATGCGATGCCTCACCGGGTTGCCTCCTTTCGATGCTGGCGCGGCGAGCAGCGGAGCCGCCGCGAGGGTGGCGCGGCGACGGTCGCCGCCACGCCGGGCTGGAGTGGAGCCGAGCGCGCCGAGGCGCATCGGCTCGCCACGAAATCTTAGCCTCTGCAGCAGCGCGTTAGAATCCGAACGATGCCCGGCAAGCGGTTGCACGTGCGCTGTCCCGACTGCGAGACGGAGCTGGTCGTCGACGGCGAGACCGGCGAGGTGCTCTCGCACCGCGCGGCGAAGAAGCCGCTCGCCGGCGGCAAGGACTTCGACAGCCTGCTGCGCGGCCTCGACGAGAGCAAGGCGCGGGCGGAGGCGGTCTTCGAGCAGGAGAAGGCTGCCATGAAGGACCGCTCGCGGCTGCTCGACGAGAAGTTCGAGGAGGCGTTGCGGCGGGCCGAGGAGGAGCCGGCGGACGTGCCGCCGCCGCGGCCCTTCGACCTCGACTAGGTTGCACTCCACCCCTCACCCCCCGACCCCCTGCCCCTCCAGGGGCAGGGGGCGCCACCACCCGGCCCCGCCACAGCGAACCTAGTCGACCGCAATGCTTTCGCGCCTCCTCCACTTCCGCGGGCTGCTGCTCACCCTCACCTCGCGCGAGCTCAAGGCGCGCTATCGCGGGTCGCTGCTCGGCTTCCTCTGGTCGTTCGTCAACCCGCTGCTGCTGCTCGCTGTCTACACGATCGTCTTCGACCTGGTGTTCCGCAACCGCGCCGGCGGCGTGCAGCCGTACGCGGTGTTCCTGCTCTCCGGGCTCTTCCCGTGGATCTGGTTCTCCTCGGCGCTGCTCGACGGCACGGTGTCGCTGTCGGCCAACGCCGGTCTCTTGCGCAAGGCGGTCTTCCCGGCCGAGGTGCTGCCCGTCGTCTCGACGCTGGCGAGCCTCGCGCACTACCTGCTGGCGCTGCCGGTGCTGCTCGTGGCGCTCGCCGTGGCGCGCTTCGGGCTGCACCATCCGGTGGGAGGGTGGAGCGTGCTGCTGCTGCCCGCCGCGGTCGCCCTGCAGCTGCCGTTCACCGCCGGCCTCGCGCTCGCGCTGTCGGCGCTCAACGTCCACTTCAAGGACGTACGCGACCTGCTCGCCAATCTGCTCACCCTCGCCTTCTTCCTGACGCCGATCCTCTATCCGCTGTCGACGATCGCCAGCGTGCGGCCGCTGCAGCTGCTCGTCGCCGCCAATCCGCTGACGCCGTTCATCCGCCTCTACCAGGAGCTGCTCTTCTTCGGCCACGTTCCGGGGCCGGGGTTGTGGCTGCAGGCGGCGGGGCTCGCGCTCGTCGCCTGGGCGATAGGGAGTTGGCTCTTCGAGCGCCTGTCGCAGACGCTCGTGGAGGCGGTTTGAAGGCCGGCAAGCGCGAGCGCGAGCCAGCGGTCATCGTCAGCGGCCTTTACAAGTCGTACCGGCGGATGGCGCCGGGCTTTCAGTTGCGCACGCTGAAGAGCGCGCTGCTCGAAGGGAGCCTCGTTCGCGGGCTCTCCCCCGAGGAGGCGATCGCAGCCCTCTCCGACGTGTCCTTCACCGTCAAGAAGGGCGAGGCGTTCGGCTTCATCGGCAGCAACGGCTCCGGCAAGTCGACGCTGCTGAAGCTCGTCGCCGGCATGCTGCGTCCCGACGCCGGCACCGTCACCGTCGACGGCCGCGTCGCCGCGTTGATCGAGCTCGGCGCCGGCTTCCACCCCGAGATCTCCGGACGCGAGAACGTCTACATCAACGGCGCCGTGCTCGGCCTGTCGCGGCGAGAGGTCGATCAACGGCTCGACTCGATCGTCGAGTTCTCGGGGCTCGCCGACTTCATCGACGAGCCGGTCAAGACCTACTCGTCGGGGATGTACGTGCGGCTCGGCTTCGCGGTAGCCATCCACACCTCGCCCGACGTGCTGCTCGTCGACGAGGTGCTGGCGGTGGGAGACGAGGCCTTCGCGCACCGTTGCCTGAGAAAGATCGAAGAGCTGCTCGCCGCCGGCCGCACGCTGCTCCTCGTCTCGCACTCGTTGTCGTTGATGGAAGGGATCTGCGACCGCGTGCTCTGGCTCGACCACGGCAAGGCGAAGATGGTCGGCGAGCCGCGGCGGGTGGCCGACGCGTATCGACAGGCGGTGGCCGAAGAGGAGGGGCGCCGGCACCGGGAGGAGAAGGAGCGGCGCGAGGAGGAGGCGGAGCGGCCGGCGGAGCACGACGCCAGCTCGACGGGAGATGGCGCCGACGGCGAGGAGACATTGCGCTGGGGATCGCGGCAGGCCGAGATCGCGAGCGTGCGGCTGCTCGTCGGCGGCGAGGAGCGCTATCACCTGCAGAGCGGCGAGGCGGTGACGCTCGAGATCGCCGTCGAGGCGCGCGAGCCGCTCGACGACTTCGTGTTCGGAGTCGCGCTCTCGACGCCGCGCGGCGTCGAGGTGTGGGGGACGAACACCGACCTCGAGGGCTTCGAGCCCGGTCGTCTCGAAGGTGCGACGACGGTGCGGGTCGAGGTGCCGTCGCTGCTGCTCGCCGCCGGCGAGTACGTCGTCGACGTGGCGGTGCACGCGCGCGACGGCGCGCCCTACGACTACCGCAAGCGCGTGTTGTCGCTCTCGGTCACCGCTCCCGACGCGGCGATCGGCGTCTACCGGCCGCCGCACCGCTGGAAGTTCGACGACCGCGTGAAGTGGGCCCGCGGCGCGGGCTAACCGTCGACTCGTCGTTTCTAACGCGGCGGACGATTGACGCCCTGCAGCGCCGTTCGTATGCTGCGCCGACTTCACCTTCATTTCTTTCAGCGGAGGGGATACGGCATGAAGACGGTAGCGCTGCGGGCGGTGGGCGTGGCTGCGGTCGGATCCTTGTTGACGGCGGCGCAGGTGCTGGCGCAGGCGGAAGGCGCCGGCAACTCGTCGCAGCTCGGCATCCCGACGCTGGACGGCTTCGGGTTGGCGGCGCTGGCGGGCGCGCTCTCCGTCGGCGGCGCCTGGCTGCTGTCGCGTCACCGCGACAAGCAGAAGTAGCGCCGCTTGGCGTTGCGGCCGCCGACGCACTGGCGCAGGCTCGCCGTAGCGACCCTGCTCGTCGTCGGCGTGGCGCTGCTGCTCTTCGACTTCGCCCGCTGGTGGCGGTCGCGGCCGCGCGCCGACGGCGGCTCGTATCGCGCTCGTGACGGCGGGTTGGCGCCGTCCGGCAGCGGCCTGCGCTACTCGGGCTACGTCTACCGCGACCGCAATCGCAGCGGACGGCTCGACGTCGGCGATCTGCCGATGACCTGGGTGGCGTTGGAGATGACGAGGCCGGACGGCAAGCGGTCGATCGCGCGCTCGAACCTCACCGGCTTCGCCAACTTCGCGCTGTCGCGGCGGCAGCGCCACGCCCTCATCCGCCGGCCGGGCGAGTACAAGTTTCGTCTCCTCGTGCCGCCGGGCTGGGAGCTCACCTCGCGCAACGCCGAGCAGACGAGCCACGTCGAGGAGCTCGCCGGCGCTCCCGCTGACCTCGTCTCGCGCGACCCCATCAAGCCGTTCGGTCTGGCGCCCAAGCTGTCGCTCGCCGGCAGGTGTCTGCGGCGCCGCGCCGACGGCTCCCTCGGCGCCGCGCCTGGCGCCCGCGTCGAGGTCGAGGGGCCGGGCGGGCGCCGCGCTGCCGTCACGGTGGCGGCAGACGGCACGTTCACCATCGCGGCAGTGCCGGGCCGATGGCGACTCGCCGTGCGCGCCGCAGCGTCGCCGTTCCCGCTCGTGCGCGTGGTCGAGGTCCGCGACGCTCCCGTCCACGTCGGCGGGCTGGTGCTCGGGCAGGAACTGCCGGCGCCGACGTCGGGCCGCGCGCAGGTGGTCGACTTCGACTCCGTCACCGGCGTCTACACCGCCAAGATTCCCTCCGGCGTCGCCGGCCTCGACTGGGACTACATGAACGTCATCGACGCCGTGTGGCCCGACCACGCGCCCGGCTACGTGAACACGCTCGCCTCCGGCCGCTACGTCGGCTACAACAGCTCAGGGTTCGTGGCGACCATCTCGAGACGCGAGCGCTTCGACTTTCACGGCGCCTACTTCGGCGCCGCCCTGGAGCAGGCGCACGGCGAGCAGCTGCACGTGCGGGCCTACCGCGACGGCGTGCTCGTCGCCGACGACGAGCTGGTGTTGTCGGTGCTCGGCCCGGTCTGGCTGGCCGCCGACTATCGCGATGTCGACCGCGTCGTGCTGGCGACCGAGCGCTACTGGCAGTTCGCGGTCGACGAGCTCACGGTCTCGCTGCGCGGCGCGTCGGCGACGACCGGCGCGCCATCAGCATTGGCGACCGGCGCCGCGATCGGCGGCTCGCCGAGCGCCCGCGCCACCGCGCCGCCCAGCCAGTAGGTGATCCACGCCCACGCCACGCCCACGAGGCAGGCGACTAGGAATCCCGCCCACGGCGCGGCGGGTGCTGCGGCGAGCCGCTCGGCGACGAGGCCGACGTCGTCGCCGCGCAGGAGCGCCGCCGCCGTGCTCCAAGGCGGCAGCCGCGTCACCAGCACCGAGCCGATCTCGTACGCATCGCCGGTCAACGACAGGAACGGCGCCAGCGCGAACGGCGCCGCCATCCCGAAGAGGCCCGGCCGCCCCGCCCGCGCCGCGCGCCGCAGCGCCCACACCGCGACGAGCGTCAACAGGAACGGCGCCAAGTCGGTGGCGAGGTATACGGCGTCGCTGCCGCCGGTGTCGAAACCCGACAGGCGTCCGGCGTACTCGCTGCCGGAGACGACCCACGGGAAGAGGCGCGCCAGCAGCGCGCCGCCGTAGAGCGGGTCGACCTCGAGCCGCGACACCTCACCACCGGTCGCCAGGCAGCCGAAGGCGTGCAGCAGCTCGTGGAGCGGCACGTACACCCACCAGCCGAGCAGAAGCCCGCCGAGCAGCCAGGCCAAATCGCGCGGCCGCGCCAGCGTGCGCTGCTGGCCGTAGAGGACGTCCGTCAGGGGTAGCGCGAGGAGGCGCAGCGTCTTGTTCATCCGGCGTAGGGTACGATGCCTCCAGATCCCGCGGGAGGAATCATGGCCGAAGCCGAGGAGCCTCAGGAGCCTCAGGGCGTCGCGATCAAGATCGCCGACGAGGAGCTCAAGGGCCGCTACTCCAACCTGCTGCGCATCACGCACACGCGCGAGGAGTTCATCCTCGACTTCATCAACCTGGTGCCGCCGCAGGGCATGGTCTGCGCCCGCATCGTCACCAGCCCCGGCCACATGAAGCGCATCGTGCGGGCGCTGGCGGCGAACGTGGCGCGCTACGAGGAGAGCTTCGGGCCCATCGTCGAGGCGCAGGACCCGGCCGGCGACGCCGTGCATTGAGCGGATCCGCAGCGAGGCACTGACGGCGCTCGCGGGCGCTTCGCCCGCGGCGCCTGGCGGGAGAACATAGCGGAACATCGTCATGGAACGCGCCGCCGCGCTCCTCGCGCTGGCGCTTTGCGCCAGTGGCAGCGCCGCCATCGGCTGCCGGCCGATGGGCTCCGCCGCCGCCGAGACGGCGCGCGCCTGGGGCGCGGGCCCGGCGCGCTGGCTGCTCCTCGCCGACGACCGCGACGGCCTGGCGCACGTGAAGACGAACGCCGACTTCGCCGCCTTCCTCGGCCGCTTCTGGGACTGCCGCGACGCGGACCCCGACGACGACGACAACCCGTTCGCGCGCCTCTTCGCCGAGCGCGTCGCCGCCGCCGACCGGCTCTACGAGGAGGACGGCGTCCGCGGCAGTCTCACTCCGCGCGGCGGCGCGCTGCTCTTGCTCGGGCCGCCGCGCTTCCTGCGCTACGCGCAGCAGCGCACGCCGGAGCTCCAGGGCGGCACGACGGCAGGCGGGCGGGCGACGCGGCTCCTGCGCGTCGAAGTGTGGGGCTACCTGCCGCGCGACCTGCCGGCGGGGTTGCGCCAGACGTTGAACGCGGACGCGGCGTCGGAGCAGGAGGTGGCGCTCACCTTCCTCGTCAGCGGCAAGCACACGCGGCAGCTCGAGGGGCAGCAGCTGCTCGACCTCGCGGCACGGGCGGCGAGCCGCTGCGGCGGCGGCGCGTAGCGCGGCGCGCGTCGAGCCCGCGGCGCGGCGACGCGACGCATCGAGGCGCGGCGCGTTCTCGCTGCGCCGCCACGCTCGCGGCGCGCCCCATACAATCGCGGTGAGGAGGAACCCGATGCGCTCGACGCGTTTGCCCGCCTTCGCTTCCCTCGCCTTCGTCCTGTTCGCCGCCTGCGCCGGGCGCGGCACCGGTCCGACGAGCGCTCCCGCGGCGCCGACGCCGACTCCCGAGCCCACGCCGCCGCCGCTCGCCGTCGCCGCCGACGTCGAGGCGCGCGTCACCCAGTTCGCGCGCACGCCGCTCACCGCCGAGCTCAGCGGTCTGCCGGAGAGCGAGATCCGCGCCCTCGGCGAGCTGATCGCAGCGTCGCGTTTCCTCGACGAGGTCTACCTGCGCCAGGTGTGGACGGGCAACCCGGCGCTCCGCGATCAGGTTTTTGCCTACGACGGCCCGCACACCGCTGCGGCGCGCGAGTACTACGCCATCAACTTCGGCCCCTGGGACCGCTTGAAGGGCTTCGAACCGTTCATCGGCAGCACGCCGCACCCCGAGGGCGCGGGCTTCTACCCCGAGGACCTCTCGAAGGAGGACTTCGAGGCCTGGATCGCCGCCCACCCCGGCGACGCCGACGCCTTCCGCTCCGGCTTCACGGTGATCCGCCGCCAGGACGGCGGGCTCGTCGCCGTCCCCTACGCGCAGGAGTACGGCGAGCTGCTGCGCCCCGCCGCCGAGCGGCTGCGCGCCGCCGCGGCGGCCACCGGCAACGCCACCCTGCGCCGCTTCCTCGAATTGCGCGCCGACGCCTTCGCGTCCGACGACTACTACGCGAGCGACATGGCATGGATGGACCTCGACGCGCCGGTCGAGGTGACGATCGGGCCCTACGAAACCTATGAGGACGGGCTCTTCGGCTATAAGACCGCGTTCGAGGCCTACGTCACCATCGACATCCCCGCCGAGTCGACAAAGCTCGCCATGTACAAGGCCGAGCTGCCCTGGCTCGAGCGCAACCTGCCGATCCCCGACGAGCACAAGAACCTCCAGCGCGGCAGCGAGAGCCCGATCCGCGTCGTCGACTTGGTCTTCTCGGCCGGCGACGGCAAGAAGGCCGTGCAGACGGTCGCCTTCAACCTGCCCAACGACGAACGGGTGCGCGAGGCGAAGGGCAGCAAGAAGGTGCTGCTGCACAACATGCTGCGCGCCAAGTACGAGCAGATCCTGCGTCCGATCGCGGCGCGCGTGCTCGCCGAGGACCAGCTGCCGCACCTGGCGTTCGAGGCGTTCTTCAACGAGGTGCTCCATCACGAGCTCGGCCACGGCCTCGGCCCGGGCCGCATCAAGAAGGACGGCAAGGACACCGAGGCGCGGCTCGAGCTGCAGGAGCTCTACTCGCCGATCGAGGAGGCGAAGGCGGACGTGCTCGGCGTCTACGACATCTTCGCCTTGGCGAAGCGCGGCAAGATGCCGCAGGAGCTGCTCGACACGCTGCCCGCGACCTACCTCGCCGGTCTTTTCCGCTCGGCGCGCTTCGGCCTCCACGAAGCGCATGGGCAGGGCGTCGCCTCGCAGTTCAACTACCTGCAGGAGAAGGGCGCCATCGCGGTCGACGCCGACGGGCGGTTCCGTGTCGTCGAAGACAAGTTCGAAGGCGCCATCGGGAGCCTGCTGCGCGAGTACCTGATGCTCGAGGCGCTGGGCGACTACGCGGGGACGAAGGCGTTCCTCGAGAAGTACGGCGTGGCGACACCGGCGCTGGAGGCGGCGATCGGCCGGCTTACCGACGTGCCGGTCGACATCCGGCCGCTCTTCCCGCAGGCCGACCAGCTGGCGCCGGAAGTGCGGTAGGCAGCGGAGGCGCCTCCGTTTGCGGCGCGGGCTGGCAGGCGACTTGCTCAGGCGTCGTTCCTGGAGGAACGACTATGTCCAGCTACGGCTTGTACGTCATCGGATACGCGGTGCTCATCGGGGGCCTCGCCTACGGCGCCTACCTGTTGGGCGTGTCGCAGACGTGGATCCTCGTCGGCGCCATCGTCCTGCTCGGCATCGGCATCATCACCGGCGTCACCCGGGCGCGGCGGCCCGACACGCCTCCCAGCTCGACAGTTCCCGTCGAACGCGAGCGCGTGATCGAGCGCCGTTAGCGCAACGCGGTCTCACGCACGACGCGCCCGGCCTTCACCACCGCCGCCACCGGGTTGATGCCGTAGTGGTAGGCGAGGTGGAGGAGGTTGGGCGCGTCGAGCAATACCAAGTCCGCGCGCTTGCCTTCCTCGATCGAGCCGATCTCCTCGCCCAGGCCCAGGCAGCAGGCGGCGTTCAAGGTCGCCGCGGTGAGCGCTTCCTCGATCGACAGGCGCAGCTCGAAGACGGCGAGCACGATCGCCATCGGCATCGATTCGGTGTACGAGGAGCCCGGGTTGCAGTCCGTCGCCAGCGCCACCGGCACGCCGGCGCCGACGAGGCTGCGCGCCGGCGCGTAGGTGTGCTTCATGAGGAAGAACGACGTGCCGGGGAGGAGCACCGCTGTCGTGCCGGTGGCGGCGAGCGCGTCGATGCCCTGCGGCGAGACGGCGATCAGGTGGTCGGCGGAGAGGGCGCCGAGCTCGGCGGCGAGCGCGGCGCCACCGGAGTCGACGAACTCGTCGGCGTGGAGCCGCGGCAGCAGGCCGTGCGCGGCGCCGGCGCGCAGCACGCGTCGCGATTCCGCGACCGAGAAGACGCCGTGCTCGCAGAAGACGTCGCAGAAGCGGGCGAGGCGTTGCGCGGCGACGGCGGGCACGATCTCCTCGCAGACGAGATCGACGTAGCGCGCGCGGTCGGCGCGGTGCTCGGGCGGCACCTCGTGCGCGGCGAGGAGCGTCGGCACGAGGTCGACCGGGTGCTCGGCGGCGGCGCGGGCGATGGCGCGCAGCTGCTTCGCTTCGGCGTCGAGCGAGAGGCCGTAGCCGCTCTTCGCCTCGGCGGTCGTGGTGCCGTGGGCGAGCATGAGGTCGAGCCGGCGGCGCACGAGCTGCGCCAGGTCCTCTTCGGAGGCGTCGCGCGTGGTGCGCACGGTGGAGAGGATGCCGCCGCCCGCCGCCGCGATCTCCTGGTAGCTGCGGCCGGCGAGCCGCTGCGCGAACTCCTCCTCGCGCGTGCCCGCCCAGGGCAGGTGTGTGTGCGGATCCACGAAGCCAGGGATGAGTGTCCCGCCGCGGCCGTCGAGCCGCGCGACATCGGCGAGCTCGCCGAAGCGCGCGCGGCGCTCTTCGCAGGTGCCGACGAAGGCGATGCGGCCGTCGCGGCAGAGGACTTCGGCGCCGCGCAGCCGCGCGACTTCGCGCTGTGCCGGGCCGCGGCGCGGCGTGGCGCCGCGCGGCGTGGCGACCTCGGCGAGGTTGGTGATCAGCAGGTCGGCGGCGGCGGCGCCGGCGCTCATCGCCGCGCCTCCTGCGCCGCGGCGAGGCCGACGTGCGCGGCACCGAGCTCGCGCACGCTCTCGTCGAGCCACGTCTCGACGTCTTCCCAGGCGAGCGGCTGCAGCAGCGGCGGCATCGGCTCGCCCTCGACCTCGGAGAGGTCGGCGAGCCCCTTGAGCGCCTGCAGCGGGAAGTCGCCGACGTGCCCGAACTTGTCGCCGGCGCGCGCGAGCAGCTCGCCGAGCGGCAGCCGCTGGCAGAGCAGATAGAGGTCGACGAAGTCGCGCCGGCCGCCGCGGCTGATGATGGCGCCGAGCTTCATCAGTCCGAGGTCGACGGCGGAGGCGACCTCGACGCCGCGATGCTCCTGCGGCGGGTCGGCGAGCGGGTAAGGGTAGTAGTAGAAGCGGATGGCGGGTCGGCCCGCTGCGTCCTCGCCGATGGCTCGCATCGCGAGGAAACCGTCGCGCGCGGTCTCGACCTCGGTCCCGGGCGCGGCGGCGAGCACCGCCTGGAGCAGGTCGCGCCGCTCGGGTGGCGTCAACCGGTTGGTCATCGACATCAGGTCGAGGTCACGCACCTGCCGGTGGCCAAGGTAGAGCGCGAGCGCCGCCGAGCCGGCGAGGTAGAGCTCGGCGTCGGCTAGCGGCGCCGCGAGGCGAGCGAGCAGACGATCGCTTTCCGTCGCGAGCGCATCGGGGTAAGCGAGCGGCAGCAGCACGCGCGGACGATATCGCGGCCGCTTCAGCAGGCCGGCGACGTTTCGGGGGGTGCGCTCTGCGCACCAATGCGGCGGCTCGCCTCGTTCAGCGGGTGCGCAGAGCGCACCCTACGCGAGCGGCCAGAGCTCGTGCGCGAGCGGATGCGGTGGCGAGCTGGCGATGCCGAGCACGCGCTCCCAGAAGGCGCGGCTGCGGCGCGACAGCGCGCGGCCGCCGCGACGCTCGACGAGGTCAGCGAGCGGGTCGCGGCCAACCGTGCGCAGCAGCCAGCGCAGCTCCTCGCCGCTGCCTTCTTCCATCAACCGCAGCGCCACGAACGAACGATGCGCCAGGTCGAGGAGCGTCGCCTCGTCGTAGCCCGGGAAACGATCGCGCACCGCGGGCGGGAGGCTCACCCCGGTGCCGTCAGCCCTGGTGCCGCTCGCGCGGCAGGGTGTGGATGGTGGCGCGGCGCTCCTGGTCCTCGGCCATGTCGGCCTCGAGGATGCGGTTGTAGAGCTCGATCGTGTTCTTGAGCTTCATCTGCAGCTCGCGGCGGCGGTGGCGCAGCTCGGCCATGCCACGCTCGATGCCGGTCGCCTGCTCGATCGCCTGCTGCACCAGCCGGTCGGCGGTGAGCTCGGCTTCCTTGACCAGGAGCTGCGCCTCGCGCTGCGCGTTGGCGAGGATCTCGTCGGAGACGCGCTGGGCGCGCAGCAATGTTTCCTGCAGCTCGCGCTCGCGGTTCTCGGTCTCGCGCAGGCGCTGGTCGGAGCGGTCGCGGTCCTCGCGGTAGCGCTCGACCTCGGTCATGGCGCGCGCCAGCTCGTCGCTCACTTGGGCCAGGAACTCCTCGACCTCCGACTGGTCGTAGCCGCGCAGGGCGTGCGCGAACTTCATCTTGCCGATGGCGAGCGGCGTGAGGGCCATGGGTGATGCCTGCCTTTCGCGGTCGTTCTCGTAAGCGACAGGAGCGAAAGATGTTAACACGCCCCCCGCGGGCACAGCCCGCTGCCACCGCCCACCCAACCCCCTCCCCTGCTTTACGTCTCACCCCTAACCCCCCGTCCCCCTCGCCCACGGCCTCGCTCCGCTCGGGCGCCCGGTGACCGGGCGCCACCGCTTCGCGGCGCCGCGGGTCCCTCCCTCCAGGGGCAGGGGGCGCCCCCGCCCGCACCTCGCCCCGCCGGCTCTAACGGGGACCGAAGAGGGCAGTGCCGACGCGCACGTGGGTCGCGCCCTCCTCGACGGCGACCGCGAAGTCGTCGCTCATCCCCATCGACAACCCGCCGGGGAACGACTCCCAACCCGGGCTTGCGGCGAGCTCGTCGCATAGCGAGCGCAGCTTCTGGAACCAGGGGCGCGAGGCCTCGGCATCGGGTCCCGGCGGCGGGATCGCCATCAGGCCGACGAGTCGCAAGCCGGGCAGCGCGCGCAACGGCGCGAGCGCCGTGACCAGGCCCTCGGCTGCGAAGCCGTGCTTGCTCGTCTCGCCGCCGAGGTTGACCTCCACGAAGCCCTGGAGCTCGACGCCGCGCCGCTCCGCCTCCGCCGCGAGCGCGTGCGCGATCTTTGGCCGGTCGATGGCGTGGAAGGTGGCGAAGAGGTCGACCGCCTGCCGCACCTTGTTCGACTGCAGCGGCCCGAGGAGGTGCCACTCGCACTCGGGCGGCATTTCCGCGCGCTTGGTCGCCGCCTCCTGAACGCGGTTCTCACCGAAGACGCGCACGCCCGCGTCCGACGCGGCGCGCAGGCGCTCGACCGGCTGCGCCTTGGAGGCGGCGACGAGCGTCACCGACGCCGGGTCGCGGCCGGCGCGCGCGCAGGCCTCGGCGATCCGCTCGCGGATCGCCGCCACGCGCGCCGCGACGTCGTCGCTCATCCCAGCGCCGCGCGCAGCCACTCGGGCACCGGCACCCGCTCGTCGATGGCGCGGTTGCTGAGCAGGTCGGCGCGCTTGTTCTCGGCCCGCGGCACGTGCTGGATGCGCACGCGCGGGATCTCGCGCCGCAATGCCAGCGCGCGCAGGAAGAGCGGCACGAGGTGCGGCGCCTTCACCTTGTAGGCGCCCTGCAGCTGCTTGACGACCAGCTCGCTGTCGCCGAAGACGTGGAGCTCTTCGACCGCATGCCGGCGCGCCCACGTCAGCGCGGCGAGCAGGCCGCTGTACTCGGCGACGTTGTTGGTGGTGCGACCGAGGAAGCCGGCGACTTCCTCGACGTTGCCGTCACTCTCCACCACCAGGCCGAACCCCGCTTCGCCCGGATTGCCGCGCGCAGCGCCGTCGAACCAGGCCTTGGCCGTACGGCTCGCAACACCCGCGTTCGCCGCGCTCGCGCTGCGCTCGCCCGTCGTCATCCTGCCCGTTCGCGAAGAAGTGAGCCGGGCCAGCCCCTGCGCTTCGAGGAGCAGGGGAACCCAGGGTCAGAGGTGGGACGCAACTACGCTTCCTCGGGGACGTAGAGGAAGCGCCGGCAGCCCTCGCACTGCACCAGGCTGCCGCGGTTGCGGATGTCGCCCACGACCTGCAGGCGGACGCGGTAGTTGCAGCCGCCGCAGTGGTAGATCTGGCCGCCGCCGGCCGTGCTCTTGCGCAGCGGCGCCACTGCGTCGCCCGAGCGGCGCTCGTAGACGCGCTCGAAGTTGGTGAGCACGCCGCGCGGCAGCTCGGCGCGCAGCTGCGCCACCTCGGCGCGCAGCGTCTCCGCCTGCTGCTCGACGCCGGGACGCTCGCTCTGCCAGCGCTGCAGCGCTTCCTGGTAGCGCGAGTCGAGATCGGCGAAGGCGGCGCGCTCCTCGGCCAGCCGCGACTGCGCCTGCTCGTAGCCTTCCATGCCGGCGAGCGCCTGCTCCTCGAGGCCCTTGATCGAGCCCTTGACGGTGTCGATCTCGGTGAGCAGCGCCGAGTACTCGCGCTGCGTGCGCACGAGGCTGATCTGCTGCTGGTAGTGCTTGAGCTTCTCGGTGGCGTCCTGGATGGCGGCTTCGGCCTTGCGGCGATCGTGGGCGGCGGCCTCGGCGGTCTCGCCGACGGCGGCGATCTCGGCGAGGCGGGCGCTGTGCTGGACGTGCAGCTCCTCCATCCACTCCGGGACGCCGGAGAGCTGTTTCTCGGCGCGGCGCAGGGCGTCGAGCGCCGCTTGCAGCCGCACGATCGTGCGCAGTTGGCTCGTGGTGGTCGTCGTCTCCATCGGCGCGGCAAATCCTCCCAGAAGGCTGCCGGGCACGGCTGGCCGGCGTCCGACGATCTCACGGCGGGCTTTCCGCTCCAACCGACGGGTCCACCGACCGAGTGGGTCCACCTGGATTCGAACCAGGGACCTGCCGGTTATGAGCCGGACGCTCTCACCGCTGAGCTATGGACCCGGGAGGCCGCCCCGGCTACGGGATTTTCGAGTATACACAACCGGCCATGCCACGGCCCGGCAAGACCGCCGACGCTTCCGCCGCCGCTCCGCCGAGCCCGCGGCGAGCAGGGATCGGCGACAGTCGGGCGTGGATCGGCGCCGCTTTTGTGCTGCTCGTCGCCCTCGGCATGGCGCGTCACGAGATGTGGCGCGACGAGCTGCAGGCGTGGGCGATCGCGCGAGCGAGCCCGAGCTTGCCGGCGCTCTTCGACAACCTGCACTACGAAGGGCATCCGGCGCTCTGGCACCTGCTGCTCTGGCCGCTCGCGCACGCGACGGCGTTGCCGGTGGCGATGCAGGGGCTGCACCTCGTCATCGTCGCCGCGGCAGCCTGGCTGTTTCTGCGCTGGGCGCCGTTCCCGTTGCCGCTGCGCGCGCTGTTCCTCTTCAGCTACTTGCCACTGTTCGAGCACGGCGTCTTGAGCCGCAACTACGCGCTGGCGCTGCCGGCGCTCTGGGGGGTGTTGCACCTGTGGACGACAGAGCCGAGGCGCTGGATGGCCCTCGGCGCCGGTCTCGCGCTGCTCGCCAACGCCAACCCCTACGGGTGGCTGCTCGCGGCGGCGATGACGGCCGTGCTCGCGGTCGAGGTGGTGAGGACCCGGAGAACGCCTGCGATCCTCGCCTTCCTCGCGCTCGCGGGCCTCGGCCTCGCCGTCGCGCTCTGGCAGATGCTGCCGGCGCCCGACGCCCTCTACGCCGGCGGTTTCCGCGGCTGGTCGGCGCCGCGCTTCTACCGCACGCTCGGCACGGCGCTGGCGGCGTACCTGCCCTTCCCCGACCCGACGACCGTGACGCCGTGGAACAGCGCGCTCGTGCTGCACGCACCTCCGCGTCCGATCTGGGCGGCCGCGCTCTCGCCGGTGCTGCTCTTCGCCGGCTGGTGGGTGCTCGCCGAGCGCCGGGCGCGCGCCCTCTTCGCCATCGGCAGCGCGGCGCTCCTCGCCTTCACCTACTTCGTCTACGTCGGCTGGGCGCGCCACCACGGACACCACTTCCTGCTCTTCGTCATCTGCTGCTGGCTCGCCCTCGCGCGGCCGGAGCTTCCGGCGGCGCCGCGCCGGCGGCTCCTGCGCGTCCTCGCCGCGCTGCTCGTCGTGCACGTCGCTACCGCGGCGTGGCTCTTCGGCGCCGACCTCGCGCGTCCCTTCTCGGGAGCGAAGGCGGTGGCAGCGCGGCTCGCTTCGCCGGCGCTGCGCGACCTGCCGGCGTTCGGCTTCCCCGACCCACCGCTGGTCGCCGTGGGCGCCTATCGCGGCGCGCCGCTTCGCTCGCTCGCAACCGGCGAGCCCGTCGTCTTCGTTCGCTGGCGGGCCGACGACGACGTCGAGCCGGACCCCTACGAGCTCTGCACCGACCTCGCCCTGGCGGTCCACCGCGCGGGCGGAGCCGTCGCCGTCGTCGCGCTGGAGTCGGCGCGGCCCGCCACCTGCCCGGCGATCGCCGCGCAACGAGTCGGCCAGGCCGAACCGCCGGCGCTCGTGCCCTCCGAGCGCCTCGTCGCCTGGCGAGTCACGCTGCGATAGCGCCGCTACCGCTCCGACAGCACCTTGAGCTGCCGGTCCGCCACCGCCAGCATGGCCAGGTCCACCGCCTCCTGCGTCCGCAGCTCCTCGAGCAGCTTGTCGAGCCGCTTCACCTCGGCCGGGTGACGCGCCTCCCACGCCTGCAGCGCCTCACGCCACTCCGCCTTCTTGCCCGCCTCGGCGAGCACCTGCCAGGTGATCGCCACCTGGTGCAGCGAGAGGTCGTCGACGACGGCCTCGACGGCGGACCGCTGCCACGGCGTCTCCACCTTGATCGTCGCCGCCGCGGCGCGCAGCCACTCGACGCCCAACCGCTCGCCGACGCCGAAGTAGACGCGCGCCACCGCCGCCGACGGCGCCTCCATCGCCAGCGCCAGCCGCACGACATCGGGACCCGCCAGTAGCCCGCGCATCACCGCCACTTGTTGCGCGAGCTTCTCGGGCACGTCTTGACGCACGTAGTCGCGCACCCGCTTCTTGAGCTCGCGCCGCGCCGCCGGCGGCAGCAGCGCCTCGAGCTCGCGCGCCAGCTCCTGGAGCGGCGGGCCGAAGGTGCCCACCACCTCCGAGACGTCGAGCGCACCGTCGTAGCGTTGCAGGAACCAGAGCGTCGCCTGCTCGGTGAGCTGCCGCACCTCCTGCAGCATGCGGGTCTGCAGCTCCGCCGGCACCTTGTTGTCGAGCGCCTCGATCGCCGCCCACGCCTTGCGCAGCTCGAAGGCGTCGCGGGTGATGGTGTAGGCGCGCGCCACCTCCTGCGCCGAGCGCCCCGTCGACTCCATCATGCGGAAGACGAACGACGGGCCGACGCGGTTGATGGTGCTGTTGGTGATGTAGGTGGCGATGATCTCGCGCCGCAGCCGGTGGCGCTCGATCTCGTCGCGATAGCCCTCGACCATCGGCTGCGGGAAGTAGCGCAGCAAGTCGCCGGCGAGGAGCGGATCGTCGGGCACGTCGGAGGCGAGCAGGTCCTCGTAGAGCGCGATCTTGGCGTAGGCGAGGAGCACCGCCAGCTCGGGGCGCACGAGACCGCGCTTGCCCGCGGCGCGCTGGCGGATCTCCTCCTCGTCGGGAAGGAACTCGATCTTCCTGTCGAGGCGCCCCGACTTCTCGAAGGCGCGGATCATCTGCGCGTGGCGGTCGAGCAGCGGCGTCGCCATCGACTCGGTGAGCGAGATCGCCTGCGTCTGCAGGTAGTTGTCGCGCAGCACGAGGGCCGCCACCTCGTCGGTCATCTGGCGCAGCAAGTCGTTGCGCCCCTCTTCCGAAAGCTTGCCCGAGCGCACCGCCTCGTTGAGCGCGATCTTGATGTTCACCTCGTGGTCGGAGGTGTCGACGCCCGCCGAGTTGTCGATGGCGTCGGTGTTGATGCGGCCGCCGTGGAGGGCGTACTCGATGCGGGCGCGCTGGGTGAAGCCGAGGTTGGCACCTTCGCCCACCACCTTGCAGCGCAGCTGGGTGGCGTCGACGCGCGTCTGGTCGTTGGCGCGGTCGCCGGCCTCGCCGTGGCGCTCGCTCGACGCCTTGACGAAGGTGCCGATGCCGCCGAGCCACAGCAGATCCACGTTGGCGGTGAGGATCGCCTGCACCAGCTCGTTGGGCGTCAGCTTCTTCTTGCCGCCCAGCCCGAGCGCCGCCGCCGCCTCGTCGGAGAGCGTCACCTGCTTGGCCGTGCGCTCGAAGACGTCGCCGCCCGGCGACAACACGGCGCGGTCGTAGTCGGCCCACGAGGAGCGCGGCTGCTCGAACAGGTACTTGCGCTCCTCGAAGCTCTTCTCCGCGTCGGGATCGGGGTCGACGAAGATGTGGCGGTGGTCGAAGGCGGCGATGAGCCGCGTCTGCCGCGACAGCAGCATGCCGTTGCCGAAGACGTCGCCCGACATGTCGCCGACGCCGACGCAGGTGAAGGGCTCGCTCTGGATGTCGCGCCCCATCTCGCGGAAGTGGCGCTGCACCGCCACCCAGGCGCCCTTGGCGGTGATCCCCATCTTCTTGTGGTCATACCCGACCGAGCCGCCGGAGGCGAAGGCGTCACCGAGCCAGTGGTGGTACTCGGCGGAAAGCGCGTTGGCGATGTCGGAGAAGGTGGCGGTGCCCTTGTCGGCCGCCACCACGAGGTAGCTGTCGTCACCGTCGTGGCGCACCACCTCGCGCGGGTGCACGATCTCGCCGTCGACGATGTTGTCCGTCACGTCGAGCAAGCCGCGGACGAGGGTCTTGTAGCACTCGATGCCTTCCGCCTGCACCGCCTCGCGGCTGCCTGACGCCGGCTTCTTGACCACGAAGCCGCCCTTGGCGCCCACCGGCACGATGACGGCGTTCTTCACCATCTGCGCCTTGATCAGGCCGAGGATCTCGGTGCGGAAGTCCTCGCGGCGGTCGGACCAGCGGATGCCGCCGCGGGCCACCATGCCGCCGCGGAGGTGGATGCCCTCCATGCGCGGCGAGTAGACGAAGATCTCGAAGCGCGGCTTGGGGTCGGGCAGCAGGCGGATGCTGCGGCTGTCGAGCTTGAAGGAGACGTAGGGCTTGTGGTGCCCGTCCGGCCCGTTCTGGAAGAAGTTGGTGCGCAGCGTCTCCTTGATGACGGTCATGAAGCCGCGCAGGATACGGTCCTCGTCGAGGCTCGCCACCGTCTCGAGCTTCTCGCGGATCTGGGCCAGCACGGCAGCCGCGCGCGAGCGCGCGTCCTTCTCGCCCGCCGGGTCGAAGAGGGTGCAGAACAGTTGCACCAGGAGCTGCGACACCTCGCGGTGCTGCACCATCGTCTGGGCGATGTAGGTCTGGCTGAAGGTCATGCCGATCTGCCGCAGGTAGCGGCTGTAGGCGCGCAGCATCCCGACCTGCCGCCAGTGCAGGCCGGCGGCGAGCACCAGGCGGTTGAGCACGCCGTTCTCGAGCTCGTGGCGCCAGACGCGGCGGAGCGTCTCCTCGAGCAGCGGCTTGGCGGTGTCGAAGTCGACCGCCTCGCCGCGGGCCACCAGGCCGAAATCGTGGATCCAGACGGCGCGTCCGCCCTGTTCGCCCGCGGCTGCGACGCTCACCTCGAAGGGCAGCTCCTCCTCCACCCGCACGCCAAGGTTCTCGAGCAGCGGCAGCGCGTCGGTGAGCGCCACCTGGCGGCCGGCGAGGTAGAGCTTGACGCGTACGTGATCGGCGTCCATCTCCGGCGAGCGATAGAGCCGCGCCGCGAACTCCTCGCCGCTTTGGAGCATCGCCTCCGCCACCTCGACGTCGGCGAGCGCGTCGCCGACCTCGAAGCGGTCGCGGTAGGCGGCGGGGAACGCCTCGCCCCAGGCGCCGAGGAGCCGCAGTCCCTCCTCCTCGCCGCGCGCGGCGACCAGCCCGTCGCGCAGCTCCTCGCGCCAGGTGCGGGCGGCGGTGGCGAGCCTCGCCTCCACCTGCCGCAGGTCGGGCTTGGGCACCGCGCCCGGCGTGGTGACGAGGATGTACTGCACGCGCGCGAGAGCGGCGTCGCCGACGGTCGTGTAGAAGGCGACGACGGGGCCGCCGAGCTCCTGCGCCAGGATCTTCCCCAGCTTCTCGCGCAGCTCGGAGCTGTAGCGGTCGCGCGGCACGAAGACGAGGGCCGAGATGAAGCGCTCGAGCTCGTCGCGGCGGACGAAGAGCGCCACCCGCTGCCGCTGTTGCAGCTGCAGGATCCCCACCGCGATGCGGAAGAGGTCGTCCTCGCTGATCTGGAACAGCTCGTCGCGCGGGAAGCTCTCGATGACGTGGATGAGGCCCTTGGCGTCGTGGCTGCCGGGAGTGAAGTTGGCGCGCTCGACGACGCGGCGCAGCTTGCGGCGCAGGAGCGGGATCGAGGCCGCGCTGCTGCCGTAGACGCGGGTGGTGAAGATGCCGCTGAAGCGATCCTCGCCGACGACGTTGCCCCGCGCGTCGTAGCGGCGGATGCCGATCGAGTCGATGTGCACCGGCCGATGCACCTCCGACTTGGTGCTCGCCTTGTTGACGATCAACAGCTCACGCTGTCGCAGCCAGCTGTCGAGGTAATCGGGCAGGCGGGCGCCGCGGCGCTCCTCGGACGGCGCCATCTCGCGATGGATGCCGAGGCCGGGGCCGTCGTCGAGCCGCAGGTGGCTGCCGTCCTCGGCGCGGTCGAGCCGGTAGCGGCGGTAGCCGAGGAAGGTGAAGTGATTGTCGGTGAGCCAGCGCAGGAACGCCGCGGCCTCCTCGACCTCGTCGGCGGGCACGGCGGGCGGCGGCTCGCGGCGCAGCTCGGCCTCGACCTCCTCCACCTTCGCCATCATCGGCCGCCAGTCCTCGACGACGGTGCGCACCTTGGCGAGCACCTCGCGCAGCCGCGCGGCGAGGGCGGCGTGCCCCTCCTCGCCGGTCGTCTCGCGGTCGATCTCGAAGTGCATCCACGACTCGCCGACGCCCTCGCTGCGCGGCAGCAGGCGCGCGCAGCTTGCCGTCGCCGTCGCGCTCGACGCCGAGCACCGGGTGAAGGACCATGTGGGTGGCGCGCTGCTGCGCCTGCAGCTCGGTCTTCGTCGAGGCGAGGAGGAACGGCATGTCGTCGTTGACGACGTCGATCGCGGTGTGCGGCGAGGCCCAGCCGTCGCGTTGCTGCGTCGGGTTGTAGACGCGGATGTTCACCTGCCCGGGCCGGCGCTCCTGCGCGAGCTTCCAGAGCGCCACGATGGGACCGACGACGGCGTCGACGCCGAGCTCGGCAAGCTCGTCGGGCGGCGTGCTGGCGTAGGCTCGGCGCAGCAGGTCGGTAGCGCCCTCGACCTCCTCGGCGGGGAGCCGGCGCGCGAGCTCGGCGGCGAGGGAGGCGAACGGATCCGGCTGCGGATCGGCAGGGGCTTCAGTGAGGGTGGGCTGCATGCGCGCGTTCTCCGGCTCGGGCAGGCTCCGCGGTGAATCGGTAGCCTACCGGAATCCGCTTTCTCCACTAGACTCACCGCCGCCGGTGCACATGAAGAACCCCCCGGCCGCCGCGCCGTTCGACCGCCGCCGTCCCGCGCTCGCGGGACTCGTCGGCGTCCTCGTCGCGGCAACGCTTGGGCTCGCGACCGCCGGCTGCGTCGACCTCGCCGAGGCCGCCGGCGATCCGGGGCAGAAGCACGTCGGGATCGTCTTCGACAGCGGCGGCAAGGACGACCGCTCGTTCAATGCTGCCGCCTATCGCGGCGTGACGCGCGCCGACAAGGACTTCCCCATCGTGCTGCGCGACGCCGAGCCGGGCGACCCCGCGTCGCTCGAGCCGGCGATGCGCGCCTTCGCGGAGGTGAACTACGACCTCGTCATCGGCATCGGCTTCGCGCAGACGCCGATCGTCGAGGCGGTGGCGAAGGACTACCCCAACATCAACTTCGCCATCGTCGACGGCGTCTCGTCGCTGCCCAACGTCGCCTCGCTGATCTTCAAGGAGCACGAGGGCAGCTACCTCGTGGGGATGATCGCGGCGCGCAAGTCGAAGACCGGGGTGCTCGGCTTCGTCGGCGGCATGGACGTGCCGCTCATCCACAAGTTCGCCACCGGCTACGAGGAGGGCGCGCGCGCGGTCGACCCCGACGTCAAGGTGATCCAGAACTACGTCGGCGTCACCGAGGCGGCGTGGAACAACCCGGGCAAGGGCAAGGAGCTGGCGCTGGCGCAGTACGGCAAGGGCGCCGACGTCATCTTCGCCGCCGCCGGCAACTCGGGGCTCGGCGTCTTCGACGCCGCCGAGCAGTCGAAGAAGTTCATCATCGGCGTCGACTCCAACCAGAACTGGGTGAAGCCGGGCTTCGTGCTCACCAGCATGGTGAAGCGGGTCGACAACGCCGTCTACCAGATCATCGCCGACCTCGTGCACGACCAGTTCAAGGGCGGCATCCACGTCTACGGCCTCGAGGACGGCGGCATCGGCTACGCCATGGACCAGTACAACGAGAAGCTGGTGCCGAAGGACGTGATCGCCGAGGTCGAGGCGGCGAAGCAGCGCATCATCGCGCGGCGAGATCAAGGTCACGGATGCGATGGCGCAGTAGCCGCTGATGCTCGAGCTGCGCGAGATCACCAAGCGTTTCGGCGAGGTCCTCGCCAACGACCACGTCACGCTGAAGGTCGAGCCGGGCACCATCCACGCCATCGTCGGCGAGAACGGCGCCGGCAAGTCGACGGCGATGAAGATCGCCTACGGCTTCTACCGCCCCGACGAAGGCGAGATATGGGTCGACGGCGCGCCGCGCAAGATCGAGAGCCCGCACGACGCCATCGCGCTCGGCATCGGCATGGTGCACCAGCACTTCATGCTCGTCGAGCCGATGACGGTGGCGGAGAACGTCGTGCTCGGCATCGAGCCCGGCTCGCCGTTGAAGCTCGACATGGCCGGCGCGGCCGCCAAGATCCGCGCCCTCTCGCAGCAGCTCGGCATGGCGATCGACCCGCTGGCGCGCATCGAGACGCTGGCGGTGGGGCAGCAGCAGCGCGTCGAGCTGCTCAAGGCGCTCTACCGCGAGGCGCGGCTGCTCATCCTCGACGAGCCCACCGCGGTGCTCTCGCCGCAGGCCGTCGCCGAGCTCTTCGCCATCCTGCGGCAGATGCGCGAGCAGGGGAAGACGGTCGTCATCGTCACCCACAAGCTCTCCGAGGTGCTCGCCATCTCCGACGTGGTGACGGTGATGCGCGACGGCAAGGTCGTCGGCCACCGCAAGACCGCCGAGACCTCCGCCGCCGAGCTGGCGCGACTGATGGTGGGGCGCGACGTGCTGCTGCGGGTCGAGAAGCCGCCCGCCAAGCCGCAGGCGCCGGTGCTCGCCGTGCGCGAACTCTCGCTCGTCGCCGCGGACGGCACCAGGCGGCTCGACGGCGTCGGCTTCGAGGTGCGCGCCGGCGAGATCGTCGGCATCGCCGGCATCGAGGGGAACGGCCAGACCGAGCTCGTCGAGGCGCTCGCCGGGTTGACGGAGGGCGCCGAGGTGAGCGGCACGGTGTCGCTGCTCGGCGAAGAGGTCACCGACCTCGCCGTGCGGCAACGGCGCCACCGCGGCATCGCCCACGTCCCCGAAGACCGCCACCGCCGCGGCCTGCTGCTCGACTTCGACCTCGCCGAGAACTGCATCCTCGGCGCCGCCGACCGGCCGCCGGTGGCGGTGGGGCCGCTGCGCTCGTGGCTCGACCGCGTCGCCATCCGCCTGCGCGGCCAGCGCATCTTGAGCGAGTACGACGTGCGGCCGCCCGACCTGCAGCTGCGGGCGCGGTCGCTCTCGGGCGGCAACCAGCAGAAGCTGGTGATGGGGCGCGAGCTTCACGACGGGCCGAAGCTGCTGCTCGTCGCGCAGCCGACGCGCGGCGTCGACATCGGCGGCATCGAGTTCATCCACCGCCGGCTCGTCGAGCGGCGCGACGAGGGGTGCGCCATCCTGCTCGTGTCGTCGGAGCTCGAGGAGGTGACGGCGCTGTCGGACCGGCTGCTCGTCATCCGTGGCGGCAAAATCGTCGGCGAGGTCGACCCGCAGACGACGACCAACGAGCAGATCGGGCTTCTCATGACTGGGGGCGCCGCGGCGTGACCGGCGCCGCGCTTTCGCCGGCGGCGGTGACGCCGTGAGGAAGGCGCTCCGCGAGCTCGCCTTCCCGCTCGCCGCGGTGGTCGCGGCGTTCCTCGTCGGCGGCGTGCTGGTGCTCGCCGTCGGCGACGACCCGCTGCGCACCTACGCGTTGCTCATCGGCAGCGCCCTCACCTGGCCCGACGGCATCGGCTACACGCTCTTCTACGCCACGCCGCTCATCTTCACCGGCCTCGCGGTGGCGGTGGCGTTCCGCTGCGGCCTGCTCAACATCGGGGCCGAGGGGCAGCTGACGATCGCTGCCTTCGCCACCGCCTGGGTGGGCATCGAGCTGGCGCAGCTGCCGGCCTTCGCGCTGCTGCCGCTCTGCTTCCTCGCCGCCATCCTCGCCGGCGGCGTGTGGGGAGCGGTGCCCGGCGTGCTCAAGGCGCGCTTCGGCGCGCACGAAGTGATCACCACCATCATGCTCAACTTCGTGGCGGTGGCGCTGGCGAGCTACTTCACCCAGTACCACTACAAGCCCGTCGGCGATCCCATCCTCGAGACGGTGCCGATCGGCGAGGGCGCGCACATCGCGCGGCTCGGCCGCTTCCTGCCCGGCTTCCCGGAGCGCATCCCGGCGAACCTGGCGTTCCCCATCGCCCTCGTCGTCTGCGTGCTCGTCTATCTCTTCCTCTGGCGCACGCGCTGGGGGTACGAAATCCGCGCCACCGGCGCCAGCCCGCAGGCGGCGCAGTACGGCGGCATCGCGACGGGGCGGCAGGTGGTGCTGGCGATGGCGCTCTCCGGCGCGCTCGCCGGGCTCGTGGCGATCAACGAGGTGCTCGGTTACCGCTACCGCTACTACGACAGCTTCTCGGCGGGCTACGGCTTCACCGGCATCGCGGTGGCGCTGCTCGGCCGCAATCACCCGGTGGGCGTGGTCGTGGCGTCGCTCCTCTTCGGTGCGCTGTTGCGCGGCGGGCTCTTCGTCGACATCTTCACCGAGCACGTGTCGAAGGACCTGGTGATGGTGCTCCAGGGTTTGATCATCCTCTTCGTCGCCGCCGAGGCGCTGTTCCGCGACCGCTTCGCGGCGCGGGCGCGGAGGAGGGCCGCGCGCGCCTGACCGCGCGCCGCCGCCGATGAGCCAAATCCTCACCATCGCGTTCCTGCTCTCCGCGCTGCGGCTGGCGACGCCGCTGCTGCTCGCCGCGCTCGGCGGGCTCTACTCGGAGCGCTCGGGTGTCATCAACATCGCGCTCGAGGCGCTGCTGCTCGCCGGCGCCTTCACTGCCGCCACGGTGACGCACTACACCGGCAACCCGTGGCTCGGCCTGCTGGCGGCGATCGTCGCCGGCATCCTGGTGTCGCTCGTCCACGGCGTCGCCTGCATCCGCTTCCGCGCCGACCAGGTGGTCAGCGGGACGGCGCTCAACATCGTCTTCCTCGGCCTGCCGCAGCTCCTCGCCGGGGCGCTCTTCGCCTCCACCGGCGCTACGCCGCAGCTGCCCAAGGACCAGCTGTTGCCGCTGCCGCCGATGGTGCTCGCCTTCGCGCTGGTGCCGCTCTCCTGGTACGTGCTCGACCGCACCCGCTTCGGCCTCCGCGTGCGCGCAGTGGGCGAGAACCCGGAGGCGGCCGACACCGCCGGCGTCGACGTCTCACGCGTGCGCTACCTGGGCGTGATGCTCTCGGGAGCGCTCGCCGCCATCGGCGGCGCCTACCTGTCGATCGGGGCGGCGTCGCTCTTCACCCGCAACATGTCGGCGGGCCGCGGCTTCATCGCCCTCGCCGCGCTCATCTTCGGCAACTGGCGGCCGGTGCCGACGATGCTCGCCTGCCTGCTCTTCGGCGCCGCCGAGGCGCTGTCGATCCAGATGCAGGGCGTCTCGCGGGTGCCGGTGCAGTTCATCCAGATGATCCCCTACGTGCTCACCCTCGTCGTGCTCGCCGGCTTCATCGGCAAGTCGCGGCCGCCGCGGGCGCTGGGGATCCCGTACGAGAAGAAGTAGCCCGGCGCTCGCGGCGGGCGCGTCGCTCAGGGCGGCGGTGGCGGCGGCTCGCAGGTGCCGCAGGCGCAGTGGTACCAGACGCCCACCCAGCCGAAGCATTGGGCCTCGCAGGCGTTGTTGTAGGTCCGCCCGTCGAGACCGCAGACCGGGTCGACGACCGCCGGGCAGCCGCAGGTGGTCGGCGGGGTGAGCGCTCCGGTGTCGCCGCGGCTGGCGAACTCGCCGCTCGGGTTGTGGTAGCTCGCCTGGCCGTTGCCGAAGACATGGCGCACGCGCAGGTCGTACTCGACGTTGCTGAGCGCGGCGTAGAAGACCCAGAACTTGCCGTTGACGAAGCGCCCGTCGAGCACCTTGACCATCAGCTCGACGTTGTTGGGCTCGAAGAACCAGAAGTAGCCGCTGTCGTCGCCGGCGGCGAGCGGCACGCCCTCGGCGTGACCGGTGCGGCCCGCGAAGTCGCGCCAGCTCGCTTCCACCTCGAAGCGGCGGCCGGTGAGGCAGAGGCCGGGGCGCAGGATGGTCGGTATGCCACCTACCGGCGTGCAGGGGCCGAAGGGACTGTTGGGGTCGGTGAATTGCGAGGCGGGCGCGGCCGCGCGCGGCGCCGCAGTCGCTGCGCTGCCGTCGCCTGACGCGGGGAACGCGTCGCGCACGAGCCCGAAGCTGCGCAGCGCGTAGAGCTCGACGTCGCCGCTCGCGCTCGCAGCGGCCGGCGGCGGGAAGGCATCGGTGACGCCGCGGCTCGCCATCGTGCCCGGCGGATTGGTGAAAGCACGGGTCTGGCCGGTGACGGTGTCGCGTACGAGCAGCGAGAAGCCGAGATCGGTCAAGCCGCCGTAGAAGACCCAGAAATGCCCGTTGAGCCCGCGGCCGTCGATCACCTTGACCACCACCTCGACGTTGCCGGGAGCGAAGAACCAGAAGTAGGCGGTGTCGCCGGTCAAACGGACGGGGCGACCGATGCCGGCGGCGCCGGTCCCGCCGCGAGGGTCCGCGAAGGCGAGGCTCAGCTGGAAGCGGCCTCCCTGCACGCACACCGTCTCACCGCTGTCCTCGCACGGGCCCGCGAACGCCTGCGCGCGCACCCGCCGCAGGCACTCGGGGGGAGCGCCGACGAGCGGGTTGTCGGCCGTGCCCCAGACGACCTCTACCCGTCCCAGCGCGTTGGCGGCGAGCGCCGGTGTCGTCTGGCCGTAGTAGTCGCGGGGATCGGGCAAGGCGTCGATCACCGCGCCGAGGGATAGGGCCAGGAGGTCGACCTCGCGCAGCTGCACCCTCGGCGGCGATAGCGGGGGTTGCGGGGCGACCAGCGTCGGCGTTCCCACCCAACCCACGACGAAGTGATCGCCGCGCGCGGTCGCCACCGTGCCGCCGATGTCCTGCCAGTGCCACTCGCCGCTGTCGATCTGCTGCGGACCGAGCGGATCGCCGAACGGCCCGCCCGGTCCCAAATCAGGCCCCCGCGGAACGTCGCCGGGGCCGAAGCCCTGCGCCAGCACCCCTTCGCGCTGCAGCGGTCCCGCCGCCTGCGGGTTGACGACTCCCGACCAGGCGATGAGAAAGCCACCGTCGGCGGCAGGCGCGAGGGCGGGATGGCGTCCAGTGGAGACGATGAGAAAGGGAGCGGGAGCAGGCAGGCCGGCGTTGGGGTTTAGGCTCAGCCGCCGCGCCTCGATGGCGCCGGTGCGCCGCGGGTCGACGAAGGTGATCGGCTGGAACCGCGTCCAGGCGACGAGCTCGCTGCCGTCGGCGGTGATGACGACGACGGGATCGATGGGGACGCCGTTCTCGGGCTCGAGGGTGTAATCGACGACCACCACGATCGACGGCAAGGGAAGCCCGGGCTGGCCGACCCTCCGCGAGAGCACCAGCGCCCCTTGGGCCCACACAACGATGACGTCACCATTGTCGAGTGCGGCGACGTCGAGGCCTTCCACGGGACCGACATTGCTGGGCGGCGGCGGCAGGATGGGAGCCACGTCCTGCGGCGGCCCGCCCGGGCCTGCCGCGTCGAAGCGGAGGAGCCGGATGCGGCTCGCTGCCGCGTCGAACCAGGCGAGCGCGAAGCCGCCGTCGGGCAGGGCGGCGACCTTGGCGTGCGTCACGTTGCCCGGCGCCACCAGCGCGCCTGGCGCGACGACGGCGCCGAAGGCGTCGAGCCGCCGCACCCAGACGCCGTCATCGGCGATCCAGGAGACCACGAAGCCGCCGCCGGAGAGGGCGGCGACGTCCGGGCTGCCGCCGAGACAGCTCGTGCCCGGCCCGGAGTCGAGGACCACCTCGGGGCCGCTCGGCTGGAGGACGGCGGATACCGGAGCCGCGGCGAGCGCCGCGACGAGCACGAAGAGCGCGAGCGAGAGCACGCGGCGGCGCGGGCGACGAAGGAAGCGGCAGCGGACGGTCGTGAGCATGCGGGACCTCGGTGAAGGAATGCCGGTCTCTGCCTCGTCTAATGCGTGAGCGACGGGAGAACGCTACTCGCGCGAGCGCCGTTATGTCAATACGCCATGGGCCGGCGCCACACACGCGGCGTCTGCTCGCGTGCGAGAACCGGCGCGATTCGATGACTGGGCGTTACTACGCCGCCCGTCGCCGGCGCTACCCCTCGTGGTGGTAGCCGGCCCAGAGCTTCTCGCCCGCCTCGACCGGGAAGGGCAACTTGTTCCCCTTCGGCGGCAACGGACACGTCGCGTAGGGCGTGAACACGCAGGGCGGGTTGTAGGCCTGGTTGAAGTCGACGACCACCGTCGTTTGGCCGGGCTCCGGCGGCGCGGCGTAGACGAAACGGCCGCCGCCGTAGGTGCCCTTGCCGTTGGTCTGGTCGCCGAAGACGAGGAACAGCCGTCCGTCTCCCTCGTCGATCGCCTGGACCCGCACCTCCTGCCCGTCGCGCGCGAAGACGACGTTGCCCTGCGAGGGTGAGTCGTCGATCGTGCCGAGGATGTTGGGCACCGGGATCGTCGTGCCCTTCGGCGCCGGCTCGAAGCGCGCCTCCACGCGCCAGTCTGCGCGCAGCGGGTAGTACTCGAGGCCCTGGAAGCCGGTGCGCACGGGGCTCTCGCCGTCCTTGATGCGCACCGCCCAGCGGTCGCCGCGGTGGATGACGTAGAACGAGATCGCGTCGAGCTCGACGATCGTCGGCTCGCCCTGGGCGTCGCTCGCCAGCTCGATCGGCGCCGTCACCGGCTTGTCGTCGACGGTGAGCTTGGCGCCCGCGGCGGGCTTGAGCGTCATCTTCTCGCCATGGCGCGTGATGGTGGCGAGACGTGGCGGCGCGCGCAGCGGGAAGCGCACGTCGGCGTCGGGCGCGCTGCCGAGCTCGTTGTCGCCTTCGTCGAGCCACTCGAGGCCGACGAGGGTGAGCCAACCCTCCGGCGCGGTGAGACGCTCGAGCCGCTTGCTGCGCCACGCTTCGACGGCGGCTTGGTGATCGGCGCTCATCGCTTGCTCTCCGCTCGCTGCCGGCGGTGTCGTGACCGCAGGTGTCGCGGCCGCCTGCTCGTTCTCGGCGGTGCGCGCGCAGCCCGTCGCGGCGAGGACGAGCCCGAGCGCGCACAGCGCAGCGGCGGTGGCACGACTCACGACTGCACCTCGACGGCGTCGTCTTCGTCCGGCGCCGGCCGGTAGAGGATGGCGACCGAGCCCACCGTGCCGACGACCGCGCACTGCAGCCGGCTGCTCACTTGGTCGAGCTCGGCGGCGCGCTCGGTGCGCTCGCCGCGCATCCGCACCTTGACCAGCTCGTGGCTCAGCAACGCGCGGTCGAGCTCGGCGACGAAAGAATCGGAAAGGCCGTGACGGCCGACCTGCACGACGGGCGAGAGCGTATGCGCCTCCGCCCGCAAGCGGCGGCGCTCGGCGGAAGTGAGGGCAGGAACCATGCGCGAGACTGTAGCAGCCGCTATTTCGCCGTGCGCCGCCGCTGCACGACAACTCCCACGACCCACAAGACGGCGAGCAGCGCCAGTCCCCACGGATCGGGCGGCGCGATCGCCTGCACCAGCAGCGCGGCGCCGGCGCCGGCGGTGAGCACGACAAGCGCCAGCGAGAAGACACCGAGTGCGACGAACGCCATCACCAAGCCGGCGGCGAAGACGACGAGGCCGCTCGCCGCGGCGCTGAGGCCGAGGCCGAGGGCCGGCAGCAACAGGCTGGCGAGCACGACGCCGAGGAAGAAGCCGGCGAGCGCCACCGCCACCTTCTGCACGACGATGGCGAGCACGAGGCCGACGATGCCGACGGCGATGGCGACGACGATGGTCGCCAGCGGCGGCAGGCCCGAGCCCCAGCGCTCCATCGCCTGGTAGCCGGCGATGAACCCCAGCACGCCCACCGCCAGCCAAAAAAGCCGCCGGCCGGCGACGAGCAGCGCCAGGCCGACGAGCGCCAGCACGAGCCGCGTCGGCGTTTCCGGGAACGGCAGCAGCGGGTGCACGACGCCGGAGCCTACCGCGGGTCGCCGCGACGGCGCGCCGGCACGGCTAGCCAGCGCGCTCGCTGGCGGGCCGCCGCTCGCGGCGCTCGCCGCTCCGATGCTGCCGCCGCTACTTCCTCTGCGGCCAGGTCAGGAAGTAGCCGTCCATCCAAACGACGTCGTGCTGGTCCTGCGCCGGGTCGAACGCGCCGACCGTGTAGGTGTCGCCCTCGAAGCGGCCATCGGACCCGGCGCTACGCACGCCGATCACTCGCTGCCCGTGCTTGCTCACGCCCTTCGGGTCGACGCAGAACTCGAGCGCATGTCCCCAACCGTCGGTGCGCGGCACCTCCGCCAGGTGTTGCGGCACGAGGAGACGCTGGACCTCCTCGTACGATGCCGCCGGGCATCCGCTCCAGCGAACCGTCGCGACCTCCGCGCCCGGGTTGTCGGCTTCGGGCTCGGCGGTGCGCTCGCCAGCGGTGTCGACGGCCCACGTGTACAGAGCGGTGCCGATCGTGCGCAGGGCGACGATGGTGTCCTTTTGGGGTTGCGCGTCGGCCTTTTCGGCGGCTGGCGCGGCGGCGGCGGGACCGGCAAGGGTGACGGCGAGCAAACCGAGAACGGGCAATGTTCTGCGCATGGACGGATCTCCTTCGAGGGGCGTGAACGGATCAGATCGTGATCGAGCTCGAGGTCGTTGGCTCAGGACGGCCGCGGCAGGACGCGTTGCTGGCGGCCGGCGTCGTCGACGCGCACGAGGGCGCCGTCGTGGGTGTGGAACAGGCGCGTCGCCGGCACGCCGGGTGCGACGCGGTCGTCGCCAGGTGACCACGGGTGAGCGCCGGCGATCGGCGCCAACCGGCCGCCGAGCACACGCACGCGGCCCGTCGCGAGGTCGGCGACGCGGAGCTCCCCTTGCCAGCTCAGCGACGGGACAAGGGCAGACGCGCGCACGTTGGCCGTGAAGGGCAGCTCGTCGACACTCCACGGCGCGCCAAGCCAGGCCCAGCGGCCGGCGCCGAGCGGCAGCTCGCGAACGAGCACGCCGTCGCGAGCGAAGAGACGCAGCGTCAGTCGGCCCTCCTGCCCGGTCACCACCACCACCCGCTCGCCGGCGAGGAAGCCGGCGCTTACCCAAACCGTCCGCGCCGGCGCGGCGAGCTCGGCGACCGTCTCACCGTTCGTCGCATTGAGGAGCGAGACGCCGCCGCGGCCCGCCATACCGTGGACGATCAGCAACCGGGCGCCGTCGGCAGAGAGCGCCGCGCCGGCGGAGTCTGCCTCATCGAATGGCCGGTCGAGCCGCGCCGCGAGCCGGCGCGCGCCAACTTCGAGATCCCAGACCTGCAACCGGGGCGCCTCGCCAGCGGAGTTCGCGATGCGTGCCAGCCTCAGCCGCTCCGGCGTCAGCCAGCGTAGCTGCTGCCAGTGCGGCTGCGCCCGCGGCAGCTCGGCGGCGACGAGAAGGCGTCGCCCCTGCTCGGACCAGACGGCGAGCCGACGCGGCTCGGCGACGGCAAGGCGGTCGCCGTCCGGCAGCAGCGCCGTCTGCCAGGCGCTCGCGACGGCGATGCCCGTAGGCACCTGCTGTAGCCGCGGTCCGAGCGCGATCCAGTTCAGCTCGCGCGGACCCGCGAAGTTGCCGCCTTGGGGACTCATCCACACCGCGCCGCGGCCGTCGGCCGTGAAGACGACCGGCGACACCGCGGCGAGCTCGAAGTAGCGGTGGGGGAAGCCCACCGACAACGGCAGCGAGCGACCCGTCGCCGGGTCGGTGAGGAGCCAGGGCGCGTAGCTCGGCCGCCGCCGCACGTCGCCCACCACCGCGACCCACGGTCCTGCCGGCGCGGCCGCGACCGCATGGACCCTCACGAGATCAGCGGGCTCGACTGCCAGGGCCCAGCGGGTGAAGCCGACGGCGGCGAACGCGGCCACGAGGAGGCCCGCCGCCACCGCGCTCGCCTGCGCGCGGTGGACGCGCGCGAGCAAGGTGCCGCCCCGCGCGAGGCCGAAGCCGCCGCCCAAGGTGAGGGTGACGAGCGCGATCGTGCCGGCGGCGCCGCCGGCGATGAGCAGCTCGCTGGGCGCGCCGGCCGAGACGAGGCGCAGTGCTGCGCCGCCGGTGAGCAGGCCGGCGGCCGCGAGCGCCAGCAGGTCCACCACGAACCAGGGCGAACGGCTACGCAGCCCCATCGCCAGCTGGTGCGAAAGCAGGATGAGCACGATGGGCGCGAGCAGCAGCAGCACGCCGCTCCAGACCTGCAGCGGACCGAGGAACGGCAGCTCGACGATGTCTGCCAGCAGCTCGCGTCGCAGCGCCAGCTCGCCCGACGCGAAGGCCGCCGGCAGGGTGATGACGGCGAGCGTGGCGTAGACGAGGATCGCGGCGGCGAGGAGCCGCCCAGCCCAGATCGTCCAGGCGCGCAGCGGCAGGGCGAGGAAGAACCCCATTCGCCCTTCGCCTAAGTCGCGCGCCAGCACCCCGGCACCGGCGAAGACGGCCATCAAGAGCCCGAGCAGGGAGGCGAGCACCAGCGCGGTGATCATCCGCACTTCGCCCGCCGGTTGGCTTCCCGCGGTGGGCAAGAGCGGCGCTAGCCAGGGCAGCAGCGCGGCGACGAGAGCGGCGATCCACGCCGGCGCGTAGGCGCCCAGCTCGCGCGCGGTCACCAGGGCGAGGGCTTTCATCGACGCTCCTCCTTCTCCTCGTCGGGCGTCGGCTGCACGGCGGCGAAGATCTCCTCGAGCGACATCGCGCGCGCCTCGCCCACCGCCTCCGCCGCCTCGCCGCTCCAGCCGGCGACGACCACTTCGACGCCCCAGGCGCGCGGTTGCCGGCGCACCGGCCGCAGCGCCGCCACCGCGTCCTCGCGGCCGGCGGGGAGCAGGATGCGGCGGAAGCGCGTACGCAAGGTCTCGAGCGGCTCGTCGACGAGCAGCCGGCCGCCGGCGAGGATGCCGATGCGGTCGGCGATGCCTTCGACGGCGGTGAGGTCGTGCGTGGTGAGCAGCACCGTGGTACCGCCTTCGGCGAGCTCGGCCATCAGCTCGCCGAAGAAGGCGCGGCGGGCGAGCGGGTCGAGGCCGAGAGTGGGATCGTCGAGCACCACGAGGCGCGGCCGGTGGCCGAGCGCGAGGGCGAGCTCGACCTGCTTCTTCTGCCCCTTCGACAGCCGGCGGAAGCGGCGGTCGAGCGCGATGCCGAAGCGGGCGAGGCGAGCCTCGACGGCGTCGCCGTTCCAGCCACGTCGCAGGCTGCTGCAGAAGCGCGAGAGCTGACGCGCCGTCATCTCGGGCGGCGCCTGCGGCTCCTCGGGCACGAAGCCGACCTCGTGCATGAGCGCGGCGCGCTCGCGGTGCGGATCGCGGCCGAGCACGGCGACGCGGCCGGCGTGGAGCGGCTGCAGGCCGAGGAGCGCCCGCACGAGCGAGCTCTTGCCGCTGCCGTTTCGGCCCAGGAGCGCGTACACCTCGCCGCCGTGGAGCGTCAGGTCGAGCGCCTCGACGGCGCGGTCGCGGCCGTAGCGCACCTCGACGCCGCGCGCTTCGATCGCGGGCGTGGCTTCGTCCGCGCGCGGCGGCGCCTCAGCGGCGGGCGGCGCGCTCACGCTTGCTGTCTGCATCGGTTGTCTCCTCGATCTCCTCGCACGCTTGGCGCGCCGCCGCGACCGCCTCTTCGACGCCGAGACCCAGCGTCGCGGCGTGGGCGGCGTAGCTCCGCGCCGCCTGCTGCAGCCGTCGCCGGCGTTCGGCGCGTGGCAGGGTCGGCGCACCGGCAGCGACGAAAGTGCCTTCGCCGCGCCGCACCTCGAGCACGCCGGCGTCGCACAGCCGTTGATAGGCCTTGGCGATCGTCGCTGGGTTGACCGTCAGCTCGCGCGCCAGCTCGCGCACCGAGGGGACGGCGGCGCCCGGCGGCAGGGATCCCGCGGCGACGAGGTTGCGCACTCCTTCCTCCAGCTGGCGCCAGAGCGGGAGCGGATCGCGGGGATCGACGGTCAGCATGTGGCGCCGTGTCGTTTGCTCGGTGTATTACGACACTAGTACACCACCGCGTCTAGTGTCAAGCATCGAGCTAACGATCGCGGCGTCCCACGACCGCTCGCGCGTGCTCTCGGTGCTGAGCAGCTCGGACTGGCGTGCTCAGCGCGCGAACGGGCTGACGACGAGCTCGCCTTCGCGACAACTACCCGGGGGCATCGTGCCCTCGGCGCGCCAGCGCGTCAGCAGGACGTCCGACCACGGGCTGCCGGCTGGCACGTCGACGTCCGCTCCGACGACGACGCGCAGCAAGCGACAACCTTCCCCTACGCTCGCCCGCGGCAGCAGCGCCGTTTCCTCCACCTGCGCGCCCGTGCCGACGCGCACGCCGCGTTCGACGACGACGCGCCGCAGCTGCGCGCTCGGCGCCACCTGCGCATCCTCGCCTCGCCACTCGCGGGCGTCGCCGCGCGCGGCGAGGTCGAGCAACGCGTCGAGGTACCGCTCCGGCGTGCCGAGGTCGTGCCACGGCTTCCAGGTGACGAGCGAGCCCATCCGTCCTCCCTCGGCGAGGAACGGCGAGAAGAGGTCGTCCATCGAGTCCGAGAACCCCGGCGGCAGCCGCTCGAGCAGCCGCGGGTCGAGCGCGTAGGCGCCGGCGTAGACGAAGCGCCGTGCGACGGGCCCGTAGCGCGGCTCGGGACGGATGGCGCGCACGCGACCCGCGCGGTCGATGCCGATGCCGCCACCGAAGCGCCGCGGGTCGGGCCGGCCGGCGAGCAGCAGCGTCGCCGCGGCGTCCCCGCGGCGGTGCCGCGCCAGCAGCTCGCCGAGCGGCCAGTCGCACAGGCTGTCGCCGTTGACGAGCAGGACCGGGTCGCTGTCGCCAAAGAACTCGCGCAGCGGCAGGAAGGCGCCGCCGGTGCCGAGGATCGGCTCCTCGCGCGAGTAGACGAGCCGCATGCCGCGATAGGAGTCGCCGAAAGCGGCGGGGATCGCCTCCGGCAAGTGATGGAGGTTGATCGCCGCCGCCTCGCAGCCCGCCGCGACGAGCGCGTCGAGCGTCCGCGCGAGCAGCGGCCTCCCCAGCACCGGCAGCAGCGGCTTGGGAAGCTCGTCGGTGAGCGGCCGCAGCCGCGTGCCGAAGCCGGCGCCGAGGACTAAAGCTCGCAGAGGATCCGAATGGGCTCGCAGCGGAGCCGATGATGCGCGTGGGCGGCGGGCGGTGGCGCGCGGACGATTCGCCAACGGCGCCGCTACGGCTCGAAGACCATGTCCGGCGGCGAGTCGGGATGCTGCTTCACGTAGTCCTCGTAGAGCTCGAGGTAGCTGCGCACCTCCGCCGCGTCGGGCTGCAACCCGCAGCGCTTGGCGAGCTTGTCGGCGCCCTGCCCTTCGAACTCCGCGAAGTCGCCGATCGGCGTGTGGTCGAGGCAGATGAGGACGGCGCCCAGGCGCCACTCTTCGCGCATCTTCTGGTAGCGCCGGTGCACTTTGTAGCCGAGCCGCTTGAGGATCTCCTGCATCACCTCGGCGTCGTCGACCCGCGTCTCGAGCTCGCTGCGCACCTTGGTCGAGTCCTCGAACGTCGCCGGTCCCTTCAAGGTGAGCTGGGCGCCGTGGCCGTCGACGCGCAGGCGCAGCACCGCGCCCTCTTTGTGCAGCTCCCCCTTGCCGCGATCGAAGATCCAATTGTCCTCGAAGGCGGCGGGCGCCACGCGCTCGGCCTCGCAGCTCGAGCAGCCGGTCGCGCAGGTGCGGCAGCTCGACGCCCGCGAACTTGAGCTCGCGCTCCTCTTGCGAGGCGCTCGCCGGCTCGCGCCGCTCGCTCACGCCGCAATCTCTCCTACGCGGTCGAGCAGCCGCACGACGCAGCGGATGCCGTCGTAGAACTGCGGGATCGACATCTTCTCGTTGGGCGAGTGGAGGCGGTCGTCGGGCAGCCCGAAGCCCATCAGCAGCACCGGCGCGCCGAGCACCGACGAGAAGGTGTTGACGACCGGGATCGAGCCCCCCTCGCGCACGCGCAGCGGCCGCTTGCCGAAGGTGTCGGCGAGGGCGTCCATGGCGGCGGCGAAGTAGGGGCCGTCGGTGGTGATGCAGCATCGGCTTGCCGCCGTGAAGGAGCGTCGTCTCGACGCGCACGCCTTCCGGCGCCAGGCGCTGCACGTGCTCGACGAAGCGGCGGCCGACGTCCTCGGACTCCTGGTCGGGGACGAGCCGCATCGACACCTTGGCGCCGCCCCAGGCCGGCAGCACGGTCTTGGCGCCGCCGCCCTGGTAGCCGCCGAAGATGCCGTTGACGTCGAGCGTCGGCCGCACCGTGGCGCGCTCGAGCGGCGTGAAGTCGCGCTCGCCGTCGAGGGCAGCAACGCCGAGGTCGCGGCGGTAGGCCTCCTCGTCGAAGGGCAGCGCGGCGATCTCGCGGCGCTCCCACTCCTGCAGCGGGCGCACGGCGTCATAGAAGCCGGGGATGGTGATGCGGCCCGACGCCGGGTCTTTGAGCGCGGCGAGGATGCGGGCCAGGGCGTTCAACGGATTGACGACGACACCGCCGTAGGTGCCGGAGTGGAGGTCGCGGTCGGGCCCGTGCACCTTCATCTCCATGTAGGCGATGCCGCGCAGGCCGTAGACGACGGAGGGCTGCCCCGGCCCCTGCATCGACGAGTCCGACACCACGACGCAGTCGCAGGCGAGGCGGCGGCCGGCGTCCTCGGTGACGTAGCGATCGATGGCGGCGCCGCCCGACTCCTCCTCCCCCTCGATGAGGAACTTGACGTTGACCGGCAACGTGCCGCGGGTCTGGAGGATGGCCTCGACCGCCTTCAAGTGCGTGTAGGCCTGCCCTTTGTCGTCGGTGGCGCCGCGGGCGACCAGGTTGTCGCCCTCGCGGGTGGGCTCGAAGGGCGGGTGGCGCCACTCCTCGATCGGGTCCACCGGCTGCACGTCGTAATGGCCGTAGAAGAGGACCGTCGGCTTGCCGGGCGCGCCCAGCCACTCGCCGTAGACGAGCGGATGGCCGCCGGCGTCGATGCGCTCGGCGGTGAGACCGGCGTGACGCATGCGCTCGAGCAGCCAGTTGCTGGCTCGGTCGACCTCGGCCTTGTAGGCCGGATCGGTGGAGATCGAGGGGATTCGCAGGAAGTCCTCGAGCTCGCCGAGGTACCGCTCCTTGTCACGCTCCACCCGCTCGAGCACGTCGCCGCTCCGCTCTGCCATTTCCCTCCCGCTCACGCCCGGGTCCGCCGGGCAGGCCGCGAAGTCTACCAGCCCGCGAACGGGCGCCACCGACGCCGCGTTGTCGGCGGCGCGCCTACATCGACGGCTGAGCGTCGGCTTCGCGATCGCCGCGGCTGCCGCCGACGAGGAGCCGTCGCAGCTGCACGGCGTTGACGACCACGTGGCAGACGATGGGTGCGAAGAGGGTGCCGCGCCAGAGCATCAGCGCGCCGAGCAAAGCGCCCGCGGCGAGCGCCGAAGCGGTCCACAGCAGCATCTCGCGGCCGCGGCCGCTGTGGAGCGCCGCGAAGAGGAGCGTCGCCGCCGGGTAGCCCCATGCCGTCTGCACGGCGCCGCGGAAGAACACCTCCTCGGCGACACCGGAGAGGAGCGCCAAGCCGTACGCCTCGCCGACGGTGAGCGGCCCGAGGCGCGCGCGCAGCGTCGACTCGAGCCGGCGCGCGATGGGCAGCCGGCGCACCGCCCACCAGACGAGCAGCAGCGCCACCGCCGCGCCGGCCCCCGCCAGCAGATCGATCCACCAATGCGGACGCGCCGGCAGGAAGAGCGCCGCCGGGATGCCGTGCCGCCGGATGCCGATCCAGGCGAGACCGGCGACGGCGAGCACGAGGTAGACCCACGCCGCGAGCCGGAACAGCTCACCCGCGCGAGGCGTCGGCGCGGGCGCGGCGGCCGGCTCTGACATCGGCTCAGTGCCCGCGATGCGCGTTGGCGGGCGACGTTCTCAGCAGCAGGCGCTCAGCGGCGCCGGTCACCGGAAGCTGCCGCCGCTCTTCTTCCAGTCGGAGAGGAACTTCTCGAGGCCGACGTCCGTCAGCGGGTGCTTGTAGAGCTGCTGGAGCACCTTGAACGGCATGGTGGCGACGTCGGCGCCCATGAGCGCCGCGCGCAGCACGTGCTCGGGGTGGCGCACCGACGCCACCAGCACCTTGGTGTCGGCGCCGTAGTTCTCGTAGATGGCGAGGATCTGCTCGACGAGCTCCATGCCGGGCAGCCCGATGTCGTCGACGCGGCCGACGAACGGCGAGATGTAGGCGGCGCCCGCCTTGGCGGCGAGCAGCGCCTGGTTGGCCGAGAAGCAGAGCGTGACGTTGGTCGGGATGCCCTCTTCCTTGAGCCGCTGCACCGCCTGCAGGCCGGGCGGCGTGAGCGGCACCTTGACCACCACGTTGTCGGCCAGCTCGGCGAGCTCGTGCGCCTCGTCGAGGATCGGCTGCAGCTCGGTCGCGAGCACCTCGCCCGACACCGGCCGGTCGCCGACCAGCTCGGCGATCTCGCGCACCGTCGGCAGGTAAGCCTTGCCCTGCGCGGCGATGAGCGAGGGGTTGGTGGTGATGCCGTCCACCATGCCCCACTCGAGGCCGGTGGCGATTTCTTTGGTGTCCGCGGTGTCGAGGAAGAAGTCCATGACGGCGCCTCCGGCTCAGCTCAGTGGATCGTATCTTCCGGCGGCGGCTCGTCGCCTCCGTCGATCTCGTCGGTCGCATCGTCGGAGTCGCGCATCGGAGTTGCGCCGGCGATCGACGGCGGGACGAGGTCCGCGCCGACCTCTTCTTCGCGCTCGGTGACCCGCGCCACCGCGATCAGCCGGTCCTCGCCCTCGAGGTCCATGAGCTTGACCCCCATCGCGCCGCGGCCGGTCTGCCGCACGCCCGCGGCCTGGGTGCGCAGGATCATCCCCTCCTGCGTGATGAGCACCAGGCCGTCCCCCTCGTCGACCTGCTTGACGGCGATCACCTCGCCGGTCTTCGACGCCGTGCGGACGTTGATGATCCCCTTGCCGCCGCGCCCCTGCTGGCGGTACTCACCCACCTCCGTGCGCTTGCCGTAGCCCTTGGCGGTGACCGAGAGCAACGGTCCGCCGAGCGGGTCGAGCGGCTCCATCGCCACCACGCGGTCGCTCTTGCGCAGGCTGATACCACGCACGCCGCGGGTGGCGCGCCCCATCGGCCGCACGTCGCTTTCGGGGAAGCGGATGGAGAAGCCCTGCGCCGTCGCCAGCAAGACGTCGTGTCCCGGCTCGGCGAGCCGCACCTGCAATAGTCGGTCGCCCGGATCGATGTTGATCGCGATGATGCCGGAGGGACGGGGGTTGCCGTAGCTCGACAGCTCGGTCTTCTTGATCACCCCGCGCTCGGTGGCGAAGAGCAGCGAGGCGTCGTCGCGGAACTCGCGTACCGCCACCGTCGTCGCCAGTTTCTCGTCCGGCGCGAGCTGCAGCAGGTTGACGATCGCCTTCCCCTTCGCCGCCGGCCCCGCCGACGGCACCTCGTGCACCTTGAGCCAGTGCACGCGGCCGCTCTGGGTGAAGACGAGGATGTAGCTGTGGGCGGAGGCGACGAAGAGGTGCTCGACGTAGTCGTCGTCCTTGGTGAGCATCCCCGTGCGCCCCTTGCCGCCGCGCTGCTGCTCGCGGTAGGCGGTGAGCGGCGAGCGCTTGATGTAGCCCGAGGCGGTGACGGTGATCACCATGTCCTCGTCGGCGATCATGTCCTCGATGGTGATGTCGCCGGCTTCCTGGACGATCTCGGTGCGCCGCGGATCGCCGTAGGTTTCCTTGAGCCGCAGCAGCTCCTTCTTGATCTCCTCGAGCACCAGGCGGTCGCTGCCGAGGATGGCGCGCAGCCGCTCGATCGTCGCCATCAGCTCGCGATACTCCTCCACCACCTTTTCGCGCTCGAGGCCGGTCAGGCGCTGGAGCCGCATGTCGAGGATCGACTGCGCCTGCACGTCGGAGAACGCGAAGCCGCTCATCAGGCGCTCGCGCGCCTCGGCGCCGTCGCGGCTCGACCGGATGGTGGCGATCACCTCGTCGAGGTGATCGAGCGCCTTCAAGATGCCTTCGAGGATGTGGGCTCGCTCCTCGGCTTTGCGGAGGTCGAAGCGGGTGCGGCGGATGACCACCGTCTTCCTGTGGTCGAGGAAGCGCTCGAGCAGCTCCTTCAGGGTGAGGACGCGCGGCTGCTGGTCGACGATGGCGAGCAGGATGATGCCGAAGGTCGTCTGCATCGGCGTCAGCTTGTAGAGCTGGTTGAGCAGCACCTCGCCGATCACCCCGCGCTTGAGCTCCATGACGACGCGGATGCCGTCGCGGTCGCTCTCGTCGCGCAAGTCGGACAAGCCTTCGATCTTCTTGCCGCGCACCAGCTCGGCGATGCGCTCGATGAGCTTCTTCTTGTTGACCTGGTAGGGCAGCTCGGTGATGACGATCGCCTCGCGCTCGCCGCGCTCGAGCGGTTCCATGTGCGCCTTGGCGCGCAGCTGCAGGGCGCCGCGGCCGGTGGCGTAGGCGTGCCAGATCCCCTCGATGCCGTGGATGGCGCCGGCGGTGGGGAAGTCGGGGCCGGGCAGCACCTCGATCAGCTCGCGCAGCTCGACCTCGGGCTTCTCGATGAGGAGCAGCAGCGCGCCGACGACCTCGCCCAGGTTGTGCGGCGGGATGTTGGTGGCCATGCCGACCGCGATGCCGGTCGAGCCGTTGACCAGCAGGTTGGGCACCGCCGCCGGCAGCACTGTCGGCTCGCGCTCGGAGTTGTCGTAGTTGGGCAGCCAGTCGACGGTTTCCTTGTCGATGTCGTCGCCCAGCATCTCCTCGGCGATGCGCGAGAGGCGCACCTCGGTGTAGCGCATCGCCGCCGGTGGGTCGTCGTCGATCGAGCCGAAGTTGCCCTGGCCGTCGACCAGCGGATAGCGCAGCGAGAAGTCCTGCGCCATGCGCACCACGGTGTCGTAGATGGCGGCGTCGCCGTGCGGGTGGTACTTACCCATCACGTCGCCGACGATGCGCGCCGACTTCTTGTAGGGGCGGCCGGCGCGGTTGCCGGCCTCCCACATGCCGTAGAGCACGCGGCGGTGCACTGGCTTCAGGCCGTCGCGCACGTCGGGGAGCGCGCGGCCGATGATCACGCTCATCGCGTAATCGAGGTAGCTGCGCTTCATCTCCTCTTCGATGTCCACCGGTACGTGGACCTCGAGGGGAGGCGAAGGAGGGGTCTTGATGTCGTCGTCAGCCATGGTGGATATCGGGGGTCGGATGGTGCGCAGAGCGCGCCCTACGAAGAGCGGTGCGCGTAGGGTGCGCTCGGCGCACCATCGGGTTAGATATCGAGGTTTCTAACTTCCAGCGCGTTCTCGTGGATGAAGTCGCGCCGCGGCTCGACCTGGTCGCCCATCAGCACGCTGAAGATCTGGTCGGCGCCGACGGCGTCCTCGATGCGGACCTGCAGCAGGCGGCGGCGCTCGGGATCCATCGTCGTCTCCCAGAGCTGGTCGGGGTTCATCTCGCCGAGGCCCTTGTAGCGCTGGATCGAGAGCCCCTTCTTGGCGCGCGTGAAGAGCTCCTCGAGCGCCGGCTCGACGGCTTCGAAGGCGAGGCTCTCCTCGCCGCGGACGAGAGTGACGCGCTTCGCCTGGATCGCTTCGAGACCGGGCCCGTTCTGCCCCAGAGCGCGGTACTCGGCGGAGGCGAGGAGGTTCCAGTCCAGGCGCACCAGCCGGTCGACGCCATAGCGGCGGGAGACGAAGCGGATGGCGAAGGTGCCGTGCTCCTCGTCGCGCGACACCTCGACGTGCGAGAAGCCCTTCTCGACGAGCGCCGCCGCAAGCCCCTGCGCCCGCGCCTCCTCTTGCAGCGCCGCCTTGCCGGTGAAGCCGTGGAGCAGTGCCAGCTCGAGCGCTTCCTTGGGGAAGCCGCGGCTCATCAGCCGCTCGAGGTTGTCGCGGAAGCTCTCCATCTTCTCGAGGAAGTGCGCCAGCCGCGCGCCGGCCAGCGGGTGCGACGGCTCGCCGTCCTCGCCGCGCGCCAGTGTGACCTCCCAAGCGTCCTGGATGCGATCGATGAGGAACGCTTTGTACTCGCGGTCGTCCTTCAAATAGCTCGACTTTTTCCCCTCACTCACCTTGTACAGCGGCGGCTGCGCGATGAAGAGGTGGCTTTTCTCGATCACCTCGCGCATCTGGCGGAAGAAGAACGTAAGGATGAGGGTGCGGATGTGGCTGCCGTCGACGTCGGCGTCGCACATGATGATCAGCTTGTGGTAGCGCAGCTTCTTGACGTCGAAGTCGTCGCTGCCGATGCCGGCCCCCAGCGCCGAGATCATGGTGCGGATCTCTTCGGACGCCAGCACCTTGTCGAAGCGCGCCCGTTCGACGTTGAGGATCTTGCCGCGCAGCGGCAGCACCGCCTGGAAGCGGCGGTCGCGCCCCTGCTTCGCGGAGCCGCCGGCGGAGTCTCCTTCGACGAGGAAGAGCTCGGCGAGCTCGGGGCTCTTTTCCGAGCAGTCGGCGAGCTTGCCGGGCAGGTTCAGCGAGTCGAGGGCGCCCTTCCTCCGCGTCAGCTCGCGCGCCTTGCGTGCCGCCTCGCGGGCGCGCGCGGCGTCGATCGCCTTCTCGACCACCTTCCTGGCGACCGCGGGATTCTCTTCGAAGAACGTGGAGAGCCGTTCGTAGATCACCTGCTCGACCCACCCCTTGACCTCGGAGGAGACCAGCTTGTCCTTGGTCTGCGAGGAGAACTTGGGGTCGCGGATGCGCACCGAGACGACGGCCGTCAGGCCCTCGCGCACGTCCTCGCCGGAGAGGTTCTCCTTGAGCCCCTTGCCCATGGGGCTCTGCTCGACGTAGGCGTTGACGGCGCGCGTCAGCGCCGCCTTGAAGCCGGAGAGGTGAGTGCCGCCGTCGCGGTTGTTGATCGTGTTGGTGAAGCTGAACACCTGCTCCTGGTAGCCGTCGTTCCACTGCAGCGCGACTTCGGCCGTCTCCTCTCCCTCGCCGTCGTCGCGCACGTCGCGCAGGTAGATCGGCGGCGTGTGCAGCGGCACCTTGGCGCGGTTCAAGTGCTCGACGAAGCTGGCGATGCCACCCTCGTAGCGGAACTCGGCGGCACGGCCGCTGCGCTCGTCCTTGACCTTGACGAGCACGCCGCGGTTCAAGAACGACTGCTCGCGCATCCGCTGCGCGAGGGTGTCGTAGTGGAACTCGAGAACGGTGAAGATCTGCGGGTCGGGGGAGAAGCGCACTTTGGTGCCGGTGCGGTCGCTCTTGCCGATCGCCTCGATCGGCTTCTCCGGCACGCCGCGGTGGTAGACCTGGTACCAGACCTTGCCGTCGCGCTTGATCTCGAGCTCGAGCGTCTCGGAGAGGGCGTTGACGACCGAGACGCCGACGCCGTGGAGACCGCCCGACACCTTGTAGGACGCGTGGTCGAACTTTCCGCCCGAGTGCAGCTCGGTCATGATGACCTCTGCCGCCGAGCGCTGCTCTTCGGTGTGGAGGTCGACGGGGATGCCGCGGCCGTCGTCCTCGACGGTCACCGAGTTGTCGCTGTGGATGGTGACCTCGACGGTGGTGGCGAAGCCCGCCTGCGCCTCGTCGATCGAGTTGTCGACCAGCTCGAAGACCATGTGGTGCAGGCCCGAGGCGTCGTCGGTGTCGCCGATGTACATCCCGGGGCGCTTGCGCACCGCGTCGAGGCCCTTGAGCACCTGGATGCTCTCGGCCGTGTAGTCGCTCTTCTGGACGTCCAGCTTGGGAGTGTTTTCCAAGACCTTCGTTGCCTCGTCTAGCGGAGCCGCGGGCTACGCGCTCGCGGGCCGGATCACTGCCTGGTTTTCCTACACCCCGGGCCGCGGTGATGAGTCGAAGCAGGCTCCCGGGAAGCAGGAGGAGGGGCGCCGGGCGGCGCGGTCCGAGTATAGCTCGCGCGTCCGTCGATTTCCAAGGCTTAGCTGTTGAAAAATCTGAGATTTAGCTGGCGCTGACGCGGCCTCCTGCGACGCTCCAGCGACGGCTCACCGGCAGGTCCTCCCAAACCTCGGGCCGGCTCGAGGTCGCGAGCAGTTGCGCAACCGCGCCGAAGGCCTGCCAGACGGCGGCAAGACGGCTCGCGGTCGAGCTCGGCGTCGGCATCGTCGAGGAGGTAGATCGGCGTGCGACCGGTCGTCTCGACGAGGCTTCCTTGCGCGGCGGCGAGGAGGAGGCCGAGGGCTTTGCCCTCGCCGGCTGAGGCCACTTCGCCAACCTCGCGGCCGTTCCAGAGGAGACGCAACGCGTCGCGATGCGGGCCGAGGAGCGGCGCGCCGCGCTCGCGCTCGCGCGGCGCGATGCGCTCGAATGCTTCGAGGATCGGTTGCTTGCCACGGGTGCCGGCGCGCGGCGACGGCACGTACTCGAGTCGCAGCGGCGGCAACGGCAACGGCGTGCGCTCACGCACGATAGAGAGCGCCGCGTCGAGCGCTTCGACATAGGCGGCGCGCAGCGCGATCACTTCTGCGGCGGCTTCGGCGAGCAGGTCGTTCCAGGACTCGAGGCCTTCGGCCTGGTGGCTCGCGAGTAGCTGTCGCTTCTGCGCCAGGACGCGCCGATAGCGTGACAATGCCGCGAGGGTCGTCGGCCGCGTGCTGACAAGACCACGATCGATCAGTCGCCGTCCCAACGCCGGCGCCCCGGCGAGGAGGTCGGCTTCCGCCGCCGTCCAGAGCACGACCGGCTGCAGCGCCACGTGCTCGGCGAGTGGCAGCTCGCGGTCGTTGGCGAGCCGCAGCCGCTGCCCACGCTGCCAGCCCAGCTCCAACCGGTCGCGGCCACCAGCGCCGCCATCGATGGCGACGTGAAAGCCCGGCTCGCCGTGCCGCGCACAAGCCGCCAGATCGGCGGTGCGGAAGCTCTTCGTCGTAGCGGCGAGGTAGACCGCTTCGAGCAAGCTGGTCTTGCCGACGCCGTTGCCACCGAGAAGCAAATGAGTTCCTTCGCCAGGAGCGAAGGAGCCGTCAGCGAGGTTGCGAAAGGTGCGCGGGGCTACGGAGAGGAGCAGGGGCGCGCGCCCCTAGACATGCATCGGCATGATGACGCAGAGGTAGCGCAGCTGCTCGCCCTCGACCGGATAGCCCACGCACTGGCTCTCGGCATCCTTGAGCTCGAGTCGCACCTGCGGCGCCTCGACGGCGCCGAGGAAGTGGCCGAGGTAGTCGGGGTTGAGCCCCAGCTTGAGCTCCGGCCCGCCGTATTCGCAGGGCACCTGCTCGCTAGCCTCGCCGAGATCCGGGTTGGCGGCGGAGATGACGAGACCCTCGGACGTGAAGTGGAGCAGCACGCCGCGGGCCCTCTCGCCGGTGAGCAGCGCGACGCGCTGTACGGCTTGGTGGAACGACTGCCGCTCGAGCACCGGCTTCTTGTCGTTGTTCTTGGCGATGACCCGCTCGTAATCGGGGAACGTCCCTTCGAGGATGCGGCAGGTGAGCTCGCGCTTGCCGAGCGCGAAGGCGAGGTGATGCTCGCCGCGGCGGTAGGCGACGGTGTCGGTGCCGTCGAAGCGCAGCAGCTCCTGGAGCGCCTTGCGCGGGATGAGCACGCCGTCCTGCGCCGCCTTTACCGTCACCGCGTTGCCGTTCTCGCCGCCGGCCGCGGCCTCGACGAGGGCGAGGCGGTGGCCGTCGGTGGCGACCATCTCGAGCCCGTCGGGCTTCACCTTGAAGAGGGCGCCGTTGAGCTGGAACCGCGACTCCTCGGTCGAGATGGCGAAGATGACCTTGGCGATCATCCGCTTCAACACTTCGAGCGAGAGCTCGAGGGCGGTCTCTCCCTCGACGCGCGGCAAGGTCGGGAAGTTTTCCGCCTCGAGCCCGCGGATGCGGAAGCGGCTGCGCCCCGCCTGCAGGGTGACGTTCGAGCCTTCGTCGATCTTGAGCGTCAGCTCGGCGTCGGCGAGGGCGCGCACGATCTCGTGAAACTTCTTCGCCTGCACCGCCACCGCGCCGGGGCGCTTCACGTCGGCGTCGCACCAGGTGGCGAGCGAGACGTCGAGGTCGGTGGCGGCGAGGGCGAGCTTGCCGTCGCGCGCGTCGAGGAGGAGGTGGGAGAGGATCGGGATGGTCGTCCGCCGCTCGACGATGCCCTGGAGAAGCGCGAGCTCCGTCAGCAGGGCGTCGCGCTGGAGACCGATTTCCATCCGCGCAGTTCTCCTCGCTCTCTCGGTTCCGGATCCCTAAACGGAGCGGAATATACCACCGCATCCGTCCGAGTAGCGCTGCGGATGGACGATGAAAAGGGCGCCGTCCCGTGGACGCAAGAGGTCGCAAACGTGAGGATCGAATCGCGAGTTTGCTGCGGAATCGCTGTGCAGCGAAGCGGAAGACAGGAGACCGATCGGCGAACCGACTCCGAGCGGCCGGCGCTTCCTCAGCGCATCCGCAAGAAGGTCTGATTGTTTGTGGAAAAGGAGGCTGAAGGAGAGAGGCTCGTCGGCGTCAGGCGAAGTGCTGCAGCATCCGCTCGAGCGTCTGCGCGAACTCGGCGTCGCTCTCGCGCAGCTTGTCGATCTTCTCCACCGAGTACATGACCGTCGAGTGGTGCTTGTCGTTGAACTGGCGGCCAATGTCGGGGTAGGAGAGCTCGGTCAGGCGCTTGCACATCCACATCGCCACCTGGCGTGGGAAGGCGATCTGCTTCTGGTTCGACTTGCTCTTGATCTCGGAGACCTTCAAGCCGTAGTGGCGGGCGACGAACTTGATGACGTCGGCCGACGAGATGCGGCGGTCGGTCTCGGGGAGGATGTCGCGCAGGGTGTCCTTGGCGAGGTCGAGTGACAGGGGCCGGCCGGTCAGCGCCGAGAAGGCGAGCACGCGGTTGAGCAGCCCTTCGAGCTCGCGCACGTTGCTGCGCACCTGCTGGGCGAGGAAGAGGGCGACGTCGTCGGGCAGCGCCTGACCGCGAGCCTCCGCCTTGCGTCGCAGGATGACGATCTTCGTCTCCAGCTCGGGCGGCTGGATGTCGGCGATGAGGCCCCACTCGAAGCGGCTGCGCAGCCGCTCCTCGAGGCTCGCGATGCTGCGCGGCGGCGCGTCGGAGGAGAGGATGATCGGCTTCTGCGCCGTGTAGAGGGTGTTGAAGGTGTGGAAGAACTCTTCCTGGCTGCGCTCCTTGCCGGCGACGAACTGCACGTCGTCGATGAGCAGCACGTCGATCGTCCGGTAACGCTCGCGGAAGGCCGGCATGCGGTCGAAGCGGATCGAGTTGATGAGCTCGTTGACGAACTGCTCGGCGACGAGGTAGAGAACTCGCAGCTCGGGGTGCCGACGGTGGATCTCGTGGCCGATGGCGTGCAGCAGGTGGGTCTTGCCTAGGCCGGCGCCGCCGTAGAGGAAGAGCGGGTTGTAGCTGTGCGCCGGGCTCTCGGCGACGGCGCGCGCGGCGGCGTGCGCGAACTGGTTGCTGCTGCCGACGACGAAGGTGTCGAAGACGTAGCGAGGGTCGAGCTGCGGCAGCGGCCGGTCGGCGGGTACGCTGGGCCTGTCGGCGAGCGAGAAGAGGACGCGGAACTGCGGGCCGCGCAGGCCGGCGATGGCGCGGTCGACGGCGGGACGGTAGCTCTGCTCGAGGGCGTTGACGAAGTGGTCGTTGGGGGCGACGAGGACGAGGCGGTCGGTGTCCTCGCGCTGCACGCGGAGGGGGCGGAACCAGGTGGCGAACTCCTCGGGATCGAGGTGGCGCTCGAGCTCGCGCTGCAGGTCTTTCCAGAGGTTCTTGCTCATCGCCCAGGAAGGCATCTCAAGAGACAGAAATCCGCACTCTTTCCACACCCTGTGGAAATACCGACCCGGCTCCGGCCGCTCGTTGGCAGTGCCGATCGCCGTTCTTGTGTTCCGGGGAGCGCGGGGGACTATAGCAACGGGGTTCCAAGCCGGCAAGACGGCGCGTGTGACAGTTGAAAAGTCGCGATTCGCCAACACGTTGCAGCAGTCGATGGGCTCCTGAACGGCCCGCTAGAGTGAGACCGTGACCGCCGCCGGAAAGCTCCTCCGCTGGTACCGCGAGAACCGCCGCGACCTGCCTTGGCGGCGCACTCGCGACCCCTGGGCGATCTGGGTCTCGGAGGTGATGCTGCAGCAGACGCGAGTCGAGCACGTGGTTGCCTATTTCGAGCCTTTCCTGGAGCGTTTTCCGACCGTCGAGGCGTTGGCGCAGGCGCCCCTCGAGGAGGCACTTGCCCGCTGGTCCGGGCTCGGTTACTACCGCCGCCTCCGGCTCCTCCACCGCGCCGCCATCCAACTCGCCGCCGCCGGCTATCGCATCCCCTCCGACCCCGAGTTCCTGCGGGCGCTGCCCGGGGTCGGCGACTATACCGCTGCGGCCGTGGCGAGCATTGCCTTCGGTGTCGCAGTGCCGGTGCTCGACGGCAACGTCGAGCGGGTGACGACGCGGCTCCTCGCGTGCAACGAAGATCCGAAGCTGCCGGCGGTACGACGGCGGCTGCGCAAGGCCGCGGCGGAGCTGCTCGACGCGCGCGCTCCCGGCGACTCGAACCAGGCGCTGATGGAGCTCGGCGCGACGGTGTGCTCGCCGCGGGCGCCGCGTTGCGCGGCATGTCCGCTCGTCGAAGGCTGTGCCGGCTATGCGAGCGGCGAGCCGGAGTGTTATCCGCGTCGAGCCGCGAAGGCGAAGCCCCGGCGCGTGTCGCTCGTCGTCGCCGTCGTCGAGCGCGACGAGCGCGTGCTGCTCTTCCGCCGCGACGACGAGGAGGAGCTGCTCGCCGGCACGTGGGAGCTGCCGTGGGTCGAGAGCGGCAACGGCGACGCGGAGGAGCGGCTCGCGACGCGCTACGGCGGCCGCTTCGCGCTCGACGCTGCGCTCGGTACCGTCCGCCACGCGATCACCACGCGCAGCATCGTCGCTTCGGTCCGGCGCGCGACCTTGACGACCGACGGTGTCGCCGAAGGTCGAGAAGCGGCGTGGGTCTCGCGTGCGGCGGTGCCGACGCTGCCGACCTCGTCGCTCGTACGTAAGGCTCTAGCGCTAGCGGCCCCCGCAGACGCGACGCCGGCTACTGCGCGCCGCCGGCGAGGATGAACCAGCCGACGAGCTTGTCGTCGATCTCGCGCAGCCGCTTCGCCACCAGCGCGCAGAGGATGCGCAGCAGGCGCACCGAGGACACCTTGCGGATGTCGAGCAGACCGGCGACGACGTCGCGCGGGATGGCGAGCACCACCGCGCCGCCGTCGTGCGCCGTCGCCTCCGCCGAGCGCGGCTGGTTGTCGATGAGCGCCATCTCGCCGAACCAATCGCCGCGCTCCATGAAGGCGAGCGCCTCTTCGCCGGCGCCCGGGATGTGCTTGCCGATGCGCACGCGGCCGTCGAGGACGACGTACATGGCATCGCCGGCGTCGCCCTCGCGGAAGAGCACCTCGCCCGAGCGCAGGCGCCGCTCCTTCGACAGCGAGGCGAGGAAGCGGATCTCCATGCGCGACAGCTTCTGTTCCTCGAAGAGGTGTTGCTTCTCGGTGAGCTGCAGGCGGAACGAGCCGGTGGGCTCGCGCAGCGGCGCGTGGAGCGAGGGCAGCGGCTTGCCGGTCTCGGAGAAGAACTTGGTGAGCCGCTCGTTGGTCATGCGCAGCTTCTGCGACAGGCTGCGCCAGAAGGTCCACCAGAGCGCCATCGCGAAGCGCTGGTCCTGCTCGGCGAGCGCGCCGAGGGCGGCCTGGTCGAGCAGGAAGAGCTCGACGGCGTGCTCGGTGACGGCGTCGACCGAGCGCGGCGCCTGGTCGACGAACGAGGTCTCGCCGAAGAGGTCGCCTTCGGAGAGCCGCGCCAGCTCGAAGGTGCCGTAGGAGGTCTCGCGCTTGATGAGCACGCGGCCGCGGTGGACGACGTAAGCGTCCAGTGAGGCGTCGCCTTCCTTGACCACGGTCACGCCGCCAGGAAAACGAACGAGCGAGGTCGCCTGCGCGAGGCGCGCCAGCTGCTCGGGCGGGAAGTGGTCGAGGATACGGACGGCGGCGAGCTGCTCAGTCACACCCATGCACGGTCTCCGCAGCGCGGCCGCAGCGACGGCCGCGTCGACGACGCCGTGAGCTCGAGAAAGGGCATGACCGGGCGCGTATCTTAGCGCCCGCTCGTCTCTTCGGCCGGCAGCGTGCGGCGCAGCCCGGCGATCGCGACGTCGAGCTGACGTGAGGTGAGCACCGCCGGCGGCAGCAGCTCGAGCACCTCGCCCGATGCGCCGGCGGGCAGCGCGAGGACGCCGGCGGCTAGGGCTCGGCGCGCCCAACGCGCGGCAGCGCCGGCGGCGGCGAGCTCGATTCCCCACATCAGGCCGCGACCGCGAACGGCGCGAATGCCGGGAAGCGTTGCGAGCTCGCGAATGGTCGCGTGCAGCGACACCGCGAGCGACGCCGCGCGCGCGACGAACTGCGGATGGTCGAGCACGCGCAGCGTGGCGAGCGCGGCGGCGCAGGCGAGCGGATGGGCGAGGAAGGTCGCGGTGTGGAGCGCCTCGCCGTCGGCGGGCCACGCGTCGAGCAACGTGCGGCGGCCGAGCACGGCCGCGATCGGCAAGCCGCCGCCGAGCGCCTTGCCGCAGCAGAGGAGATCGGGCTCGATGTCTTCGTCAGTGCAGGCGAAGAAGGGGCCGGTGCGGCCGCCGCCGGTGAGGATCTCGTCGACGACGAGCAGCGCGCCGTGGCGGCGCGCCACCACGGCGAGCTCGGCAAGCCAGCCCGACGGCGGCAGCACGACGCCAGCACGGCCCTGGATGGGCTCGACGATCACGCAGCCGATGGCGCCGCCCGCCAACGTACGCTCGAGCGCGGAGGCGGGTGCGCCGAAGGGAAGGAGGCGCGTGTGTCCGTGCAGGTGCGCCGCGAAGGGCGCCCGGAACGTTTCGCGCCCACCGGCGGCGAGCGATCCGAGCGTCAGACCGTGGTAGCCGCCCTCGAAGGCGAGGATGCCCGGCTTGCCGCCCGCGAGCAGCGCCGTCTTCAACGCCACCTCGACGGCGTCCGATCCGGAAGCGGCGAAGTACGCGGCAGCGTCGGGCATCGGCGCGCGCGCCACCAGCGCCGCCGCGAGCGCCACGCGCGCCGGATGTGCATGCACGTCGCCGAAGCCGTGGAGGAGCCGCCCCGCCTGCCGGCGCACCGCCGCGACGACGGCGGGATGGCGGTGACCGACGAGCGCGACGCCGAAGCCCGAGGTCAGGTCGACGTAGCGGTTGCCGTCGACGTCGAGCACGTTCGAGCCGCGCGCCTCGCGCCAGAGCGGCGCCGGTCCGCCGCCCACCGTGTTGACGCCCGGCGCCTCGAATGCGGCGAGCTGCTCGGCGAGCTCCTGCGCGCGCGGCCCCGGCGGCGGCACGACCAGACGCGGCAGCAGGTCGCCGCGCTGGAGCGCCGCGGCATCGTCGCGTCTTCGTGATGGACGGAGCTGCGCTTCCGAGCCCATGCCCCCTCGCGCGGCGTGCGCGCTACATCTCGCGCCGCCCGAGCAGCGAGCGCGAGAGGGTGACCTCGTCGGTGTACTCGATGTCGCCGCCCACCGGCATGCCGAAGGCGAGGCGAGTGACACGCACGCCGCGGCCCTTGAGCAGCCGCGCCAGATAGTGCGCCGTCGCCTCACCCTCGACGTTGGGGTTGGTGGCGAGGATCACCTCGGCGACGCCGTCGAGCCGCGCGAGGAGACCGTCGATGGCGAGCTCCTCGGGCCCAATGCCGCGCAATGGAGAGAGCGCGCCGAGCAGAACGTGGTAGCGGCCGTGGTACTCGCCGGTGCGCTCGATGGGCTCGATGTTGAACGGCTCCTCGATGACGAGGAGCTGCGCCGCGTCGCGCCGGGGATCTTCGCAGAAGCGGCAGGGATCGACGGCGGTGATGGCGTTGCAGCGCGAGCAGTGGAAGAGCCGCGCCTTCACTTCGACAATCGCCTGCGCCAACGCCTCGGCCTCGGCGGCCGAGACCTTGAGCAGGTGGTGCGCGAGCCGCGCCGCGGTCTTCGGCCCGACGCCGGGCAGGCGCGCCAGCTCGCGCACCAGATCCTTCAGAGGATCCTGGAGCGGATCGTTCGCCACCGCGTGCGTCGACGGCGACCTCAGCGCGGCCCGCCTCCCATGACGATCAGCTCAGTTCCAAGCCGGCGGACAGGGTCCGGCGGCGCGACGTGGCCTTGAGCGAGCGCCAAGCGAGCACACGGTCAAAACATCCCCGGCAGGCCCATGCTGCCGGCGAGCGCGCCCATCTTCTCCTGCATCGCCTCCTCGACCTTGCGGCTCGCCTCGTTGACGGCGGCGAGGATGAGGTCCTGGAGCATCTCGGGATCGGGCGGCTCGAGCACCTCGCGCTCGATGGTGATGCCGAGCAGCTGCTTGTGGCCATTCATCCGCACCGCCACCATGCCGCCGCCGGCCGAGGCCTCGACTTCGAGGGCGGCGAGCTCGCGCTGCATGCGCTCCTGCATCTGCGCCGCCTGCTTCATCATCTTCTGGATGTTCATCGACTCCTACTCCTCCGCACCGACGCGCTCGACGGCGGCGATGGTGCCGCCGAAGATGTCGAGCACCGCTTGCACCTTGGGATCGGCGGCCGCTGCCGCGAGCGCCGGCTCGGGGGCCGCCGCTGGAGCGGGCGCGCCTACGCCGTCGAGGATTCGCCAGCGCGCGCCGGGACCGCAGACTTCCGTCAGCGCCTCCTCGAGCACGGCGCGATTGCCGGGGCGTTGGAGGGCGACGTCGAGGCTGGGGTCGCCGGGGCGGCGGAAGATCTGCAGCTCGCCGTCGCTGACGTGGAGCGCCTGCGCCTCCTCGAGATGGGCGGCGAGGAGCTGACGGCGGCGCGCCACCGCGTGCAGCACGGCGACGGTGGGATCGGAGCTATCGTCGGGCACGAGCGTGATGGGTGACGGCGCGGCGACGCCGCTCGCCGTGGTGTTGGCTGCGCGCGAGGTAAGCGCGGCACCGGCACTCGTGGTTGTCGATGGCGAACCGTTCGCGGCCGTCGGTCTGCTCGGCGCGGCCGCAGGAGGTACCGCGGTCCGGCGTCCGCCGCCGCCGGTCGGCGTCGTCGGTGGCGCGCTCGGCGGCGCCGTAGCGACCACGCCGCCGCGCAGCAGCTCCTCGACGCGGCGTAGCTTCGGAAGCTCGGCACCGCGGAGAAGCGCTACCTCGAGCGCCAGCCCGGGCACCTCGCTGCGGCGTACCAGCGGCTCGACGGCGATGAGCTGATGGAGGAGCCGGAGGAGGTTCTCGTAGCCGGCCTCGCGCGCGAGGGCTTGGAGCCGCGTCACTTCGTCAACGGGCAGGTCGAGGCGCGCAACCGCGGACTCGCGAGCGCCGGCGAGGGCGAGATGGAGCGCGTCACGACAGTAGCCGAGGAAGCGGCTGAAGAGCTGTCGCGGGTCCCATCCCTCTTCCTCGACCGTCGAAGCGAGGGTGGCGACGGCAGCGCCATCGCCCGCAACGATCGCGGCGAGCAGGCGGTGGAAGAGGTCGAGGTCGAAGCCGCCGAGCAAACGCGCCGCGTCCTCGTCGGCGATCGTGCCGGAGCCATAGGTGGCGAGCTGGTCGAGCAGCGCGACGGCGTCGCGTACGCTGCCTTCGCCGGCGCGGGCGACGAGGCGCAGCGCGCTCGACGAGGCGGTGATCCCCTCGGCCGCGCTCACCGCTTGGAGGTGGGCGGCGAGCGTCTCTACCGGCACGCGGCGGAAGCGGAACTCCTGGCAGCGCGAAAGGATGGTCGCCGGCACCGCCTCGGCCTCGGTGGTGGCGAAGACGAACACCAGGTGCGGCGGCGGCTCCTCGACGATCTTGAGGAGGGCGTCGAAGGCCTGCCGCGACAGCCGGTGGACCTCGTCGAGCACGACTACCTTGTAGCGGTCCTTCGCCGGTCCGTAGCGCAGGCTCTCGGTCAGGTCGCGCACCTGCTCGACCTTCGAGTAGGTGGCGGCGTCGACCTCCAGCACGTCGAGGTCGGCGCCGACGGTGATCTCGCGGCAGGGGCGGCAGTCGTTGCACGGATCGGCAGCAGGTCCGCGCTCGCAGTTGAGCGCCTTGGCGAGCACGCGCGCCGCCGTCGTCTTGCCGACGCCGCGGATGCCGGCGAAGAGGTAGGCCTGGGCGATGCGTCCCTCGACGAGGGCGTTGCGTAGCGCCGTCACCACCGGCTCCTGGCCGATGAGGCTCGCGAAATCCTGAGGGCGCCACTTGCGCGCCAGCGCCTGGTAGGTCATGGGGAGGTGCGGGCCGCCGGGGGCGGAAGTGAAGGGTTCCGGTAGCGCTGCGGCACCCGGCGCGGACGCCTTATCGCTGCTCCCTTCCGGGCCTGACGAGGTTCGGTGCCGTCCGGTGCACAGGACCCGAACCCTTCACGCCCGCCTCCGGCGAGCCCATCGTAGCAGCAGCGTCTTGCCGCGAGGCGGCAGTCAGACGCCGCGCCGCGGCGGGCAGTCCGTTAGCAAAACGCGGCGCGGGCAATTGCCATTCCGGCGACACCGCTGCGCGGCTGCGGCGCCTCGGTTTGGTCCCTCGACGGCTCTCGCCTACAATACGCGGCCCTGCCTCGGCCCGGGGCAGCCCTTTGGCATGGACGACCGGGAGTGGATGCGGCTGGCGCTCGCCGAAGCGCGGCGCGCGGCCGAGCTCGGCGAGGTGCCGGTGGGGGCCGTGGTGGTGCGTGGCGACGAGTTGCTCGGCGCCGGGCACAACCGCCGGGAGATCGAGGGAGACCCTCTCGCCCACGCCGAGCTCCTGGCCCTGCGCCAGGCGGCGGCACGGGTCGAGGGGTGGCGTTTGCTCGGCTGTACAATGTACGTGACCCTCGAGCCTTGCGCGATGTGCGCGGGCGCTTTGGTCAACAGCCGAGTCGAGCGTCTGGTCTTCGGCGCTTCCGATCCCAAAGCGGGCTACTGCGGTTCGTTGGGGGACATCCCCCGCGACCCGCGACTCAACCATCGGCTCGGCGTCGAGTCGGGGGTGCTCGCAGAGGAATGCGGGGCCTTGCTGCGGGCGTTTTTCCAGCGCCTGCGGGGCGAAGGCGACGGTTCTTTGGCAAATCGAGCTTGACGCCGCGGAGAGGTGACCGAGTGGCCGAAGGTGCACGACTGGAAATCGTGTGTAGGGGAAACTCTACCGCGGGTTCGAATCCCGCCCTCTCCGCCATCCCGCGCTGGCGCGGGATGGCCGGCGAGGGCGGGCCACGGTCGTCGGCCGGTCGCGCATTGCGCGCGCCTCGGACCCGCTCAGGACGAATCCCGCATAGAGAAGAGCAAGGAAGAACGCGGCAAGCAACTCATTACGGAGAGGTGCCAGAGCGGCCGAACGGGGCGGTCTCGAAAACCGTTGACCATTCACGTGGTCCGTGGGTTCGAATCCCACCCTCTCCGCCATATCTCGCTTCAATGACCGAGCAGGAAGGACGTGCGACGTGAAGAGAACCTTTCAGCCCAACAACCGGCGGCGCAAGCGCACGCACGGGTTCCTGGTGCGCATGCGCACCCGTCACGGGCAGGCGGTGCTGTCGCGCCGCCGCCGCAAGGGCCGCAAGCGGCTGAGCGTCTGACCGCGGCGGAGGGTGTCGGCGCGGCAGCCGCTGTCGCGGCCCCCGGCGAGCGCCTGCGGCGCGAGCAGCGGGTGCGCCGGCGCGGCGACTACCTCCGCGCGTACCGGCGCGGTCGCCGGCGATCCGGGGCACTGGTGACACTTCACTTCGTGGCCAACGACGGGGCGCAGGCGCGGCTGGGGGTGACGGTGAGCCGGAAGGTCGGCAACTCGGTGGTGCGTCACCGCGTCAAGCGTCGCATCGTCGAGATATTCAGACGCTCGCCGGACCGCGCCGCGCTCGCCGGTTGGAACTTGGTCGTGCACGTCAAGCCGGCGGCGGCCGAGGCGGATTTTGCCGCACTGCGGCATGAGATTGACGCGCTGTTCCATGGCGCGGCGGGGGCGCGGCGTTGAAGGGCGCGGTGCTGCGGTTGCTCGAGGGCTACAAGCGCTGGATCTCTCCGCTGCTGCCCCCTTCCTGCCGCTTCGTTCCCACCTGTTCCGAATACGCGCGCCTGGCGGTGATCAAATACGGCGTGGTCGTCGGCCTCTGGCGCGCCAGCGGCCGGGTGCTGCGCTGCCAGCCGTTTCATCCCGGCGGAGTCGATCTGCCGTGACGACCTGCGCTTCCCGCCCCAAGCTTCGGCCGCCGGGCTTCCATCCCGAGTAGTACCCCGGCTGGAATCGCCTCCCGCGATCCGGCCGTAGGAGCGAGCGACGTGGACAACCGCCGGCTGCTGCTGTTCTTCCTGATCTCCCTGGCGATCCTCCTGGGCTGGCAATGGCTCGTGCCGGCGCCGCCCAAGCGGCCGGTCTCGACGGCGCCGACGCCCGAGGTTGCCGACACGACGGCGGCTCCGGGGACGACGCCTGCGGCGCCGGCCGGCGGCAACGGCGCTGCGGCGACGCGCCCCGTCGCAGCGGCCAGCCCCGCGCCTGCGGCCGCGCCACCGATCGCCGCCAGCCGCGAGGAGCGGCTGGTCGTCGACGACGACGAGTTCCGCGCCACCTTCACCAATCGGGGCGCGCAACTCGTTTCGTTCGTGCTCAAGGACCACAAGGACGAGCAGGGACGGCCGCTCGAGCTCGTGCGGTCGCGCCAGCAGAGCCCGTGGCCGCTCGGCTTGGTGGACAAGGACCTGCGGCCACTACCGCTCGACGAGGCGCTCTTCGCCAGCCGGCGTGAGCGCGACGCCGAAGGACACGAGGTGCTGCGCTTCGACTACCGGGGCCCGGCCGGCAACGCGCGCAAGGTGGTGCGAGTGCTCGGCCCGGGCCTGCTCGGCGTCGAGATCGAGGCATCGACTCCCGGCTGGGGCGTCGTGCTCGGCCCCGGCGTGCGCAACCCTCCGAAGAAGGAGCTCGAGGCGAACCGCCAGCCGCGCCTAGCGACCTATCGTGCCGAGGGGGAGGTGGAGACGATCCAGGGCGCCAAGGCGGAGAAGGTCGAGGCCCTGCCCGTCGGCAGCCTTACCTGGGCGGGAGTGGAGGACAACTATTTCCTCTCCGCCCTGGTGCCAGAGTCGCCCCTCGCGGCGGTCGTCGTCCAGCCGGTGGCGGTCAAGGGCGCCGGGTCCGCGCGTCCGTACCAGCTGGTTCCGTTCCGGGACGTCGAAGCGCTGCCGGCCGCCGACCAGGAGCTGCCGCGCGACCTACGCGTGGTGCTCCGCCCGCGCGGCAACGTGCTCACCGGCACCCTCTACATGGGCGCCAAGAGCTACGAGCGGCTGGCCAAGCTGCCGTGGGGCCTGGAGGAGACGCTGCAGTGGGGGATCTGGGGCTTCATCGCGCGCCCCCTCCTCTTCGCACTCCTGTGGCTGCACGACCACGTGGTGGCCAACTACGGCTGGGCGATCGTCCTGCTGACCCTTGGTCTGCGCTTGCTGCTCTTCCCCCTGACCTGGTCGAGCCAGAAATCGATGCAGCGCATGCAGGAGCTGCAGCCGCGGCTGCAAGCGATCCGTCAGAAGTACCGCGGCAAGCTGCGCGACAAGAACGGGCGGATGGACCTCGAGGCGCAGCGGCGGATGAACGAGGAGATGCAGGAGCTCTTCCGCAGCGAGGGCGCCAACCCCTACGGGGGCTGCCTGCCGATCCTGGTGCAGATCCCCATCTTCTTCGCCCTCTTCACCATGCTGCGCAGCGCCGTCGAGCTGCGCGGTGCGCCGTGGATGGGCTGGATCTACGACCTGTCGCTGGCCTTTCCCGACGTCGACGGGGCGCCGGCCATCGGCTACTTCCTGCTGCCGGTCGCCATGGGCGCCACCCAGGTCTATCAGACCAAGCTGACGCCGATGAGCGCCGACCCGATGCAGCGGCGGCTGATGCAGTTCTTCCCCTGGATCTTCACCCTCTTCTCGTTCGGCTTCCCCGGTGGTCTCGTGCTCTACTGGACGGTGAACAACGTCGTCACCATCCTGCAGACGATCGTGCTGAAGAAAAAGACCGAGGCCGACAAGGCGGCGGAAAAGGCGGAGCGCAAGGGGAAGCGGCGCCGCGGCGCCGACGAGAAGGAGGATCGGTCGTGAGCGCCGGCGGGCGGCGGTTCTTCTCGGGCGAGACGGAGGCGCAGGCGGTCCTCGAGGCGGCCGGATGCTTCGGTCTGTCGCCTGGCGAGCTGGAGTACCGGCCGGTGGAAAAAAAGCACGGATTTCTCCGGCGGCCCAAGGTGGTGATCGAAGTGGACCCGGAAAGCCCGCGGCGGGCGACGACGGGCAGTGCGGCGGCCGAGGTCGCATCGCGACCGGCGCCGGCCAGGCCCGTGAACGAGGCCGGTCGGGCGGTCGCCGCGACCCGCGCGAGTGGTTCTTCGGGGGCACCGGGTGCCGAGCGCGCTCGGGCCTCCGCAGCGCGCGCGACTCACGATCCTGCTGAGCATACCGACGACGCCCTGACGCAGTGGCCGGTGGAGGCTGCGGACGGTGGTCTCCCCGGGGCGCTGGTGGCCGCCGAAGCCGTCGCCGCGCTGGCCGGCTTGCGCCTCGAGGCGAGAGGCAACGTGGCGGCCGGCGAGGAGGGCGACGAGCTGCGGGTCGAGCTCGTCGGCTCCGACCGCGGACACCTGGTTGCCCGTCAGGGCGAGCTGTTGCGTTCTTGCGAATATCTGGTGCGGCGGATGGTGCGCGACCTGCCGTCGGGCGGTCTCACCCTCGACAGCGGCGGCTTCCGCGAGGAGCGCGAGCAGACCCTGCGCCGGCGCGCTGCGGCCGCGGCCGAAGAGGTGCGGCGCAGCGGCGAGGCCGTGCGTTTCGAGCCCCTGCCGGCTGCCGAGCGGCGGATCCTCCACCTGGCGATCCAGTCGGAACCGGCCGTGCGCTCGGAGAGCGAAGGCGCGGGCGACCTGCGCAGCGTCTGCGTGCTGCCCGCGGGGGGCGACAGCGAAGGCAGCGCCGCCGCCGGCTAGCACGTTCCACGTGGAACACGATGGCGGTCGCGCTCCCCGAGATCCCCGCCGACACCTTCGCCCGGGAGGTCCTTGCCAGCTCGCCGGAACCGCTGTCCGCCGAGACGCTCGGAGCCCTCTACGTCCACTACGAGGAGCTGCGCCGGTGGAGCGCTCGGCTCTCTCTCATCGGCCCCGGGACCGCCGGCGAGGTGATCGCCCGCCACTTCGGCGAGTCCCTGGCGGCTCTACCCCTGCTGCCGCCGATCCCCGAGGCGCGACTAGTCGACCTCGGCTCCGGCGCCGGCTTCCCGGGGCTCGTCCTCGCCGCGGCGCGGCCGCGATGGAGCGTGACGCTCGTCGAGGCGCAGGAACGCAAGTGGGCGTTCCTCCAGGCGGCCGCGCGCCGCGCCGGTTTGGCCTGCCAATGCCTGAATGCTAGAGTCGCCGCCCTCCTGCCGCCGGGTTTCCCCGACGCGTACGAGGCCGTCACCGTGCGCGCTCTCCGGCTCGATCCGCCGCTCCTCCAAGCGCTGGCCGCACGCCTGACCCCGGGCGGGCGCTTCCTCCTCTGGACCGGCGCCGAGGCCCCGCCGCTGCCGCCGGAGCTGCAGATGTCGCACACCCAGCCCCTCGCCGGCTCGCTGGCCCGGCGGCTGCTGGTCGCGGAGCGCGCATGACGCGCGTCCTCGCGATCGTCAACCAGAAGGGCGGCGTGGGCAAGACCACCACCGCCATCAACCTCGGCGCTGCGCTCGCTGCCCACGAGCGTGAGGTGCTGCTCGTCGACTGCGACCCGCAGGGGAATGCCACCCGCGGCCTAGGCCTCACCGCCACGCCGCCTCACCTGTACCAGGTTCTCGCCGGGATGGCTCCCGCCGCGGCCGCCGTGCGGCCGAGCGGCTTTCCCCACCTCGACGTCATCCCCGCCGACCGTGACCTCGTCGGCGTCGAAGTCGAGTTCCCCGGCCTCGAAGGCTGGGAGCGGCGGCTGGGCGAGGCGCTGGCGCCAGTCCTGGGCTCCTATTCGACCGTCTTGCTCGACTGCCCGCCGTCTCTCGGCCACCTGACCGTCGCCGCCTTGACCGCCGCGTCGGCGGTTCTCGTCCCCCTCCAGTGCGAGTACTTCGCCCTCGAGGGGATCCGCGACCTGCTCTCTACCGTCGAGCGCGTGCGGGCCGGCCTCAACCCGCGGCTCGAGATCGCCGGCATCGTGCTCACCATGTTCGACGAGCGCACGAACCTCGGCCAAGACGTCGCCGCCGAGGCCCGCCGGCACTTCGGCAGCAAGGTCTTCCGCACCGTCGTGCCGCGCAACGTGCGGCTCGCCGAGGCGCCCAGCCACGGCGTGCCGGTGCTCGCCTACGACATCAAGTGCCGCGGCGCCGAGGCCTACCTCGAGCTGGCCCGCGAGATGCTGGGAGCGGCGGCGTGACGGCGGCGACCAAGCGGCGCGGCCTTGGCCGCGGCCTCGACGCCCTGCTGCGCCCGGCGGGCAGCGACGTGCGCTCGCTGCCGACGACGCAGCTTCACCCCAACCGCTTCCAGCCGCGGCGCGATTTCGACCCAGAGGCGCTCGCCGAGCTCGCCGCATCGATCCGCACTCAGGGGCTGGTGCAGCCGATCGTCGTCACCCCCGACGAGGGCGGCGCCTACACCATCGTCGCCGGCGAGCGCCGCTGGCGCGCCGCCCAACAGGCAGGCCTCGAGCAGGTGCCGGTGGTGGTTCGCGAGGTGCGCGACGACCGCCACCTCCTCGAGCTGGCGCTGGTCGAGAACCTGCAGCGCAGCGACCTCAACCCGATCGAGGAGGCGCTCGCCTTCCACGCCCTCCAGGAGGAGTTCGGCCTGGCGCAGGAGGAGATCGCGACGCGCGTCGGCAAGGCGCGGCCGACCATTGCTAACTCGCTGAGGTTGCTGAACTTACACCCAGAAGTCCAGCAGATGCTGCGCAGTGGCCAGCTCACCGCCGGCCAGGCCAAGCCCCTCCTCGCGCTTGGCAAGCGCGCCGAGCAGCTGGCGCTCGCCAAGCGCGCCGTGGCGCAGGGGCTCTCCGCCCGCCAGCTGGAGGCGCTCGCCGCGGCGGCGCGCGACCGCACGGCACCCAGCGGCAAGCGCGAGGCGCCGCCGCGCGACGTCCACAGCGCCGCCGCCGCCGAGCAGCTGACCCGTCGGCTGCAGACGCGGGTCGAGATCCGCCGGCGCCGCGACGGCGGCGGCTTGGTGCAGATCCACTTCTCCTCGGAGGAAGAACTGATGCGGCTCTACGACCGCCTGAACGCCGAGGGCTCGCCATGAAGGCCAAGAACGGCGGCAAGAGCCAGCTCAACGGCTTCCTCGACGCCGGCAGCCACTTGCGCGGCGAGCTGCACTTCGAGGACACCTTCCGCGTCGAGGGCCGGCTCACCGGCAAGGTGGACTCCGACGGGGATCTCTACGTCGGCGAGCGCGGCGAGGTCGAGGGCGAGGTGCGCGTGGGGCGGCTCTTCGTCACCGGCAAGGTCGACGCGGTCGTGCAAGCGCAGCGCGTCGAGGTGGCCCCGGGCGGTCAGCTGCGCGGCGAGGTGAGCACCCCGTGCCTCGTCATCGACGAGGGGGCGATCTTCGAGGGGCAGGCGCGGATGGTGGAGCGCGCGCCCGCCGCGGCCGCCGCTCCGACGCCGATCGCCGGCGCCGCCTCCTCAGCGGAGAGTTTCGTACGACGGCACGAAGCTCAGCGGGTGGGTGGCTAGGAACGAAGGCTCGAAGGTACCGGTGAGCGCGCGGCCGTCCATGTCGCGGCCCACCGGCAGGCCCAGCGCGTAAAGCAGCGTCGGCGTCACGTCCTCCACGCGCGCCTCGCCGACGAAGCTGCCGGCGCGCACGCCGTCGCCGCGCAGCAGCAGGACGCCGTCGGCGCTGCCGGTGAGCACGCCCTCGAGCGGTGGCCGGCCGAGGTTCCACACACGTCGCCAGCGGCTCGGCGGGTTGGTGCCGTAGGGCGAGACGACGGCGAGGAGGCGCTCGCCGCTGCCGTGCGCCCACAGCCGCGACAGCACGTCGTCGAGGTGGCGGTAGTAGGCCTCGACCCGGCGGGCAGCTGTCGTGACGCGAACGGAGGGATCGCCCTCGAGCGCATGCGCGACGTAGCCGCCGAACCAGCGCCGCGCCGCGTGCCGAAGGCCGGGGAAGCGCACGAAAAGAGCGCGCGCGGGCGGCCCATCGTCGAGCAGCGAGCGCGTGACCTCCTCGCGCCAGAGGTCCCGCTCGACAGCCGCCTGCACGGCGTTGGGCATCGGCGTGCCGAGCTCGCGAAGGAGCGGGACGTCCTGCTGCTCGGCGACGGCACGCAGACTCGCCGCGCGCGCCTCGAGCGAAGGCGGGCTCACTTGTCCCGGCGCGCCAGTAAAGAAGCCGTCCGACACGGCGAAGGCTACGCCGGCGGGAGCGGGAGTCGCCTCGTGCCAGCCGACGACGCCCGGCTCGACCCCCAGCCGCGCCAGGATCTCCCACAGAAGGAGCGCCTGCCGCGTCGAGCGGTCGACGGGACGCGGCGCGGCGCCGAGCCCCCCCAGCGCGTGAAGCCGATGCCGACCGGCAGCAGCCGCAGCTCGGCGCCGCGGAAGAGGAACGGCGCCGGCACCAGCTGGTTGCCGCGCACGCCGTGACGATGCGGATACTTGCCGGTGGCGAGCGTCGTCCACAGCGGTTTCGCGCGGGTGGGCGTGAACGAGCGTAGCCGCGAGTAGCTCCCCTCGCGCAGCATGCCGCCGAGGAACGGCAGCCGCCCTTGCTCGGCGAGCGGCAGCAGCGCGTCGAGAGTCGCGGAGTCGATGCCGACGACGATCAGCTGCAGCTGCCGCTGTCCCTCGACGACCGAAGCAAGCGGCGTCGGCTCCGGCCGCGGCTGGTACGACTCGCGGCGCTCGACGATGACGTAAAGAGAGAGCACCGCGACGGTGGCGATCGCCCAGCGGCTGGTGAAGCTATAGGGCCGTCGCCCCGAGTGCGCGACCGCGATCGAGAGGACGATGACCGCCGCGAGCGCGAGCCACACCGCGGCCTTGAGGAGGCGGACGTTGATCCCCGCAGGCAGGTAATACGCGTAGAAGGAAGCTTGTGCAGCGTCGACGACGGCAAAAACGAGGAGCACGACGGCGAGCGACCAGGGGAGAAAGCGCGGCGCGCGCCATCGACGGCGCAGCAGCCAAGGTAGATGGAGCAGCAGGCCGACGCCGCCGAGGAGCGCAGCGTAGGCGAGCACGCCGCGCGCGATTGGCAGGAAGCGGAACGGCAGGCCCGGGTTGAGGAAGAAGAGCAGGCCGGCCACGTGCGCGCCCGCGAGAGCTCCGGGGAGCGCAGCGGCGGCGATCACCCACCAGGCGGAGGCCGCGGCCTCGCCGTCGGCGGCGTCGGCGGTGACAGCTTCGGTGATGGGGGCTAAGCTCCTGGCGCCGCATTCTCGCACCTGTCGCGGACTGCGAGAGGCGCGCGCGTTTCCCGTCGCGGAGGCTCACTCCTTTGACTCAAACCGCCATCGCCTCGTCTCCTCCGTCTCGAGAGCTACGCGGTCTCGATCGCGTCGCCGTGGCTCTCGACACCGGCGACCGCCAGCGCTTCGACGAGTGGTGCCGCTTCTTCGGCCCGCGCGTCGGCCTGCTCAAGGTCGGGCTCGAGGCCTTCGTGCGCTGGGGACCGAGCGCAGTCGAGACGGCGCGCGCGCACGGCCGCGGCGTCTTCCTCGACCTCAAGCTGCACGACATTCCGAACACGGTCGCCCGCGCCGTCGACGCGGCGCGCCGGCTCGAGGTGCGACTCCTCACCATCCACGCCGGCGGCGGGCCGGCGATGCTCGATGCCGCGGTCGAGGCAGCCGCCGGCGAGGTCCAGCTTCTCGCGGTCACCCTGCTCACGCATCTCGACGACGAGGCGCTCGCCGCGCTCGACCTTCCCGGCGGCGTCGCGTCGCGCGTCGAGCGCTGGGCGGTCCTGGCACAAGGAGCCGGTTGCGCCGGAGTCGTCTGCTCGCCGCAGGAAGCCGCGGCGCTGCGGCGCTCGTTGCCGCCGCCCTTCCTGCTGGTGACGCCGGGCATCCGGCCTGCCGGCAGCGACGCCGGCGACCAACGACGGGTGACGACGCCCGCCGCGGCGCTCGCGGCCGGCGCCGACTACCTCGTCGTCGGCCGGCCGCTCACCGCCGCCGCCGACTCCGGCGCCGCGCTCGCCGCTCTCGAGCGCGAGCTCGCCGGCTGAGCTGCGCTTTCGGTCAGGGCTCGGCCGGCGCGCGAAGCGCGCGTCGGCCGAGCGCTAGAAGATGTAGATGTTGCGGTCCACCATCTGGTGGAACTGCCAGTTATACGTGTACCCGGGGAACTCGACGGGCACCGTGTAGACCGCTTCCATGCGCACCCGGTCGCGATCCTTCTCCACTTTCACGCCCTTCTCGTCGAGCGGCAGCCCCAGCTCGTTGGCCTTGGCGAGGATGCTTTTCTTGATCGCGTCGTTCGTCGCGTTGCCGGCCCACTTGGCCTGGTCGACCATGAAGTCTTGGAGCTCGGCCGTCTTTACCTTCACCGGGATCATCTTGTACGCCACCATGGCGGCGATGCAGAAGCAGATGAGCCAGATGGCGCAGCCGACCTTGCCTTGTCCCGCTTGCCGTCTCATGACGCGACTCCTGGGCTGTGAGGTGCGGCCACCATTCTAACGCTCAGCGGATGAGCTGGAACGTCCGCTCCCAGCGAGTTTTGGTGAGGAACCCCACCGCCGTGCGTCCGAGCTGGCGCAGCTTGGCTCCCCAGCCGGGCCACTGCCCGTCCGGCGTCTCGCCGCCGTAGGACCAGTAGATGAGGAACGCGCGCCCCTTGACGTAGTGGCGCGGCACCGGCCCCCAGTAGCGCGAATCGTAGGAGTGATCGCGGTTGTCGCCGAGGAAGTAGTACTTGCCCGGCGGCACGACGACCGTCGTGAGGTCGTCGCGGCTGGGGATGTAGCGCGCGTCCTTGTGCACGGCGAAGGCCTCGTCGTGCACCTCCTGGCCGTTGACGAAGAGCCGCTTCTGCCGCATCTCGACGCGGTCGCCGGGCAGGCCGATCAGCCGCTTGACGAGGTCGATGCCGGGGTCCTGCGGCGAGCGGAAGACGACGACGTCGCCGCGCCGCGGCTCGCGCGAGGGGAGCAGCGGCACCGGTGAGGAGCCGTCGAGCCCGTAGACGTAGCGGTTGACGATCAGGTGGTCGCCCACCAGCAGCGTGTCCTCCATCGACCCGCTCGGGATGTAGAAGGTCTTGAGGACGAAGGTGTTGGTGAAGCCGAGGAAGAGGCCGGCGACGAGCAGGGCCTCGAGGTACTCGCGCCAGACCGGGTGGTGCCGCCGCTCCGTCATGGCGCGCATCTTCGCCCGTCGACCAAGGTGTCGCAAGGCACGCCGGCACTGACCTCCGGCGCGCCGATGTCCAGCGATCTTGCGCCGGTAACGATCGCTTGACATCGCCGCCGCCGCGCCACGGCGGCTCTGTGCCGCGCGGCGGCCCGACGTTGCGGACCCCGGCGGCGGACGTCGTCTGTCGCGCGGACCCGGCGGCGGATTGCGTCTGCCGCGGCGCGGCAAGACCACTGGACGAGCCGCGGCAAGACGCAGGTCGACCGCTGAGCCATAAATCATTCGCAGTCAACCGTTTACCGGTGATGCCGCGCAGTGGCACAGCCCTTGGACTAGGGCCGGCCGAACCACGGGAGACAAGGAGGTGGGACGCGGCAGCAAACGAGCGAACGAACCCCACGACAGGGAAAACGCAGTCGTCGGTCGAGTCCGAAAGAACGCATCGCAAAACGCCTCGCCAACCGAATCAAGGAGAGAGAAGTCATGAACAAGCACCTGCGCAACGCCTTCGGCATCCTGCTCGTCGTCAGCCTGCTCGCCCCGCTCGCCGCTGCGGCTGCCGCCTCGGCCGGCGTCGTCAACGTCAACACCGCCACCGCTCAGCAGCTGCAGCTGCTCCCCCGCATCGGGCCGTCAGTGGCGCAGCGCATCCTCGACTACCGCAAGGAGAACGGCAAGTTCGACAGCGTCGAGGACCTGATGCTGGTGCGCGGCATCGGCGAGGCGACCTTCGCCGGGCTCAAGCCCTACGTCAGCCTGAGCGGCGAGACGACCCTTACTGCCAAGGTAAAGAGCGCCCGCAGCAGCAAGCCCGCCGAGACTGACTCCTCGAAGCCGGCGCCGGCGGCCGCCGATCCCAAGTCCGAGCGCTGATCTCCCAACCGGGGTGGGGCCATCGTGCTCCGCCCCGCCTTTTTCGTCTCACCCGCCTCTGACTCCTTCACCTTCGACCGACCGGAGATCCCATGTTCTCGCAACGCGGCTTCCAGCTCGTCGAGCTGGTGGTGGTCCTCGCAGTGCTCGCGATCGGCGCCTTCCTGTTCGTGCCGCCCTTCCTGTCGCTGAGCGCCCGGCTGCGGGTCGACGTCGCGGCGCACGAGCTGGCGACGGCGCTCTACGAAGCGCGCTCGTTGGCTGTGCGGCACTCGGCTCACGTGGCGGTCAAGTTCTCTCCGCAGGACGGTCGCGTCGCCTACGCCTGCTACCGCGACGGCGACGACGACGGGGTGCGCAACGCCGACATCGCGACCGGCGTCGATCCGCAGATCACGCCGCTCCGTCTGCTCGCGCACTGGCAAGGACGCCTCGGCTTCGGCTTCCCGCCCGGGCGGCCGCCGCGCGATCCCGGCGACCCGAGCCGCCGTCTCGGCCGCCTCACCGACCCCATCCGCTTCAACGATTCCGACCTCGCCTCGTTCGGCCCGCTCGGGACGTCGACGCCGGGCTCCCTCTACGTCACCGACGGCCGCCGCGAGCTCGCGGTCGTGCGCCTGCTCGGCATGACCGGCAAGGTGCGGGTGATGCGCTGGGACCCCGACGACGACGCCTGGAAGTGAAGCGTCGTTCGCGGTCCCACCTCCACCCGGCCAGGAACCCATCCCACCCCGTCCCCTCGCGCCGTTGCGCCGAGGGGACGCACGCCTTTTGACTCGGTCGCGACGCGGCGGCTAACGTCGCCGCGATGAGCGCCATCGTCGTCGTCACCACGGTCGGGGACGAGGAGCAGGCCCTCCTCATCGCGCGCGAGTTGGTGGCACGGCGGCTCGCCGCCTGCGTCAACGTGCTGCCCGGCATCCGCTCCGTCTTCCGCTGGCAGGGGCAGATCCAGCGCGACACCGAGTACCTGCTGCTGGTGAAGACGCTCGCCGAGCGAACAAGAAGCCGTCGCCGCCGCGATCCGCGAGCTGCACAGCTACGAGCTGCCGGAGATCCTCTCCATCCCCGTCGGCGCCGAGGAGCGCTTCCTCGCCTGGATCCGCGACAGCGTCGACAAGTCGCAGGTCGCGGTGGGCGGCGACGCCGACGAGGAAGAGCAGTCGGCGCTCGACCTCGACCCTCCCCCGCGGGCGTAGCCCGCTGCCGCCACCCACCCGACCCCCTCCCCTGGGTTTGGCGTCACCCCGTCACCCCTATCCCCCCGACCCCCTGCCCCTCAAGGGGCAGGGGGCGCCGCCGCCCGGCCCTCTTTTCTCACACGGCGGCCAGGCCGCGCTCGAGGTCGGCGAGCAGATCGTCGAGGTCCTCGATGCCGACCGAGACGCGCACCATGCCGTCGCCGATGCCGAGCTCGGCGCGGCGCTCCGGCGGCAGCGAGGCGTGGGTCATCGTCGCCGGGTGGCTGATCAGCGTCTCGACGCCGCCCAGGCTCTCGGCGAGGCTCATCACCTCGAGACGGTCGAGAAAGCGCTTCGCCGCGTCGTAGTCGCCGAGGTCGAAGGTGATCATGGCGCCGAAGCCGCGCGCCTGCCGCTGCTGGACGGCGAAGCCGGGGTGGTTGGGCAGGCCGGGGTAGAGCACGTTGTGCACCTTCGCGTGGTCGGCGAGATACGCCGCGATCACGCGCGCGTTGCTCTCGTGCCGCTCCATGCGCACCGGCAGCGTCTTGATGCCGCGCATGAGCAGGAAGGCGTCGAACGGCGACATCACCGCGCCCACCGACTTCTGCACGAAGTAGAACCACTCGCCGCGCTCGCGCTCGCGCGCCACGAGCACGCCGCCCAAGGCGTCGCTGTGCCCGTTCAGGAACTTGGTCGTCGAGTGCACGACGACGTCGACGCCGAGGAGCAGCGGCTGCTGCAGGTAGGGCGAGAGGAAGGTGTTGTCGACGGCGACGAGCGCGCCGCGGCGGTGCGCCAAGTCGGCGGCGGCGGCGAGGTCGGTGACCTGCATCAGCGGGTTGGTCGGCGTCTCGAGGAAGAGCAGCTTCGTGCTCGGCTCGAACGCCGCTTCGATGGCGTCGAGCGAGGTAGCGTCGACCCACGAGAAGCGCAGCCCGTACCTCTCCAAGACCTGCGTGAACAGCCGATAGGTGCCGCCGTAGACGTCCTGCGAGACGACGACGTGCTCGCCCGCCTTGACGAGAGTGAGCAGCGCCGAGATCGCCGCCATGCCGGACGCGAACGCGTGGCCGGTCGCGCCCTCTTCCAGCGCCGCCACGTTGTCCTCGAGCGCGAATCGGGTCGGGTTGTGCACCCGCGTGTACTCGAACCCCTTGTGCTCGCCGAGGCCGTCGTGCACGTAGGTCGAGGTCATGTAGATCGGCACCGTCACCGCCCCTGTCGTCGGGTCGGGCGGCTGCCCGGCATGGATGGCGCGAGTGGCGAAGCCGTAGCGGCGAGGGTCGCCCTTCATCGGTCCTCCTGCGACGGCGGCGAGGGTATCAGCAGCACGCGCTCGCGAGCCGCGAGGCCGCGCGGATCGCGCGGGTATAGTGCCGCGCGATGACGATCGAGACGAGCGCGGCGAGCGAGCGAAGCGACGCGACGAGCGGCGAAGCCGCGTTCACGCCGATTCGCTACGCCGACGGCCATCTCGAGTTGCTCGACCAGACGCGGCTGCCCGGCCGAAGAAGTGTGGCTCCCCTGCCCCGACGTCGAGACTGTGGCGGACGCCATTCGCCGGCTCGCGGTGCGCGGCGCGCCGGCGATCGGCGTCGCGGCGGCGTGGGGGCTCGTCGTGGCCGTGAGCGACGACGGTCGCGCGCATCGCCGACTGACGCGGCACACGACGAGCAAACGACGTCATCATCGTCGAGCGAGGCCGAGCTCGCCGCGCGCTTCGACGACGCCTGGCAACTGCTCGCCGGCACGCGCCCGACGGCGGTCAACCTGCGTTGGGCGCTCGACCAGGGCCGCCGCGTCTGGCAGGACGCGCTGCCGCGCGGCGTCGCGGCCGCGCGCGCGGCGCTCGCCGAGTGGGCGGCGCGCCTGCAGGCCGAAGACCTCGCCGCCAACGAGCGCATGGGCGAGCACGGCGCGGCGCTCTTCGCCGCTGGCGACCGCGCGCTCACCCACTGCAACGCCGGCGCCCTCGCCACGGCAGGCTACGGCACCGCGATCGGCGTCCTCACCAGCGCCTGGCGCACCGGCCGCCTCGCGAATGTGTGGGTGGACGAAACGCGCCCGCTCCTCCAAGGCGCCCGCCTCACCGCCTGGGAGCTCTCGCGCCTCGGCATCCCCTACCGCTTGATCACCGACAACAGCGCCGGGGCCCTCATCTCTCGCGGCATGGTCGACCGCATCGTCGTCGGCGCCGACCGCATCGCCAGAAACGGCGACACCGCCAACAAGATCGGCACCTACCCGCTGGCAGTGCTCGCGTCTCGCCACGCCATCCCCTTCTACGTCGCCGCCCCGCTCTCGACGGTCGACCTCGCGACGCCGAACGGCGACGCCATCCCCATCGAAGAACGCCGCCCCGAAGAAGTCGTCGCCCTCCATGGGACTCGCACGGCGCCTCCCGACGCCGCGGCGTTGAACCTCGCCTTCGACGTCACGCCCGCGGAGCTCATCACCGCCATCATCACCGAAGCGGGAGTGCTCGAGCCGCCGTACGAGACCAGTTTGGAGAAAGCCGTCCGCGAAGCAGCGGCTAGATCCTGATCAAGGCAAGCGCGCGTTCCGGATCCGGAGATCGGCGGCGCTCAATGGCTGGTGGCAGGCGGTGGGAGTTGCTCTAGAGGTCGCGAGCCGCAGGCGAGCGACCGACGACCGAGCCACACCGACTCCGCCATACCGAGCGAAGCGAGGAATGGTGGAGGCGGTGGGAATCGAACCCACGTCCGAAGAGCGTGCCGGCCGGGCTACTACGTGCGTGTCCTTCGCTTGTTGGTCTCGCCACCGCGCTTGGGAGGAAGGCACTCCACGACGCGGCGGCCAGCCCCGATGTTTACCCGGGAACGGCGCGGGGCCATCCGTTCCCTTCGGCTCGTCTTAGCGTCGTTCCGGCAAGCGCCACGAGCAGGCTCTCACCGGAACGTGCGGCTAGTTAGGCCGCGAGTGCCAGGTTGTCGTTGGCAGGTATACAAGTTCCGATTAACGAGACGGACCTCGGCACGCAACCCGACGGACACCCTGCTCCTCGTCGAATCCAGGGCGCCCCCAGTTATCAATGACTCCGCGCGGATGATAACAGCGGGGTGCGAGGCACCATTCCGCGCTCGACGGCCTATCGCGGCGCGATCGGCCGGGGCGGCTCCTCGGCAGGGGCCTCGCCGGCAGGCTCCTCTAGCGCCGCTTCTACCTGCGCTAGGAACTCGGCCGGGCCGGCGTGGCGTAGGCGCGCGAGGACGACCAGCCATACGCCGGCGCCGAGGACGAGGCCGAGCGGCGCCAGCTTGGCGACGGCGGGGAAGAAGGGCCAGAGGACGAGCGCCGAGGCGGCGAGCGCGGCGGTGACGAGGAGCACCACGGCTGAGCGGTCGAGCCACCAGTTGGTCTCGTTGACTGCGATCGACAGCTCGCTGCCGGCTCCGCTGCGCGCGGCGGTAGCGCGCGCCGTCGCGATACCTCGGCGTAGCCCCGCGTGCACGGGCAACTGCAGCTCGCCACCGTTCGCGCAAGCGCGCCACTCACCGCCCCAATCTTCGACGGCCGTGGCGCATGCGGCGAGCAGTTTCTCGACCGCGTGCGGCGAGCGCAGGCGGTAGACGCGCGGTGCCCCAGGCGCGCCGCCGGGACCTGTATCGCTGATCGTGGCGCCGTTCTCTGCCGCCGCCAGGGAGCGGTCGCTCACGCGGCTTCCAGCTCGGCAAAGAAGCCTTCAACGGCGGCGATGAGGGCGGGTGCGTCGGGGAGCTGCTGGATCTGACGGCGCAGGCGTTCGCCAGTGGGAAGACCATGGCTGTAGACACCTGTGAAGGTGCGCAGCTTGTGGAGTGCCGCCCCTTCGGGCTCGCGCGCGATGACGGCGTGGAAGTGGTCGAGGATCAGCGAGCGGCGCTCGGCTAGCGTGGGAGGACGCGCGCACCAGCCGCTGCGCCGCAACCGAGCAACGCCGCCGTCTGGCGGAAGATCCACGGGTTGCGGGTGGCGCCGCGGCCGATCATCACCGCGTCGCAGCCGGTCTCGCGCAGCAGGCGCGCCGCGTCTTCGGGCGTGCGGACGTCGCCGTTGCCGATGACCGGGATCTTCAGCGCCTGCTTGAGTCGCGCGATGTGCTCCCAGGCCGCCTCGCCGCGGAACATCTGGCGCGCCGTGCGCGCATGGAGCACGACGCCGTCGGCGCCCTCGCCTTCGCAGATGCGCCCCAGCTCGACGTAGTTGATGCGCCGCTCGTCGAGGCCGAGGCGGAACTTGACGGTGAGCGGCACCCGCACCTCGCGTCGCACCGCCGCCACGATGCGGCGCGCGTTGTCGAGGTCGCCCATCAGCGCCGCGCCGGCGCACCCCTTGAGCACCTGGTTGGCGGGGCAGCCCATGTTGACGTCGACGGCGTCGGGTCCGAGCGCCGCCACCTGCCGCGCCGCCGCGCCGAGGGTGTCGGGGTCACCGCCGTAGATCTGCATCGACAGCGGCCGCTCCTCGTCGACGAAGTGGAGCAGCTGCCGCGTCCGCCGGTCGCCCTTGACGAGCGCCTTGGCGGGCAGGAACTCCATCCCCACCATGCCGACGCCGCCGATGCGGCGCACGATGAGGCGGAAGTCGCGGTCGGTGATCCCCGCCATCGGCGCCAGGAGCAGCGGCGGATCGACGACGAGCGAGCCGAGACGGAGCGGAGCGGGGCGCGGCACGCGCCGATTGTAGGATGACCGCCCGCGTCGTCCTTCCAATGGCCTGGTACAAAGAGTGGTTCGGCGCCGAGTACCTCGAGCTCTACGCCCATCGCGACGAGGGCGAGGCGGAGCGCCACGTCGACTTCGTCGCCTCGCTGTTCGAGCGCCCGCCGCGTGCCGTGCTCGACCTCGCCTGCGGCGCCGGGCGTCACACCGCGGCGCTGCGCCGGCGCGGCGTGCGCGCGCTCGGCGTCGACCTCTCGCTCGTCCTCCTCGCGCAGCCGCCGTCGCTGCCGCGGGTCGCGGGCGACATGCGGCGGCTGCCGTTTCGCGACGGCACCTTCGACTGGGTGCTCAACTTCTTCACCTCCTTCGGCTACTTCGAGAGCGAGGAGGAGAACTTCCGCGTCCTCGAGGAGATCGCGCGCGTGCTCGTCGCCGACGGGCGCTTCCTGCTCGACCTGATGAACCTGGACTCGACGCTCGCGCAGCTGAAAGAGTACGAACGATGGGAGGAGGGCGAGCGGCAGGTGGAGATCCGGCGTTGGTGGGACCAGGAGCGGCGGCGCATCAACAAACGCATCCGGCTCACCACTCCCGGCCGCGAGCCGCGCACGTTCCTCGAGAGCGTGCGCGCCTACACGCTCGACGAGGTGACGATGGAGCTGCGCCGCGCCGGCCTCGAAGTCACGGCGACCTTCGGCAGCTTCGCCGGCGAGGCGTACGGGCGCGAGGGCGAGCGGCTCATCCTCGTCGGCCGCCGGGTCTGTTGAGCGCCGGCCGATGAGCGAGCCGCAGCCGTCTTCGTCCGCGCCGCGGCTCACCATTCCGGCGCCGCTGCCGCCGCTGCCGTCGGCGTGGTTCGCCGGCCGCGATCGCAACCTGCTGGCGCCGCTCACGCTCGCCGAGCTCGACGCACCGCTGCCGCCGCCGCCGCTCGTCGACCGTAGTGAGGTGGCGGCCGGGCTCGAGCGCGCCAACCGCTCCTACGCACATCCGGGCGCGGCCGAGCTGGCGGCGAAGCTCGCCGATCCGGCGACGCGCGTCGTCGTCGGCGGCCAGCAGCCGGGCCTCTTCGGCGGCCCGCTGCTGGCGACGCTCAAGATGGTCGCCGCCGCCCGCTGGGCCGAGGAGCTCGAGCGGCGCGGCGAGCCGGCCGTGGCGCTCTTCTGGGTCGCCACCGAGGACCACGACTGGGACGAGGCGGCGTGGGCCGCGGTGTGGGCGCAAGACGGCGTGCGCCGGCTCGAGCTCGGGCCCGATCCGCATGCGCTCGTGCCGCTCGGCATGCGCACGCTCGGGCCGGCGGTCGCCGACGCGATCGCCGCGCTCCGCGCGCTCTTCCCCTACGAACCGTACGCCTCGTGGATCGAGACGATGGCGCGCTGGTATCGCCCGGACGCCCGCTTCGGCGAGGCGTTCTGCCGGCTCGCGGTGGCGTTGCTCGGCGAGCGATGTCCTCTCCTCGTCGACGCGCAGCTGCCCGAGCTCAAGGCGGCCGAGCGGCCGCTGCTGCGCCGTCTCGTCGAGCGGCGCGCCGAAGTCTCGGCCGCGCTCGCCGCGGCCGAGAGCGCCGTCACCAGCCGCGGCTATCCACTGCAGGTGGCGCCGCAACCGGGAGCGGCGCCGCTCTTCGCGCTTGCCGGCGTCGAGCGGCGGCGCGTGACCTGGGGCGGCGAGGACGCCTGGGCGCTGCGCCGCCGCGGCGGCGAGGCGATGGAGCCGCGTCCGATCGCCGAGCTCCTCGCGCTCGTCGACGAGAACCCCGCCGCCGTCTCGCCCAACGTGCTGTCGCGGCCGCCGATCCAGGACGCGGTGCTCGGCACCAGCGTGCAGGTGATGGGGCCGAGCGAGATGGCCTACCTGGCGCAGGCGGCGCCGCTCTACGCCCTTCTCGACGTCGCGGCGCCCGTCGTCGCGCCGCGGCCGCGCGCGCTGCTGCTCGAAGAACGTCAGCTCGCCGCGCTCGCCGAGAGCGGTCTCGACGCGCGGCTGCTGCTCGCCTCCGAGGGCGAGGTCGAGCGCGCGCTCGCCGCGCGTCATGACGACGATCCGGTGGGGCCGGCGCAGGCACGCGCCCTCGCCGAGCTCGAAGCGCTGCGTGCGAGCGCCGTCGCGCTCGATCCCAACCTCGAGCGGCCGTGGGAGAAGACGCACGAGCAGGTGAAGACGGCGTTCGAGCGCTTCGCCGAGAAGCTCACCCGCGCCCGCGCGCAGCGCGACCAGGTGGCGCAGCGGCGGCTCGGCGGCCTGCGCGATTACGCCGCGCCGGGTGGTGTGCTCCACGAGCGCGTCCTCGCCGCCGCGCACTTCCGCGGCCGCTTCGGCGAGGGCCTGGGCGAGGCGCTCTGGCAGCAGCTCGACTTGAGCACCGTCGACGTTCAGCTGTTGCGCGCGCCGGAGCTCGCGCGCGGCGATGCGCAACAGCGCGCGCCCGAAGCCGCGGCCGTCGCCGGCGACCGCGAGGCCGTGGCGACGGCGCCGGCCACCGCGGTCGGCAGCGCGGAGAGCCAGCCTATGGAGAACCAAGTGCCGCGGTGAGCGACACCGTCGACGTCCTCGCCATCGGCCCCCACCCCGACGACGCCGAGCTCGGCTGCGGCGGCACCGTGGCGCTCCTCGCGCAGCAGGGCAGACGCGTCGGGATCCTCCACCTGACGGGCGGCGAAGCGGGCAGCCGCGGCACCGCCGACGAGCGGCGGCGCGAAGCCGAGAGCGCCGCGGCCGCGCTCGGCGCCGTGTCGCTCTCGTTCCTCGACTGCGGCGACGGCGCTCTGCGTCACGGCGGCGCCGAGGAGGACGCGCTGATCGCCGAGCTGCGGCGGCTGCGCCCCGAGCTCGTGCTCGGACCGACGCCCGCGGACCGCCACCCCGACCACGGCCGCGCCCACCGCCTCGTCGCCGACGCCTGCTTCTACGCCGGCCTGCGCCGCCGCGGCAGCGGCACGCCGCACCGGCCGGCGGCGGTCTTCTCGTACATGCAGCACGACCCGTTCGACGTCGCCTTCATCGTCGACGTCACCTCCACCTGGGCGGCGAAAGAGCGCGCGCTCGACGCCTACGAGTCGCAGCTCCACCAGCCGCGCGGCTCGGCGGCGCCGCAAGCAGGCTGGGTGACGGCCCCGGCGACGACACAAGCGCCCGTCGCTGCTGCGCCGCCGGCGGCCACCAAGGTCTCCTCCCCCGAGTTCCGCCTCGCCGTCGCCGGCCGCGCCCAGCACTTCGGCCTGATGATCGGCGTCGCCTACGGCGAGCCGTTCTGGAGCCCGCTCCCCCTCGCAGTGCGCGACCCCTTTGCTCTATTGCCGACGGGATTACGATGAGAGGCCCGGTCCGAATCTGCTCGGGACCGCGCTCTCCCCGGCGAGGGGAGAGAGAGGCTAGGGACCCGCGGTGCCGCGGAGCGGCAAGCGCCAGGCTTCCTGGCGTCCGAGCGCCAGCGAGGCCGTGGGCTGGGGAGAGTGGGGTGGCAGATGGAAACAGTCTTCTCTGGGGTGGGGGTCATCCGGGGACTTTGAGGTTCTGGCCTTGAAGATCGGTATCTCTTGCTATCCGACCTACGGCGGCTCCGGCGTCGTCGCCACCGAGCTCGCCATGGCGCTCGCCGCCGGCGGCGACGAGGTGCACGTCATCAGCTACGCGCTGCCGTCGCGGCTCGCGCTCCTCGAGGCGGCGGCGCCCCAGGCGCGGCTCTTCTACCACCAGGTCGTGGTGCCCCATTACCCGCTCTTCGAGTACCCGCCCTACTCGCTGGCGCTCGCCACCAAGATCGTCGAGATCACCCGCCACCACCAGCTCGACCTCGTGCACGTGCACTACGCGGTGCCCAACGCGGTGTCGGCGATCCTCGCCCGCACCATCCTGCAGCCGCACGCGCTGCCGGTGGTGACGACGCTCCACGGCACCGACATCACCCTCGTCGGCAACGACCCCTCGTTCATGGAGACGACGCGCTGGGGGATCGACCAGAGCGACGCCGTCACCACCGTCTCGGCGTCGCTGCGCAACTCGACGCGCGACATCTTCGGCACCACGCGGCCGATCGAGGTGGTGCCCAACTTCATCGATCCCAACCGCTACCTGCGCGTCGCGCAGAGCCCCGGTGCGCGGCGGTGGGCGAAGCCGGGCGAGCGCATCCTGGTGCACATCTCGAACTTCCGTCCCGTCAAGCGTGTCGACGACGTGGTCGAGGTCTTCCACCGCCTGCGCGGCCACTTCCCGGTGCGTCTCTTGATGGTCGGCGACGGCCCCGAGCGCGGCCGCGTCGAGCAGCGCTGCCGCCAGCACGGCAGCTGCGGCGAGGTCTCCTTCATCGGCAACCTGCCGCTCGTCGAGGAGGTGCTGGTCAACGCCGACCTCTTCCTCTTGCCTTCGGAGAGCGAGTCGTTCGGCCTCGCCGCGCTCGAGGCGCTCGCCTGCAAGGTGCCGGTCATCGCCACCCGCGCCGGCGGCATCCCCGAGGTGATCGCCGACAACGAGTGCGGCCTTCTCTACCCCGTGGGCGACGTCGAGGGGATGGCCGAAGGTGCGGCGCGGCTCCTCGGCGACGAGCCGCTGCGCGAGAGCTTCGGCGAGGCCGGCCGGCAGCGCGCGGTCGAGCGCTTCGCCACCGACAAGGTGGTGGCGCAATATCGCGGGCTCTACGAGGGCGTGCTGGCGCCGGCCTGAGCGTGTCCTCCTACCTCGCGCCGGCGGCCGCGGCGCGCGCCGAGCTGCGCGAGAAGGGCTCGCGATTTCTCGCCATTCTCGAGCCGGTCGGCGACGAGGCGGCGGCGCGGGCGCGCTTGCAGGCGATCGAGGCGGAGCATCGCGACGCCACGCACTGCTGCTGGGCGTGGCGCCTCGGCGCGCCGGCGCGCGAGCGGTCGAGCGACGCCGGCGAGCCGCGGGGCACCGCCGGACCGCCGATCCTGCGCGCGCTCGCGGCGGCGGAGATCTCCGACGCACTGCTCGTCGTCGTGCGCTGGTTCGGCGGCACCAAGCTGGGCAAGGGCGGGCTCGTGCGCGCCTACGGAGCGGTGGCGCGCGCTGCGGTCGCCGCGGTGCCGACCGTACGCCGTTTGCATCGCCGCCGCGTCGCGCTCGAGCTGCCCTACGCGCAGCTCGGCGCCGTGCAGCGCTTGCTGCGGCCGCCGGAGGTCGAGCTCCTCGCCGAGAGCTTCGGCGAGCGCGTGCGGCTCGTGCTCGCCGTCGCCGACGAGCGGCTCGCTGCAGTCCGCGAGCTCGCCGCTGCGCTCGGTATCCGCTGCGAAGAAGACGTCGACGCCGGCGACGAAACTGCGAGCCACACTGCGTCGTAGGAAAAGCTGAGCGCGGAGCCCGATGGTACACTGCGCTCCGATCGTTTCTCGTCGCTTAGCTGCCCGAAAGGAGCGCCTTAGATGACGCAGCCTCCGACGCCGCCGAGCGCGCCGCCGCCGTCGTACACGCCGCCGCCGGCTCCGCCGCCCCCCGCGGCCAACCAGGACAGCAACCGCACGTTGATGCTGATCCTGTCGTACATCCCCATCGCCAACTTCCTGCCGCTGCTCATCGAGCAGCCGGACCCCGAGGTCCGCTGGCACGCCAAGCACGGCACCGTCATCTTCGTCGCCGAGGTCATCCTCGCCATCGTCTTCACCATCATCTCGTCGATCCTGTCGGCAGTCACGCTCGGCATCGCGGGGTGCATCCTGATACTGCCGACAATCGCTGTCATCCTCGGTCTCTTCGCGCTCCACGTCGTCTGCATCCTGAAGGCGCTCAAGGGCGAGCGCTTCCTCATCCCGGTCGTCTCGGACTTCGTCAACCGCTTCTGAGCCGCGCCCGGCGGAAGCGGCCGTCCACCGTCGTCGATGTATCCGCCGACCTCGTCCGATCCGCCGCCGCCAGCCTACGGTGGCGGTCCAGCCGGCGTCGGTGCTGCGAGCGCGAGCGGCGCGACCGGTAAGGCAATCGTCATCCTCGTGCTGGGGATCTTCGGCATCGTCTGCTGCCCGGTCACGGCGCCCATCGCCTGGGTGCTCGGGCAGTCCGAGCTCGCCGCCGTGCGGCGCGGCGCGGCGCCGGCCGCCAACGAGGCGCTGGCGCAGATCGGCATGGTGCTCGGCATCCTCGGCACCGTGCTCTTCGTCTTCTTCCTGCTCTGGATCTTCGCCTTCGGCGGCCTCGCGGCGCTGAGCGTGCTGCTCCACTCATGAGCGTCGCTGCCGCGCCGCCGCTCGCCGACTCGCGCTTCGGAGCGCGCGGGCCGCTCTTCCTCTGGCTTGCCGCCGGCGCCGCCGCGGCGGCTGTCTTCTTCGGCGTCGGCTGGGGGCTGCCCGACGGGCTGGGCTTTTCCGTCTGCGCGTTCAAGGCCCTGACCGGCATCCCCTGCCCCGGCTGCGGCTTGACGCGCGCGATGGCGGCGCTGGCGCGCGGCGAGCTGCTCTTGGCGCTCCACTTCCATCCCTTCGCGCCGCTCTTCGCCGCCCAGGCGGCGGCGTTGTGGGTGGCGATCGGCGCCGCGATCGTGCGTCACCGGCCGTTCAACATCCCGTCGCGTCTCGTCGGCCACCTCATCGCGTGGCAGGGCGCCGCCCTCCTCGCGCTCTGGATCGGCCGCCTGGCGACGGGTACGCTGCCCTGGTGAGCGCGCCGCTCTCCCGGCCAGCGACGACCGCAACACCGCCCACCGCGCCGCGCAGCTCGACGAGAGCCGAGATCGACGAGCGCGCGCGCAAGCCGCGCCGCCGCCGCGCGCTCCTCGTCGCCCTCGCCATCCTGCTGCCGCTCGCGTTCGACCTGGCGCGTCCGGCGCCGCGCCAGCTCTCCGCGCGCGGATTGATCGGCGCCATCCACCTCTACCAGGCGACGCTCTCGCCTCGGCTCGGCGCGGTCGGCGTGCGCTGCCGCTTCAAGCCCAGCTGCAGCCACTACGCTGAGGGCGCCATCCGCAAGCGCGGCGCGCTCGTCGGCAGCGTGCTCGCCGGTTGGCGCGTGCTGCGCTGCGGGCCGTGGACGCCAGCCGGCACCGTCGATCCTCCATAGCGCTGCTACCATCCGCGCCGTGCTCGGCACGGCCCTCTATCCAGTCGAAGCGCGGCGGCTCCCGGCGGAGCGGCGGCTGCGCCTCACCTGGAACGACGGCCACGTCGGCGAGTATGACTATCGGCTGCTCCGCGGCTGGTGTCCCTGCGCGATGTGCCAGGGGCACGAGGTACTGGAGCTCACTTTCCACCCGCCGGCGCAGCCGGTGGACCTCCACCGCATCGAGCCGGTGGGCAACTACGGGCTCTCTTTCGCCTGGTCGGACGGCCACGGCACCGGCATCTACCGCTTCGAATACTTGCGGCAGCTCTGCCCGTGCCCGCGCTGCGCGCCGACCGCCGATGGAGCCCAGGAGACCGAGGCATGTGGATCTTCCTCATCGCCGCCGTGATGGCGGACCCCGCGGGAGCGAAGGGTGCCGCCGAGGCGCCGCGCGTCACTCTCAACACCAGCAAGGGTGAGATCGTCGTCGAGCTCTACCCCGACAAGGCGCCGAAGACGGTGAAGAACTTCCTCGCCTACGTCAACGACAAGTTCTTCGACGGCACCATCTTCCACCGCGTCATCCCCGGCTTCATGATCCAGGGCGGCGGCTTCACCGCCGACATGAACCAGAAGGGGACCAAGGCGCCGGTCGAGAACGAAGCCGCCAACGGCTTGAGCAACGCGCGCGGCACGATCGCCATGGCGCGCACCAACGACCCGCACAGCGCCACCGCGCAGTGGTTCATCAACCTCAAGGACAACACCTTCCTCGACAAGAAGCAGTCGCAGGACGGCTGGGGCTACACCGTCTTCGGCAAGGTGGTGAAGGGGATGGAGGTCGTCGACGCCATCGCCGCCGTGCCCACCGGCAGGAAGAGCGGCATGACCGACGTGCCGACGCAGACGGTGACGATCACCGGCGCCAAGGCGTCGAGCTAGGTTGGTGGAAGGTGGCGGGAGGGGAGACGTCAGCGGGGAGGATGGTGCCGAAGGCCGGACTCGAACCGGCACGGGTCGCCCCACACGGCCCTCAACCGTGCGCGTCTACCAATTCCGCCACTTCGGCGCGGCGCTGACGTTGTCAAAGAGGCCGCCGGTCTCCGACGGGGACCGGCGCGGATCTTAGCAGCCGACGAGGCTCAAGGCGCCTGCGGTGCGGGCGCCGAAGCCTGGGGCGCGGGAGCGGGCGCCTGCGGCGCGGGCGCAGCGGCCGGAGCCGACTGCGCCGGGACTCCCGGAGCGGCCGGAGCGGACTGCACCGGCACCTGCTGCGTCGCGGCTCCAGGCGCCGCGGGCGCGGCCGGCGTAGGCGTCGGCTTCTTCGGCGGCGCCTGCAGCTCCTTGGCATCGGCGCCGGTGATCACCGACGAGCCCGCCGCGCCACCCTTGTAGATCGAGATCGCCAGGGTGAGCAGGATGAAGGCGACGAAGGCCCACACCGTGAGCTTGTGGATGAACTGCGTCGTGCCGCGGGCGCCGAAGGCGGTCTGGGTGGCGCCGCCGCCGAACACCGAGAGGTCCGCGCCCGATCCCTGCTGCAGCAGGACGACGAGGATCAGGAACAGGCAGACGACGACTTCCAGGACGTAGAGCACGTAGATCACGGGGTTCCTCCGACCTCGATAATGCAGAGGGCGTGCGGGCGGCGGTGGCAGGAAGCGGAGATGCGCCTACCGGCGGGCGGCGCCGCAGGCGTGGATGATAGCCAGGAATTTCCCCGCGTCAAGGCTGGCCCCGCCGACGAGGAAACCGTCGACGTCGGGTTGCGCGGCGAGCTCGGCCGCGTTGTCGGGCTTGACCGAGCCGCCGTAGAGGATGCGCAGCCGCGCCGCGAGCGCCGGCGAGCCGAGGGCCGCCGCGCGCTGGCGGAGGAAGGCGTGAGTCTCCTGCGCCTCCTCGGGCGTGGCCACGTCACCGGTGCCGATCGCCCACACCGGCTCGTAGGCGAGCACACCACCCCCGCGGGCAGAGCCCGCTGCCGCCCCCCACCCGACCCCCTCCCCTGCATCTCCTTCCACCCCTGTCCCCCCGTCCCCCTGCCCCTCGAGGGGCAGGGGGCGCCCCCACCCTCCCGCGAGGACGGCAGCGAGCTGCCGGTCGAGCACCTCGAACGTCCGCTCGGCGCGACGCTCCTCGCGCGTCTCGCCCAGGCAGACGATGGGGCGCAGGCCGTGACGCAGGGCAGCGGCGAGCTTGCGCGCCACGAGGGCGTCGTCCTCGTCGTGGTCGCGGCGGCGCTCGCTGTGGCCGACGATCACCCAGCCGCAGCCGGCGTCCTGGATCTGCGCGCCCGAGACGTCGCCGGTGTGGGCGCCGGCGTCCTCGAAGTGGAGGTCCTGGGCGCCGACGCCGACGCCGCTGCCGGCGAGGGCTTCGACGACCGTCGGCAGCAATGGATACGACGGGAAGATTGCCGCCTCGACGCCTTTGGGGAGCGCGCCGGCGCGCAGCGTCTCGCAGTACCGCCGCGCTTCGTCGCGCAGCAGGTGCATCTTCCAGTTGGCGGCGGCGAGCGGCGTGCGGAGGCTCATGCGCCCTCGCGCAGCGCCGCGACGCCCGGCAGCTCCTGACCGCCGAGGAACTCCAGCGAGGCGCCGCCGCCGGTCGAGATGTGGCCGATGCGCTCGGCGACGCCCGCCTGCTTGGCGGCGGCCACCGTCTCGCCGCCGCCGATGACGGTGAAAGCGGACGAGGCGCCGACGGCTGCCGCCACCGCGCGGGTGCCGGCGTCGAACGGCGGCTTCTCGAAGACGCCCATGGGGCCGTTCCAGAACACCGTGCGCGCGCTCTGCATCGGCGCGGCGAAGCGGCGCCGGCTCTCGCTGCCGACGTCGAGCGCCATCTTGCCGTCGGGCACTCCTTCCTCGGCCGTCACCTCGCTGGCGCTCTCCGGCTTGTCGATCGCGTCGGCGATGACGAGGTCCACCGGCAGCTGCACGGCGATGCCGCGCGCCGCCGCCTTCTGCAACAGCTGCGCGGCGAGAGGAACTTTGTCGGGCTCGAACAGCGAGGCGCCGATCTTTTTCCCCTGCGCGGCGAGGAAGGTGTTGGCCATGCCGCCGCCGAGCACCAGCTCGTCGATGCGCTCGAGCAGGTTGTCGATGGTGTCGATCTTCCCCTCGATCTTGGCGCCGCCGACGACGGCGACGAACGGCTTCTCGGGCGACTCGAGGAGCCGCGACAGCGCCTCCACTTCCTTGACCAGCAGCCGCCCGGCGGCCTTGTGCGAGACGCGCTGCGGCACCCCGACGACCGACGCGTGCGCGCGATGGGCGGCGCCGAAGGCGTCGTCGACGTAGGCGCCGGCGAGCTCGGCGAGCGCCGCCGCGAAGGCGTCGTCGTTCTTCTCCTCGCCGGCGTGGAAGCGAAGGTTCTCGAGCAGGCAGACGCCGCCCTCGGGTAGCGCCGCCGCGGCGCTCGCGGCCGGCTCGCCGATGCAGTCCTCGGCGAAGGCGACGGTGTCGCCGAGCAGCGACTGGAGCGCCGCCGCCACCGGCTTCAAGCTGTACTTGGGCTCGGGCTTTCCCTTCGGGCGGCCGAGGTGCGAGGCGAGGAGCACGCGCGCGCCGGCGCGGCGCAGCTCGTCGATCGTCGGCAGCGCCTCGCGCAGCCGCGTGTCGTCGCCGACCTTGCCGTCCGCGAGCGGCACGTTGAAGTCGACGCGCACGAGCACGCGCCGGCCGCGCAGCGTCCCGAGGTCGAGGTCATCGAGCGTCAGCAAGCGGCCCATCGTCGACATCCCTCCGCAGCGGCCGATCGGGTGAATCAGCCTCGTTCGTAACTGGCGCCGAGGCGCACGATCAGGTCCGCCAGACGCGACGCGTAGCCCCACTCGTTGTCGTACCAGGCGACCACCCGCAACAGCCGGCCCTCGTCGGACTGCTGCAGCAGCGGCAGGTCGACGATCGCCGAGCAGGGGTGGCCGATGAAATCGGTGGAGACGAGCTCCTCGTCGCTGGTGGCGAGGATACCGGAGAGCGGCCCCGCGGCGGCGGCGCGGAAGGCGTCGGCGACGACGTGAAGCGGCGGCGCCGTCTCGAGCTCGAGGACGAACTGCACCATCGACACCGCCGCCACCGGCACCCGCACCGCCTGCGCGTCGAGGCGGCCGGCGAGCTCGGGCAGCACCAGGCCGACGGCGCGCGCAGCGCCGGTCGAGGTGGGCACGATGTTGATGGCAGCGGCGCGAGCGCGGCGCGCGTCGGCGAGCGGCGCGTCGAGCAACTCTTGGCCGCGTGTGTAGCTGTGCACCGTCGTCAGCAGGCCGCGGCGCAGGCCGAAGGCGCGGTGCAGCACGAGCGCGACGGGCGCCATGCAGTTGGTCGTGCACGAGGCGTTCGAGATGACGCGCTGCGTCGCGGGATCGAGGCGGTCGTCGTTGACGCCCAGGCAGACGGTGAGGTCGGCGTCGGCGAGGTTCGCGGACATCAGCACGTGCGCAACGCCATCACGCAGATGCGCCGCGACCTGCTCGCGGCGGGTCATCGAGCCGGTCGCCTCGACGACGATCTGCGGCCGCGCCTCGAGCCACGGGATGCGCGCCGCGTCGCGCTCGCGCGAGACCAGCACCTCGTCACCGGCGAGGCGCAGGCGCGTCGGCGCGGCGGCGTCACCGCCGTGCGCTTCGACGGTGCCCGGAAAGACGCCGTGCACCGAGTCACGCCGGATGAGCGGCACCAGTTGCTCGAGAGGCGCCAGGTCGTTGACCGCGACGACGGCGAAGTCACGCCGCCGCGCCGCGAGCCGCAACAGCGCGCGGCCGATGCGGCCGAGGCCGTTGATGGCAATGCGCGGCAGCGATGCGCTCATGCGCGGCGAACCATAACAGCGGAGTGTGTGCGCTCCTCGACGAGCCGTCCGCGCGGTGGCCCGCGGCCGTTCCCCACTAACATGCGCCCGTGGACCTCACGCGCCCGCTCACCCTCGCCATCGAGACCTCCTGCGACGACACCGCCTGCGCGCTCGTCGACGGCGAGGGGCGCGTTCTCGCGAGCAGCGTCTCCTCGCAGCTCGCCGCCCACCGGCCCTACGGCGGCGTGGTGCCGGAGATCGCGTCGCGCGAGCATCTCGCCAACTGGCCGGCGGTGGCGGCGGCGGCGCTGCAACCGCTCGGCCTCGCGCCGCGCGACGCCGACCTCGTCGCCGCGACGCGCGGCCCCGGCCTCGTCGGCGCGCTGCTCGTCGGCCTGTCGCTGGGCAAGGGGCTCGCCTACGCGCTGCGGAAACCGTTCTACGGCGTCCACCACCTCGAAGGCCACCTGTGGTCGCCATTCCTCGCCACCGGCGGCGAGCCGGCCGCGACGCCTCCCGATCGCTTCGCCGCGCTCGTCGTCTCCGGCGGTCACACCGCGCTCTACGACGTGCGCGGCGGCGGCGTCAGCACCCTCGCCGAGACGCGCGACGACGCCATGGGGGAGGTCTTCGACAAGCTCGGCAAGCGGATCGGCCTCGCCTACCCGCAGGGCCCGCTCGTCGACGCCCTCGCCGAGCAGGGTGACTCGGCGGCCGAGCCGCTGCCGGTGCCGCGCGTCGACGACGCTCTGTACTTCTCCTACTCCGGCCTGAAGAGCGCCGCCATCCGCCGCCTCGAGCAGCTCGAGCGCGCCGGCCTCGCCGGCGCCGGCGCGTCCGGCGATCCGGCGCGGCAGCCGCAGCCCGTGCGCGACCTCCTCGCCGCCTTTCGCGCCGCCGCTGTCGCGCAGCTCGTCGACCGCGTCGACCGCCTCCACCGCGCGCAGCCCTTCCCGTTGCTCGCCGTCTCCGGCGGCGTGGCGGCGAACCGCCTCTTGCGCCGCGAGCTCACCGCGTGGGCGGCCGAGCACGGCGTCGACCTCCGCCTCGTGCCGTTCGCCTACGCCGGCGACAACGCCGCGATGATCGGCTTCGCGGCGCTGCTGCGCCACCGGCGCGGCGAGCCGGGAGATGCGTTCTCCGTCGAGGCCGAGAGCCGAATCCCGGTGTTCGGCGCCACCGCGGCGCCTGCCTGAGGCGATTCACCTCCTTGGGCGGCGCGCCAGCTCAGTCAGGCAAGCAGCGCGTGTTAGCCTTTTTTGCTTGCTCGGCTTTCCTCTCCGGCGCTCCGCGCTACGCTGCCTCGTCGCCGGCGCGCTGCTGCCGCTGCACGCCTTCGGGCAAGTCGTAGCGCAAGAGAGAGCGCAAGAGCCAGCGCCGGAGGAGCCGCCGGTCGCCGAGGAGACTTTCTACGAGGCGATCCAGGTGCGCGTCGCCGAGGTCGAGGTGGTGGTCACCGATCGCGAGGGGAAGCCGGTCACCGGCCTCACCCGCGAGGACTTCACGCTCTACGTCGACGGCGAACGGGTCGAGCTGACCGCCTTCGCAGCCTACGCACCCGCGCCGGCGGGGTCCCCGCGAAGCGGGGGAAGCGACGAAAACCAGGCCGCCGACGCTGCCGAGACGACGGAGTCGGCGGCACCGCCGCAGGTGGTCGCAAGGGTGGTGGAGCGTCCAGCCAGCAGCGCCTTCGTCGCCCTGCTACTCGACAACCAGAGCCTGACGGTGCAGGGCAGGAAGCGACTGCTGGAAGACGCCCGCACGCTCGTCCGCCGGCTCGGCCCCGGCCAGGAGATCGCGGTCGCGGTGCAGGACTCGCCGGGGGCGCTGCGCATCGTGCAGGCGCCCACCAGCGACCACGTCACGGCGCTGGCGGCGCTCGAGCGCGCCGCCGCCCCGGTGCCGAGCGGCAACGCGACCTACAACGACACGCAACGGCTGATCCGCGCGCTCGAGCTCGCTCCGCTTCCGGGGAATGACCGAGGCATGGCGGCGGCCGGGGCGGACGACCTCTACCAGCAGATCCGCCACCTCGCCCAACAGCTCGAGGCGCAAGCGCTGAGCACGGCGGGCGCCATCGAGCAGCTGGTGCAGGCAGTCGCCGGGCTGCCCGGCCGCAAGGCCGTAGTGCTGTTGAGCGGCGGCATCCCGCAGCGGCCCGGCGAGGCGCTGGTCGCCGCCTGGCGCAATCGATTCGCCGGCTCGCCCGACGTATCGAGCCTCTCGTCTCCCCTCGACGGGCTGCGGGGCGACGTCAGCAGCGTGCTGGCGCGCACCGCCGCGCACGCCAACGGCAGCGGCGTCGCCATCTACGCGCTGGCTGCGCCGGCGGTGCCCAGCCGGCTCAGCGCCGAAACGCTGGCCATCGACGTCTGGACCGACAACGAGGAGTGGACGACGACGATGAACGTGCGCGACTCGCTGCAGCAGCTGGCGCTGCCCACCGGCGGCGTGCTCGGTCTCGACAACGGCGCCAAGGTGGTGGTCGACACGCTGCGCAGCGACCTCGAGAGCTACTACTCGCTCGGCTACACGCCGCGCGAGCGCCGGCGCGGCAAGGACCGCAAGCTGCGCGTCGAGGTCGCGCGGCCGGGGCTGCGAGCACGCCACCGCTCTGCGCACCGAGAGCGCACGAGCGGCGAGCTGATGGCCGAGCAGACGCGCGCCGCGCTCCTCTTCGGCTTCCAGGACAACCCGCTCGGCGTCGCCGTCGAGGTCGGCGCGCCGGTGAAAGGCGAGCGCCGCGGCACGAGCGAGCTGCCGTTGACGATCATGCTGCCGCTGTCGCAGGTGGTGCTCGTGCCGCAGGGCCCGGTGCACGAGGGACGGCTCACCATCCACGTCGCCGCCGTCGACGAGGAGGGGCGGAGCTCGCCGGTCTCCTCGGTCGAGGTGCCGGTGCGGGTCCCCAACGAGCAGCTGCTCACGGCGCTCTCCCAGCAGCTCGCCTACCGGACGCGCCTCGCGGTGCGGACGGCGCGGCAGAAGATCGCGGTGAGCGTGCGCGACGAGCTCGGCCACCAGTCCTCGACGGTGCGCGTCGAGCACGCGCCGGACGCGGCGCCCGCGACGCCGGCAGCAGAGCGAGCACCGGCGGCCGCGCCGCCGCCGGTTGGCGGCCAGGGTTGAGTCGGCGCGGCACCCGACCGGGTCTGCTCGCGGGCGTCGCGGCGATGACGTGGACGCGAGCGGGCGCGGCGTGGGCGCTGGCCGGGCTTCTGACCGGGAGCGCCGTGCTGTCCGGCTCGCCGGCTGCGGGCACGGACGAAGAGCCCGCCGGTGTGCGCGTGCTGCGCACGGGCGGCCTCGACCTGGAGCAGGCGGCGCTGCTGCTGAGCGGACAGGAAGGCGGGCCGCTGCCCCTTGCCGTCTTCGCCGCGCCGATCGCGGCCGCAGCGGGCGGCGCCGATACTCTGGTCGTCGTCGAAGTCGACGGCGCGGCGCTGCTCGCGCAACCCGTGGCGCCGCCGGCCGCGCAACCCGTCGCGCAACCGGCGGAGCGGCTCTACCTCGACCTCTGCATCTACGTGCTGTCGGGCAGCGGGCCCGCTGTAGCGGCTTCGGTGCTCGAGACCGTCGAGATCGACCTCGCGGCGCACCGCGAGCGGATTGCGAGCGCGGGCATCCGACTCGTCCGTCGGGTCGTGCTGCCGGCCGGCGATCACTCGCTGCGGGTGCTGGTGCGCAACCGTTCGACGCGCGACCTGGGGCTGCGGGTCCGGCCGCTCGCCGTGCCCTCCTTCGCCGCCGGGACGCCGGTGCTGGTCGGACCCTTCTTCGCGGCGGACTCCGTTGCGTGGCTCGACGTCGGCGATGACGGTGCGGCGGCCCCTTCGTGGCTCCTCGCGCCCCCGGCCGCGCTGCCGGTGATGGCTGTCGCGGCGCCGGCGCGCTTCGACGTCGTGGCCTCCACTGCCGCGGCAGGCCCGTTCGAGGTGCAGCTCGAGCACGGCGGCAAGCCCGTGGCGACGGTGCCGGCGACCGTTCACGCGCGGAGACCCGTCGCTGCCGAGCTGGAGCTCGTCACGCTGAGCGTCGAGCTCCCGCCACTACCGGCGGCCGTCGCCGAGCTGCGCGTGCGCGGCGGCGGCGCCACGCTCGGGCCGCTGCGCGTCGTGCACGTCGAGGCAGGAGCGGCCCCGGCAGTGTGGACCGCCGTGCTCGCCGGCGCGCGCGCCGCGCAGAGCGGTGCCGCTGCTCGCGGCCCCGCCGGCTCGCCGCCCCAACCTCCTCCTCACCAGCGCCACGGCAGACGGCAATGGTCCACGGCCTACCGTCGAGCGCTGCAACAGCTCACCGGCGAGCAGCCGGAGGCAGGGACGGCAGCGGTCGTCGCCTTCGAGCAGGGCGTGTTCGCTGCGGAAGGGGGCAACGCCCAGCAGCTCGCCGAGCTGGAGCTCGAGGTGCTCGGCGAGCTGGCAGCCAAAGACGCCGAAGCACTGTGGCCGGTGATGGCGCTCTATCTGGAAACCCACCGCGAGCGCCTCGCGGCGCGCGCCACGCTGACGGCGACGCACGCGCAGCGGATGATCCTCGCGCTCGCCGACCTCTACGCCAAGTCGGCTCTCCGGCCGTCACAGCGAATGGCCAGCGTACCGCTGCTCGCGCTCGTCGCCGACCTGCCCCTGGGCCGCGAGCGCTTCCTGCGCACCCGCGCCCTCGAGGCGGCGCGCGGCCACGATGCCCAAAACGCTGGCTTGCTGCTCTGCGCCGCCGTCGCCGCCGAGGCGTACGGCGATCACGAGCAGGCGGTCCAGGCGCTCACGCAGCTGCGCCGGGTAGACGCCAGCAACGTCGAAGCGCAGCTCCGCCTCGGCGTCGTCTACGCACGGACGGGATCGGAGCGTGCGGCACGCGCGGCGCTACGCGCCGCCATCGACGGGGCGGCCGCCGCGCCGGCGACGCCGTGGTGGTTGCCATTGGCCTACCAGGAGCTGGGGAGGCTGCAGCTCGAAGCCGGAGATCTCGCGGACGCCGAGAGGGTGCTGCGTCAGGGCCTCGTGCGCCTGCCGCGCGAGGAGAAGCTGTCGCTGCTGCTCGCTTCCGTGCTCGGCAAGCGCGGCGACCGCGAAGGCGCGCGGGCGGTGCTCGACGAGATGGCGCCATCGCCGGTCGACCGCGGCTTCGATTCCGCGCGGGTGCGCTACATGCAGCTTCCCGCCGAGCCGCTCCTGCGGGCGCGCGAGGAGCTGCTGCGGCTCGCCGCCGCGGCCCGGCCGCGCCTCGCGGCGGCCCTCGTCGGTACCGGCGGCGAGGTCTCGCGATGAGGGGCGCGTGGGGCCCCGCGAAGCGGGGAATACCAGCAAACCGGGCCCCGCGAAGCGGGGAATGCGCAAACTGGGCCCGGCGCTCGTCGTCGCCGCGCTGGCCCTCATCCCGGGCGCCGCCGCGCCGCAACGGCAGCCGCTGCAGGTCGCGTTTGCCGCGCCGATGGCGGGCGAGCCGCTCTTCGGCGAGGTGGAGGTCGCGGTGGCGGTGCGTCCGCGCAACGCCAAGCTGCGCCGCGTCGAGATCTACGTCGACGGCGTGCGCGCCGGCGAGCTGACCAAGCCGCCCTGGCGGATGCTGGTCGACGTCGGCGACGAGAACGTCGTGCATCGGCTGCAGATCGTCGCCACCGACGCTGCGGGCAACACCGCCACCGCCGACCTCGAGAGCGGCAAGATCGCCGTCCAGGAGGCGATCGAGGTGGCGCTGCGGCCGCTCTTCGTGCGCGTCGAGCGCGACGGCGCGCTGGTGCAGGGGCTCACCCGCGACGACTTCGCCGTCTTCGACGACGGCGAGCGCCAGCGCCTGGTCACCTTCGAGCGCGGCGACGTGCCGTTCACCGCCGTGCTGCTGCTCGACGCCAGCGCCAGCATGGTAGGGGGCCGGCTGGCGACGGCGATCGACGGCGTCGAGGCCTTCGCGCGCGCCATGCAGCGCCTCGACGAAGCGAAGCTGCTCCTCTTCGCCGACCGCGTGCTGGTGGAGACGCCGTTCACCAACGCGCCCTCGTTCCTCACCCTGACGCTGCCGTCGGTGGAGGCGGGCGGCGGCACCGCCCTCAACGACGCGCTGTCGCTGGCGCTCTGGCGGCTCGAGCCGAAGAGCGGCCGCAAGGTGGCGCTGGTGCTCTCCGACGGCATCGACATCGAGAGCGTGCTGTCGATGCGCCTCGTGCTCGAGCAGGCGCGCCGGAGCGGCGTCATCCTCTATTGGCTGCGGCTGGTCGCGGGCGGACCGCCTGCCGACGGCCAGCGCGCCCACACCGCGTGGCGCGGCGCCGCGGCGCACGAGCTCGAGCAGAAGCTGCTGCGCCAGGTGATCGAAGAAAGCGGCGGCCGCGTGCTCGACGTGCAACGGTTCGACGGCATCCGCGCCGCGCTCGCGGCGGTGCTCCAGGAGCTGCGCGAGCAATACGTGCTCGGCTACTACCCGTCGAAGGTCCGCGGCCGCGGCGACTGGCACGAGGTGCGCGTCGAGGTCGTCGGCACGCCGGCGCGCGTGCGCGCCCATCGCGGCTACCTCGAGCCGTAGGCGAAGCACGCCGGCCGCTGCCGGGGTGAAAACAAAAGGCCCCGGCCGTAGGGCCGGGGCCTGGGGTCTGCGCTGACGGCTGGCGAGCTAGAACCGCAGCCCCACCGAGAAGCGGAAGAGGCGCGGCTGCTGGTAGTCGAGGTCGTTGCGCGGCTTGCCGAAGCCCTGCTGCGTAGAGCTGGCCGGCAGCTTCCGCCAGTGCACGCCCTCGACCGGCGTCTCGGTGAAGGGGTTGAAGCGCGCCAGGCCGGACCCGGCGGTGGTTGCCGTCTGCACGGTCGTGCTCACCGCCTCGACGCCGTCCTCGTTGAAGACGTTGATGCAGTCGGGCTGGATGAAGACCTCGAGGTCCTGGCCGAAGGCGTTCCACTTCCATGCGTAGTTGAGCGCCAGGTCGGTGCGGGTGATGGTGTCGGTGCGGAAGGCGTCGCGGTCGGTGAAGTAGTAGGTCACCGAGCTCGGCGGCGCGGCATAGCCGGGGTTCGTGATCAGGCCGGCGGGCGAGGTCGCCGAGGCGCGGGTGTCGACAGTGCCGGCGGCGCCGTACGGCGTGCCGGTGTAGTAGCTCTCGAGCAGGCTGATCGACATGTTGTGATGCGAAGTGGAGAACGGCCGCCACACCAGCCAGGCGCGCGCCCGGTGCCGCTGGTCGGCGGCGAGGTCGCCCTCGGGGTTGTGCTGCGCGAAGGCCTTGTACTCGGGGTAGTTGAGCAGCGCCGAGCGCACCGGGCCGCTGGCCGCGGTCTCGCCGTCGACGTTGCCCTCGAGCTTGGAGAGGGTGTAGTTGCCGCCCAGCTCCCAAGCGTCGCCGAGGCGGTAGCGGAACTGGCTGTGCAGGCCGTTGTACTCGCGGTTGATCAGCTCGTCGTCGTTCTCGACGACGAACATGTCGAGGCGCCCGAACGGCGTGTTGACGGTGCCGGTCGAGAGGTCGCCGCGGTCCATGTAGAAGTCGTGGCTCTCGCGGTGGACGAGGTCGACGCGCACGACGCCCTCGTTGCCCAGCCGCTTGGTGGCGCCCAGCGTGATCTCGTCGGTGTAGGGCGACCCCAGGTCCTCGGCGATGATCGTGTTCAGACCGGGAACGCTGCCGGCGCGGAAGATGCCGCCCGCGACGTCGCGGTTGCTGGTGCCGCCGACGCTCTGGAACCAGTCGAAGATCATCTGCAGCGCCTGGTGGTTGGAGATCGTCGGCGTGCCCGCCGCGTTGATCGAGGGTCCGCGATAGTTCCAGGTGAAGGCGGCCGGGTTGCCGGCGGCGGACGCGGCGTCGGCCTGGCTGTTGGCGATCGCTGCCACGTAGCGGCCCCAGGCGGCGGAGATCTGCAGGTCGCCGTCGCCCTTCGGGTCCCAGGTCCCCGCCAGGCGCGGGCTGACGCGCGAGTCCTGGATGACCTTGGCGCCCGACTGGTCGCTGCCGTCGTTCTCGTCGTAGCGCAGGCCGACGTTGAAGCTCCAGCGGTCGTTGAGCCGCCAGCTGTCGTTGACGAAGAAGGAGTTGGTCTTGAAGGAGTTGCCGCGGCTCGAGGTGAGGATGGGGTTCCACTGGATGACCGGGTTGGTGCCCGCGGTGGCGCCGACGACGAAGCGCCCGAAGACGGCGGCATCGCGGCCGCTGCCCTGCACCACCGGCGTCACGCCGGTGATGCGGAAGTCGCTCCCCGACTGGTGGTTGTCGGCGACGCGGATGTCGTCGAAGGTGTCGTAGCCGGCGAGCAGCTCGTGCGAGCCGAGGCCGCCGGCGGAGAGGAAGTAGGTGGCTTTGGCGAGCAGGTTCTCGTTGCTGCGCTCCTCGGTGCGGCAGACGCCGCAGAAGGTGGGGCTGTTCCAGCGCTCGCTGCCGGTGCCGACGATCAGCGTGCCTTTGATCAGGTCGGTGAACCGCGAGCCCGAGTTGATGAACTCGAACGTGCGCTCCGAGTACTGCGCCTCGACGAAGAAGTTGCTGCTGAAGATGCCGGTGTAATTGAGGGCCTGGAGCTCCTGCGGCGTCTCGCGCTCCACCAGGCTGTCGAGGTCGAGCGCCACGTTGTTGAAGTTGTTGCCGGTCTCCGACTCGTCGATCTTGAAGGCGGTGGCGACGACGCGGTGGCTGGGGTTCAACGAGAAGGTCAGCTTGCCCTCGTAACGGCGCTGGTTGATGTCGCGGGGGTACGGCGTGGTGGCCGGGGCCAGCGTGAAGCTGGTCTCGGCGGTCTCGCGGTCGCGGGCGGCGGCGAAGAACCAGATGCGGTCCTTCCACACGTAGCCGCCCAGCGTGCCCTCGTAGATCTTGTTGACCTTGTCGGTCTGCTCGGGGGTCAGCGGCGTCTTCCCTTCCCACTTCTGGTTGGTGAAGTTGGTGCGGAAGGAGCCCGAGAACTCGTTGCCGCCCGAGCGGGTGATGGCGTTGATGACGCCGCCGGCGAAGCGGCCGTACGCCGCCGAGATGCCGGAGGTGGAGACCGTCGTCTCCTCGAGGGCGTCCTCGATGAAGAGGTCGAGCGGCTGGCCGCGCAGGTTCTCGTTGACCACCACGCCGTTGACGAGGAAGAGGTTCTCGTACGACATGTTGCCGGAGACGATGAGGTTGGGCACGCGACCGGAGCGCGGGCCGGTCTCCGCCACCGCCGGCGCCAAGAGCGTCGCCTGGCGGATGTTGCGCTCCACCGCCAGCTCCTCGACGAAGGTCCTGGGGTAGGTGACCGACGACTGCGGCTGGGTGGAGATCTTCTCCAGCGTGCCGGTGACGACGATCTCCTCGGAGACCTCGGCGACGTGCAGCTCGGCCTCGACGCGGGTCGTCTGCCCGGTCGAGACGCTCACCGAGCGATTGGCGTCGACGAAGCCGTCGAGCGCGAACCGCACCGCGTAGGTGCCGGGCGGCAGCAGGCCGATCACGTAGTCGCCGTTTTCGTTGGTGGTCGCCGAACGCTCTCCTTGCAGCGACGGCGAGGAGACCGTAACCTGCGCCCCCGGCAACGCGCCTTGCTCGGAGCTCACCCTTCCGGAAATCGAACCGGTGGGGATCTGTGCCCACGCCGCGCCGGCGATGAGGACGGCGCTAGCGAGCGCGATCAGACAAACGACCGCACGCGGGCTTCGCATCGAGCTACCTCCCTTTGCGAGATACGGCCGCCGGGGATCGACGGTCGCTCGGCCAGTCGGAAAACTGAGCTCAGCCTCGCACGGAGCGCGGCCGCTTGCCAAGCCCCTGTTTGAAGTCGTCACCCCCGCGCCGCCGCCGGCCCGAGCCGGTCGGCGCCGGCCCTAGAAGCCCGAGAGGTCGCCGGTGACGGCGAGCGCGAAGGGCTGCGGGCCGCTGGGGACGGTGAACGAGCGCACGGTCACCGTGTAGGTGCCTTTTGCCGGCGCGAGCAGCAGCACCTGCTCGAGCGTGTTGCGGCGGTCGGCCGTGCCGCCGGTCGTCGAAGCGCCGCCGGTGAAGACGTTGCCGCGCCAGAGGGTGCCGGTGGGGCCCATGACCTCGAGGTCGAGGTCGTTGACCAGGTTGACGCTCGCCGCCGGCGTCGACGGGAAGTCGGTCCACCCGAGCGTCACCTTGAAGGGCTGTCCCGAGTTGACCGAGAACGAGTAGCTGCGCGTCTCGTTGCTCGAGCCGTTGGGGAAGGCGCCGACGTTGTCGCGCACCCACAGCTTGCGCGCGTCGCCGCTGAAGTAGAGCGCGTTGTCGAGCAGCACGCGCCCCCACCCCTGGCAGTTGGAGGGGATCGGCGCGGCGACGCCGGTCATGTTCTCGGCCGAGTTGACGAGCGTCGCGCGCACGAGCGCCGCCGACGGCGTGAAGCCCTGGGCCGAGTTGCGGAAGCCGCTGACCCAACCCTCGACGAAGTACTGGCGGATGAGCGCCGACAGCCCCGCCGCTCCGGGCGACGCCATGCTGGTGCCCGAGCTCGACAGCGTGGTGCAGTTGTTGGTGCCGGCGTTGAAGTCGTTGCGCGCCGAGATGATGTTCGAGCCGGGCAACGTCACCTCGGGCTTGATGCGCAGATCGGCGGTGGGGCCGCAGCTGCTGAACGAGGCCATGCTCGCTGCGCTCGTGCCGCGCAGCGTGGCGCCCACCGAGACGACGCTCTTCGCCGTCGACGGGCTGCCCACCGCGACGAACGGCGCGCCGTTGCCGGCGGCGAAGAAGATCAGGAAGTCGGGGTGGCTCCACATGAACTCGTCGACGTCCTGGCTGCCCGCCGAGTAGTTGTTCTGCACCGCCGCGTTCTCGTTGTCGCCCCACGAGTTGGTGTGCAGCCGCGCGCCTTGGTCGTAGGCCTGCTGGAAGAGCGGGACGAGGTCGACCACCGGGCAGCCGAGGCCGGGCAGGTCGGCGCAGTTGTCAGAGAAATACCCGCCGTCCTGGATGACCAGCTTGGCCCCCGGCGCCATGCCGTCGGCCGTGTCGTGCAGCAAGAGGTTCGCGAAGTTGTCGCCCGCCACCGTGCCCGCCACGTGGGTGCCGTGGTTCTGGGTGTCCCACTCGGTGGCGACGATGCCGCCGCTGCACTCGTTGGCGTAGAGGAAGTCGACGGCGAGCAGCTTGCGGTGGTTGGGGCTGGTGGCGGTGCCGCCGTTGCAGGCGTTCATCGCCGGGAAGCCGGGCGGCGCCAGCGCGGGGTCGCGGAAGAAGCAGGAATCCGGATCGATGCCGGTGTCGATGATGCCGACGACCTGCCCCTCGCCGAAGATGCCGCGCGAGAAGATGGGCGTTGTCTGACCGGCGGAGAGTCCCGACTGGCCGACCCAGATCGTGGTGTCGTTCCTGAGCGTGCGCCGGCCTTCGAGCTCGATCCAGAAGACGTCGCGCAGCTGGGCGATGGGGACGCGCAGCGCCGCGATCTCGGTGTCGGCCAGCAGCAGTCGGATGCGCGAGAAGAAGGCGCCGCGCGAAGAGCCGACGACGCGCTCGGCGCCGAGGCCCGCGAGCTCGCCGCGCGCCGCTTCGATGTCGGCGTCGGGGTAGAGGTGGAGGAGCACCGGGCGCAGCGTCGCCTCGCTCATCGGCGGCTTGCCGCTCTCGATGCCCACCGCGGCGATCTCGGGCGAGATCTTGTAGGCGGGGTGGTAAGGCCCCGTCCAGCTCGCGCCCGCCGCGGCGAGCGCCTTCTCGGCGCCGCCGGCGGAGACGCGGACGAGGTAGGCGTAGAACGGCAGGTAGGTGTAGACACGCAGGCTCACTCCCTCGAGCGCGGCGAGCTGCGCGGCGGTCGGCGGAGCGGCGAACTTCACCAGCACGACCTCGTCGCCACCCTCCGGCTCGGGTGCGCGCAGCGATTCGTCGAGCTTCGGCTCGCCCTGCGCGGTGTCGATCTGGAGCGAGCGCAGCGCGACGAGTGACTCGACCTGCGCTTCGAGCGGGTGGATCGGCTGCGCGGCAGCGCGAGGAGCCGCCATCGAAACGGCGACGAGCGCCACGGCCAGCGAGGTTGCCGCCGCTCGTCTCATCGCCCTTCGTCTCATCGCCGCTTGGCGAAGCCGGTGACGATGTAGGAGCCCGAGCGCTGGTCCTTCTTGAGCTTGACCACGTTCTTGCGCTCGGCGTCCTCGAGCAGGTCGGAGAAGGCGGAGTAGCCGTAGTAGCCCTCGTTGAACGACGGGCGCTTCCTCTGCATCGTCTGCTTGATCATCGAGCCCCACAGCACGTCCTTGTTCTCGCGCGTCAGGGCGAGGACCGCTTCGATCAAGAGGCCGAAGACCTCCTGCTCCTTCTTCGGCAGCGCGTCGAGCTGCGGCACCCGTTCGACGTCGCGCCAGATGTCCTCGTAGTAGATGAACTCGTCGCAGCTGTCGATGAGCAGGCTCGACGAGGAGCCCTTGACGCCGACGCCGATGACGTACTTGTCGTTCTCCTTGAGCTTGCTGACCAGCGGCGAGAAGTCGGAGTCGCCGGAGACGAGCACGAAGGTGTCGAGGTGCTCCTTGGCGTAGGAGATGTCCATGGCGTCGACCACCATCTTGATGTCGGCGCTGTTCTTCCCCGAGTAGGAGCGCTGCGGGATGTCGATGAGCTCGATGCCGGCCTCGTGGAAGGGCCGCTTGTAGTCGGCGTAGCGGCTCCAGTCGGCGTAGGCCTTCTTGACGATGATCTTGCCCTTCTCGAGCAGCCGCTCGAGGACGAGGTTGACGTCGAAGTTGACGCCGCTGTCGCGCGAGCCGATGGCGACGTTCTCGAGGTCGCAGAAGACGGCGAGCTTGCGCTCCTCGTAGCTCGACGCGGTGCGCTCGGGGACCGCGGTGACGATCTCGCGGATCATCTCCTGCAGCTGCGGCACGCCGAGGTGGATCTCTCCTTCGCGCGCGCCTCCGCCCGCTCCCGGCCGCGGCTCCTCGCGGTGCGGCTCGCGCACCGGCGCCTCGCGTAGAGGACGGAGGCGCGGCACCGGCTCGGCGGCTGCAGCGGGGCGCGGCTCCGCCGCCGCGGCGGTGGCGCCTGCTCCAGCCCCGCCGCCTCGGCCGCGGCCGTTGCGGCGGCGGCGACGGCGCTCGGGAGCCGGCGCTTCGGCGGACGCCGTCGCGGCCGGCTCGTCGCCCGCCGTGGCCTCGTCGTCGTCGGGCAGCTCCTCGCCTTCGCCGGTCAAGTCCGGCGGCTCATGTTGCGGCGGCGCGGGCGCGAGGGGAGCGATCGGCGGCGACGACGGCGACGGCGAAAGCGGCGCCGGTGAGAACAGTGAAGACTGCGGCAGCGGCGGGGAAAGCGGTGGCGGCTGCGGCGCCGGCGGCGCGGGAGGCGCTAACGACGGCGGCGCTGGGACCGCGGGCGGGGCCTCGTCAGGCTTCTCCGGCCCCGGCTCGTTGCCCTCGGCTGTGGGGCGTGACCACCATGGCGCCATGTGCGTGTGGCTCGGGCGCCCAAGGGCGCCGGCCGGTTGGCGAGCGTATCATCCGGCCGGTGATCCCCTCGGCGCCGTCGTTGCGGGTGGCCCTGCTCGTCACCGGCGCCTCCGGCATGCGGCTGCCGGTCCACCTGCTGCGCGCCCTCGCCGCCTCGGCCGCGGTCGAGCGCGTGCACCTCGTCGCGTCGGCGGGCGCGGCGCAGGTGCTGCGCCACGAGCTCGCCGGCGCGTCCGCGGGCGCGCGTGGTCTCGTCGAGGCGGCGGCGCTCGCCGACGAAGAGGCGGCGAAGGTCGTCGTCCACGGCGACCGCGACCTCGACGCGCCGATCAGCTCCGGCTCCTACCGCCTCGCCGGCACCGTCGTCCTGCCGTGCAGCGGCGCGACGCTCGGCGCGCTGGCGACCGGCGCCGGCACGACGCTCGTGCACCGCGCCGGCGCGGTGGCGCTCAAGGATCGCTGGCCGCTCGTCCTCGGCTTCCGCGAGACGCCGCTCTCGCTCGTCCACCTCGAGAACCTGCGGCGGCTCGCCTACGCGGGCGCCGTCGTGCTGCCGCCGATCCCCGCTTTCTACGTCATGCCGGCTGCGACGGGCGAGCCCGCCGCAGCCGGCGATGACCCGGGGGTCGAGACTCTCGACCGCTTCCTCGACGCCTACGCGCTGCGGATCCTCGACCACCTCGGCGTGCCGCCGTCCGGCGCCGCTGCCGCGCTGCGTTGGCCGCCAACGTAGACGCGCGCAACGCCACCGCGGGCTCCGCACCGCGGGAGCGCCCGAAGCCGCACTCCCGCGGCGAGAGCAACCGTCACGGCCGCGGCAGGAGAACCGTCGTCACCGAGCCGGTCAGCGGGTTGACGGTGAAGCGCAGCATCTGGCGCGAGCCCTGCGGCTGCGAGCCCCCGCCGCTGCCACTGCCGCCGCCGCTCGGCGCGCCGCCCACCGGGACCTCGCCCGTGCCGCCGCCCTCGCCGATGCGGCGGTTGGCGAGGACGACGACGTCGAAGGTGAACATCTCGCCCAGCGGATCGGCGAAGCGCAGCGAGCGCGCGCCGGTCGTCTCGCCGGCGCTCCAGCGCTCGTCGGCACCGAGCTTGTTGCCGTACTCCCAGCGCGCCGCGAGGTCGGGCCGCGTGCCGTTGCCGCCGCTGTCGGGGTTCAGCGCGTAGACGGCGCCGCTCGTCGAGTGGATGGCGATGACGTCGAAGTGCACCGCCGGCAGATACGCGTTGGTCGAAGTGTTCTTGAGCCCGAGATCGAGCTGGTAGACGCCGTTGCTGAAGGAGACGCCGGCGGTCTGCCGCGTCACCCACTTGGTGACGTCCTCCTCGCTGCGCGGGTCGACGAAGATCGTTTGCGCGTTGCTCGGCGCGCTGACGAAGAGGCCGATGCGCCCCGGCGACAGCGCGCGCACGCGGTAGCGCAGCTCGCCCGCCGGCTGACCGGTGAGGCTCCAGCTGGTCGTGCCCGCCGGCGCGCCGGCGAGGAAGTCCCAGCTCGCGCCACTGTCGATCGAGCGCTCGATCTCGTAGCCGCTCACCGGTCCCGCCGGCTGCCAATCGAGGACGAAGCTGCCGTCGAAGTCCACCTGCTCGCCGGTGGCCGCCGTCCACTCGCCGGAGGCGGGCAGCAGGTTGGGCGGCTGGCTGCCGAGCAGCTGCTTGCTTTGGATGGTGAACGGCGTCGGGCCGTTGAGCCAGCCGACGACGCGATAGGTATAGGTGCCGGCGCCGATCGTCAGCGCGTCGATATGCTCGGGCACGCCGGCCGAGAGCGAGCTCGCCAGCTCCTCGCCGTTGGGATCGAAGAGCACGAAGTCGAGGTCGGGATAGGTGCCTTCGACCGTCGGCACCGTCGTCGTGAGGTCGGCCTCGATGCCGTAGGCGTCGACGCCCACCGCGAACGGCACGTCGATATAGGTGACCTCCGCAGCGACCTGCGCACCGGTGTCGCCCGCCGGCACGATCCCCTCGAAGGTGTCGTTGCGCTCGCCCGACGCGCTCGCCGGCTGCGAGGGGATCGGCTGCAGGAAGAACGGCATGCGCAGCCGCGCCGCGCCGTCGCTCCTGGTGGCGGTGACGTACCACTGGAGGTCCTCGTCCGGCACCGTGCGCAGCACGTTGCCGTCGATCGTCACGGTGACGACGACCTCGGCATCGCCGCCGGGCGCGAGGCTCACGCTCGCGGGCGCGACCGTCACCGACACGCCGGGGACCGCGAGGGCGCGGTTGTCGGCGGCGGCGAAGGTGTACGTCCCGCCCTCGCCCGAGGTGTCGAAGAGCTGCACCGTCACCCGCTCGCTGTGCGCGACGCGCGTGTTGACGACCGGCAGGCGCCCGAACGAATGGCTGCCGAGGAGCGCCGGCGCGTCGACGCCGTCGCCGACGACGCCGAGGAGCGCCTTGGCGTTCACCGCCGCAGCGGCGTCGACGAGGCCGCCGCCCTGCGCCAGGATCGGATCGGCGGCCGCGCCGTCGGCCTTCGCGGTGCCGGCGGCGTTGCGCAGGTTGGTGGCGTAGTTGATGAGCGCCGTGCGCACCATGTCGACGCTCCACGTCGGGTGCGCCTGCCGCAGCAGCGCGGCGACGCCGGCGACGTGCGGCGAGGCCATGCTGGTGCCGTTGGTGCTGGTGTAGCGCGTCGGGTCCGCCATCGACAGCACCGGCACGCCCACCGGCGTCGTCGCCGCCAGCACGTCGACGCCGGGCGCCGCGACGTCGGGCTTCACCTGGCCGAACCCGCGCACCGGGCCGCGCGAGCTGAAGCCGCCCATCTGCGGCAGGAACATCGAGCCCGCGGGCGGACCGATGCGAATCGCCTTCTTCGACAGGCCGGTCAGATCGAAGCCGACGGTGTCGCGCAGGTAGCGGCCGTCCGCCTGCGACAGCGTGAACACCGGTTTGCTGCCGGGCGCGAGGACGCCCTCGAGCGCGCCCGGCGCGTCGTTGAAGACCACGGTGGCGATGGCGCCCTTCGCCTCGCAGTTCAAGACCTTGACGGTGAAGAGGCCGGTGCCCTGGTCGCCGGCGGTGGCGGTGCTGCCGCGCTCGACGAGGCAGATGTTGCCGAGCACCGTCGCCGGCACTTGGTCGGGCGTGTCCGCCCAGCCGCCGTAGACGTAGCGGCCGACGATCGGCGCGACGATGTTCTTGCGCAGGTTGGAGTCGGGCGCCCAGATCGCCGCCATCCGCGGCGCGCCGGGCTGGAGCAGCACGTCGAGCGGGTTGGCGTAGACGCCGGGGTCGTTGCTGGCGCCGACGGCGATGACGTGGCGGCCGGCCGCCGGCGAGCCCAGCGTGCGCAGCCCCGGCCCGTCGTTGCCGGCGGCGGCGACGACGATGGTGCCGAGGAGCGCCGCGTTGCTGGCCGCCACCGAGTCGCTGTCGTCGGGCCCGCCGGCGCTGCCGAGCGAGAGGTTGATGACGTCGGCCACCGGCTTGGCGAAGCCGGTGAGCGTGCGCGGCGACACCGCGTCCTCGATCGCCAGGATGATCGAGGTGCCGAGGCAGCCGACGGTGCCGCTCGCCGAGCCGATGCCGCTGCACACCTTGTAGCCCATCAGCTTCGCCTGCGGCGCCACGCCGTGGATGGGCACGTCGTCGGCGGTGCCCGGCACGCCGTCGGCACCGGGCGCGAACCCGCGGTAGCCGGCCGCGGTCGAGGCGACGTGAGTGCCGTGGCCGAAGTCGTCGATCACGTTCTCCATCAGCGGCAGGTAGTAGACGACCTTCGGGTTGCTGCCCACCGCCGCCGTCGGCGGCAGCAGGCCGTGACGCGGCGGCGTCGGGTCGCCGCCGAACATCGGGTGCGACCACTCGATGCCGGTGTCGATGACGGCGACGTTGATCCCCTGCCCTTCGAAGCCGTCGTTGTCGTCGTCGCCCGGCTCGAGCTCGGCGTGGGCGCCGTAGACCTGCGGCGCGCGGACGTAGGCGACGCTCTGGTCGAGGTTCGGCCGCCGCACCGGGTTCTCGTGCACCGCCTTGACGCCCGGCGTCGCGGCGACCCGCGCCACGTCGGCGGCGGCGAGCTGCAGCGCGATGCCGTTGTAGACCAGCGTGTAACGGTGCTCGATCGGCGTCGCGCCGCCGTTCAAGAAGTCGCCGATGCGGGCGGTGTCGACGATGAAGCCGACTCCTTCCTTGCGCAGGCGCGCGAGCATGATGTCCTGCTGCCGGCGCAGCTCGTCGCGTACGGCCTGGATCTCGTCGCCGTCGAGCGGATCGCCGGCAGCCGCGGCAGAGGCGGCGGCGACGGCCGCGGGCGCGCCGGTGAGCTCGACGATGTAGGTCGCATTGGCGAAGAAGCGGCGTGGCGCCGAGCGCGGCGGCGGCGAGGAGGACGAAGGCGAGGACGAGGCAGCGGGTGTGGCGGGTGCAGCGGGCGGAAAACATGGGAACCCCCTTGGCGTCGTGTTCGGACGGCGGTGGAGGAGCGCTCCACCGCCACTGTCACGCGCATCGTCGCCGCGGCAGAGGCGGCGACGCTTCGGGGGCGTCCCTCAGCGCGAGTGGGGGGAATCCCTCAGGCGCAGCGAGTTGCTACCGCTTGACCAGCTCGACGCGGCGGTTCTGCGCGCGGCCGAGCTCGGTCGTGTTGTCGGCCACCGCGCGCGCGCCCCGCTGGCACGCGCCTCGCTTTCACGGCGGCTCCCGCCGAGCCGGGAGGATTGAGTCACGACGAGCGACGCGTTGCGCGTGGACACTCCGGCGGCCGCCAAGCCGTGGATCGAGAAGATGGCGCGGCTCGGCTACGCCGCCAAGGGAATCGTCTACCTGCTCCTCGGCTGGCTCGCGGCGCTCGCCGCCGCCGACGTGCGCGAAGTGCCGAGCGGCTCGCGTGGCGTCTTCGCGGTGGTGCTCGCGCAGCCGCTCGGCAAGGTGCTGCTCGCCGGCCTCGCCATCGGGCTCGTCGGCTACGTCGCGTGGCGCCTCGTCGAAGTCATCGCGGATCCGCAGCGCAAGGGGAGCGATGCCAAAGGGCTCGCGGCGCGCGCCTACTACCTCGGCAGCGCGGCGGTGCACGTCGGTCTCGTCGTGGCGGCGCTACGGCTCCTCGGCGGCGACCGCGGCGGCAGCGACGACGAAGCCGTCGACGGCGCGACACGGCTCATGGCGCAGCCGCACGGACGCTGGCTCGTCGCCGCCGCGGGCGTGGCGTTCCTGGTCGCGGCGGCCCGACAGCTGCAGCTCGCGAGGGGCCGCTACCGCAAGAAGGTGCGCGTCGACCGCGTGCCGGAGCCGGCACGCCGCTGGGTGGGGCCGGTCGTCGTCTTCGGCCTCGTCTCGCGCGGCCTCGTCTTCGCGATCGTCGGCGTCTACCTGGTGCTCTCCGCCATCCACGCCGACCCCGGCGAAGCGAAGGGCCTCGGCGGCGCGCTGCTCGCCGTCGAGTCGCAGCCCGCCGGCGAATGGCTGCTCGGGATCGTCGCCACCGGCCTCGCCGCCTACGGCGTCTTCCAGCTGCTCGAGGCGCGCTACCGCACCATCCGGCCGTAAGCAGTGGTCGCGGTAAGCGTCACTCCCCGCGCAGCGCTTCTTCGGCTGCACCGCGAGGCCGCGGCGCGCCGGACCGAAGGTCGCCAGTAGCCCGAAGGGAAGGGGCATCGCGCGAGGATAAACAGGCGGCGCGGCCGCCAGAGGCGAGACGACGGTCTAGTGAGCCGGCTCGAAGAGCTCGAGCGGGTTGCCGTCGGGATCCTCGACCTGGATCTGTTTGCCGCCGGGCCCTTCTTCGATCTCGTTGCGGAAGCGCAGCCCCGCCTTCTTCAAGGTCTCGATCCGGGCGGGGAGATCGTCCACCTCGAGGATCACGCGGTTCCAGCCCCCGGGCTCCTGAGAGCGGCCACCCGGAATCGGCCGCGAGCCCGAAGCCCCGGGGCCGCTGAGGACCAGCTTGAGGTCGCCGATCGAGACCTGCCCGAACGCCGGCAGGTGCTTCGAATCGAGCTTGAACCCCAACTGCCCAGTGTAGAAGTCGATCGCACGACTGACGTCCTTGACCTGGTAACGCACGCCCCACGGGCCTTTCACTGGTTGCTGGTTCATGGAACCTCCTTTGCTACGAAGCGTCCATCCGCGCGCCCTCGGTGCCTCTTCGCCGACTTGCAAGCGCGAGGCCGAAGACCTGCCGGCGCCGTCCTGCGGAGCGACGCGGTCGAAGCCGCTGTCCGCGCTTCGCCGTCTTACACTCACGAGCGTGAGCGCCAGCCTCTCCACCCAGCCCCGCTCGGCCGCGTTCCGGCTGCGGACCGTGCTCGAGATGATCAAGATCGAGCACGGCGTGGCCAAGTATCACGCGTAACAACGCTTGTGCGGTCAGTGACGCACACGTGTTAGCGCAATGTCAGCAATCCGATGGTCTTCACGGCCCACGATTCGTGCTCCGCGGAGTCCCTGCCGGTGCACTTGCCGCCGCCACCGGTAACGCTGTGCTTTCCGGTGACGAGTCAACGCCGAGCGAGGCTGCCGCCGGCCCGTAACCTCGCCTTCGCCCAATACCGCCCGGCCAGGTCGGCTTAGCGGGCGGAGGGCGATGGACTAGCGCCAGGACGCGGAAGCGATGGAGGGTGGGTATTCGCGGGACTCCCCCCGGGTTGGCATGGCTAAGCTACCGGTCAGTAGTCTTGGAAGCAGCCACCACCTTCATCAATCATTCGCAGAATCATCGCGAGCGTCGTCGCGTCGTCCTCCGTTGTCGTCGCGACGGTGCCGGGCACCGCGGGGAGCGTGCGAGGAGTCGCAGACGATGAGGGCAAGGTGGCTCCGTCGTCCGGTCGGCCGCGAACTCGCAGTCCTGTCCTCTGGTCTCCGTCATGGTACGCCTCCCTACCCTGGAAGGCTGCCATGGCCACGTGGCTCGCCCACCCGATGACCACACATGAGTGGTTGCGCGACGCTGAGGTGCGAATTCCTACTGCGGGCGGCACATAATTGCCAAAAAGTGCGAGCCCGAAGAGGCCGTCCTTGTCGATCCAGACACGCCGACAAGAATCCCCGGGTCTTCCGAGCGTCGGGAATCCGGACGAAAGAAGGTAGCGGCAGTTGTGCCCATGACTGCCAAGGCAGAACGCCAGTGATCCTGGGAGACCAAATGAGCAGGACGGACAAGGCGAGAGCCGCCACGTTCACGCGTTTGATCAAAGAGAAAGCCGCAGAACTCCGATGGGAACTGCCCGATCTCCAGCGAGCCGTGAGCCAGGTCTATCCACCGCCACGCTTCGACGCGAAGCACTTCTGAGCGAGAGCAACATCAGAGACTGGTGGGAGGGGGGCCAGCGCGGTAGGCCGCCGAGGGACTCCATGGTGGAAGCGTTGGCGGGCGTAATGAAGGCCGACCTGGCGATGTGGCGAGCGCAAGTATCTCCCCAAGAGAAATCAGCGTCTGATCCGAGATTCAGGACCAGAGAAGCCGTCCTGCGAGAACAGGATCTCCTCGGTCCCGGCGATCGCGTGGTTCTCGTGTCATCGAGTCAGGAGTTCCTAGAAGGAAGCCGCAAGGACGTACAGAGAACCGTGTAGCTCGCGTGAACGCGGGGGTTTTGTACTTCGACTTCTACCCGGCCCGCGGGGGTCCTTATGGCACTTCGGCGGCTGATTCGTACGAGGCGTTTTGGCAGTGGCTCACGGGCCAGAGCCTCAAGCGCTCTCCAGCCGTCTTCGGCTTCGAGCTTGACGCCGCCAAGTTTCGCTACTTCTCGCCGCTGTACACGCTTGTCCGCTATCAGCGCCGTGCCGGAGGAGGATGGACTTACGTGTACATTCAGGTGGCGCCGGAGAGCGAATCGCAGCCCCGCTCGAACGCTGGTACACGATTCCCGAAGCCACGTGGAAGGACATCGAGAGCAGACTCGTAGAGTCCCGTGTCGGTATTGCTAACGAACACCTTTCAACGCCCCGGAAAGCGCTCAACCGACACCTGCCCACCGTAAAGCACGAGTATGCGCAGTGGTTCCAGCGAAAACCTAATGTGGCGAGCTATTCGGGTGCGCTACGTGCCGCGCTGGGTCATGCGGGAGGCCGCTGCGCGAACGTGGCGCTTGACCACGTGCGTGAGCGACAATGGCCAGCCGAAGGCTTCAGCTACCTGGATGTGGGCTGCGGAGACGGCACACTAACGTTGGAAATTGCAGCGGAGCTGGGCAAATACCTCCAAGGAACTACCGCGGAGGGCTCGATCCGTCGGTTGAGCAACTCGATTGCGCTGCGCAGGTGTTTGCGGCTAGCGGTACGAGCGTTAGCTTGAACGAGCAGGCTGCGCGTTCGAGAGTTTTGACGACCCGCGTCGATTCATTTTGATAACCTCGATATATAGCGGTACACCATTGACGAACACTACTTGCGGCGGATGTGGAGCCTCCTGGCCCCGGGGGGGCTCGTGGCTCTCCGGCCAGCGGATAGTACGAGCCGTAAGTCGAGTACGACAACATCGTGCCCCGCCTTTGTGACGACTTCGATGGGCGGCGTAGACACGGCCAAAGGTGACTGAGTGCCCAGGACGTTCACGCCCATTCCGATCTCTTGGTCCGGGATCCCGAGATTCAGCATGTACCCGGTGAACTGAGAGGGTTAATCGACGGCAGCGGACTCTTGGAGAGCGGGCCAGCGATCGCGAAGTCCGCGGCGCTTCGCCGCCGAGCCAGGCCCATCGGCGACGTGCCGCAGAGTCGTGATGACAGCAGGCAGTCCGGAAATCGCGGCCGACTTTGGGGATCGGCCGCGTCGTCATCAAGAGGACCCTTAGGTCGCCGAGAGAAGAGGCTGTTCCGTGCGTAACTCCTCGCTCCGGCGGGGAGCTGCTCAACGCCGGGCTGCTCCACGTGGCTTGTCGAGCTCGATGACGATCGATAACCTGGGATGTTTGGAGTAGACGGAACTCCACCAGACGTGGAGAGGTCCTGCACACTTCGTCCGCGTACCAGAGGAAGAAGCACGAAGGGCTGGGGAACTGGGCAGCTTCCTGCTTGGTCACGTAACTCCGGCTCCCCTCGATCGCCGCTGACATGCTGGAGCCATGTGGATGCGCTCGATCCCGGTCGGGGCCGGATTGCTGGATGCATGCGATGCTTGTGCCAGGCTTCGGCGTGCTCTGGATTGGTTGAAGCTAGCGCGAAGAGATGAACACCAAAGCGCATTTCCCAACCGCGGGGACGCTCTCGACCCGACTGAGCTCGGCCTTTGCAGCTGCGTACGAAGTGCGGTTCCCGTCACCGCCGACACCGCTGTTCGTCATGTCGCCGTCGCTATTCGTGTCACAGCAGCCGTAGTCCAGCGTGAAGCTGAGAGTGGTGCCGCCGCACTTGCGCGACGACTCGGGAGTATGTCCACGTCGCCGCAGCCCGCTGAACGGCCAGGTCACGTTCGCCGTATCACGGCGCCATCTGCCAGCAGTAGATCGACCGAAAGTGCCGTGCCGTCGCTGGGGAGGATGTCGCCGAGGCGGAGTACCAGCGTTTCGTTGTGCTGGTCGGCCAGCAGCGAAAGCCGATCTGCGGCCAGCGTGTCCTGGCCAATGCGCAGTTCGACACGTCGGCTAGCCTGGCACCCGACACGTCAGCGTGAGATCGTTGTCGCTGGCCAGATAGTCAATCGCTATCGGCTGGTCTTGTCGCTGGTCTGCGCGGGCCGTGCTGGCGAAGCTGGCAGCCCGGATGACGATCCCTAGAGCGGACCGAGGTCTTTCACGGGGCCTCCTTGCTTCTCGCGCCTTGAGGGCGAGTGCGAGAGAGTTAGTGATGGAGGGGAACACGCTTAGGAGACGCCCGTCTGGCCGCGTGGCATGCCGAGGGGTGGGGTAGGCTCTGCGGTGGGTACGGGTCGCTGGTCTGGAGTTGGCAGTTGAGCCGAGCGACCGACGAGGGGAGCCTCCGGGGGCCTTTTCTCATGGTGGTCTACTCTTAGGTGACCTCCAATCTCGGCCGTGAAGCGGGCGCCGATCGACTAGCCGGCCGGTAGCTGAGGCGAAGGGCGAAGAGTTGGTGTCGTGTCGACGTGGTCTCGTTCCGCCTTCTTATCCACGAAACGAGCGGCACGCTTACTGGGAGAGCGATGACCTTCCAGATGACCTTGAAGGCCCAGCTGACAGGGACAGATGAACATCGAATCGCGTGGATACACGCCTAGGGACGCGATCGTCATGAAACGAGCGTGTCCACGGCCTGGCCGGCGATCGTTCACGTGACGAAGCGCAAGGGCACGCCTGTTCGCGGAGTGCCTGTGTCGCGCGCAGTACGACCTTCGAGCGCGCCAGGACGTATGAGTTGGTGAACTCTCCTGCCCGATAGGCGAGCATCGACGCCGCGACGATTCGTGGTACTTGTCGCAAGAGAGCCGAAAACGCTTCCTGGTGCGGCCAGAAGGGCGCAGGCCTCATAGAATCAGCAACGAGAGTGGCGACAGCCATGAGGATGAGACTCGCGAAGCCCGTCCAGATCACGCGGCGAGTCGCCGAATAGCCGTAGACCTCGGTGAGGATGTCAGCGACTAGGAAGGCGAGCGGGAAGGTAAGAATGCCCGCCGGAAAGGCGAAACCGAATAACATGAAGAGTTTTGTGTTGAGGAGGTTGGTGATCACCAAAGTGGCTGTGAACAACCCGACAATCAGCGTGAGGTACTTGTAGCACATGAGTCTCTCCTCGCGTGGGTTTACCGTCACTCAAGAGGCTAGACCCGTGTCGGCCACCATGACGTCGGTTTCGGATGAACCGGTGCCCCCGCGGACGGAAAGTACCGAGAAGTGCGTCGAAGTGCGCGCTGCGCCGCCTCTTCGCGCCAAGAGCGAGGCCCCGGGTGGAGTGCCCGGAGGCGGCGTGTGCTACAGCGTGATGCCGCCGTCACCACTGCGGAGGTACTGCAGGACGTCGTCACGCGAGAACGAAGGCGATCCCCAGTATCCAACGCCCTGCTCACGTCTCTCCGGGCGCAGGTTCAGCAGCCCCACGAACGCCTTTGCAACGCTCTCCGCGGCGCGCGACCGCGCCCACGACAGCCACAGCGCAACTTCCTCCCGACACCTCTTCTCGTTGAGCCGCTTCCACAGCATCCACGAAGCGCGATAGCGCTTGACCTGCCACCCACTCCTCGCATCGCGTTTCCAAGTCGGACGCCAGGCGACGCTCGACAGCTAGTCGTTTCGCAGCTTGTTCGTGCCGGCGCTGCTCCTCCGCTCTCGCTGCCTCCCTCTGCTCGCGCTTCGCAAGGGCTTTTCTTGCGGATCGCCTCGGCAGCTCGATGAAGGCCGACGATGAAGTCATTGAGCTTGCTCTCGACCTTCTGCGTGGTGCCGTCCGCCCAACTCGTCCGAACACTCTCGCGGTAGGGGCTGTTGGTGATGAGGAGCTTCAAGTTCCCCGTCGGGCGAAGCTCGGTGCGCTCTCGGTACCAGCGATCCGCTTCCTTTCCCGGCGGTGGCGGCACCCGAACTTGCGTGCGTCGCTCCTCGAGCGCGATGTGGATCCACTCGTCATCCACGCATACGCGCGTCACGCTTGGCTCCGTCGAGGTCGAATGAGAGGACGTGCGCGGCGTGTCTATCTCGACCTTGTGGCCGCGCCGCGCGAGCGCTCGAATGAGCGCGTCCATGATCCGCAGTGCCCGCTCGAGTTGTTCGGTGCTCACCAGCACGTCGAGGCAGCGATACTGGTGCGTCGCGCGCGCACAGTTCTTGGAAGCCGTCTTGAGTGGTCCGGCGGGGCTGTTGACGAGCGGATGCGGCTCCAGCAGTGATTCCAGCACTACGACGCGATTCTCAGGCTCGTCCTCGTGAGCTTGTTGCCGCGCGATAGCTTCCGAGTCAGGCGGACGAGGCTGGCCTGTGAAAGCGATGCTCGATGATCTCGCCCTTGCGTAGCGGTGAGAGCGCGGGCCGCGGTACTCGCTTCCCGGCCGCCTTCCGCGCCCAGTAGCCTCGCGAGGGCGCTGGCAAGCCCATCCGCTTGCAGATCTTCGCCAGAGCGACCCCCGAGATGCCGTACTCGACGGCGAGGGTGCTGACGGGCTCGGACCACACGCGGTCGAAGAGTTCCTCGCGTCTCAGGACGATCAACTCGCCGCGCATCGTTCTCCTTCCACTCCGCCGGGCTCCTTGCTCGACGATAGGCTGGCGCCTCAATGAATGCGCCCTGGATGCTTCTTGATCCTGCCTGGCAATCGCGAGAACAAGAACGCGGGCAACGGCGGCGACCTGGTCAAGCACACCGTCTCCCTGGCGCTGCTCGACTACGTACTCCAGCACGAACCCTGGGCAACTGGCGTTCGCCTACACGAGTGCCATGCCGGTCGCGGGATCTACCTGATTCCGCCGCACGACGCACGCCGCCCCCTGGTCGAGTGCCTCTACGCCCTGTCGACGCTTCGTGCGGCGTCTCGCTTCATGACGCACAGCGCGCAGCGCAGAGCGAGCTCACGTGTCGCCGAGCGCCGCGGACACCTCGAAATCGTTCGGGTGGTCCGCAGGCTCAGCGGTTCTCAATTCGTGGCGATTTGGGGGCGCGAGCCGAGGGAGACACCTCCTCGAAATGATGGAGTTCGAGCCCGAGACTCGCGCTGTTCTGCGCGGCGTGGCCGGTGCTCTGGCAGCAACGCTCGGGAGTGTCGAGTTGCGTGTGCTCCCTAGCACCGAAGATGAGCGCCCGTTTGACGGCGAAGCCTACATCGAGAGCAACCTCGGGACGTGGCGGCCGGGCGACCTAGTCTTCCTCGACCCGTTCGCGATGTCGCGAGCCCGCGGACCAACCCCGGCGCGACCGATACGGCGCATCGTGGATCGCGTGGCGTCGCCCACGTCGCCAGAGCTGGTGCTTTTTTGGACATGGGGGCGTGCATTCCCAGCGGCCGACGGCGACCTCGCGGGAACGAGTGAGGCGGTGCGGAATGGCTATCAGGAGCTGCGAGGTGTCCTTCACGCCGGAGACAGGCACTTCATTCGGGTAACGTGGCGCCGGGGACTGCAGTTCGTGATGTGGGTGACCGCACCAGCGCCACATCTTGAGTCGCTCGGGCTTGCGATCGACCGCAGTTGCGCGCGGCTTGTCGACCACCTCGAGGAACGCGGTTGCGACGATCGTCTCAGCCACGCCGCGGTCGAAGTCGCCATCGACTGACATCCGGCGCCCTCCTCTGGAGCGGCCGCGCGCGTGCGCGAATGAGCGACGAGGGAGCCTGTCGTGTGGTGATCGCGCGCGCCGCCACTCGCGTGCTGCATGCCGCGTCGAAGTCGGGCTCGAACGCAGACGAGCGTCACCCCTCCCGGCGCGCGAACGGGTCGATGCCAGCCGCGACGTCGGCGAGTTTCCGCCGAGCCCCGACGCGAGCCTCCTGCAGCGTGAGCACACCGAAGCCTCCGAGGGCGACGAGGCGCTGACGCCCGCGGTGGGGGTAGCGGAGCACCCGCGACTTGCCCGCTGCGCAGTAGCCGGAGCCCGAGCCCGCGAGGCTCGACGTCCCACAGGATCTCGAACGCCTTTCCGCCCGTCGCGGTCGTGTACGAGAGCCCGCTATGCTGAGCCACCCGGCACTAGGGGATGGTGAGTCGGAAGGCTCACTGCCGGGCTAGTTGGGAATTGTCGGAGGCCGTCTTGGCGTCGCTCAGGTGTCAGCACCATGCCAGCAGCCCGGGTCGCATTCAAGCGTTCTGAGTCGCCATAGAGCGTATAGATCATCACCATGACCCAGCCCGTGAGCCACGCCGATGCAGTAGATAAGCGCAGAACGTCGCAGTCGGTCGTACTGCGTCTCCGGACCGTGCTCGAGATGATCAAGTTCGAGCACACGCTGTTCGCGCTGCCGTTCGCGTTTCTCGGCATGCTGCTCGCCGCCGAAGGCCTTCCTTCGTGGCGCACGGTCGGCTGGATCGTCGTCGCCATGGTGGGCGCGCGCAGCGCGGCGATGGGGTTCAATCGGCTGGCCGATCGCCACATCGACGCGAGGAACCCACGCACCGCGACGCGTGCGCTGCCGGCCGGGCTGCTCACTCCGACCTTCGTGACCGTCTTCGTCGTCGTCGCCGCGGCGCTCCTCGTGCTCGCGGCGTGGCGGCTCAATCCGCTCGCCTTCGCGCTCTCGCCCGTCGCTCTCGCCGTCGTCTTCCTCTACTCGTACACGAAGCGCTTCACCGCGTTCTGCCATCTCGTGCTCGGGCTGGCGCTCGCCGGCGCGCCGCTCGGCGCCTGGATCGCCGTGCGCGGCGACGTCGCGGCGGCGCCGCTCGTGCTCGCCGGCGCGGTGCTCCTCTGGGTCGCCGGCTTCGACGTGCTCTACGGCCTGCAGGACGTCGACTTCGACCGCGGCGCCGGCCTCCACTCGATCCCGGCGCGGCTCGGCGTGCGCGGCGCGCTCTGGGTGTCGGCGCTCTTCCACCTCGGCGCGCTCGCGCTCCTCGCGCTGCTGCCGCGCGTCTACGCGCCCGGCCTCGGCACCGCCTACTGGATCGGCGTCGCCGGCTGCGCCGCGCTGCTCTTCTGGCAGCACTGGATCGTGCGGCCGACCGACCTCTCGCGCTTGAACGCCGCGTTCTTCACCGCCAACGGCGTGCTGGCGGTCTGGCTGTTCGCCGCCACGGCGGTCGACGTCCTGGTCCTCACCCGACGCCTCTGAGCCGGGCCGGAGCGCGGCTCCGGCGGGCCGAAGTGGCTCGCGACCTGTCCTCCCGACGCGTACACTCGGCGTCCCAACTCATCGAGCCACGAGGTGACCATGTCGAAGCCCGCCTTCCGTTCCGCCCTCGCCCTCACCGTCCTCCTGCTCGCTACGACCGGCGCCCGCGCCGAAGACCCGAAGCCGGCGGCCGCCCCCGCGGCCGGCGCGCTCACCGACGCCGAGCGCGCCACTCTCGTCGAGATGTTCGAGCAAGGCCGCAAGGAGACCGACGAGCTCGTCGCCCGCGCCGAGGGCGACCTCTTCACCAGGAAGCCCGCACCCGACCGCTGGTCGGTCGCCGAGGTGCTCGAGCACATCGGCACCAGCGAGCAGGCGCTGTTCGGCATGGTGCAGACGGCGCTCGCCGGCGCGCCCGATCCCGAGGCGGCGCAGCTCCTCGCCGCCTCACCGGTCGCCGACTTCGCCGGCGTCATCAAGAGCCGCGAGAAGCGCTTCCAGGCGCCGGCGGAGCTGCAGCCGAAGGGTGGCAAGTCGCGCGACGAGCTGCTCGCCATCTACCGCACGGCGCACGATGCGAGCCTCGAGTTCGTGCGCACGACGCAGGCGGCGGTGGCGTCGTACACCGCGCCTTCGCCCGCCGGCAAGATGACGGTGCACCACCTCTTGACCCTGATCGCCGCGCACAACCTGCGCCACAACCAGCAGATCGCCGAAGTGCTGACGCAGCTCGCGCAGCCGGCGGCGAGCAAGCCGGCCACGAACCGTTAAGGCACCGCGACGACGGCGCTCGACGTCCTGACCCGCCGCGGCTGAGCCTCGATCGGGGCGGTCAGCGCGTCGACTCGGCAGGCAGCAGCGCCCGCGCCTCGCCGGCGATGCCGTGGAGGCCCCGCTGCTCCGCCTCGGCGAGCACCTCGCGCGCCAGCGCCGTTCCCTCCGGATCGCGCAGCCGCATGAGCACGCGCGCCAGCGCCAGCCGCTGTTCGAGCAGCAGCCCCGCCGTCTGCCACTCGTCGGCGATGCGCACCGTCTCGCGCCGGCGGTCGCGCGCGGTCGTGAGGTCGCCGAGCGCTTCCGCAACGTCGGCTTCGGCGCCGAGCCAGTGGAAGCGAGTGGACTCGTTGGTCGACGCAGCGGCGCGCATTGCGGCGAGTCGGCGCCGGGCGCTCGCCGCGTCGCCGCGCTTGGCGTCGACCCACGCGAGCGGGCCGGTCGCCTCGAGGGCGGAGCGCTCGTCTCCGATCTTGCGGAAGGAGTCGACGGCGAGCTGCGCCGCGCGCGCGGCCGCCTCCGGACGGTCGGCGATGACCTCCAGCGCGGCGAGGTCGGCGAAGAAATGACCGAGCGGGCCGGGGCGGCCGGCCGCCACCGCCAGCTCTCCCGCCGCGGTATAGCTCTGCCGCGCCTGCTCGTAATTGCCGCGCGCTCGGTTGAGGGTGCCGCGGGCGCGCAGCACCGAGGCGCGCTGCAGTTGGCTGCCGACCTGCCGCGCCAGCGCCTGCGACTCGTCGAGGAGGGCGTCGACCTCGGCGAGCTCGAGCCGCTCGATCCGAAAGAGGGAGACGTTGGCGAGCGTCGTCAGCAGCGTCTTGCGGTTCGCCGAGGCGCGCAGGGCGCGCAACGCCGGCTCCGCGTCGGCAGTCACGGCGGCCAGGTCGCCCCTCCAGTTGCTGACGGCGAGGCGATTCGCCAGCGCGCTGCCGCTCGCCCACACGTCGCCGCGCGCGGCGGCGCGGGCGACCGCTTCGTCGATGGTGCGACGGGCGCGCTCGACCTCGCCGGCCATGCCGAGCTGCTTTGCCAGCTCGCAGAGCGCGGCCACCTCGCCGCGCGCGTCGCCGGTGGCGCGAAACGTAGCCAGCGCTGCCTCCACTTCGGCATGCGTCGTCGCATCCTGGCTGACGCCGCTGGCGACGCTCGAGAGCGCCAGCCGCGCTTCCGCCTCGTCGCGGCGCAGGCCGAGCCTCCGCGCCTCCTCATGTGCCGCGCCCAGCTCGCGCCTGGCCTCGTCGACCTGGTCGAGATGACGGAGCGAGAGCCCGCGCAGCACCTGGGCACGGGTGGCGATCACACGGCCTCCGAGCGCGAGCGCCCGCTGCCGCGCACGCAAGGCCGACGCGGCGGCGCGCTGGTGCTCGGCCGCCTGCCACGCTGCCTCGGCCTCGGCGAGGTCGACGCGCGGATCGTCGGCCGCCGCCGCGAGCTGGCGGACGCGCCCGAGCGCGGTCAGCGCCGATTCGCTGCGCCCGGCCGCGAGGTTCGAGGCGACGAGGTCGAGCCCGACATCGAGGCGTTCGGGCTGGCGGGCGAGCAACGCTTCGAACCCCTGAATGGCCGCGTCCCAGCGCGCCTCGGCGGCGTTGGCGCGCGCGGCGATCCGTGCCCGCTCATCGGCGGGGAGGCTCGCCGCGAGCTCCTGCGCCCGCCGCGCCGCCGCCGCGGCGCGCGCCGGCTCGCCGAGCTCCGTCTCCGCCTGCGCCAGCAGGTCCCAGGCGAGCGGCGAGCTCGGATCGGTAGCGACCAGCTGCTGGAGCGATGCCCGCGCTCCCGCCGGGTCGAGGGCCCTCAGCCGCTCGAGCGCCGCCTGCAGCGACTGCCGCGAGGCGCGCGGCATCGGCGTCTCCTCGACGAGCTGCGCCACGGCGTCCTCGGCGCGTTGCGGCTCCTTCTCGCGCAGCCAGGGGCCGGCGGCGAGGCCGGCGGCGAGGGCCAGCGCGATCGCTGCCGCGGCGGCGAGCTTGCCGCGCGAGCGGCGTAGGCGCCGGCCGAGGCGATAGCTCCAGCCACCCCGCCGCGCGACGACCGGCTCGCCGGCGAGGAAGCGGCGCAGATCGGCGGCGAAGTCGGCGACGCTCGCGTAGCGCGCCGCCGGCTCCTTGCGCAGCGCCTTGAGGCAGATGGCGTCGAGGTCGGGGTCGATGCGTCCCGCCGGCGGCCGCGTCGGGGTCGTCGTCGCCTTCGCCGCGTCGCCGGTCGTGCTCTCGGCCTGGTGGCGGCTGCGGCGTGCCGCCGTGCTCGGCGGCTCCGGGTCCTGCTCGAGCACGGCGCGCTCGAGCTCGCGCGGCGTGCCCGAGGCGGTGCGGTACGGACGCGTGCCGGTGAGCAGCTCGTAGAGGACGACGCCGAGCGAGTAGAGGTCCGATGCCGCGGTGACCGCGTCGCCGCGGATCTGCTCCGGGCTGGCGTAGGCGGGGGTGAGCGCGCGCATCTCGGTTTGCGTCGGCATGCCCTCCGCGTCGACGTCGACGAGCTTCGAGATGCCGAAGTCGAGCAGACGCGGCCGGCCGTCGCTCCCCACCAGCACGTTGGCGGGCTTCAGGTCGCGGTGCACGACGCGGCGCGCGTGGGCGTAGGCGACGGCGTCGAGGATGGCGAGGAAGAGCGCGAGCCGCGCCTCGACGTCGAGCTCGCGCGCCGCGACGTGCGCCATGAGATCGGTGCCTTCGACGTACTCGAGCGCCAGGTAGGCGACGCCTTCGGGACTGTGGCCGCCGTCGAGGAAGCGGGCGATGCCGGGGTGCTCGAGCGAGGCGAGGATGCGCACCTCGGACGCGAAGCGGCGCAGCGCCTGCTGCGACGTCGCCGCGGCGCCGTCGAGGAGCTTCAACGCCACCGTGCGCTCGAAGCCGTCGCCCTGCTGCTCGGCGAGGAAGACGCGGCCCATGCCGCCGCGGCCGAGCTCGCGCAGCACGCGGTAGGGACCGATGCGCGGCGGCACCGCCGGCTTGGGCTCGGCGGTGAAAGCGAGCGGCGAGCCGTCGAGCAGGTCGCCCGGCGCGGTGCCGGCGGCGAGCAGCTCGGCGAGCTCGCGGGCGAGCGCCGGCTCGTCGCGGCCGAGTTGCGCGAGCCAAGCCGCGCGTGCGTGTGGCTCGAGCTCGCTGGCGCTGGCGAAGAGATCGGGCAGCCGCGGATCGTCGCTCATGGCGCGCTGCGACTCTTCATTACGAAACCGCCGCGGCGCCGCCCAGCTCGCGGCGCAGCCAGGCGCGGGCGAAGCTCCAGTCGCGCATCACCGTGCGCGGCGCGATCTCGAGCGCCGTCGCCACCTCGGCGAACTCGAGGCCGGCGAAGAAGTGGAGCTCGACGATGCGCGCCGGCCGCGGGAACGACGCGGCAAGGCGGTCGAGCGCGCCGTCGAGGTCGAGCATTCGCTCGGGCGGCAGCGCCTCGTCCGCGAAAACCTCGGCGCCGCCGGTGAGCGTCACCTTCTGGTGGGCGCGCTTGTCGGCGAGGCGGGCGCGCGCGTGGTCGACGAGCACGCGCCGCATCATCGCCGCGGCGATGCCGAAGAAGTGGGTGCGGTCGCGCCAGTCGACGCGGGTCTGGCCGAGCAGTCGCATGAAGGCCTCGTGCACCAACGCGGTCGGCTGCAGCGTGTGGCCCGAGCGCTCGCCGCGCAGCTGTGCCGCGGCCACGCGCTTCAGCTCGTCATAGACGCGGCGCAGCAGCTCCTCGTGTGCCATGGCGTCGCCGCCGCGCCAGGCGCGCAGCAGCGCCGTCACCTCGCCTGACTCAGGCTCCACGCCCCGCCCGTCCGGGGGCGCCGCATCTTCGGGGGACACCGGCGGCAGTGTAGCCCGCTCGCGGCGGGCGATGGCAGTCGCGACGCCGCTGCTACGCGTCTCCGGCATGAGAGCCACCACCATCGCCGCCGCGCGCCGCTCGTTCCTTCGAGGCTGTCGCATTGCCGCCGCCGTCGCAGTGCCACTGCTGCTCCTGCCGGCCGCCGCCGGCGCCGCCAACTACTGGGTCGGCAACGGCGGCGCCGCGCCATGCACCCACGCCAGCCTGCAGCCGGCCCTCGACGACGCGGTGGGCGGCGCCGGCTTCGACGTCATCTTCCTCGTCGGCCCCGGCCCCTTCACCGGGCCCTTCACGGTGCTCGGCACCGACTTCGCCATCGTCGGCAACGTGGGCAGCTGCGGCAGCACGTTGTCGGTAGGGTTCTCGCACGTGCGGGCGGCGTCGGGGTCGCGGGTGCTGACCATCTTCTCGGGCGGCGCCGGCCTGGTGAGCCTGCGCAAGCTGGAGGTGAACACCCAGCAGGGCACCTACGACGGCGACGGCGGCGCGATCTGGTTCTTCGGCGGCAGCCGGGCGAGCCAATTGGAGCTGATGGACACGCGGGTCAACGGCAACACCGCCACCGGCGAGGGCGGCGGCATCTACGTCGAACGTGGCACGCTGCAGCTGTACAGCGGCGCGCAGGTCGCCCTCAACGCCGCTCGCAACGGCGGCGGGGTGGCCGCCCGCAACGGCGCGCTGGTGGAGATGAGCGGCGGCAACGTGCTGGTCAACACCGCCCTGTTCGACGGCGGCGGCATCTACGCGCCCGACGCGGAGGTGATCCTGGACAACCCGTCGCCCCAGGCCACCACCAGCGTGGGGGCGAACCTCGCCGGCCAGGACGGCGGCGGGCTGTACCTGGGCGGCGAGGAGCTCGAGCACACCATCACCGGCATCGCCGGCGCACCGTCGGTGGTCAACAGCAACCAGGCCACGCGCGGCGCCGGGATCTTCGTCGACGGCACCCTGGTGCGCCTGCGCAACGCCACGCTCGACTTCAACGCCGCGTTCGGCGAGGGGGGCGGCGCCTGGGTGGGCAACGACGGCGGGCTGTTCACCGGCGGCCCCGACCCCGGCGACGAATCCACGCTCGGCGGCTTTCCGAGGATCGAGCGCAACACCGCCGCCGAGGGTGCCGCGTTCTACCTCGACGACGCCACCGTCTTTCTCACCTCGGGGCGCATCCGCGACCACCAAGCGAGCAGCGGCGGCGCGGTGACGCTCGCCATGGACGCCGGCATTCTGTTCGTGCACGGCGTCACCTTCGACACCAACGCGGTGCCGGCGCTGTTCGGGCTCTCCGGCCCGGGCGCGCTGTGGCTGCAGAACCTCTCGTTTTCCGGCAACACCCTCGCCGGCGGCATCCTGCGCTGGCAGGGCACGTCCTCGGAGCTGCAGATCGCCGGCCTCGTCCTCGACGAGACCGAGCCCTTCTTCGCCTCCTTTCACGCCGGGGTGAACCCGCCGATCTTCTTTTGCTCGGTCAGCCGCCACGCCTCGCCCTTCGCGGTGGTGCCGCCCGGCACCGACCTCTCCGGCGTGCTCATCGCCGACCCGCAGTTCTACAACCCTCCGGGCGACCTGCACCTGCGCCACACCTCGCCGGCCATCGACCGCTGCCCTTCGCAGGACCGCTTCGACGCCGAGGGCGACGTCCGCGACCACGACGACCCGCACCACGCCAACGCCGCCGATTGGACCTCCGACGCCGGCGCCGACGAGACGACGGTGCTGTTCGCGGACGGCTTCGAGAGCGGGAGCCTGGTGCCGTGGTCGGGCGACTTCCCATGAGCGCGGTGCAACCGCAGCTGTTCCTCCACGCCATCGAGCAGCACCGCGCCCTCGAGGGCCTGGAGGCAGAAACGCCGCGCTGCGCGCCCGCCTAGCGGCGCTCGAGGCGTCAGCCGCCGCGCCGGCACCGTAAGCCCGCTCGATGGCCTGCAATGCCTTGAAACCGCGCTTCGATGGTTGGAGAACGGCGGCATCGGGGGCAGGTCCTCCCTGGCCGGTCGATATACTGCTCCCGATGCCGCCGCGTCCCATCGAACCCGCGACCTTCCCGTCCGAGCTGCGCGAGCTCGCGGCGAAGGTGCGCGACGGCGTCCGGCTCGACGAGGCCGACGCGCTGCAGTGCTTCACGACGCCGCACCTGCTGCACCTGGGCAAGCTCGCCGACGCGGTGCGCCGGCGGCTCCACGGCGACGTCGCCTACTTCAACGTCAACCGCCACATCAACCCCACCAACGTCTGCGTCTACACCTACAACTGCAAGTTCTGCAGCTTCGCCGCCCTCGAGGGCGAGGCGCACGCCTGGCAGATGAGCCACGAGCAGGTCTACGAGCACGCGGCGCAGCAGGGCGGCAACGCGGTCACCGAGTTCCACATCGTCGGCGGCCTGCACCCCGACCTCGACCTCGCCTGGTACGAGGAGATGCTGCGCGGCCTGAAGGAGCGCTTTCCGCAGGCGCACCTGAAGGCGTTCACCGCCATCGAGATCGGTTGGTTCGCCAAGCGCGAGAAGCTGTCGATCGAAGAGGTGCTGCGCCGGCTCGTGGCCTCCGGGCTCGGCTCGTTACCCGGCGGCGGCGCCGAGATCTTCCACCCCGAGGTGCGGCAGATCATCTGCGACGGCAAGCTCGACGCCGACGAGTGGATCGAGGTGCACCGCGTCGCGCACGGCATGGGGCTCAAGACCAACTGCACCATGCTCTACGGCCACGTCGAGCGGCTCGAGCACCGCGTCGACCACCTGCTGCGGCTGCGCGCGCTGCAGGACGACACGGGCGGCTTCAACTGCTTCATCCCGCTCGCCTATCACCCCGAGAACAACTACATGGGCCTCAAGTACCACACCCCCGGTACCGAGGACCTGCGCACGATCGCCACCTCACGGCTGGTGCTCGACAACGTGCCGCACTTGAAGGCCTATTGGGTCATGGTGACGCCGAAGCTGGCGCAGGTGGCGCTCTCCTTCGGCGCCGACGACCTCGACGGCACGGTGGTGGAGGAGACGATCTACCACATGGCCGGCGCCGAGACCGAGCAATCGCTGTCGCGCAGCGAGATCGTGCGCATCGTGCGCGACGCCGGCTTCGAGCCGGTCGAGCGCGACACGCTCTACCGGCCGCTCGTTCGCGAGACCGCGCCGGCGGTCGCCGTCGCCGCGACGGCCTGACGCCGTCCTCGTCCCGCGCCGGCAGCTCGCGCTCCTGAACGCGCGAGCCGGGGCACGACCCGTCGGCCGTGCCCCGCCGCTGTGCCTTACGCCAGCTTGCCGCCGCCGCCCGGGATCTGCAGCTTCTGCCCGGGGTAGATCTTGTCGGGGTCGTCGCCGATCGTGGCGCGGTTGGCCTCGTAGATCTTCTTCCAGGCGTTGGCGTCGCCGAGGTGCTTCTTGGCGATCTTGGAGAGGCTGTCGCCCTTGGCCACCGTGTAAGTCTGGCCGGCCCCGGCGGCCGGCTGCGACACCGGCACCGCCTGGGGACCTCCAGCGGCCGGCGCGCCGGGTTTGGCGGCCGGTGGCGGTGCGGCTGCGGGCTTGGCCGCTACCGGCGCCGCGGGCTTCTTCGCCGCCTCCTCCTGCTGGCGGCGCCGCAGCGCCTCCTGCATCTTCCGCTGCGCCTCCTGGTGCTTCGCCTGCTCCTCGCGCTCCTTTTCCTTGTCGCTCTTGCCGAACAGACCCATGGTGCCTCCTCCCCTCGTCTCGTCGCTCGTCCGTCGAGCGGTCGGACCGACTTATGCGACGCTCGTGCCCGAAGCGCTGCCCGGGCGCTCGGCGGCCCTGCGGAATCGTCCCGGCCGCCGCGCTTCCGGAGTAGACTGCCGCCCGGCTTGACCGCCGCCGAGCTCCCCTTCCACTACCTGGCCGTCGACGGGCCCATCGGGGTCGGCAAGACCACCCTCGTCGAGCGCCTGTGCGAGCGCTTCGAGGGCGTGAAGCTGCTCGAGGACGTCGGCAACCCGTTCCTCGCCGACTTCTACAAGGACCGGCCGGGCACCGCCTTCCAGACCCAGCTCTACTTCCTGCTCTCGCGCTATCGGCAGCAGCAGGAGGTGCACCAGCGCGGCCTCTTCGAGAAGCTCGTCCTCGCCGACTACACCTTCGACAAGGACCGCATCTTCGCCTACCTCAACTTGAGCGACGACGAGCTGGCGCTCTACGACAAGCTCTACAAGCTGCTCGAGCCGCAGGTGAGAACGCCCGACCTCATGCTCTACCTCGTCGCCGACGTCGACACCTGCATCGAGCGCGTCAAGCGGCGCCAGCGTCCCTTCGAGCGCAACCTCTCCGGCGACTACCTGGCGCAGCTCATCGACGCCTACAACCACTACTTCCACTACTACAACCGCTCGCCGCTGCTCGTCGTCGACACCCGGCACATCGACTTCGTGCACCGCAGCGAGGACTTCGAAGACCTGGTGAAGGTCCTCAGCAAGCCGGTCAAGGGCACCGAGTACTACGTGCCCTTGGGCGCGCGCAAGGTCTGACGCCGCGCGGCGCTACGGCGGGCTCGCGGGCGCGTCCACGATGAAGTGCGGCCGCCAGGCCCGCACCATGCGCTCCATGCGCTCGATCTGCCCGGCGGTGAGCTCGCTGGTGCAGCCATCCGGCTCGGCATTCATGAAGTTGGCGATCGGATCGACGCCCGGATACTCGGGGCAGGTGTCGAGAGGGAGGCATCCCGTGCTCCCGAGCCGGCGGTGCACCGGCGTGTCGCGCACGCGGTCGCTGATCTGCGCGCACTTGACCGTGCAGTCGATCTCGTCCTCGGTGGCGACGTCGCCCACGCCCGGCCAAGGCTCGAAGGTGTGCAGCAGCCCCAGGTAATGCCCGACGAGGTGCACCAAGGTCTCGCCTTCGAAGAAGAAGTCCCGCACGTGCGGGTCCGCGACCGGGCGCAACGCCGGCACGTAGGGCAGGTAGTCCCAGTTCATCAGGATGCCGTCGGTGCGGCGGAGGAAGTCCTCGAACATCCGCTTGGTGTCCGGCGGTGCCGCGGTGAATTCCTCCTGCCGGAGCAGGAAGACGTGCAAGACCCCACGCCGCTCGGCGTTGAGGTCGTGGACCATCGCGACGAGGTCTTGCGGCTGCGGCGATGCGGCGTTGGGATGCGTCTTCCAGGGGGCGAAGCTGCGCAGCTCGGCGTCGGCGGTGACGAAGGAGAGCTTGGTGCCGCGGAACGCCCGATTCAGCACCTCGGTCTGCAGCTCGACGAGCGCGAGCGGAGGTGCGTGCTCGAGGTCGTCGGGTTCCTGACCCGGCCGGCCCGGCACGTAGGAGCCGTACATCAAGTGGTAGACGATGGGAACGACGATCCGCTCGCCCTGCCGCAGCCGCTGCGCGCCGGCGAGCGTCCGCTCGGTGAGGGCCTTCGGCGGTGCCGAGCGCGACGGCGGCGTCGAGCAGCGCCGGCCGCGCGTGTCACAGCGCTCGGCGGAGGTGGCTGCGGCCGCCGTGCCGTACACGACGCCCGTCACCAAGGTCAGGACCACCAGCGCCGTCGTCGCTCGCATGCTCGCTACGGCGGGCCCGCCGGCGCGGCGACGATGAGGTGGGGCCGGAAGGCCCGCACCATGCGCTCCATGCGCTCGATCTGCCCGGCGGTGAACTCGCTGGTGCAGGAGTCCGGTTCGGCGGTCATGTAGTTGTGGACCGGATCCAGGCCGGGATACTCCGGGCAGGAATCGGCCAGTCCGCAGGACTCGGTCGGGGTCCGGAGATGCACCGGCGTGTCGCGCACCCGGTCGCTGACCTGAGCGCACTTGCGTGGGCAGCGGTCCGCGGCATCCGGCCAAGGCTCGTAGGTGTGCAGCAGACCGAGGTAATGCCCGACGAGGTGCACCAGCGTCTCGCCCTCGGCGTAGTAGCGGGGCACGTCACGATCCTCGACCGGGCGCAACGACGGCTCGTACGGCAGATAGTCCCAGCGCATCAGGATCCCGTCCGTGGGGCGGCGCAAGGCCTCGAACATCCTCTTGGTATCGGGCGGCGCCGCCAACCCGTCGTCCTTCTCCTCCATCAGGAAGACGTGCAAGACCCCAGGGCGCTCCGCGTTCAATTTGCGGATCATCTTGACGACGTCCGCGACCGGCGGATACCCCTGGCCGGGGCTCCTCCACTGGAGGAAGCTGCGCAGCTGCACCTCGGCGGTCGAGAAGGAGAAGGCGGTGCCCTGAAACGCCCGATTCAGCACCGGGGTCTGCAGCTCGACGAGCGCCACGGGAGGCGCGTGCGCGAGGTCGTCCGGCGGGTCACGCGGCCCCTCTTCGAACGGCACATAAGTGTCGTAGATCACGTGGTAGACGACGGGAATGACGATGCGCTCGCCCGGCTCCAGCCGGCGCGCCCCGGCGAGCGCCCGTGCGGTCAACGCCTTGCCTGACCCGCCGGATGGCGGCGTCGAGCATCGCCGGCCGCGGAACGCGCCGCCCTCACAGAGCTCCGCGCGGACGGGCTCGACGGCCGCACCGAGCACGGCGCCCGCCAAGGTCAAGATCAGCGCCGTCGTGGCTCTCATCTCTCGGTCCCCTTTCTCGCCCAGCAGGGTTGACCGCTGGCGCTCATGCTACGGCGGGCTCGCCGGCGCGGCGACGATCAGATGGGGCCGGAAGGCCCGCACGATGGTCAAGGCGACCAGCACGTTCCTGGCCTTCATTAGAGAGTTCCCTTTTCTCACCCCCAAGGATACGTCGCGCGGCGATAGGACGTCGGCGGTGAGCGCCGTTCAGCTTCGGTTGCGCAGCACCTTTGCCAGCTGCTCGTCGGCGTCCTGGACTCGCGGGTCGTCGGCTCCGAAGCCGTCGACCAGAACGGTCCGTCCGCGGCGCAGCAGCGGCTCGGCTTCGGCATCGCGATGGAGCGCGAACAGGCAGAGCGCGAGCGAGATCTGCGCCGACGCCATCTCGGGGCTGTCGGCGGCGAGGCTCTTGCGCAGCTCGACGGCGCGCCGGAGGTGGGGCTCCGCCGCCGCGGGGTCGCCCTGCTCCATCAGGTTGCGGCCGATCTCGCGGACGACGAAGCCGACGTGCGGATGGTTGGGCCCCTCGGCCCCTTCGACGATGGCGAGCGCTTGCCGGGCGAGCGCAAGCCCCTCGGGCAAGCGCCCGCGCAGGCGCTCGGCGCGGGCGAGGTGGAGCTGGATCTGCCCCACCAGCGGGTGACGGTCGCCGAGGATGCGGCGGCGTAGGTCCAGCGCCTGGTGGAACATCGCGGCGGACTCTTCGAGCCGCTCCTGCGCCTGCATCGTGGTCGCCAGGTTGCCCATCACCAGGGCGCGGTCGAGGTCGAGCTCGCCGGTGGACGACCGCGGCAGCGCCAGCGCCTCGGTGTAGAAGGCGACCGCGCCGGCGTAATCGCCCTGGCTGTGCCGCGCCAGGCCGAGGTTGCTCAGCACGGCGAACAGGTGCGGGTGGGAGGCGCCGAGCGCCTGGCGCTGCTGCGCCAGGTTCTCCAGCAGCAGGGTCTCGGCTTGGCGCGGCTTGCCGGCGTCGAGGAGGATCTCCGCCAGCCGGCCCTGGTCACTCAAGGCTTGGGGATCGTCCGCTCCGAGCGCCTTCCGCTGGATGGCCAGGCCCTCGCGGAAGAGCCGTTCGGCGCGCTCGTAGTCGCCCTCGTCGTGGGCGAGGAGCCCCAGCTCGAAGTGGATGGCGGCCACCGTCGGCCCGATCTCGCCATCCGCGCTGCGGGCGAGGCCGAGGGCCTCGTGCAGCAGCGCTCCTACCTCGGGGGTGGGCCGGCGCATGCGGATGGTCGTCGCCAGCTGGGTGAGCGCCGCCGCCAATGGCAGCGGCGGGGAGCGCTCGCGCCGTCGCAGCGTCACCGCCTCGCGCAGCAGCGTCTCGGCTGCGGGCAAACGCGACTGCTCGCGGCGCGCTTCGGCAAGGTGCTCGAGGCTCTCGGCGAGGTCGAGCGGCGCGGTGGTCGCCGAGCGCCGGCGCAGGTCGAGCGCGCGGGCGAGCAGCGGCGCCGCCGCGTCGGCCTGGCCGAGGCCGAGCCGCACCTCGCCGATGGCATCCATGACTGCCGCCTGCACGTCCGGCTGACCGGCGAGCTCGCGCGACACCCGTCGCGCGCCCTGCGCCAGGATCTCTTCGGCGGTCACCCGTCCGCCGCGGGCATGGTAGGGATCGGCGTGACGGAAGGTGTCCACCAGGAACGTCAGCGCGTAGCGCGCCTTGTCGCGCTCCTGCGCCAAGCGCCGCTGCTGCTGCACGAGGCCGATCAAGAATGCGATGGCGACGAGCAGGGCCAAAGCGCCGGCGGTGGCGACGGCGCGATAGCGCCGCAGCAGCTTGCGGCTGCGGTAGAGGAGCGAGTCGGCGCGCGCCGACACGGGCAGGTGCTGGAGGTGACTGGCAACGTCCGCGGCGAGCTCCGCCACCGAGCCGTAGCGGCGGACGGGCTCCTTGCGCAGCGCGGTGAGGACGATGGTGTCGAGGTCGCCTTGCAGCCGCCGCCGGAGCGCGGCGGGACGCAGGCCACGCGCCTGCGCCACCGCGTCCGCCGTCGGCTCGCCCGGGCCTCGCCGACTGACGGCCTGGCTCGGCGGCTCCGGCTCCTGGTCGCAGATCGCGCTCTCGATTTCGTGGGCGAGGGTGCGCGAGACGCGGTAGGGGCCGCGTCCCACCAGCAGCTCGTAGAGCAACACGCCCAGCGAGTAGACGTCGCTCGCGGTGGTGATCGGCTCGCCGCGCACCTGCTCGGGGCTGGCGCAGCTCGGCGTCATCACCCGCGAGCCGGTGCGGGTGAGGCCGGCGTCGGCGCCGGGCGCCAGCCGCTTGGCGATGCCGAAGTCGAGCAGCTTGGGCTCGCCGTCGCCGGTGACCAGGATGTTCGCCGCCTTGAGGTCGCGGTGCACGAGCAGGTTCTGATGCGCGTGCTGGACCGCCGCGCAGACGCGCCGGAAGAGCTGCAGGCGAGCCTCGAGGTCGAGGCGGTGCGCGTCGCAGTACTCGTCGATCGGCAGCCCGTCGATGAGCTCCATGACCAGGAACGGCCGGCCGTCCTCGGTGGTGCCGCCGTCGTAGAGACGGGCGATGCCCGGGTGCTCGAGGCGGGCGAGGATGCGCCGCTCGTCGAGGAAGCGGTGGACCGCCTCGCCGCTGCCGATGCCGGCGCGCATGATCTTGACCGCGACGTCGCGCTCGTAGGCATCGTCGTCGCGGCGGGCGAGGTAGACGGTGCCCATGCCGCCGCTGCCGATCTCGCGCAGCAGGCGGTAGGGGCCGAGACGCGCGGGCGGCGACGGCCCTCCCGTCGTGTCGTCGCCGATGTCCGTCGACACCGCGAGCGGTCGCATGAGGAACGCGCCCGCCGCCGCGTCGGCGGCGAGCAGCCGGTCGACCTCTCCACGCAGTGCTTCATCGACACCGCAGGCGGCGCGCACGAAGGCGGGGCGCTCGGCGGTCGGCCGCTCGAGCGCCGCCGCGAAGACATCGTCGGCCCGTTCGAACAGCGTGCGTTCGCTCACGCTTTCGCTGCCACCGGCCGCAGCGCGTCGTAAAGCCAGGCGCGCGCGCGCCGCCACTCGCGGCCGACCGTTTCGCAAGAGATGCCGAGCTGCGCCGCCGTCTCCTCGAGCGACATGCCGGCGAAGAAGCGCAGCTCGACGACCGCCACCTTGCGCGGATCGAGAGCCTCGAGTCTTTGCAAGGCCTCGTCGAGAGCGAGCAGGTCCGTGCTCGGCTCGACGCCGAGCTCGCCCGCGTCCTCGATCTCCGCCAGCGTCAACTGGCGAACGTGACCGCCGCGCTTGGCGCGGTTACGCCGCCGCGCATGGTCGACCAGGATGCGGCGCATCAGGTGCGCTGCGAAGGCGAAGAAGTGATCGCGGCTCGGCCACTCGAAGCCGCTCTGCTCGCTCAACCGCAGGTACGTCTCGTGGACGATCGCGGTGGCCCGGGTGTGCGCGTGGCGCTCGGCGCGTAGCTGCCTGGCCGCCATGCGCCGCAGCTCGTCGTAGACCAGCGGCAGGACGCGCTCCGCCGCTTCGCGGTCGCCGGCGCTCCACCGTCGCAGCAGATCCGTGACGCCTGCCGAGCGCTGGGCGCCGGACATGGAGCAAGTATGGAATGGAAACCGCCCGTGGTCACCACGGCGCGGAGTGGTGCGAAGCGGTGACGGATTCCAGCCTCCAACCGCGCATGCCCTCTCAGGTGTTGGCTTCTCCGCAGGACGACGTCGGTGGAACTTCCTCCACCCCAGATCACCCAAGGAGGCTGAGATGAGGTCCAGTTGGTGCGCGGCTCTGTTCGTTCTCGCCCTCGCTCTGTGTGCGCAGCCAGCGTCCGCCGATTGCGGCCAGTGCGACCAGAGCTGGAATCAGTGCAGCTCGGATGCGGGGTGGGACTACTACATGTGCGAGGGCGGGTGCGACGATTGGAGCTGCTCGGTGGACTGCCGGGCGAACTACCTCATGTGGCTGGACTTCTGCGACAACGAATACGACTGGTGCACCGCCACCTGCGATTGGAGCGGCGGCGGCGACCCCGGTGGCGGCTGCAACAACGTCCAGACCACCTGCGGCGTGCAGTGCGGCGACGGCAGCTGGTCGAGCATCGCGTGCAACCCACGGGAGATCGCGAGCTGCGCCTGCGATGGCGTAGAACCCCAGCTGCAAGCGACGCCCAGCTGTACGCCGTGCTCTGGATAGTCGTGCAGTGGCAAGCTTTCATGCCGCCTAGGTCATGAGCGCTCCGGACGTCGGTCGACGCCGCCGGCGGCTGGCGGTCGCCTGCCTGGCGATAGCGCTGGCCACTGCAGAGGTGGCGCCCGCCGCCGAGGTGTGGCGGCGGACCCTCTGGGTCGACGCGCTGGTGCCCGAGTTCGGCCTCCTCCACCGCACGCCGGACGGCGAGTTGCTGGTCGGCGGCTGGACGATGGACGTCGCGGGGAAGGCGCGCGCGCACGTCTGGCGGTTGGCCCCGAGCGGCGAGGTCGCGCAGCAGCTGCAGGTCGATCTCGACGGGCAGCCGCCGGCACGGGGCGCCTTCGCGTTCGCCGGCCGCGGCGGCGAGCTGACGTTTCTCCGCCACGCGCCGGGCAAGACCCTCGGCTTCCACCGCCTGGCCAAGAGCGGCGAGCTCTCGCGCTTTGGCGACGAGGCACCGGCCGGCCTCGAGCCGCTGGTCTGGAACGTCGTCGACCTCGACGGAGGTCGTCACCTGGCCTTCGGGAGCTGGAGGGACGTGGGCGCCGCCGCCCTGGCCTTCGACGACGCGGGCGCGGTGTCCTGGTTCAAGACGTTCCCGGGGCGGCGCAGCGGCGCCCTGACCGCCGCGCGCCGGCTGGCCGATGGGCGCGTGCTCCTGGCCGGAGTCCGCTCCCATGCCGCGGCGTGGTTCGAGGGGGAGCGCGAGGTCTTCTTCGCTGTCGTCGACGGCGCCGGCAAGGAGCTCGCCCAGCAAAGCCGCGCCGGCCGTCACGTCGCGCTCTTCGGGCCGGCGGAGTCGCCGGCGGCGCTCGTCGACGGCGGCACGGCGGGGTGGAAGGTCCTCCGGCTGGACGCCAAGCTGAACGTCGTGGGGGAGCGCCCGGTTGCGGCGGGCTTCGCGCCCCTGCTCTTTCTGCGCGCCGCCGCGGTGGGAACGGGCCATCTGGCGGTGCTTGACGGGAACGGCCGCCAACCGCGTCTGTCGTGGCTGGCGGTCGACGGCACGATCGCGGCGAGCACGACCCTGTACGGCGCCATGTCGGCGCCCGGCGCTCGCGTCATCGCCGGCGACGGGCAGAGCGTCTACGTCGTGGCACCCATCCCGCCGCACCGCGGGGCGGACGGAAACGTGGGGTCCGGCGTCCTCGTCACCCAGCTGGCGTGGGGCGGCTCCTGACTGGCACCGCGGCGCGGCAAGGGCTAGCATGAGTGCCGTGCCGCTTGGATCCCGCGAGGGACTGGGACGGTAAGCAAAGGGGACGGAAGTCCCACGGCGACGGACGCGACGGGTGGTCGGAGCGGAGGCGGTGGCGGGGCCCGATCCACGGACGGACACCTGCGACGAGCCGCTTTCCATGAGCCGACAGCGCCGCGCACGAGCGCCAGCCCACCCGTCACATCCCTGACCAACGCGGGAGCCACCGCGGCCGCCCTAGAAGGGAGGCCGATGATGCCCGAGCCCCGCGTCACCGTTCCCGCGCTCTCGGCAGCGCCCGCCCGCGGCGAGCGCCTCGTGATGGTCACCGCCTACGACTGCCCGCAGGGGCGGCAGGCGGACGCCGCCGGCGTCGACGTCGTGCTGGTGGGCGACTCGCTCGCCATGGTGGTGCTCGGCCACGAGGACACCCTCGCCGTCACCATGGACGAGATGCTCCACCACGTGAAGGCGGTGCGGCGTGGCGTGCGGCGGGCGCTGCTCGTCGCCGACATGCCGTACGGCTCGTTCCACCTCGGCGCCGAGCAGGCGGTGACGAACGCGCTGCGGTTTGTGAAAGAGGGCGGCGCGCAGGCGGTGAAGATCGAGGGCGACCGGCCCGAGGTGGTGCGCGCGCTCGTCGCCGCCGAGGTGCCGGTGATGGCGCACCTCGGCCTGACGCCGCAGTCGGTGCACAAGCTCGGCGGCTACAAGGTGCAGGGGCGCGGCGAGGCGGCGCGCGAGCGGCTGCTCGCGGCGGCGCGCGAGGCGGAGGAGGCGGGCGCCTTCTCGCTGGTGCTCGAGTGCGTGCCGGCCGAGCTCGCCGCCGAGGTGTCGGCCGCGCTCGCCATTCCCACCATCGGCATCGGCGCCGGCGCCGGCTGCGACGGCCAGGTGCTCGTCTACCACGACCTCCTCGGCCTCGAGGAGCGCATCGCGCCGCGCTTCGTGCGCCGCTACGCGCAGCTCGGCACCGCGGCGCGCGAAGCGATCGCCGCCTTCGCCGCCGACGTACGCGCTGGACGCTTCCCTGACGCGAGCGAGTCGTATGGGGATCCGACGCGGCCAGCGGAGACGGTCGGCAAGCTCTACGGCTGAGGGTGGTGGAGATGGAGACCGTCACCGACGTCGCGCGGCTGCGCCACGCCGTCGCTGCCTGGAAACGCGGCGGCGCGCTCGTCGGCTTCGTGCCGACGATGGGAGCGCTCCACCACGGGCACCTGTCGCTGGTGCGCACCGCGCGCGAGCGCGCCGATCGCGTCGTCGCGTCGGTGTTCGTCAATCCGACGCAGTTCGGGCCGCACGAGGATCTCGCGCGCTACCCGCGCACGCCCGAGCGCGACGCCGCGCTGCTCGCGGGCGCCGGTTGCGACCTGCTCTTCCTGCCCGCCGTCGAGACGATCTATCCGCCCGGCCACGCCACGTTCGTCGAGCCCGGGGGTGCCGCGCTCGGCCTCGAAGGGGAGCGGCGGCCGGGGCACTTCCGCGGCGTCGCCACCGTAGTGACGCAGCTCTTCCATCTCGTGCAGCCCGACGTCGCTGTCTTCGGCGAGAAGGACGCGCAGCAGCTCGCCGTCGTGCGTCAGCTGGTACGCGACTTACATCTGCCGGTCGAGATCGTCGCCGGCGAGACGGTGCGCGAGAGCGACGGCCTGGCGATGTCGTCGCGCAACGCGTATCTCGAGGCTGACGAGCGACGCGCCGCAGCCGTGCTCCACCGCGCGCTACGTGCCGGCGAGGCGCTCGTCGCTGCCGGCGAACGGCGCGCCGCAGCCGTGCGCGAGCGCATCCTCGCCACGCTCGCCGAGGAGCCGCGCGCCACGGTCGACTACGTCGCTGTCGTCGACGCCGAGAGCTTCCAGCCGGTCGAGACGCTCGCCGGCCACCACGAGGGCGAGCCGAAGGCTAGCACGAGCGTCGCGGAGCGGGCGACCGGTCCACCGGTCGGCCGCGGAGTCAACGTCGTGCTGCCGATTGCCGTGCGCATCGGCAGCGTCCGCCTCATCGACAACCTACGGCTACGCGTCGGCGCTGCCGGCATGGCTCCGGCGTCGCTGCCAGCAACACCCGTTCTCACGTAGCGCTCTTCCTTCACTCGAACGAAAGGCACTCCGATGCAACGCACGCTGCTCAAGTCGAAGATCCACCGCGCCACCGTCACCGACGCCGACCTGCACTACCAGGGCTCGGTGAAGGTCGACCCGCTGCTGATGGCCGCCGCCGACCTGCTGCCGCACGAGCGCGTCGAGATCTACAACGTCACCAACGGCGAGCGCTTCGCCACCTACGTCATCGAGGGTGCGCCGGGCAGCGGCGAGGTGGTGATCAACGGCGCCGCCGCCCACAAGGCGCGCCGCGGCGACCTCGTCATCCTCTGCAGCTACGCGGCGTACGACGAGGCCGAGGCGCGCGCACACCGCCCGCAGGTGGTGTTCGTCGACGCCAAGAACCGCGCCGTCGAGGCGCCGCCGATCGAAGCGCTGCTGCCGGCTTAGCCGCTGCTGCGGCGGTCGCGAGCCCGCCCTACCGTGCCGCGAACATCTACGCGCTCGATGGGCCGAGGACGTGCGATGCCGATGATCTAATCCGGCCATCGACACGACGGCCGTCCTCCTCATCGTCGGCACCGCCTTCGGCTGGTCGGCGCTCGACGTGCTGCGCAAGCTGCTGGCGCCGCACCTGTCGCCGCCGGCGGTCGTCTTCTACCTGGCGCTGGGGCAGGTGCCGGTGCTGGCGCTATGGGCGGCGGCGAGCGCCGAGGTGCCGGGGCCGCTGTCGGCGAAGTACCTGCTCGTCGCCAGCGGCTCGATCGTGCTCAACATCGTCGCCAACGCCGCTTACGTGGCGGCGCTGCTGCGCTCGCCGCTGTCGGTGTCGGTGCCGTTGCTGTCGCTGACGCCGGCGTTCGTCGCCACCTTCGCGCGGCCGCTCCTCGGCGAGTGGCCGCGGCCGCTGCAGCTCGCCGGCATCGCGCTCGTCGTGCTCGGCGCGCTGCTCCTCGGCGGCGCGGCGGCGGAGGGCGGCTCGCTCGCCGCCTGGTGGCGGGCGCTGCGCCGCGAGCCGGGGGCGCGGCTGATGCTGCTCGTCGCTGTCACCTGGGGCTTGACGCTGCCGCTCGACAAGCTGGGCGTCGAGCTCGTCGGCCCGGCGCGCCACGCGCTCGTCCTCTGCGGCGGCATCGCCGCCGGCACGCTGCTGTTGCTGCTCGCGCGCCGCCGCGTCGGCGAGCTCGCCATCGGACGCCGCGGGCGGCTGCTGGCGCTCCTCGCGGTGTCGGTCCTCGTCTCGGCGGTGGCGCTGGTGCTCCAGCTGCTCGTCATCCGCGTCGCGCTCGTCGGCGTCGTCGAAGCGGTCAAGCGCGCCGTCGGCAACGTGATGGCGCTGCTCCTCGGCGGCGCCTTCTTCGGCGAGCCGATAGGGTGGAAGAAGGTGGTGGCGCTTCTTCTTCTCGTCGCCGGCGTGTTGTTGATCTTGGTGCGCTGAGCACGGCTGCGCAGCGCAGGCGCGCCGCGTTCAGCGACGGACGAGCGCCACCAACGTCACGTCGTCTTGCTGCGCGGCGTCGCCGCGGTGAAGCGCCACGTCGGCGAGCACCGCGTCGCAGAGCGCCTGCGCGCCCGCGTCGCCGTCGTGAGCGGCGAGCACGGCGGCGAGCCGCGCGTTGCCGTACGGCTCGCCGTCGCCGGTCGTCGTCTCGACGAGCCCGTCGGTGTAGAGCAGGCAGCAGTCGCCGGCCTCGAACGGCACCTCGAGCGCCGCGGCCGCGCCACCGAGCCGCGTACCGAGCGGCGGCGCCGGCGTGGCGACCTCCTCCACCGCGCCGTCGTTCCGCCGCACCAGCACCGGCGGATGCCCCGCCGTGGCGACGGCGAGCGAGCGCGCGCGATGGTCGACGCGGCCGACCGCGAGCGTCACCAGCATGCGGCGCGAGGTGCGCTGCACCAGCCGGTCGAGTCGCTGCATGGTGGGGCCGAGCTGGTGGTCGGGCTCCTCCATGAGCAGCGCCAGTCCGGCGCGCACCGAGGCGAGCACGAGCCCGCTCGCCACGCCGTGGCCGGCGACGTCGGCGACGACGACCGCGAGGCCGTCCTCGGCGGCGAAGAAGTCGTAGTAGTCGCCACCCACCTCGTTGGCCGGCAGGCAGGAGGCGGCGACGTCGAGCCACGGGAGCTGCGGCAGCGACGCGGGCAGCATCGAGAGCTGAACCTGCCGCGCCAACGCGAGCTCGTCGCGCAGCCGTAGCTGCTCGCGCACGGCGCTCAGCTGTCGGTGCCAGAGCGCGGAGAAGCGGCGGCGGAAACGGCGGGCGAGGAGCCAGCCGAGGCCGGCGCAGATCAGGTGCGCCGGCACGGCGCCGGCGAACGCCGGCAGCACCTCGGCCGGCTGCACCAGCCACCAGAGGACGCCGCCGGCGACGAGCATCAGCCCGTGTAGCAGCAGCAACTCGCTGGCGACGAGACGGAAGAGCAACAGCACCGGCGCCGCGATGAAGAGGAGCACCGGCCGGCCGCCGATCGACGCCATCCAGGCCACGGCGAGCAGGTAGCAGAGGACGAGCACGCCCTGGAGCAGCTCGCCGAAGCGTTCCGCCAGCGCCGGTGCGCGCGGCGGCGGCGCCGGCACCGTCGTCGAGCCCAGCGGCAGCAGCCGGCGCAGCGCCAGCGGGCAGCCGGCGGCGGCGAGGAGACCGGCGAGGGCCAGCGGCCAGCCGCGGCCGCCGTAGTCGGCGAACGAGGCGATCAGGGCGATGAGGAAGAAGAAAGCGAGCACCCACAGCACGACGGGCAGGACACGGCGGTTGACCATGTCGAGCATCCGGCGCACGGCCTGCTCGGCCGACAAGGCGGACAGCTCGTCAGGTGGCAGGGTGAACGGGTTCAGTGTCGGCTCCGAAGGTCGCGACGGCGGCGAACGTGCTGACGGCACTACGAGTCGGTTGCGAGGAGCCTATACGCGGCGACCGGGCGCGATGTTGCTCGGCGCAAGATGTGCAGCCAGCGAGCACCGATGAGCGCTCGCCTGTCGCGCGCCGCCCGCATCACGCTGCTCGCCGCGCTCGCCGCGGGCTGCGGCGGCGGCTTCGGCAGCGCCGCCGAAGCCGGGCGGCCCTCGTCGCTCGACCGCATCCAACTGCCCGCCGGGTTCGCCATCGACGTCTTCGCCACCGGCCTTCCCGGCGCGCGGTCGCTGGCGCGCTCGCCGCAGGGCACCGTCTTCGTCGGTACGCGCGAAGGCCGTGTCTATGCCGTCGTCGACAAGAACGGCGACGGCCGCCCCGAGTCGCAGCGCACGATCGCCGAAGGTCTCGAGGAGCCCAACGGCGTCGACGTGAAGGACGGCACGCTCTACGTCGTCGAAGTGTCGCGCGTGCTGCGCTTCGACCGCATCGAGGAGCAGCTCGCGAAGCCGGCGCCCCTGCGCTCCACCGTCTTCTTCAGCGGCCTGCCGTCGGCGCGCGGGCACCAGTGGCGCTACGCGCGCTTCGGCCCCGACGGCTGGCTCTACGTCGGCATCGGCGCGCCCTGCAACGTCTGCGAGCGCGACGAGCCCTTCGCCGCCATCGCGCGCATCGCGCCCGACGGCAAGCGGCTCGAGCCGTGGGCGCGCGGCGTGCGCAACAGCGTCGGCTTCGACTGGCAGCCGCAGACGAACGTCCTCTGGTTCACCGACAACGGCCGCGACTGGATGGGCGACGACAAGCCGCCCGACGAGCTCAACCGCGCGCCGCGCGCCGGCATGCACTTCGGCTTCCCGTACTGCCAGGGCGGCGACCTCGTCGATCCCGACGAAGGGCGCGGCCGCCGCTGCAGCGACTTCGTGCCGCCGGCCGCGAAGCTCGGCCCGCACGTCGCCGCGCTGGGGATGCGCTTCTACCGCGGCACGATGTTCCCGGCGCCATACCGCGGCGCCGTCTTCATCGCCGAGCACGGCTCGTGGAACCGCAGCAAGCCGCTCGGCTACCGCATCACCGTCGTCGACGTGCGCGGCGAGACGGCGAGCAATTACCGCGTCTTCGCCGAAGGCTGGCTGCAGGCCGACGGCGCGTGGGGACGGCCGGTCGACCTCCTCGAGCTGCCCGACGGCTCGCTGCTCGTCTCCGACGACGTGCAGGGCAGCCTCTACCGCATCTCCTATCGCGGCAAGTGACGACGGGCGTCGCCGGCGCGCGGTACCATCCGGCGATGACGACGACGACGACCGACCTCGCCACACCCGCCGTCGAGCCGCTGCAGCTCGGCGGCCGCACCTTCCGCTCGCGGCTCATCCTCGGCACCGGCAAGTACACCGACCTCGCGACCATGCAGGCGGCGCTCGAGGCCTCCGGCACCGAGATGGTGACGGTGGCGCTGCGCCGGGTGAATTTCGACCAGCGCGGCAAGGCCGACCTCGTCGAGGCGATCGACCAGAGCCGCTACCTGCTCCTCCCCAACACCGCCGGCTGCTACACCGCCGACGAGGCGATCCGCACCGCGCGCCTCGGCCGCGAGCTCGGCGGCTGGAGCTGGGTGAAGCTCGAGGTGATCGGCGACCAGAAGACGCTCTTCCCCGACAACGTCGAGCTGCTACGCGCCACCGAGGTGCTCGTCGCCGAGGGCTTCGTCGTGCTGCCCTACACCAACGACGACCCCGTCGTGTGCAAGAAGCTCGAGCAGCTCGGCGCCGCGGCGGTGATGCCGCTCGGCGCCCCCATCGGCTCGGGGATGGGGATTCGCAACCGCGCCAACCTGCGCATCATCGTCGAGCAGGCGGGCGTGCCGGTGATCGTCGACGCCGGCGTCGGCACCGCCTCCGACGCCGCGGTGGCGATGGAGCTCGGCGCCGCCGGCGTGCTGATGAACACCGGCATCGCCGGCGCGCAGGACCCGGTCCGCATGGCGCGCGCGATGCGCCTCGCGGTCGAGGCGGGGTGGCTGGCGGCGAACGCGGGGCGGATCGCGCCGAAGCTCTACGCCACGCGCGAGCTCGCCGCTCGCCGGGCTCATCGAGTAGCGCGAGCGCTTCGGCGCGTTCGCGAGAATGCGCCGCGGCTACGGCGACGGCGGAACCGGCACCGGCAGCAGCGTCAGGCCGGCGAGGACGATCGCCAGCAGCGCGTACTCGACGATGGTGCGGCGGTCGCCGGTCTCGGGTGCTTTGCCGACTGCCGCCTGCCCGATCGCGACCAGCGCCAGCAGCACCACCAACCCGTCGCGGCTGATCGCCCACGCCGCGGCGAGCGAGCCGACGGCGAGCCAGCGCTGCGGCTTCGCCAGCGCGTGGAAGGCGCGGCCGCCGTCGAGCGGCGCGATGGGCAGCAGGTTGAAGAGGTTGATCCAGGCGCCGATGCGAGCGATCGCGGCCCATACCGGCGCGTCGGTGGCTACGTGCACCGCCCACGCGACGAGTGCCGCCGCGAGCCCCCAGCGCGGCCCGGCGAGCCCGACACGCGCGTCCTCTATGACGGTGGCCGGCCGCTGCTTGAGCCGCACGAAGGCGCCGAAGCCGGGAATGAACATCGGCGCCGTCGCCGGGATGCCGAGGCGCCGCAGCGCCGCCACGTGCCCCATCTCGTGCACGTAGATCGAGAGCACCAAGCCGCCGGCGAACTTCCACCCCCATAGCGTCCAGTAGGCGCCGAAGGAGAGCAGCATGGTGAAGACGGTGCCGCTCTTCGAGAGACCGAGGAGGAGGAACTTCCCCTTGCTCAGGAGGGCGAGGAGCACGGCCTTGAGCTTCCACAGCACGAGGGCGACGGCGGCCAGGCCGCCGGCCCAGCCGGCGCTGCCGCCGAAACCGGGCTTGATCGACGGCGGCGGAGGCGGCGGCGTCGACGGATCGCTCGCCGCCACCTGGCGGCCGAGCTCGTCCATGCGGGCACCGATCTGTTGCAATTGCCGGCTGCCGGCGGGCAGCAGCTCGGTTGCCGAGCGCCAGGCGGCGAGCTCGGCGGCGGCGTCACCGCGCTGGCGCGCCGCCCCTGCCGTCGACGCCAGCGTCTCGAGCGCCGGCTGGTGCACCAACCGGTGACACGCCGGGCAGGCGAGCAGGCTCGGCGCCAGGTCGCTGCCGCAGCCGGCGCACTCCATCGACGGCAGGATCAGACGGGCTCGAGCGCCGGCGGTGCCGGCGGAGGCGTCTCATCTGCTGCCGGCGGCGGCGCGCCTTGACCAGCCGGTGCGAGACGGAACGGCCCGGTGACGACCAGCGGCTGGCGGCGGTTCATCTTCCACGCCTGGTAGAGCGCGAAGCCGATGATCAGCCAGCCGATGAAGTTCTGCACGCCGGCGAGGAAGGGGAGCGCGAGGATGACGCCGGCCATCGTCGCCATGGTGACGACGAACTCACCGAACGACGGCGCGGCGACCTCGGCGCTGCTCGCGGCGGCGTCCTTGGTCGTGGCGGCGTCGGCAGCTTTCGACGTGGCGGCCGTCGCGTCGCCCGCGGCGCCGGTGGCGCTCGCGGTGGTGGTTGCCGGCGTGGCGCCGCTCGCCGCGCTCTCTTCCGCCGCGGCCTCGTTCGCGCCCTTGATGATGAACGGCACGTAGGTGCTGACGATGGCGACGTAGGTGAGCCCGATCGCCATCGCCTGGTAGAGCCAGCCGCCGCGCGCGTAGCTGCCCCAGCGCACCGCGCCGCCGACGAGGAAGCCGACGACGATGGCGATGAGGCCGATCTCCAGCTTCGTGATCGCCAGCACGGCGTAGTAGATGCCGGCGCCGAGCACGGCGGCACCGAAGCCGGCGACGAGCGCGCGCAGCACGCGTCCGGGCTTCGAGCCCTGGCTGCCCGCCATCTCCACCTTGGCGCGGCAGGGCGGGCACACCATGGCGCCGTTGATCTCGAAGTAGCTGCCGGCGAGCGGCTCGCTGCAGACGGCGCAGCGGCTGGCGATGCTCGAGCCCTCGAACTCGGCGCGGTCGAAGCGGATCGGCGAGCCGGCAGTGTCCTGCGGCATGGCGTCGCTCATGGAAGAAAGTCTCCGGGACGAAGCGTTGAATACGGGTGAGCCGGCGAGGATAGCAGGGGCGCCCGTTGCGGTTGCGCCTACTTGCCCCCATCGGCTACCATCCGCAGCCGCTAGGCGGTCCCGTGCGCCCGTAGCTCAACTGGATAGAGCATCAGACTACGGATCTGAGGGTTGGAGGTTCGACTCCTTCCGGGCGCACCACTCCTCGCGTCGTCAGGGACCCGGCGACGACCACGCCGAGCCGTCGCCGGGCTCGAAGCCGTCGGCGAACGGTAGCCTGCCGCCTCCACCAGCGCCGCCGCCGGCTCCGGGCAGGATGACGATCGGCCGCACGTCGCTCGTGTTCTGGAAGCGCAGGTCGATGGATGAACGCGGGCTAGAATGCCGCCGCTTCCCCCACAACGATGATCCCGTCAGGCGACGATCGGCTGCCCTCGAGCGTCGGGGCCGTCCCCGCGCCGACTGCCGCCGCTGATTCGGCCGCGAACGCGGGCGACGGCCACCTCGTCCGCGGCCTCGGCTTCTGGGGCGCGACGCTCCTCACCGTCGGCTCGATCGTCGGCACCGGCATCTTCCTCACCACCAGCGACATGGCGCGGGTGCTCCCGCACTCAGGCCTCATCCTGCTGGTGTGGCTCGCCGGCGGGCTGTTCACCCTCGCGGGGGCGCTCACCTACGCCGAGCTCGGCGTGATGTTCCCGCGCGCCGGCGGGCAGTACCAGTACCTCAAGGAAGCGTACGGGCCGTTCTGGGGCTTCCTCTTCGGCTGGAGCGGCTTCCTCGTCGGCATGTCGGGCGGCAACGCCGCCATCGCCGTCGGCTTCGGCGAGTACCTCGGCGGCTTCCTGCCGTTCTTCTCGACGCGCAACGTGCTGCTCGAAGCGCCCATCGGCGGCTGGCAGTGGACGCTCAGCGGCGGCCAGGTGGCGGCGGCGCTCGCCATCGTCGCGCTCACCGCCATCAACCACGTCGGCCTGCGCGCCGGCGCCGGCGCGCAGAACGTGCTGACGATGATCAAGCTCGCCGCGATGGTGGGCCTCGTCGTCTTCGGCCTCACGGCGGCGATGCCGGCGGCGACCACGGCCGCCGCGGCGGCACCGTCGCCGGTGCCCGCAGGCGGCGCGCTGCTCGCCGCCTTCGGCGTGGCGATGATCGCCGCCCTGTGGACCTACGACGGCTGGTACGGCCTCACCTGCGCCGCCGGCGAGGTGCGCGACCCGGCGCGCAACGTGCCGCGCGGGCTGATCGGCGGCACCGCGGTCGTCGTCGTGCTCTACCTGCTGCTCAACGTCGTCTACTTCCGCGCCCTGCCGATGGCGACGATCGCCGAGACGCCGCGCGTCGCCGAAGCGGCGGCGGGCGCGCTCTTCGGTCCCTTCGCGGCGCGGCTGATGGCGGCGGCGGTCCTGGTGTCGAGCTTCGGCTGCCTGTCGGCGAGCCTCCTCTACACCTCGCGCATCTACCAGCCGATGGCGGCGGACGGGCTCTTCTTCCGCGCCGTCGGCCGCGTCGACCCGCGCCGCCACGTGCCGGTGGTGAGCCTGTGGGCGCAGGGCGCCTGGGCGGTGGTGCTGGCGCTCTCCGGCACCTACGACCAGCTCTACACCTACGCCGTCTTCTCGCTCGTCCTCTTCCACCTGATGACGGCGGTCGCGGTGATCGTGCTGCGCCGCCGGCGCCCCGAGGTGCCGCGGCCCTACCGCACCTGGGGCTACCCGGTGGTGCCGGTGCTCTTCATCGCCGCCTGCCTGCTGCTCGTCGGCAACACGCTCTTCGCGCGGCCGGTCGAGTCGCTGCTCGGCGTCCTCGTGTTGGTGCTCGGCGTGCCGGCGTACTTGATCTTTCGGCGGCGCAACGCGCGCACGTCCCGAGCTCAGCTAGCGCCGCGGACGCGCAGCGCGCGCAGCAGCTCGTCGAGCGGCAGCGTGTTGAGGACGTCCTCGGCGCGCAGCCAGCCGCGGCGCGCCTGGTCGACGCCCCAGCGCAGGTTGTCGAGCTCGCGCGTGCGGTGGGCGTCGGTCGAGACGACGACGCGGCAGCCGAGCTCGCGCGCGCGCCGCAGCAGCGGGCCGTGGAGGTCGAGCCGCTCCGGCGAGGCGTTCGCTTCGACGGCGACGCCGCGCGCGGCGGCTTTGCGCGAGGATCGCCTCCCAATTGGCGTCGACGGGTCCGCGCATGCCGAGCCGCCGCGCGCTGGGGTGGGCGAGGATGGCGACGCGCGGGTGGTCGAGGGCGCGCAAGTAGCGCTGCGTCTGCGCCTCGCGCGGCAGCTTGAGCCGGGTGTGGACGGCGGCGAGCAGCAGGTCGAGCGGCGCTAGCTCCTCGTCGGAGAGCGGGAACGAGCCGTCCTCGAGCACGTCGAGCTCGAGCGCGTGGAGCACGCGGATCTGCGGGTGGCGCTCCTGCACCGCGGCCACCTCGGCGCGCTGCGCGCGCAGCGCGGAGGCGTCGAGCCCCTGCACCACCGGCAGCCCTGGGCCGTGGTCGGTGATCGCGCAGTACTCGTAGCCGCGCGCCGCGCACGCCGCCACCATCTGCTCGAGCGTGGCGCGGCCGTCGGACCACGTGGTGTGCATCTGCAGGTCGCCGCGCAGCTGCTCGACGCGCACGAGCTCGGGCAGCGCGCCCGCCGCGGCGGCCTCGATCTCGCCCTCGTCCTCGCGCAGCTCGGGCGGCACCCAGGCGAGGCCGAGCGCGGCGTAGACCTCTTCTTCGCTCGCGCCGGCGATCCGCTCGCCGGAGCCTTCCGGCCCCGCGCGACCGACCCGGCCGCCGAACAATCCCCACTCCGACAGCTTCCAGCCGCGCTCGACGGCGCGGGCGCGCAGCGCCACGTTGTGCGCCTTGCTGCCGGTCAGGTAGATCCACGCCGCGCCGAAGCTCTCCGGCGGCACGACGCGCAGGTCGACCTGCACGCCGCGGCGCAGCAGGATGGTGGCGCGGGTGTCGCCGGCGCCCTCGACGCGCGCCGTGCGATGCCAGCCGGTGAAGGCGGCGACGACGCGCGGCGGGTCGCTCGCCGCAACGAGCACGTCGAGGTCGCCGACCGTCTCGACGCGGCGGCGGAAGCTCCCCGCCGCCTCGGCGCGCACGACGCCGGGCACGCCGCGCAGGTGGGGGAGGAGGTCGGCGAAGATCGTCTCCGCCTGCGGCAGCAGGATCCGGCGGCCGGCCTGCCGCTTCTCGGCGAGCGCGGTCAAGAGGCGCGTCTGCGTCGTCTCGCCGAAGCCGGGCAGCTCGGCGAGCTTGCCCGCCGCCGCCGCGGCCTCGAGCTCGGGCAGGGTGGCGATGCGCAGGCGGTCCCAGACGACCCGCGCCCGCTTCGGCCCCAGCCCCGGCAGCCGCATCAACTCGAGGAGCGACGGCGGCGCGTCCTTCTGCAGCGTCTCGAGCCGCGTCAGGTGTCCGGTCTCGACCAGCTCGCGGATGCAGGCGCCGATCTCCTTGCCGATGCCGGGCAGCTTGGTCGGATCGCCGCCCTGCGCCAGCAGCTGCGTCATCGGCAGCGCGTGCCCCTCGACCGTGCGCGCGGCACGGCGGAAGGCGCGCACCTTGAACGGGTTCTCGCGCTCGACCTGCAGGAGGTCGGCAAGGCGGTCGAGGGCGTCGGCGATCTCGAGGTTGGTGAGCATCTACGGACCCTGCGTGCTGACCAGAGTCGCGAGCCGGCAGGCGAGCGGCGACGTCACCGCGCAGGTCCCCGACCGTGGGGACCTGCGTGGTAACCTACCGCGCCCCGAACGGACCGACAGCGTCGGGGAAATCCAGGCAACTCACGAAGATGAGCGAGATCGCCGCGCAGCTTTCGCCGCCGGTGCCGGACGCGGCCGACCGTCCGGGCGCAGCTACGCGCGCCGACGCCGGCAGCCGTGCGAACGCTGCCGCGGAGGTCGCCTGGCAGTGGCGCCGCGCGCGCGCGGCCGATGCCGGCGAAGTGCAGGCGAAAGCCGCCGCCGCGGCGCGCAGGAAAGGCCTCCTCGGCGGCGCCATCGGTCTCCTCGCCGCCAGCGCGCTCTACTTCTGGCTCGACAAGCCGCGCGCAGCGGCGGTCGTCGCCGCGATCGCCTTGCTGACGACGCTCCTCGCCCTCGTCTCGCCGCTCGGTGGCTTCCATCGGCTGCAGCTCGCGCTCGCGGCCTTCGCTCGCGGCGTCGGCGTCGCGATGACCTGGCTGCTCATCGGCCTCGCCTACTACCTCCTCTTCCTCCCCGTCGGCCTGCTGCTGCGCGCGACGGGCAAGCTGCGCCTCACCCGCGGCCTCGACGCCGCGCGCTCCTCGTACTGGCAGGAAGCGCAGGCGACGCCCGCCGGCCTCGACCACTACCGCAAGCCGTTCTGACGATGTCGAAGGCAGCGTCCTCTCCTCACGCGGCGGGTAGCCGGCGATGAAGCTCCTCGGCATCAGCTGCTTCTACCACGACAGCGCCGCCTGCCTCGTCGACGACGGCCGCGTCGTCGCCGCGGCGCAGGAGGAGCGCTTCACGCGCAAGAAGCACGACGAGGGCTTCCCGCACCACGCGGTGCGCTACTGCCTCGCCGAGGGCGGCGTCGACGGCCGCGACAGCAAGCTCGACGGCGTCGTCTTCTACGACAAGCCGCTGCTCAAGTTCCACCGCATCCTCGAGACCTACCTCGCGGTGGCGCCCAAGGGCTTGCACTCGGCGACGCTCGCCATCCCGCTCTGGCTGCGCGAGAAGCTGTGGATCCCGCCCATCATCGAGGAGTCGCTGGCAGAAGGCGGGCGTCGACGGCAAGACCGAGGTCTTCTTCACCCAGCACCACGAGTCGCACGCGGCGAGCGCCTTCTACCCGTCGCCGTTCGAGGAGGCGGCGGTGCTCACCCTCGACGGCGTCGGCGAGTGGGCGACGACGACGATCGGCGTCGGCGAAGGGCACCGGCTGCGCCTGCTGCAGGAGATTCCCTTCCCGCACTCGCTCGGCCTCCTCTACTCGGCCTTCACCTACTTCACCGGCTTCAAGGTCAACTCGGGCGAGTACAAGCTGATGGGCCTCGCGCCCTACGGCGAGCCGAAGTACGCCGACGCCATCCGCAACGAGCTCGTCGACCTGCGCGACGACGGCTCGTTCCGGCTCAACATGGACTACTTCGGCTACCTCGACGGGCTGGTGATGACGAACGAGCGCTTCGCGCGCCTCTTCGGCGGCCCGGCGCGCAAGCCCGAGTCGCGCATCACCCGCCGCGAGATGGACCTCGGCGCCTCGATCCAGCTCGTCTGCGAGGAGATGGTGATTCGCCTCGCCCGCCACGCCCGCGAGCTCACCGGCAAGCGCCACCTCTGCCTCGCCGGCGGCGTGGCGCTCAACTGCGTCGCCAACGGCAAGCTGCTGCGCCTCGGCATCTTCGACGACATCTGGATCCAGCCCGCGGCGGGCGACGCCGGCGGGGCGCTCGGTGCGCCGCTCGCGGTTTACCACAACGGTTTCGACCAGCCGCGCGCGCGGCGCAGCGACGGCCGCGACGGCATGAGCGGCGCGTTGCTCGGGCCGGAGTTCCCGGCGGCGCAGATCCGCGACTACCTCGACGCCCACGCGCTGCCCTACGAGGAGCTGCCGGCAAGCGACTGGGCGCCGCGCATCGCGCGGCTCCTCGCCGAGCAGAACGTCGTCGGCCTCTGCCAGGGGCGGATGGAGTTCGGCCCGCGGGCGCTCGGCGCGCGCTCGATCCTGGGCGACGCGCGCTCGCCGAAGATGCAGTCGGTGATGAACCTCAAGATCAAGTACCGCGAGAGCTTCCGCCCCTTCGCGCCGTCGGTGCTCGAGGAGCGCGCGGCGGACTACTTCGAGCTCGACCGCCCGTCGCCCTACATGCTGCTCGTCGCCGACGTGCAGCAGGAGCGGCGCACGGCGACGAGCAACGAGCGCAAGTCGGACGACTTGCTCGAGTGGGTGAACCGCGAGCGCTCCGACATCCCCGCCGTCACCCACGTCGACTACTCGGCGCGCATCCAGACCGTGCACCCGGCAGGACAACCCGCGGCTATCACGCCATCCTGAGCGAGCTCGACAAGGCGACGGGATGCGCGGTCGTCGTCAACACCAGCTTCAACGTCCGCGGCGAGCCCATCGTCTGCACGCCCGAGGACGCCTACCGCTGCTTCATGCGCACCGAGATGGACTACCTCGTGCTGGGGCCGTTCCTCTTGGCGAAGAAGGCGCAGCCGGCGATGGTCGAGGGGATCGACTGGAAGCAGGAGTACGCGTTGGATTAGCGACGCGTACGCGGGCGCTATACTTCCCCCGTCACTGCTGAGGACTCCACCATGGCAAAGATCGGCTACGTCGGTTCCCTGCTGCGCGACGTCTTCCAGTTCGCGCGCCAGAACAAGGTGTACTGGATCGTGCCGTTCGTGCTGGTGCTCGGGGCTCCTCGTGCTGCTGGTGGTGACGAGCCAGGCCTCGGCGCCGTTCATCTACACGCTCTTCTAGCCGGACCGCGGCCGCCGCGGTGAGCGAAGCGGGCGTGGCGGCAAGGGCGGCGACGGTCGAAGCGCGACCGGGCAATGGCGGCGCCGCCGAGACGGCGGCGGGCTCACGCGAGCAAGCGGGCGAGCGGCGCTACGCGCTGGCTGCCGCGGCCTTGCTGCTGCTTCTCTTCGCCATCGAGCTGCTCGCGACGGTCGACCTCTCGACGACCTACGACGAGCCCGGCCACCTGCGCTACGGACGCCAGCTCCTGCGCGGCGACGCGCATCGCTTCGACGACAGCAAGATGCCGGTGTCGGTGCTCAACGCGCTGCCCGCCGCCGTTGCCGCCGCGCTGCCGCCGGGCGGGCTGCGAGCGGCGCTAGCGAGCGCTTTCGCCGCGCGCGTGCCGACGATGCTCGCCTCGGTCGTGCTGGCGTGGCTCGTCTGGCGCTGGTCGCGGCGCCTCTGGGGCGAGCGCGCCGCGTTGTTGTCGCTGCTCCTCTGCGTCTTCGACCCCAACCTGCTCGCCCACGCGCGGCTGGTGACGACCGACGTCTGGATCGCTCTCGCCTGGACGGCGGTGCTCTATCTCTTCTGGCGCTTCGCCGAGAAGCCAACTCGCAAGCGCGGGCTCGCCTTGGCGCTCGCGTTAGCGTTCGCGCAGGTCGTCAAGTACAGCGCCGTGCTCCTGCTGCCGCTGGTAGCGCTGCTCGCGGCGCTGCGCTGGGGACCCGAGCTCTGGCGCGCGTGGCGCGGCGGTGAGCGCGCACTCGTGCGCCGGCGCCTGCTCGCAGCCGCGGCGGGCGCGGCCTCGGCCGCCGTGCTCGCCCTCGTCGTCGTCAACGTGGCCTTCCTCGGCGACCGCACGTTGACGCGTTTCGGCGACTATCGCTTCCGCTCCTCGACGCTGCAAGCGGCGCAGCATCGCTTGCCCGTGCTCGCCGGCGTGCCGGTGCCCGTGCCGTATCCGTACCTCGAAGGTCTCGACTGGGTGCACCACCGCGAGCGCAGCGGTGAGGGCTACGGCCGCCAATACCTACGCGGCGAGCTGCGCGAGCGCGGCGGCTTCCGCGGCTACTACCTCTGGGCCTGGCTCTACAAAGTGCCGCTGCCGACGCAAGCTCTGCTGCTCGCATCGCTGTTCGTAGCGTGGTGCCGTCGCCACGCCCTGCGCTGGCGCTCCGACCTCGCGCCGCTCCTCCTGCCGCCGCTGCTGCTCGCCATCCACCTCAACTTCTTCTTCGGCGCCCAGATGGGTGTGCGCTACTCGCTGATGCTCTTCCCGCCGCTTGATGTCTTCGCCGGCCTCCTCCTCGCCCGCAACTTCTGGCCGCTCCTAACTCCGCGCCGCACGCGCGCGGTGGCGTTCGCACTGGCCGCCTCCATCGCCTGGCTCGTCGTCTCGGTCCTCTCCTGGCACCCGTTTTACATCAGCTACTTCAACGAGCTCCTCACCGACCGCAAGCAGGCCTGGCGCCTCCTCGCCGACTCCAACCTCGACTGGGGCCAGAACGAGCGTTTCGTAAAGCGCTGGCTCGCCGCGCATCCGCAAGCAGTGCTCGAGCCGCCGCGCCCACGCACCGGCACGATCGTCGTGCGCGCCAACTTCCTCACCGGCGTCTTGGGCGACGACCGCTTCGCGTGGCTCCGCCGGCTCGATCCGGTGGACCACGTCGGCTACTCCTACCTCGTTTTCGACGTTCGGCCGCCGGACCTCCCTGCCGAGGCGAGGCCGAACCCGGGCCTTTAGGGTCTGAGGGGCGATCGGACTCTCGGCCGCCGCGGCGCTCGACTCACCGCGGCGACGGCGATGGTGAGGGGGCCGGAGAGGGCGTCGCGCGCGGCCGCGCCGCGCCCACGTAGCCGAGGGCCTCGAGCCCCTTGTGGGTCTCGGTGTCCACCGTCACCCGCCTCGACGGCGCGGAGTGGAGGCCCTTCTTCCAGTTGTCGATGAGCTGCCGCATGAGCGCCAGGCGCGTGCGCTTGCCCTCGGCGAGGTTCTTCTGCTCGCGCGGGTCCTTCTGCAGGTCGTAGAGCTGGAAGCCGCCGCCGGCGTCGGCTGCCGTCTGCGCGCCGTCGCGGCCGACGATCATCTTCCAGCGCCCTTCGTTGAGGGCGATCTGGTCGACGCCCTCCGACACCACGTAGCGGTCGGGCGCGTCGCGGCGCTCGCCGCGGATCCAGGGCACCAGCGTGTGCGTGCCCGGCGGCAGCTCCATGACGCCGGCGGCGTCGAGGAAGGTCGCGGCGACGTTGCGCTGCTGGACGAGGCCGTCGATCGTCTGGTCGCGCGGCGCCTCCCACGAGGACGGCGGCTTCCACACCAGCGGCACGCGCAGCAGCTCGTCGTGCAGGGTGTGGCCGTGGAACCAGCCGCCGTGCTCGCCGAACTCCTCGCCGTGGTCGCCGGTGACGAGGATCAGCGTGTCGTCGTAGAGGCCGCGGCCCTTGAGCTCGGCGACGAGCTCGCCGATGAGACGGTCGACGCCGAGGAGCTCTTCGTCGTAGCGGGCACGCAGCAGCTGGCGGTCCTCGGGTGAGACGACGTAGGCGCCGCTCCTCATGTCGTCGCGCAGCTTGCGCCAGTCGGCGCACGGGTTGAGGCGGCTCGGACCTTCGTCGAAGCGGCCGCGCAGGTCCTTCGGCGGGCAGTACGGCCAGTGGAGCTCGAGGTAGTGGAGGTAGGCGAAGAACGGCTGCCCCTTTTGCAGCGCGCCCTGCCACTCGAGGAAGCGGCGCTGGATGTTGGCGCCGTCGCCCGCCTTCGGCTGCCAGAGGTCGAAGCCCTGCTGCAGGCCGAAGCGCGGCGAGAGTTGGTGCTGGTCGCCCACCATGGCGGTGCCGTAGCCCGCCTGCTCGAGGCGCTCGGCAAGCGTGACGACCGACTCGTCGAGCGCCGCCAGCGGTGTGTTGGGATCGCCTTCGAGGTCGATGAGGCCGTGCTCGCTCGGGTAGAGGCCGGTGAGGATGGTGGGCAGCGACGGCCGCGTCCAGCTCGCCTGCGCGTAGGCGCGCGTGAAGCGGCTGCCCTCGCGGGCGAGCTCATCGATGTTGGGCGTCGTCGGCCGCGCGTAACCGGCGACCGACAGCGCGTCGGCGCGCAGGCAGTCGACGACGAGGAGCAGCAGGTTCGGACGCCGCTGCTCGCGCGGGCAGCCGAGCAGGAGCAGGGCGGCGAAGGCGAAGAAGGGCAGCAGCTTGCGCATCGCGAGGACGGCGGTGTCGAAGGCGGGCGAGTATAGTCCCGCGCCGATGCGCCCACCGTTGCGCAGCGGCGCTTCGTTGGCTCGCCGCGCACGGAGGCGGCGTCGCCGCGCTCGCCTTCCTCGCCCACGGCCTCGCTACCCTCGCCGACTACGGCATCACCTGGGACGAGCAGCGAGAGCTATCGGGCCGGCGCGCAGAACCTCGAGCTGATCGCGGCGGCCTATCGGCGGCGGGCCGCTGCCGAGCTGGCCCTGGCACGAGCTGCCGGGCTACCAGTTCGCCGCCGACTCGCTGCGGGCGGCGCTGGCGGCGGTGGTGAATCGGCTGTTCTGGGAGCCGGGAAGCTACCTCGGCTTCCACCTCGTCAACCTGCTCGCGTGCACGCTCGCCGTGTGGCTGGTGGCTCGGATCGCGGGGCGCGAGGGCGCGGCTCGAAACGCGCTGGAACGCGCGGACCCGAGCGAGGACGTGTGGCGAGGCGAGATCGGCGCTCGGCTGCTCGCGCCGCTCGCGGTGCTGCTGCTCGTGCTGCAGCCGAAGCTCGTCGCGCACTCGCAAGCCAATCCCAAAGACGTCGTCGGGCTGCTGGCGTTCGGCGCCGCGGTGCTCGCGCTGTCGCGCGCGAGCCGAGGCAGCTGGCGCGACTTCACGCTGCTCGGCCTGGCGATCGGCGCGGCGCTGGCGAGCCACGTCAGCGGCGTGCTGCTCGTGCCGCTCGCCGTGGTGTGGATCGCGGCGGCGGGAAGCGGGCCGTGGCGACGCCGGCTCGCCGGGTTGTCGCTCGCGGTCGCGCTCGCGGCCGCGACGGCGCTCGCTTCTCTGGCCGTGGCTCTGGCCGGCGCCGTGGCAGCGCGCGCAGTTCCTGCTCGACCGCGTGCAGGCCTTCGACGTCTCCATGCGCGTCCTCTACTTGGGCGACGCTCTACCGGCCGAACGAGCTGCCGTGGCACTACGGGATCGTGAGCCTCGTCATCGCCACGCCCGTGCCGCTGCTGCTCGCGCGCGCTCGCCGGCCTCGTCTGCGCCGCGCGCGGCGGGCCGGCGGCGCGTCTCTGCCGCCTCGCCTCGCTCTGGCTCGGCTCTTCGTGCTCGCCGACCTGCGCGCGCCGGCACACTACGACGGCGCCCGACACCTGGTGCCGGCGTTGCCGGCGCTCGCGCTGCTCGGGGCCGGCGGCGTGTACGCGACGGGGGTCGCGCTCTGGCGCGCCGCGTCGCGCGCGGCGGATCCCGTCGTCGTCGACGGCGACGGCGGCGCGCGGCGCTGGTCCTCGGCGCGCTCTTCACCGCGAGCCTCCTCGCCCTCGCCGGCGAGCTCGCCGCGATCCACCCCTACGCCGATGCCTACCTCAACGCTCCGGCGCGGCTCGCTCTCGGCCCCGAGGCGCAGCGCCGTGTCGAGCTCGAGTACTGGTGCAACAGCTACAAGGAGGGCGCCGAGTGGCTCGCCGACCACGCGACGCTCGGCTCGTTCGTGCTGGTGCCGATGGGCTCCCACGCGGCCGCGCCGTTCCTCGGCGGCTTCGAGCTGGTGCCCCACGACGGGTGGCGCGACGACGGCCGGCCGCAGTACCTGATGCTGATGACGCGCGAGGCCTGGTACACGCCGCGCCTGCGCCACATCGTCGACACCCAGCGCCCGCTCCACACCGTGCGCCGGCAGGGCTCGACGCTGCTAGCCATCTACCGCGTCGAGCCGATCGACGCGACGCCGCCTCGCCGCTAGCTGTTAGAGTCGCCGCCGATGGCGGGCGCGCCGTTCACCGTCTTGGTGGCGACCGATTTCTCGCCCACCGCCGAAGCGGCGGTGCAGTGGGGCGGCGAGCTGGCGCACGCGCGCCGCGGTCGCGTGGTGCTGGTGCACGCCGTCGACGTGCACGGGCCGCTCACCGACTTCCTCCCCTCGCTGCCCGACCTCGACGAGCAGGTGCGCGCCGCCGCATCGTCGCGCCTCGACGAGACCGCCGCCGCACTGCGCACCCGCGGCCTCGACGTCGAGAGCCGCCTCGAGCTCGGCGTCGCCTCGCAAGCGGTGGTGCGCGTCGCCGAGGAGCTGGCGCCCGACCTCGTCGTCCAGGGCAGTCGCGGTCTCACCCCCGGGCTCACGCACCTTCTCCTCGGCAGCACCGCGCAGCGCATCGTCCAGCACTGTTCGTGTGCCGTGCTCACCGTCCATTCCGAGGACCGCGACCGTCACCGCGCCGCCCGCCACGTCCTCGTCCCCACCGACTTCTCGCCCGACGCCGAAGGCGCCGCGCAAGCCGTCCGCACCCTCTTCGGCGGCGCAGGCCTGCGCATCACGCTGCTGCACGCCTATCACTTGCCGATCGAGTACACCGCCTACGGCACCATCCCGACCTCGCTCCCCTTCCACGCCGACGTCGCCGTCATTGCGGAAGAGAAGCTCGCCGAAGCCACCGCGTCGCTCGCCGCCGATGGCCTGACCGTCGAATCGGTGGCGAAGGAGGGCTACCCGCCCGAAGTCATCGTCGACACCGCGCGCGAGCTCGGAGTCGACCTCATCGCCATGGGCACCCACGGCCGCACCGGCCTTCGTCACCTCTTGCTAGGCAGCAACGCCGAACGCGTCATCGAGCACGCCCCATGTCCCGTGCTCACCGTGAGGCGCCCGGAGTCGTGACGCACGAGGACGGCGTCGCTCCGCTCTCCTCTGGCTGCGCGCTACCGCGCGCATCCGCCGGCGAGCGAAGCGAGATGCCTGGTGGCGCGTTCCGGGCGGCGAGCGAAGCAAGCCGCCTCCGTGGCGCGTTCCGGGAAGAGGGCGGCCCCGCGTCAAGCCGCGCGGAGCGCGGCGCGACGCGGGTCCGGAGGGGGATTCGCTCCTGCGGTCGCGAGCCGAAGGCGAGCGACCAACGACCGAAGCCCCGCCGCTCCGCCGTAGCGAGCGCAAGCGAGCGATGGCGGAGAGGGGGGGATTCGAACCCCCGGCCCGGGTTTACCCCGGGCAACTGCTTAGCAGGCAGCCCTGTTCGGCCACTCCAGCACCTCTCCGTGGTGGCCCCGAAGGGCCCTCATTCTAAGCTGTAAGCGCAGTGCCTTCCAGCCGGCGCTCCGCCGGCCCATCAGCACCGAGGTAACGCGATGACGCAGACGGCGGCGCCGACGACCGACACGACCACCATCAACACCATCCGCTTCCTCGCCGTCGACATGGTGGAGCGCGCCAAGTCGGGCCACCCCGGCGCGCCGCTCGGCATGGCGCCGATGGCCTGGGTGCTGTGGAGCCGCTTCCTGCGCTTCGACCCCGCCGACCCCGACTGGCCGGGCCGCGACCGCTTCGTGCTCTCCGCCGGCCACGCCTCGGCCCTCCTCTACTCGCTGCTCCACCTCGCCGGCTACGACCTGCCGATGGAGGAGCTGCGCCGCTTCCGCCAGCTCGGCTCGAAGACGCCCGGCCACCCCGAGCACGGCCTCGCCCCCGGCGTCGAGACGACGACCGGCCCGCTCGGCCAGGGCCTCGGCAACGCGGTCGGCATGGCGATCGCGCAACGCGCCCTCGCCGCGCGCTTCGACGCCGCCCTCTTCGACTACCGCACGTGGGTCATCGCGAGCGACGGCGACATGATGGAAGGCGTCGCCTCCGAGGCCTCCTCGCTCGCCGGTCATCTGAAGCTCGGCAGCCTCAACGTCCTCTACGACGCCAACCGCATCTCCATCGACGGCTCGACCGACCTCGCCTTCAGCGAAGACGTGGCGGCCCGCTACGCCGCCTACGGCTGGCACGTGCAGACGGTCGAGGACGGCAACGACCTCGACGCGCTGCACCTGGCGATGGAGAGCGCCGCTGCCGAGCGCGAGCGGCCGTCGCTGATCCGCGTCCACACCGTCATCGGCTACGGCAGCCCGAAGAAGGCGGGCACCGCCAAGGCGCACGGCGAGCCGCTGGGCGCCGACGAGGCGCGCGCCACCAAGCGCGCGCTCGGCTGGCCCGAGGACCAGGAGTTCCTCATCCCCGAGGAGGCGCGCGAGGCGTTCGCCGAGGCGCGCCGCCGCGGCGAGCGCGCGCACGAGGCCTGGCGCCGCCGCCGCGACGAGTGGGCGGCGACGAACGCCGAGCTCGCGGCCGAGCTCGAGCGGCGCCGGCGCCACGAGCTGCCCGAGGGCTGGGACGCCAAGCTGCGCGAGCTCGACTTCGGCACCAGCATCGCCACGCGCGCCGCATCGGGCAAGGTGATCAACGCCATTGCGCCGGCGCTGCCCGAGCTGCTCGGCGGCTCGGCCGACCTTGCGGAGTCGAACCAGACCTACATCGAAGACGGCCGCGACTTCTCGGCCACCGACCCGGCGGCGCGCAACCTGCGCTACGGCGTGCGCGAGCACGCCATGGGCTCGGCGATGAACGGCCTCGCCCTCTCGGGCTTCCGCCCCTTCGGCGGCACTTTCCTCATCTTCTCCGACTACATGCGGCCCACCATCCGGCTCGCTGCGCTGATGCAGCAGCCGGTCGTCTACGTCTTCACCCACGATTCGATCTTCCTCGGCGAGGACGGGCCGACGCACGAGCCCATCGAGCACCTCGCGGCGCTGCGTGCCATCCCCAACCTGGTCGTGCTGCGGCCGGGCGACGCCCACGAGACGGCCGAGGCGTGGCGAGTGGCGATCACGCGGCAGGAGGGCCCGACCGCGCTCGCGCTGACGCGCCAGAAGCTGCCGGTGCTGGGGGAAGCGAAAGCGCGCGCGGCGGAAGGCGTGCCGCGTGGCGGCTACGTCCTCGCCGACGCCGAAGGTGGCGAACCCGAGCTGCTGCTGCTGGCGACCGGCTCGGAAGTCCACGTCGTGCTGGCCGCGCAGAAGCTCCTCGCCGGCGACGGCATCCGCACGCGCGTGGTGAGCCTCCCCTCCTTCGAGCTCTTCGCCGAGCAGCCCGCCGACTACCGCGACGCCGTCCTGCCGCCGTCGGTCACTCGCCGCCTCGCCGTCGAAGCCGCGCGCTCCTTCGGCTGGGACCGCTGGGTCGGCCCCCAAGGCGAAGTCCTCGGCCTCGACCGCTTCGGCGAATCGGGCAAGTACGAAGACCTCGCCAAGCACTTCGGCTTCACGCCCGAGAACGTCGCCGCGCGCGCACGTGCGCTACCGTCCGGCGAACGATGAGCGAGCGACTCCGGCGGCAGGTGGTAACGTCAACGCCATGAGGCCGGTCGAGGAGCTGGAGCAAGCAGTTCGCGAGCTGTCGCCCGAGCAGCTCGCCGAGTTTCGACGGTGGTTCGCGGAGTTCGACGCTCGCCTCTGGGACGCTGAGCTCGAGACGGACGTTGCCGCCGGACGTCTCGATGCGCTCGCCGACGAAGCGCTCGCCGACTTTCGGCAAGGTCGAACGACGCCTTTGTGAGGCATCACGCCAGCCCCTCCTTCTGGCAGCGCTACCATGCGCAGCCGCAGGAAGTCCGCGAGCTTGCAGACAAGAGCTTTGCGCTTCTCAAGCAGAACCCAAGACACCCTTCTCTCCACTTCAAGAAGGTAGGCAGGTTCTGGTCGGCTCGGGTCGGCGCGCACCACCGGGCGCTAGCCGTCGAGCTCGACGACAACCTGGTCTGGTTCTGGATCGGCGACCACACGGCCTACGATCAGCGAATCAGACGCAGCTGAGAGTGCGAACAAGGAAGCGAAATACGTGAACAGATCCATCCTCGTTTTCACGAGCAGGGTGCTAACCGCGTTGGCGCTAGTGCAAGCGACTGCACACGTCTCGGCGGCCGAATCGCCCGAGCCTCACTTGGCCGACGTGCGGCAGCACACCTCGGGCGGCGAGAATGCCGAGGCTTATTGGTCGCCCGATGGGAAGCGGTTGATCTTCCAGCGCACTGCGCCGGAGGGCGGCTGCGATCAGATGTTCGTGCTTGATCTCGGCGACGCCGCCGAGGACGTTCCGCAGACGCGCGTGTCCTCTGGCCGTGGCCGCACGACGTGCGGGTACTTCCTCCCCGACGGCAAGCGCTTTCTTTACTCGACGACCGAGCTCTCCGCACCCGAATGCCCGGCGCCGCCGGATCGCAGTCATGGGTATACGTGGGCGGTCTATGGCGATTACGAGATCGTGCTGCACGAGGGCGATACCCCGCCGCGACGGCTCACTGAGAACAAGGCGTACGACGCCGAGGCGACGATTTGCCCGCGCGACGGGGCGATCGTTTTCACTTCTGACCGCGATGGCGATCTCGAGCTTTACAAGATGAACGCGGACGGGTCGGGGGTCGTACGGCTGACGGACGCACCGGGGTATGACGGCGGGGCGTTCTTCTCGCCCGACTGCAGCCGGATCGTGTGGCGCGCGTCGCGGCCGCGCGGCGCAGCGCTCGACGAGTATCGGGCGCTGCTCGCTAAGGGACTGGTGCGGCCGAGCAAGCTCGAGCTGTGGACGGCACGCGCCGACGGCAGCGAGGCGCAGCAGATCACCTATCTCGGCGTCGCTTCCTTCGCGCCGTCGTTCTTCCCCAGCGGCGACCGCGTCGTCTTCGCGAGCAACCTCGGCGACCCCGCGGGGCGCGAGTTCGAGCTGTGGGCCGTCGATCTGGCCGGCACGCGGCTCGAGCGCGTGACCACGAGCCCCGGCTTCGACGGCTTTCCGATGTTCTCGCCCGACGGCAAGCAGCTCGCCTTCGGCACCAACCGCTTCGTTCCCGGCGGCCGCGAGACGAACGTCGCCGTGGCGCGCTGGGTCGACGCCGAGCCGCGCTTCGAGGAGCGCGGCGCCGACCGTTTCCTCGCCGACGTGCGCTGGCTCGCCGACGACGCGCGCGAAGGGCGCGGCGTGGGCACCAAGGGTCTCGCCGCTGCCGCCGAGTGGCTCGAGGCGCGCTTCCGCGCCGTCGGCCTCACCTCCGGCGTGGCGAACGGCTTCCAGCAGAAGGTGGAGATCCCGACCGCCGTTCGCGTCGAGCCGGGCACGGCGCTGCGCGTCGACGGCAAGGAGCTGGCGCTCAACAGCGACTACGTCGTCGCCGGCTTCGCGCACTCGGGTGACGCCAAGGGCGACGTCGTCGCGGCTGGCTACGGCATCGTCGCGCCCGAGCAGCAGCGCGACGACTACGCCGGCGTCGACGTCAAAGGCAAGGTGGCGCTCGTGCGCCGCTTCGTGCCGCCGGGCGACGCCTTCGCCGACCCTGAGCTCGCGCGCCGCTACGGCGACCTGCGCTACAAGGCCTTCACGGCCCGCGAGCACGGCGCCGTGGCGATGCTCGTCGTCGACCTCCCCGAGCCACCCAAGGAGGGTGAAGGGCAGGAGGTCGACGAGGCGCCGCTCCCGGGCATGAACATCGAGCAGCGCGGCGATGCCGGTATCCCGGTGCTGGTGCTGAAGCGCGACGCGGCGCGGCCGCTCTTCGCCGGCGCCCACCAGGCCGAGACGAGCGTGCGCCTCGCGCACGAGCACACGACCGCCAGCAACGTCGTCGGCGTGTTGCGCGCCAGCGCGCCGGGGCCGCACGGCGGGCCGATCGTCATCGGCGCGCACTACGACCACCTCGGCCTGGGCGGCAGCTCGTCGCTGGCGCCCGAATCGCGCGAGCCGCACAACGGCGCCGACGACAACGCTTCGGGCGTCTCCGCGCTGCTCGAGACGGCGCGGCTGCTCAAGGCCGCCGGCCCGCTCGCCCGCGACGTCTGGTTCGTCGCCTTCACCGGCGAGGAGTCGGGGCTCTTCGGCTCGACCGAGCTGGTGCGCCATCCGCCGCCAGGGCTGGCGCTCGGCGAGGTGACGGCGATGCTCAACTTCGACATGGTGGGCCGCCTGCGCAACAACCGCGTCAGCCTGCTCGGCGCCGACTCGGCGAAGGAGTGGGCTGCCCTCGTCGAAGCACCCTGCGCCGAGCTCGGCCTCGACTGCGCGCCCGGCGGCGACGGCTACGGCCCGTCGGACCAGACGCCGTTCTACGCCGCCGGCATCCCGGTGCTCCACTTCTTCACCGGCGCCCACGAGGACTACCATAAGCCGAGCGACGACACGTCGACGATCAACGCTGCCGGCGGCGCCCGCATCGCCGAGCTCGCCGCGCGCGTCGTGCAGGCCGTCGCTGCGCGGCCCGGGAAGCTCGCCTACCAGCAGGTCGCGGCGCCGGCGCCGAGCAACGCCGACGTGCGCTCGTACGGCGCCTCGCTCGGCACCATCCCCGATTACGTCGGCCCACCCGAGGGCACGACCGGCGTGCTCCTCGCCGGCACGCGTCCCGGCGGCCCGGCCGACAAGGCGGGGATCCGGCGCGGCGACGTGCTGGTCGAGCTCGCCGGCACTCCCGTTCGCGACGTCAACGACTTCATGTACGTCCTGCGCCGCGTCAAGCCGGGCCAGACCTCGACCGCGATCGTGCTGCGCGACGGCCAGCGCGTCGAGCTCACGGTGACGTTCGACCAATCGCGGCGGCGCTGAAGCGCGAGCGCGGCTGCGTCGCCGCTCTACGGCCGCGTGAGCAGCGTCAACGCCAGCGCCACCGCGCCCGGTAGCGCCTGCACGAAGAGGATCGACCGCTTCGCCGTCGCCGCGCCGAAGAGTCCCGCCACGACGACGCAGGTTGTAAAGAACACCCGCGCCGCGAAGCCCTCGACCGATCCCGCGACGAGCCCCCACACCAACCCCGCCGCCAGGAAGCCGTTGTAGAGCCCCTGGTTCGCCGCCAGCGCCTTGGTCTGCTCGGCGAGCTCGCGCGACAGGCCGAAAACCCTCCGGCCGGTGGGCTTCGTCCACAGGAACATCTCGAGCACCAGGAACAGCAGGTGGAGCAACGCCACCACAGCGATTGCCACGTCGGCTGCGAGTCTCATCGCCCCACGCTCCCTTCTTCCTTCTTCTCTTGAAGCTCGGCCGACTATCGCACAGCGCCCGCCGCGCGGGTTCGGCAAACCAGCGCCCCACGGACCCGTGTTAGCCTTCGCCTCACGATTCAAGCAGTGGCCGCGCGCAGCGCGCGCGCCGCGGTTTGCCGGAACTCGAGCCGGCGATGGACGCCGGCTCATGGCAAGTGGTGGAGGACGGACGATGAGCAAGGGCGATGACGAACGCTCCGTTCGCTGGGGTGAGGGCCGGTGGAGGACAGGCGGGCTGCTGCTCGCCGCGTTGCTCGTCCTCGCGCCGACCGTGACCTGGGCCCAGGAGTCGCCGCCCGCCGAGCAGCCGCCCGCCGAGGAGGAGGCGACGTCGGAAGGGTCGAACATCGGCTTTGAGGAGGAGGTGACGGTCACCGCCCGCAAGCTGGGCGAGGAGACGGTGCAGGAGGTGCCGACGTCGGTCGCCGCTCCCAGCGAGGAGCAGCTGCGCAACCGCGGCGCCGACGAGCTCGAGGACATCGCTGCCAACGTCGCCGGCTTCACGGTGCAGAACCTCGGCCCCGGCCAGAGCCAGGTGGCCATGCGCGGCGTCTCCGCGGGGCAGATCGTGCGCGACCAGCCGGGCGTCAAGGAGCAGGTCGGCGTCTACCTCGACGAGTCGGTGATCTCGCTGTCGCTGTTCACCCCCGACATCGACCTCTTCGACCTCTCCCGCGTCGAGGTGCTGCGCGGCCCGCAGGGCACCCTCTTCGGCTCGGGCTCGCTCTCCGGCACCGTGCGTTACATCACCAATCCCGCCCGAGCTCAACAGCACGGCCTCGATGGCCGAGCTCACCGCCAACCAGATCTCAGACGGCGGCCTCGGCGGCAGCCTCAAGTTCGCTCTGAACCAGCCGATCGGCGACACCGCCGCCATGCGCTTCACCGGCTACTACACCGGGTACGGCGGCTACATCGACGCCGTGCAGCCCAGCCTGAGCCTCAACGAGGACGTCAACGACGGCGAGCGCTGGGGCGCCCGCCTCGCCTTCCGCTTCGAGCCCAACGACCGGCTCACCGTGACGCCGCGTCTCCTCTACCAAGAAATCGAGATGAACGGCTGGAACCGCACGGACACCTTCAACATCCTCGGCAACCCCTTCACCACCACCCGGCCGCGGGTCAACCTCGACGACCGCGAGCAGTTCATTCAGTTCGAGGAGCCGTACACCGACGAGTTCCTGCTCGCCGACCTCAACGTCGAGTACGAGCTGGGGGGCAATTTGGCGCTGACCTCGATCACCTCCTACACGGACCGCGACGTGCTGGTGATCCGCGACGCCACCGCGCTCACCGCCAGCATCACCGGCGGCAGCATCGGCCTGCCGCAGAGCGTTTTCGCCATCGACGCGCCGCTGTTCGACGCCACCCAGGCGAAGGCGCTCACCCAGGAGCTGCGGCTCTCCAGCGCCGGCGAGCGGCGGTCGTGGGTCGCGGGCGCCTTCTACAGCACCATGGACCGCGACTACGGCCAGGTGCTGCCGGTCATCGGCTTCGAGTCCGCGGCCGCCGCCCTCGGAGTCAACATTCCGACCGCCGGGCAGTTCGCCGCCCGCGACGAGCTCTACTGGTCCGACCTCGTCTACGACCTCGACCAGCTTGCCGTCTTCGGCGAGGCCAGCTTCTCGGTCGGCGAGCGCCTCGAGTTCACCGGCGGCCTGCGCTACTACGACTTCCAAGAGGATCGGGTGCAGATCTTCGACGGCATCTTCGCCGATCCCATCGACAGCCAGGGTACGCGTTTCCGCCGACGGCTTCGCCCCGCGGCTCATCGCCAGCCTGAAGCTGAACGAGGCCACCAACCTCAACGCGCAGATCTCCAAGGGCTTCCGCCTCGGCGGCATCAACGATCCGCTCAACGTTCCGCTGTGCACCGGCAACGACCTGCAGCTCTACGGCGGCTTCGGCACCTGGGAGGACGAGACGCTGTGGAACTACGAGGTGGGCAGCAAGTCCACCTTCATGGGCGGCCGCGGCACCTTCAACGCCTCGGTCTTCTACATGGACATCGAGGACCTGCAGGCGACGGTCACCGCGGGCTCCTGCTCGTCGCGCATCATCGTCAACGTGCCCGAGGCCCGCAGCCAGGGCATCGAGCTGGAGCTCGCGGCGGCGCCGAGCAACAGCTTCGACTTCGCCATTTCGGCGAGCTACAACGACTCCGAGCTGACCTCGACCTTCGCCGTCGGCGGCGTGACCCTGCCCGGCCTCGTCGAGGGCAACCGGCTGCCCACCGTGCCGCGCTTCCAGGCGGCGCTCGTCGGCACCTACCAGCGGCCGATCGGCGAGGATTGGTTGGGCTTCTTCACCGGCACCTACCAGTACATCGGCAGCCGTTACACGCAGTTCGGCGACCAGGCGCCCGGCTTCGGCACCGTCGTGCTCAACTCGTTCGCGGGCGACATCGGCGGTCCTTACACCCAGCCGAACTTCACCTTCGATCCCCAGCTCGAGTCCTACAGCCTGGTCAACCTGCGCTTCGGCCTGCTGATGGAGCGTTGGGAGGTGGCCTTCTTCATCAACAACGCGACCGACGAGGTGGCGCAGCTGGCCCTCGACCAGGAGCGCGGCACGCGCGCCCGCGTCGGTTACCTGACCAACGAGCCGCGCAGCTTCGGCATCACCACGCGGCTACACTTCCGCTGAGCGCGTCGCCTGAGCGCCACGCGAGTAAACGGATGCGCCCCCTGCCGTGCGGCAGGGGGCGCTTGCGTTTGAGCAGGCCTCGCGAGGCCGATGCGGTTTACGGCGCCGGCAGGTAGCCGGACACCAGGACGTCAGCGCGGAAGAGCTCGCCGTCGGGGTTCTGGAAGCGCACCGTGCGCGGCGCGCTCGTCTCGCCCGGCGCCAGGGTCTCGCCGCCCACCGTAGCGGCGTAGCTGAAGCGCGCCGGGTCGACGGCGCTGGTGCCGCTGCCGGAGTTGTCGGCGTTGAGCACGTGGACCTGCGGGCTCGAGACGCCGACGACGGAGAGCGTCATCGGGTTGGACAACGCAGCCGTGCCGTCGTTGCGCAGCACGAAGTCGACCTCCATGACGCCGTTGCTGAACGAGGTGCGGCTGATCATCACCCGCGTCGTCGCGGTGGCGTCGGTCGCCTGCCGGCGCTCGACGGTGACCGAGCGCGCGTTGCTCGGCGCCGCGACGTAGGTGCACAGCGCGCCCGGGTAGTGGGCGACGATGCGGTACTCGTAGCTGCCGTTGGCGAGGCCGGAGACGGCGTACGAGCGCGCGTCGGCCGCCGCCAGCGCGAGCCGCTGCCACGCGCCGCCGCCGGAACGCTGCTCGACCGAGAACCCGGTCTCGTGGCCGCCGCCCGTCCACGACAGGGTGAAGGCGCCGTCGAAGTCGACCGCCCCGCCGGTCTGGTCGACGTACTCGGTGGCGACCGCGGCGAGGCTCGCCGGGTCCGGCGTCGCCGCCTGCGTCTGGGTGATGGTGAGCGTGAAGCTCGCCGGCCCGCCGGTCTCGCTGCGCACGCGCACGTTGTAGGTGCCGGGCACCGGCGCGTCGTACGACAGGTACTCGTGATTGCCGAGCGATGTCGACGAAGCCACCACCACGCCGTCCTCGCTGCCGTCCTCGTAGAGCAGGTAGAGGTCGATCTCACTCGGTACCGGGACGCCGCTGACGAAGTCGTCGCCCTCGACGAGCGCCTGGATGCGCTGCGTGCCGGTCGGCACCGTGATCGCGTTGTTGGACTGGAAGACGACGGCCGGCGTGCCGCCGGGCACCGAGCCCTCGACCGTCTGCACCACGTCGTGGACGCCGCCGATCGCCGCGCCCGGCACCGAGGGCGTGGCGCGCAGCAGCATCGGCACCGCCAGCTTCTCGCTGCCGTCGCTGCGCTCGGCGACGACGTACCACTGCAGGTCGGCCTGGCTGCCGCCGTAGGCGCTGCCGTTCACCGCGATCGCGGCGTCGAAGCGCGTCGAGCCGCCGGGCGGCACGGTCACCGACGACGGCACGGTGAACGTCGCCGCCGCCGCATCGGTGTTGCGGTTCGGGTAGGCGCGGATCGAGTAAGTGCCGCCGGTCCCGCGCAGGTCGACGAGGTCGAGCCCTACCGAGAACGCATTCGAGCACTCATTGCCGAGGATAGGCGCGGCGCCGAAGGAGTGGCTGCCCAAGATGAAGGGCTTCGCCACGCCGTCGCCCTTGACGCCGAGGAGCGCCTTGGCGCGCGCCGCGGCGGCAGTGTCGATCAACCCCGCGCCCTGCGCGTGGATGGGGAAGTTGCCGCTGCCGTAAGCCGCCGGCGTGCCGCTCGCGTCGCGGAATTGGCGTCGCCGTGTTCTGCAGCGCCGTGCGCACGTAGTCGGGGTGCCAGCTGGGGTTGGCTTGCTTGACGAGGGTGGCGGCGCCGGCGACGTGGGGCGTCGCCATGCTGGTGCCCTGCGCGTCGCCGTAGCTGGGGCCGTAGCTGTCGGCGGCGGCGAGGCCGCCCATCAGGCTCGCCGGAGGCACCGCGGCGACGATCGCCTCGCCGGGCGCCGCGAGGTCGGGCTTGATCTGGCCCAGCCCGGCGACCGGGCCGCGCGAGCTGAAGCCGGCGATCTCGCCGGCGTAGAGCGACGGGTCGGGACCGGTGAGGCGGATGCGGTTGTTCGAGATACCGCTCGCCTGGAAGCCCAGCGTGTCGCGTAGGTAGAGACCATCCTCGCGCGAGATGGTGAAGACCGGCAGCGCCGAGGGGGCGAGCACCGAGCCCACCGGTCCGGGGACGTTGTTGAAGCCGACGACGGCGATGGCACCCTTGGCCTGGCAGTTGGCCGCCTTCACCGCCCACAGCCCGGTGCCGTTGCCGGTGTTCGACTCGCTCACCGTCGAGCCGCGCTCGACGAGGCAGATGTTCCCCTGCACCGCGGCGGGCACCATGTTGGGGTCGTCGGCAATGTCCGCGAAGACGTAATGCGCCTCGATGCCGCCGTTGTAAGGCTGGGCGGCGTTCGATTCGGGAGCGACCACGGCGCGGATCGCCGGTGCCCCGGGTAGCGCGCCGCCGGAAGCGGCTGAGCGGCACGACGCCGTTGGGCGCCACGCCGGGATCGTTGCTCGCCGCCACCGAGATGACGCGCGTGCCGGTCGACGGCGAGCCGACGATGCCCGCCACGTCGCCGGAGTTGCCGGCGGCGGCCACGACGACGGCGCCCATCAGCGCCGCGTTGGAGCAGGCGACGGCGGTCGGATCGTCGGGCGTCCCGTAGTCGCCGCCCAGCGAGAGGTTGATGACGCTCGCCACCGGCTTGGCGAAGCCGGTGAGCGTGCGCGGCGACACCGCGTCCTCGAGCGCCAGCATGGTGTAGACGTTCAAGCAGCCGCCGATGGCGCCGGTCAGCGAGCCGACGATCGACAGCGCGTTGGCGCACACGCCGTAGGCCATGATCTTCGCCTGCGGCGCCACGCCGTGGACGACCACGTCGTCGGCGTTGAGCGGGATGCCGTCGGCGCCGGCCGTGTAGCCGCGGTAGCCGGCGGCGGTCGAGGCGACGTGGGTGCCGTGGCCGACGCCGTCCTCGACCGCGAAGTCGCCGAACGGCAGGTAGTAGACGACCTTCTGGTTGCTGCCGACGAGGGCGGCGGGCGGCGCGATGCCGAGCCGCGGCGGCGTCGGGTCGCCGCCGAACATCTCGTGATGCCACTCGATGCCGGTGTCGATCACCGCCACCACCATGTTCTGCCCCTCGATGCCGCGCGGCAGGTCGAAGGGGCCGAGGGCAGCCGGCGAGCCGTAGAGGTTCGGCGCCTTGATGTAGCTGCACGCTGCGATCGAGCGAGGTGCGCAGCATCTGCGAGCGGTGCACCTTCTTGACCCCGGGCACCGCGGCGAGCGCGGCGACCTGCACGACCGGCACCTTCACCGCCACGCCGTTGTAGACCAGCGTGTAGCGCAGGTCGACGTTGCCGGCGACGGCATGGTTGGCGCCGTAGACCGGCGCGCGGTCGAGGCTCACCGACAAGCCGCGCGACGTCGCGGCCGCGATCACCGCGTCCTGGGCAGACGCGAGCTGGCCGCGGTACGCATCGAGCTGCGCGGCGCTCGTCGACTGGCCCTGCGCGGTGCGCTTGGCCTTCCACACCGCGCCGGCGTCGCCGGAGAGCTCGAGGATCACCGTCGTAGTGGCGAGCTGAGCGCTCGCCGGCAGCGCGAGCAGCAGCAGCGCGACAAGAGAACCGAGAGTCCCTCTCTTCACCGTAAACCCCCTTTGGCTCGTGAGCGTTTTTCGCGGGCCGCGGGCGGCTGACGCCCTGCGGCTCCGACTGCACGCTCAGGCTAGGGGGAGGCGAGGAGCCGGCGCGTCGCGGGAGCCCCTCAGCGAAGGGGAGGGAAAACCCTCAGCAGCGAGAGCCGGCCGCGGTCCCCGGTGCGGGCTCTCGAGATGAAGCTCAACCCGTCACTGCGAGGATGAAGCTCAACCCGTCATTGCGAGGAGCGAAGCGACGAAGCAATCTCGATCCTTCACGCGCCGTGGCGCATGCGAGATCGAGATCGCCACGGACCCTTCGGGCCCTCGCGATGACGGTTGGGCCGCCGCCGTACTACCCCGGCGGCGGAGGCGTGGCCGCCGGCTGCGCCGGCTTCGGCTGTTGCTGCGGCGGCGAGGCCGGCTTGGCGCCGCCCGGCTTCGTCGGCGTCGCCGGCCGCTCGGGCGCTAGCTCTTCGAGGCCCTCGTTGCCGGTCGGCGCCTCGCCGGCGGCCGCGAGGCCGGTGAAGCCCTCGGCCTCCGGCGGCACCTTCAAGGTGATGTAGGAGCGCCCCTCGAGCTCGCGCAGGTACTTCCCGTACTCCACGCCGAGGTGGCTCTGCTCGAGGCGAGCCGCGACCTGCTCCTTGACCTCGTCGAACGAGCGCACCGCCGCCGCCCGCCGCTCGAGCAGCTTGACGACGTGCAAGCCGCCGCGGCCGCGCACCGGCGCGGTGACGCCGCCGGGCTGCAGCCCCCAGGCCGCCTTTTCCAGCTCGGCGTCGAGGTCGCCGGCGTTGACCCAGCCGAGGTCGACGAGCTGCGTCGCCGCGCCATGCTCCTTCACTACTTCCTCGGCCGCCTTGCCGCCCGCTAGCGCGGCGTGCACCTCGCGCGCGGTCGCCGCCACCGCATCGGCGTCGCGCCCTTCCTCGAGCACCACCACGTCCTGCAGCCGCACGCCCTCGGGGTTAGTGAAGTCGGCCGCGTGCTCGCGGTAGTAGCGGCGGATCTCGTCCTCGTCGACGCGCAGCCGCGGGTGCACCTCGCGCCCCATCACCTCCTGCACCAGGATGTTCTGGCGCAGCCGGTCGCGCAGCCCCTCCTCGGTGAGGCCGCCATCCTGGAGCGCGCGCTGGAACTGCGCGTCGTCCTGGAGGTTCATGCGCTCGCGCGTCTGCGCCAGCGCCTTGTCGACGTCGGCGTCGGTGGCGCGCGCGCCCAGCTGGTCGGCACGGGAGAGCAGCAACAGCTCCTGATACATGTCGGTGAGCACGTCGCGGCCGGCCTCCTGCAGCAGCTCCTGGCGCCGCGGGTCGGGCATGCCGGGGTCGGCGAGGATCGCCTGCTTGCGGTCGGCGAGCTGGCGCTGGAAGTCCATCATCGTGGCGATGCGGTCGTTGACGCGCACCACGATGCGGTCGATGAGCAGGGTCTGCGCGAAGGCCGCGGCCGCGGGCAGCAGCGCGGCGCCGGCGAGAAGCAACGGAAGGGCTCGCATCGGTCGTCTCATCGGCTCTCTCTTTGATCGGCGCGGGGATAGTCGCCGCGGTAGTCGAAGGGCAGGTTCTGCGCGTAGACGACGACATTGTACTTGTCGGCCGCTTCGGCCAGCCGGCGAGCGAGCAGGGCGTCGCCGCGCTGCCGGCGCAGGCGGTCGGTGATCTCGCCTTCGACCTCGTCGAAAGTGCGCAACCGCGCCTCCAGCCGCTCGTCGAGGCGGAAGAGGTGCCAGCCGTCGCTCGCCTGGATGGGCTCGCTCACCTCGCCGTGCTGCAGGCGCGCCACCTGCGCCGCGAAACCGGGCGGCAGGTCGTCGACGGCGATCTCCCCTTGGTCGCCGCCGCCGGGCGCGCTGGGATCGAGCGACAGCTCGCGCGCCAGCGCCGTGAAGTCCTCGCCGGCGCCCAGTCGCTCCTCGATGCGGCGCGCCTCGCCGGCGGTGGCCACCAGCAGGTGATGGAGACGCAGCCGCTCCGGCAGCGCGAACTCCTGCTGGTGCGTGCGGTAGTACTGCTCTGCCTCGACGCGCTCCACCGGCGTGTCGGCGTCGGCGAGCAGCGAGTCGAGCGCCTGGCGCCCCTTGCCGCCCGGCGGCACTCGCTTCTCCTCGACGGCGAGACGCGTCAGCAGCTCGGCGTCGAGGAACTGGTCGAGCAGGCGCGACAGCACGCGGCTGTCGAGCGCCCCGGCGCCTTCGCCCACCTGCTTGCGCAAGAACTCCTCGAACCGGGAGTACGGCACCGACTGGTCGGCGATGCGCGCCACCACGTCGGCGGAGATCGGCGCCTCGCGCTGGCAGGCGAGGAGGAGAAAGAGGGCGGGCAGCCAGCGTCCGCGGATGCGCGCAGGCTAGCACGCGCCGGGCGGCGGCTCGCCGCCGCCGGCCGCGCGCCCTACTGCGTCGCCGTCGACCAAGCTCCCGTCGAGCCGCGCTCGAAGCCGTCGCTCAAGAGCTCGTGGATGGTGCCGTCCTGGGCGTCGAGCGACCCAAGATACGCGATGAGGTCTGCGCGCTCCGCTGCCGAGAGCGTGAGCGCCACGCGGTGCGGCGCCGCCGCGGCCAAGTCGGCGGCCGTCGACACCAGGATCTCGTCGACGCCGAGCCGCGGAAAGCCGGTGCCGCGGGTGACCACCTCGATGGTGTTGGCGGCGCCGGCGTTCCAGGCGATCCCTTCGAGCCGCACGGTGCGCCAGTTGGTGAGGCGCCAGAACGGATCGTTGTCGCTCGACGGCAGCGACAGTGCGCGTACGACGCCGTTGACGACCACGTCGACCGCCGTCACGCCGCCGTCGCTGTAGCGCAGCTCGAGCGCGCCGGTGCCGCCCGGGCCGCCGTCGACGCCGCCGAAGGTGATACGCGCGCCGACGCCGTTCAAGCGCGCGAGGGCGCGGCCGCGCACGGTGTCGTCGAAGTTGAGGTCGACGAACTGGTTGACGATGTCGGCGCCGCCGCTCGGCGTCGCCGTCTCGCCGCCGATGACGCGGCCGCCGGCCGTGGTGAAGACGTCGTCGAGCGTCGGCGCCGAGCCATCGTGGAAATAGGGGCCGCCGGCGAAGACGCCGAGCAGGCTCGGCGTGTCGATGCCGGGCAGCGGCCCGCCGAGGCGGCCGCCCGACGTGGTGCGCAGCGTCCCCACGTCGTGCAGCAGGCCCGCGCCGAGCGTGCTGTCGGTGAGCATCGGCCCGGCGTGGCAGCTCGCGCAGCCGAGGGCGACGAATTGGGTCTGCCCGCGCATCGCCTGCGCCGACAGCGCGCCGCCCGGCCGCTGCGGGCTGCGCGGCAGCGCGGCGCCGTCGAGCGAGGCGAGGTAGGCGGCGAGCGCGTCGAGCTCGGGCGACAGCCCCGCCTTCGGCGGCCCGAGCGGCGCCGCCGTCGCCGCGAAGTCGTCGTCGTCCATGAAGCCCTGGCCGCCGAAGTGGTTGCGGATGTCACCCTCGAAGTCCTGGATCTCGTCGAAGTTGGCGCTCCAGTGGACGTTGCCGGCGCCGGTGCCGGCGCGGCCGCGCAGGAGCGGCGTGCGGCGCAGCCCCTCGCCGCGGCCGGTGAAGTCCCACACCCGGCCGTCGTGGCCGGCGTCGACGTGGCAGGTGGCGCACGACAGGTAGCCGTCGGCGCTCATCCGCTGGTCGCGCGAGTTGTAGAACATCCGCTTGCCGGCGAGCACGGCGGCGGCGAGCACCTCGCTCGCCGCGGTGTCGACGGTCGTGCGCGCCACCTGGATGTCGCCGCGCTCGAAGAGGTCGGCGGTGTGCAGCGCGGTGACCGTCCGCCCCATGAAGTCCTCGACGAAGATGCGCCGCGTCGTCGCATCGGCGCAGGCGCCCTGCGGCGCGGCGCCGACCGCCAGCCGGTTGACCAGCCCGCCGAGCCCGGCCGAGGTCGGGGTGGCGAGGGCGTCGAGCACCATCACCTCGTCGTTGCCCTGCAGGGTGGCGAAGAGGTAGTCGCCGAGCGGCGAGAGGGCGAGCGCCGACGGCGAGTCGCTGTTGTCGAGGTCGAGCGTGTGCGACACGCGATTGGTCTGCAGGTCGAGCTGGACGAGGGCCGCGCGCACCGTGTTGTCGCTGTCGAGGTCGGGACCGATGAGCAGACCGCGCTCGACGTTGGGCTTGGTGCCCGCCACCCAGGCGTTGCGGCCGTCGGGCGTCACCACGATCGAGGCGAGGTAGTTGAGCGTGCCGCGGCCGGTCGCCTGCGTGTCGACGTTCGCTTCGCCGCCGAGCTTGGGGATGCGCAGCGTGCGCGTCAGCGTGAAGCTCGCCGCCGCGACGTCCCACACCTCGGCGTGGTCGCGCGGCGAGAGGAAGCGCGTGACCAGGACCCGCGAGCCGTCGGGCACGACCGCGATGGCGTGCGCGCCGCGGCCGAGCGCCACCGCGCCCGTCTGCTGGCGGCTCGCCGCGTCGTAGCGGCGCAGCTCGCCGCTGCCGTCGAAGGCGGCGTAGACGACGTTGCCGTTGGGCGAGGTGGCGACGCCCATCGGCGCGCTGCCGTAGCCGGTCGCGATCTCGGCGAGCGGCGCGCCGGAGCCGCCGTCGAGCACGCGCAGCCGATCGTCGCCCGAGCAGGCGACCCACACCTCGCCGGCTGGCGGTGCGCGCCACGCTGCGCGGCGCCGCGCACGCCGGCACCTCGAAGAGCACGTCGAGGGTGTCGGCGTCGAGCGCCGCGACCGTGCCGTGGTCGGGGTGGACGGTCCACACCCGCCGCTGCGCGCCGTCGCAGAAGAGCTGGCTGCTCGCCGTCGCCGCCGGCCCCTGCGGCGGCGCGAGCACGGTGACGACCAGCGAGCGGCTGGCGATCGAGCCCAAGGGGTCGCGCGCCTGCACCGTCGCGCGGTAGTGCCCGACGGCGGCGTAACTGTGCGGCGCGGAAGTGGCGCTCGCCCACGCCGTGCGCGGCGAGCCGTCGCCGAAGTCGAACCGGTACTCGAGCGCTTGCCCCTCGGGATCGCTGCCGCTGGTGCTGAGCGTCACCGAGGCGCCCGGCGCCGCCGGGTACTCGGAGGCGTCGAACGAGGAGATCGCCGGCGCCAGGTTGCCGCCCACGGTGGCGCCGGTCGAGAAGGTGTACGAGTAGCCGACGATGCCGTTGCCGGCGACGTCCTTGATGCCGCCCGCCGGCACCACCACCTCGTAGGACGTGTTGGGCAAGAGCGGCTGGTCGGGCGTGAAGGTGAGCACGTCGTCGAACGAGAAGACCAGCCGCCCGGGCAGCGCCGCGCCGCCGACCGGCCGCACGATGAACGTCTGCCCGTTGACGATCGTCGTCCCCTCGAGCGTCTCGTGGATGAGCAGGCTGATCGGCGCGCCCACGGGATAGTTGGTGCGCCCCGCCTGCGGGATGTGGAAGGTCACCGCCGGCCCGCGGGTGTCGGGCTCCGACTGGTGCGCCCAGATCGCCATCCCCTGGTTCGGCCCGATGCCGCCGGTGACGAGCAGGTTGCCCAGCGGCAGCGCGAACTGGCTGGTGTCGATGCCGATGCCGCCGTCGTTGGTGCGCGGCACCGTGGCGCCGTGCAGGTCGAGCACCGAGCGGAAGGTGCGCATGTCGATCTTGTGGTCGCCGATGAAGGCGTACTCGTCCTGGAACTGCGCGTAGACCGCGGTCGCGCCCGCGAGCGGCACGTCGGCGATGAACCGCAGGTGGGTGGGGTCGGTCACGTCGACGACGCGCATCCCGTTGCCGCTGTCGCGATAGGGGAAGACGGCGTACAGCTTGCCGTCGCCGCTCCACAGCTCGGGCCAGTAGCCGCCGGGGCCGCCGGTCGTCAGCACGTCGAGCAGCACCGGGCTCGACGGGTTGCTGACGTCGTAGGTGGCGATGCCGGTGCGACTCTCCTCGGCGGCGAAGATCAACAGGTCGCCGATCAGGAACGGATGGCCGATGACGCCGGTGAGCCCGAGGTGGTCCCAGGTGGCGAAGGTGACGTTGTCCTTGGAGATCCAGGCGTTGGGCCGGTCGGAGTTGTAGATGCGGTAGGTGTGGCCGGCGAACCAGGGCTGGAAGAGGTGGCCGCGCTCGCTGATGCCGAGCAGGCCGGGGAAGGTCGTGCGCGTGAGCTGCCCGGGCGCGTCGGCGCGCCACGTCCACGGGCTCTGCGGCGGCCAGTTGGGGCCGAGCACCACGTACGGCCCGCTGTGGATGTAGCCATGCGCGCCGATCGGCATCGGCGACACGCCGTGCTGCCCGAGCTCCACCGGGTTGCGCGGGTCGGAGATGTTCCAGCTCCGCACCTGGAAGTCCGACCCCGGCTGGCTGTCGGGCAGCTCGGGCAGCGTGAAGAGCGTGCCGTTGTGGTACGCGACGATCGCCGTCCGCCCCTGCTGCGGCGCATTGAGCCCGGAGAGGAGCTGCCCTGCCACCTGCGTCACGTTGGGGAAGCCGGGAGTCACCGGCGGCCCGATCTGCGCCATCGACGCCGCCGCCACGCCGCCGAGGACGAGGAGCCGCATCCACCGCCTGACGCCAGCCAAACCGCGCATGTCGAGCCCTCCCTTGCGGAGGGACGCGGAGAAGGCGGCGGATTTCCCTCAGCACCTTGGCAAATCAGCGCGACGAGGCCGGTAGGGCGGGCTCCGCGCCCGCCATCCGCGCCGCTTGTGCGCACCACGGCGGGCGCCGAGCCCGCCCTACGACGCCGGTTTCGGGAGCCGCAGAGCTCCTACAACCCTGGCGCTGCGGCGCGTGGGCTTATCGTGGCCTGCCGTGTCGCCCTGAGCGGAGGACCAACTGCTCGGCTTCGTCTCCACTCAGCTGCTCGGTCGTCTTCTCCAGCAGCAAGGCGGCGAGCTGCATGGGCTCGAGGTTCACGCCGCCGTGCTCACGCGCGCGGGCTGCGATCTCCTCCAGGCGCTCCAGCGTCTGCGGCGCAAGGGGCACCAATCGCCGCTCCGTCCAGCGAGGGTCCGTCGGCCGCCCACCTCCGGCCGGGGTGCGGAACCTGGTCTCGACATCGGCGAGCAACTGCATCGCGCCGAAGAACCCGCCGGCCGCCGCAACCTTCCCGCGACGCGTGGCGCCGAGTCCCTTGGCGATCTTCCTCATGTCGACGCGAGTCTTCATGGCTCGACCTCCGCGAAGTCCTGAATGGCGAAGTACTCGTCACCGATCACCAGTCCGACCTCTCCTTGGTTCGTCTCGCGACCCATCGTTCGACAGAATTCCCCGAGCGCTGCCAGGTTGTCCGCTGCCTCGATTGCCTGTGGAGTCGTATAGCAGTGGATGACGACGGGCTCGTCTTGGACGAGGGCGCCGCCGGCTTCGTCGTCACGCCAGACTCCTTTGGCTTTCGGGTAGGCCGTAGCGCCGCCGAACACGCGCCCGAACATCTCCAGGGCGGCATCTACCCAGCGTGCCTGGTCGATCGACGTCACTCCATCCCGTTCGACGCTGGGAACGAACAGGACGACCAGAACCCGCTTCCGTCCCGCCGCGAGGCTCGTTCGCCGGCGAGCCGGCGACGCACGCTTCGTCGCCATCCGCGATCAATATAGATCGCTCGACGGCTGTCGGCAAGCCGATTACGACGCTAGCCGCTCGAGCGTCCCGCGCGCGACGTCGATGAGGTCGCCGCCGCGCGTCTTGAGGGTGAGCACGCCGTTGGGCGAGAAGCTGGCGTCGCCGGCCGCGTCGACACCAGCTCGACGAGGCGGTCGGGGTCGATGCGGGCGTCGCGGCGGAGGCGGATGACGAGCTCGCCCTTCTGCCACGACAGCGACTGCACGCGCAGGCGCTCGGCGAGGCGCTTCAGGCGCGCCACTTCGAGCAGCTGGTGGACGGCCTGCGGCGGCGGGCCGAAGCGGTCGCGCAGCTCGGCGAGCATCGCTTCGGGCTCGACTTCGCCGCTGGCGATCTTCCGGTAGACCTCCATGCGCAGGTTGGCGTTGTCGATGTAGTCGGTGGGGATCGCCATCGGCACCGGCAGGTCGAGCGTCGCCGAGGGCGTCTCCTCGACGATCTCGCCGCGCAGCTCGCGCATCGTCTGCTCGAGGAGCCTCATGTAGGTCTCGATGCCGACGGCGGCGATGTGGCCGCTCTGCTCGGCGCCCAGCATGTTGCCGGCGCCGCGGATCTCGAGGTCGCGCGCCGCGATGCGGAAGCCGGCGCCGAGCTCGGAGAAGTCGCGCAGGGCGTCGAGCCGCTTCCTCGCGTCGATCGGCAGCACGCGGTCGGACGGCACCAGCAGGTAGCAATAGGCGAGCGTGTTGCTGCGCCCCACCCGCCCGCGCAGCTGGTAGAGCTGCGCCAGCCCGAAGCGCTGCGCGTTGTGCACCAGCATGGTGTTGACGCGCGGGATGTGGATGCCGTTCTCGATGATCGTCGAGGCGAGCAGCAGGTCGTAGTCGCCGGCGGTGAAGGCGTGCATGCGCCGCGACAGCTCCTGCTCGTCCATCTGGCCGTGGCCGACGGTGACGCGCAGCCCGGGCACGAGGTCGCGCAGCCAGCCCGCCATCAGGTCGATGTCCTCGACCTTGTTGTAGACGTAGTAGATCTGGCCGCCGCGCTCGCGCTCGTACTCGATCGCCTCGCGCACCAGCTCGCTCGTGTGCGGGAGGATCGCCGTCTCCACCGCCATCCGGTCGCGCGGCGGCGTCTCGATCACCGACAGGTCGCGCACGCCGGCGAGCGAGAGCTGCAGCGTGCGCGGCACCGGCGTCGCCGACATCGCCAGCACGTGGAGCGTCTTCTTCATCTCGCGCAGCCGCTCCTTGTGCGCCACGCCGAAGCGCTGCTCCTCGTCGATGATGAGCAGCGCCAGGCGCGGCAGCGAGATGTCCTTCGACAGCAGGCGATGGGTGCCGATGAGGATGTCGACCTTGCCCGCCTTGGCGCGGTCGCGGATGTCCTTGATCTCCTGCGGCGTGCGGAAGCGCGACACCATCTCGACGGTGACCGGCATCCCTTCGAGACGCTTGCGAAAGGTCTCGAGGTGCTGGTCGGCGAGAATCGTGGTGGGCGCGAGCACCGCCACCTGGTAGCCGTTGTCGACGGCGCGGAAAGCGGCGCGCATCGCCACCTCGGTCTTGCCGAAGCCGACGTCGCCGCAGAGCAGGCGGTCCATCGGCTGCTCGCGCTGCAGGTCCTCGAAGATGGCCTGGATCGCCTCCAGCTGGTCGTCGGTCTCGTCGTAGGCGAAGGTGGCGATGAACTGCTGCTCGAGGTCGGAGCCGCGCCCCATCGCCGGCGCCTTCGCCATCTGCCGCTGCGCGTAGAGCTCGAGCAGGTTGATGGCGAGCTGCTTGACGCTCCGGCGCACGCGGTCCTGCGTCTTGTTCCACGAGGCGCCGCCGAGCTGGTCGAGCTTGGGTGCGATGCCCTCGATGCCGCCGTACTTCTGCACCTGATCGATGCGCGAGAGCGGCAGCAGCAGGGTCTTGCCGCCGGAGTAGGAGAGCTCCATCACCTCGACGGCGCCGCCGGTCTGCGGCGCGGCGTCGCGCAACGTGGTGGGCAGCGGCGCGGGCCCGGCACTGTCCGGCGCAACCGTGCGCAGACCGAGGAACTGGCCGATGCCGTGGTCGACGTGGACGACGTAGTCGCCCACCTTGAGATCGCGTAGACCCGAGAGGAAGGCGCCGAAGCGAGCGCGCTTGCCGGGCCGGCGGGCGGTGCCTTCGGCGAGGCTCGGGCGGCGCGGCCAGAGCTGCGGCTCGCCGAAGACGACGACGCCGGCCGGAGGCAGGCGGAAGCCGCGGCTGATCTCGCCCGCGACGAGCTCGATGCCGTTGCGGCCGAGCGCGATGTCACGGCCGGCGAGCAGCTCGGCGAGGTTGCCGTGGTGATCCTCCTCGGCGACGAGGAGGAAGCGCTCGCCGCGGGCGCGCGCGGCGTCGACCTCGCGCGGCAGCCGCGGGAGCTGGCCGTGGAGGATGTCGGTGGGAGAGCCGCCGAAGTCGATGGCGGCGGACGGATGGTGCGCAGAGCGCACCCTACCTTCGTGGTCGCTGCCGCGGCCGGGTTCGCCGCCTGGGATGCGGCGCGCGTCGTAGGGTGCGCTCTGCGCACCATCCGTCGACGCCGCGCGAGCCGCGATGTGCCCCGGCGACGCGGGCGGCCCGCCGCCGATCCGCAGCGGCGCCGCTTCGACGAACGCGGCGACGTCGGCCGCCGGCACGAGCAGCGACTCCGGCGGCGCCGTCAGCTCGCCATGCGCGCGCCGCACCTCGTAGTCCTCCTCGATCCGACGTGCGAAGAGCTCGATCTCCTCGCCGAGCGTCGGCGGGTCGACGACGACGGGCAGCGAGCCGGGCAGCAGCTCGGCGAGCGACGTCGTCGCCTCGGCGGCGAGCGGCAGCAGCGCCTCCCACCCCGCGAACGGCACTCCTTGCGTGAGGCCGTGGAGCCGCTCCTGCGCCTCCATCGGCAGCCGCCGCCCGGGCTCGAGCTGCGCCTGCAGCTGCGCTGCGAGCGAGCGCGCCAGCTGAGCGCGCGCCTGCGCGCCGCCGTCGAAGAGCGTCAGCGGCAGGAGGCGAACCGAGGGCAGCGCCTCGCCGGAGCGCTGGCTCACCGGGTCGAAGGCGCGGATCGTCTCCAGCGTGTCGCCGAAGAGGTCGAGCCGCAGCGGCAGCGGCTCGCCCGGCGGCCAGACGTCGAGCACGCCGCCACGCACCGCCGCGTCTCCCACCTGCGCCACGAGGTCGACGCGCTGATAGCCGGCTTCGGTCACGTGCTCGACGAGCAGCTCGCGCGGCCAGTCCTCGCCCGGCGCGAGCTGCAACGTGCGCCGCCGCAGCTCGGCTGCGAGCGGCAGGCGCTGGAAGAGCGCGCGCGGCGTCACCAGGAGCGCCGTCACGTTCGTGAGGTCCGTCGCCGCGCCGAGCAGGCGATCGAGCGCCAACACCTCCTGCGTCCGCACCGGCAGCGAGCTGCCGCCCTCCTGGTAAGGGGTCAGGCTGGGCGCCGGAAAGTAGAGCGCGCGGTCGTCGCCGCTGATGAGGCGCACGGCCTCGACCCACGCCAGCGCGTCCGCCTCGTGCGGCACGACGACCAGCAGCGGCCGCCCGAGGTCGGCCGCGAGCAGCTCGCCCACCCACGCCGCCGCGCCGGCCGGCAGGCGCACCACCTCCCCCAGCTCGTCGCGGAGCCGGCGATAAGGCACACTGCTACGCAGCGTGCGGGCGAGATCGGCCCAGACGCCGGACAAGGCGCAGAGCATAACGTCGCGCCGCAGACCTGAGATTCCGCGCTGGCAGCATCCGGATCGAAATCGCAGGTTGCGCGTTGCCGCAGCGACGATGACGCGCGAGTCGATGCTGCGCCGCTAGCATGCGACGGTGCGTCGCGCTCTACTCGCGCTCTTGCTCCTGGCGCTGGCCCTCGCGCCGCTGCTCGCGGAGGCACCGACCCCACCTCCGCACGCCGGCGAGCCCGACGCCAGCCACGCCAACCCGGTGGCGCCGGTCCTTCTCGGCCTCGTCGTCATCCTCGCCGCCGCCAAGCTGGGCGGCTGGGCGGCGGAGCGCCTTCGCCAGCCGGCGGTGCTCGGCGAGCTGCTCGCCGGCGTGCTGCTCGGCAACGTGGCGCTTCTCGGCTGGGACGGGCTCGAGCTCCTCGGCGGCGACGCCGGTATCCGTATCCTCGCCGAGCTCGGCGTCATCGTGCTGCTCTTCCAGGTCGGCCTGGAGTCCGATGTCGCCGAGATGCGGGCGGTGGGCTGGTCGAGCCTCTTCGTCGCCGTCCTCGGCGTCGTCGCGCCGATGCTCCTCGGCTGGGGCCTCTCGGCGTGGATGCTGCCCGACGAGCCGACGCTGCTGCACGTCTTCATCGGCGCCACGCTCTGTGCGACCAGTGTCGGCATCACCGCGCGGGTGCTCGCCGACCTCGGCAAACTGCAGCGGCGCGAGTCGAAGATCGTGCTCGGCGCGGCGGTCATCGACGACGTGCTCGGCCTCGTCGTGCTCGCCGTCGTCACCGGCTCGATCCGCGCCAGCAACCGCGGCGACGAGCTCGATGCGCTCAGCGTCGGCTGGATCGTCCTCAAAGCGGCGATCTTCCTCTTCGCCGCCTTCGCGATCGGCGGCTGGGTGTCGCGGCGGCTGCTGCGCCTGGCGGCGCGGCTGCAGATGCGCGGCATGCTGCTGGTGGCGAGCCTCGTCTTCTGCTTCCTCCTCGCCTACCTCGCCAACTTGATCGAGCTCGCCACCATCGTCGGCGCCTTCGCCGCCGGCCTCATCCTCGACGAGGTGCACTTCCACGACGCCAGCGACCGCAAGGAGCACCCGCTCGAGGAGCTGTTGCAGCCGATCGCCACCGTTCTGGTGCCGATCTTCTTCGTGCGCATGGGCGTCGAGGTCGACCTCGCCTCCTTCGCGCGCGCCGAGGTGCTCGGCTTCGCGGCGCTGCTCACCCTGGCGGCGATCCTCGGCAAGCTCGCCTGCGCGGCCGGCGTCGTCGAGCGCGGCCTCGACCGCCTCTCCGTCGCAGTGGGGATGATCCCGCGCGGCGAGGTCGGCCTCATCTTCGCCGCCGTCGGCGCGCAGCTCGTGCTCGGCGAGCGGCGCGTGGTGAGCCCGGCGGTCTTCTCCGCCGTCGTCATCATGGTGATCGTCACCACGCTGGTGACGCCGCCGCTGCTCAAGTGGACGCTCGCGCGCGGCGATCGGCGCCGAGCGGCCGCGGAGGCGGCGCGAGCGCGCCGCGAGGCGGCCGCCAGCGCCGCCGAAGGTCACTGAGCTCGGCCTACTGCGGCAGTAAGCAGACCTGCAAGACGCCGTTGCTGCACGCGCCGCTCGGGCCGCTGAAGTCGATCTCGTTGCCGCTGCCCTTCACGTCGAAGTGGTCACACCGGACCTGGGCCGGTCCCTGCCAGTCGTTGGGCGCGACCGACTCCAGGATCCAACGCTCCGCGTTGACGCCGACGTTGCCCGCGTACCACAAGCGATAGAAGTGGGTGCCGCCGATGTCGGTGGCCGTGTACAGCAAGTGACCTTGAGGATTCTGCCCGCGATAGGTCCAGGTCACAGTGTTCGGATACCAGGCGCCGTTCCTCTGGAAGATGCAGGAGTAGGGGATGCTCTGGCCGTTGTTGTCCACCGCCGTGACCGGCCGCGATTGACGGCTGAAGACCTCCGTGTCGAGCTTGCCGTTGAGGCCGCCCGAGCACATGGCCACGGGGGAGAGGCAGTCTCCATCCGCGAAAGCGCACTGCCAACCGCAGAACTTGGAGTTGCCGCCCTGCCAGGACTCGCGCCGCCCGTTGCGCTCGGTATAGACCTGGGAGCCCGAGACGGTCAGGTGAGGCGTGCCGGTGCGCCATCTTTCCGGACCGTTGAGCCGCCCGCGGTCCGGGCCGCCGATGTTGTGCAGCAGCGGAAGCACCTGATAGATCGAGGTGCGTACGGACCCGCCGGTGAAACAGTCGCGAATGCCCAGGGGAGAGTCCTCGCTCGAGCAGTCGTCGTCGTAGGGGCTGACTGCTTCCCAGGATCCATGTCCGTCCTCGTCGGCGGCGACCACGGGACGCGAGCTGCTCGCACCTCCGGCGATGTAATTCAGGTGACTGGCGGGGAAGGTCGAGTTACCGCTGTGACGCCAGAACCTGCCTTTCTCCAGCGTCCAGGACCGCAAGTTCTGGCTGGTGAGCGTAAACCGGACGTGCTCGCTGTCTCCCAGGTGACCGCCAATCACTGGGATTCCCGGCTTGCAGTCACGCTCGTACAGAAAGAAATAGGTGACGTTGACGCGCTTGAGGCGGCCGTCGACCCGCCAGACGTCGACGCCGTGGCCCACCGGGCGCACCTGGGCGTAGAGGAACAGGGTCGGGCAGCTCTCATCCTCATCGAAGTAGTACTGGGGGTTGACCAACTGCGCGAGCTGGTTCTCCAGGGCATCGTCCAGGCAGTCGCCGTCACCGTCGTTCTGGCAGACCCCGACGAAGGACGTGTGGGGCGCTCCGGGCCCATGATTCTTGGCGAGCTCGCCGGAGAGCTCGTAGACCAGGGCCGATGCGGGTGAGAGGCCGGCGAGAGCGTTCGCGGCGAGAAATGTGATCAGTCGCAGATGGCTGCGCATTGGGGAGAGATCTCCTTCTGGGGCGAATGCCCCCGCTGGACCGGAGCGCCTCGTGCTCTCCGGTGCTCGCTTGAATGTGAGCGATCACCCCCAGCGCAAGGGTTCTGCCAGATGGGGCTCCGAGGGAAACGGGATCCCGGCGTCCCAAGAAGGGAACGGCAGCCCGAAATCGTTGGGTGATCTGTCCCGGAAAAAGAACCGACGCGCCGCCTCCGCTGGATCTGATCTGGCCCTCGCTGAGGCAACGCTCGCGCGCGGCGACCGGCACCGAGCGGTCGCAGCGGCAGCTTGGGCGCGCGCGGTCAGCGCCGCGGCGGCGGCGCCGCGGTCTGCGGCTGTTGCGGCGGTGCGAACGCCGGGGCCGGGAACACCACCACCAGATCGTCCGGCTTGACGAGGCCGAGCTGCTGCCGCGCCAGCGCTCGAGCGTCACCGGGTCGCTCTCCAGCCGCCGGTTGCGCTCCTCGAGGGCGCGCACGGCCGCCTCGGTCTTGGCGATCGCCGCCTGCAGCTCGGCCTCGTGCGCGCGCTGCTCGGCGAGGTCGCGCCAGGAGCGCACGCTCGCCGCCCCCACCGCCACCAGCACCGCGAGGACCGCCAGCGCGAGCAGGAACGGCGAGCGCTCGCGCGGCGGTGCGGAGGCGGCGGCGGAGTCGACGGGCGGGGTCAACGTCGGTAGCGCGGGAAGGCGCGGGCGCCGGGATAGCTCGCCACGCCCTCGAGCTCCTCGGCGATGCGCAGCAGGCGGTTGTACTTGGCGACGCGGTCGCTGCGGCACGGCGCGCCGGTCTTGATCTGGCCGGTGCGGCAGGCGACGGCGAGGTCGGCGATCGTGGTGTCCTCGGTCTCGCCCGAGCGGTGCGACATGATGTTGGCGTAGGCGTTCGTCTTCGCCAGCTCGACGGCGTCGAGCGTCTCGGTCAGCGTGCCGATCTGGTTGACCTTGACGAGCAGCGCGTTGCCGAGGCCGTCGGCGATCCCCTGCGCGAGGATCTTCGGGTTGGTGACGAAGAGGTCGTCGCCGACGAGCTGCACGCGCGCGCCGAGCGCCTGCGTCAGCTCCTTCCAGCCGTCGCGGTCGCCTTCGGCGAGGCCGTCCTCGATCGACACCAGCGGGTAGCGGTCGAGCCACTGCGTGTAGAGGCCGATGAGGTCGGCTCGCGGCGAGGCCGCTCTTCCCTTCGCCGGCGAGCGAGTAGGTCGCCGGATCCTCGCCGTCCTTGCCGTCGGCGAGCTCGGAGGCGGCGACGTCGAGCGCGAGCGCGATCTCCTCGCCCGGCTTGTAGCCCGCCTTCTCGATCGCCTCCATCAGCAGGTCGAGCGCCTCCTGGTTGCTCTTCAAATCGGGCGCGAAGCCGCCCTCGTCGCCGACGCCGGTCGACAGCTTCTTCGCGAGCAGCACCTTCTTGAGCGTGTGGTAAGTCTCGACGCCCGCGCGTAGCGCCTCGCCGAAGCTGTCGAAGCCGATCGGCGCCAGCATGAACTCCTGCACGTCGACCGAGTTGTCGGCGTGGGCGCCGCCGTTGAGCACGTTGAGGAGCGGCACCGGCAGCACGGTGGCGGCGGGGCCGCCGACGTAGGCGTAGAGCGGCAGCCCGGCGGCCTCGGCCGCCGCGTGGGCGACGGCGAGCGAGACGCCGAGCATGGCGTTGGCGCCCAGCCGCTCCTTGGTCTCGGTGCCGTCGAGCGCGATCATGCCGCGGTCGATCTGCGCCTGGTCGCGCGCGTCGACGCCCTCGAGCTCGGGGCCGATCTCCTCCTCGACGGCGCGCACCGGACCGAGCACGCCCTTGCCGACGTAACGCTTGCCGCCGTCGCGCCGCTCGAGCGCCTCGCGAGTTCCGGTGGAGGCCCCCGACGGCACCGCCGCCCGCCCCATCGCGCCGCCGCTGAGCACGCAATCCACTTCGATCGTCGGATTGCCGCGGGAGTCGAGGATCTCCCGCGCCACCACCTCCTCGATCTCGAACATGCCCCCTCCAGTCACCGCAGATCCGCGCCCGGTCGACTCTCGCGCAAGGCGATTCGTGGCAATAGGTTACTACGCGCCAGCGCGCTGATGCCCGACGACGAACTCCTCGACGCGGCGGCGCAGGTCGCGGGCGTCGACGGCAGGGAAGCGATACAACTCCGGCTCGATCGCGGCGAAGAGCTCGAGCAGTTGGGCCGGCTCGACCCGCCCGCCAGCGGTCATCGATTCGGCATCGAGAAGGTCCTGCTCGTGCCCGCGTTCGATCTTGGCGAGCGCTTGTGCGTAGAAGTCGTAGTGGAAGAAAGAGAGCGGATCGTGGCGACGGATGAAGACGCTGCGTTCTCGCCACTGCGGCAGAGCCGGTAGGAAATGATCCGGCGCGGCGAGCTCGACGTTGATCTGCAGCTCCTCCTTGAGGCGCGCGATGGCGCGCAGCAGTGCGTCGTCGTCGGGAACGAGCTTGAGGTCGACGTCGAGGGTGGTGCCGCGCCAGCCGAGCAGCACCGCGCAGGCGCCGCCAGTGAGGTAGACGTTGGCCGGGTTGCGCGCCGCGCGCGCGAGCTCCGCCATGAACCGCTCCAACCGTTCGGCGTCAGCTAACTGACGCATGCCGCCGCGCGCTCGAAGCTCACCAAGCGGCGAATGAGCGCGTTGTAGCGGGAGTGCGCAGCGTCGCCGTGCTCGGCGGCGAGCAATTCGTAGAGGCGGTGCTCCGGTCGAGCGACGCCCTCCGGCGGCAGGTCGAAGCCGAGCCGCGCGAGCCGCGGCCTGCCGATCGCGACGAGCAATGCCGGCACCGACTCGACGCCGCGCCGAAGGTCCTCGATGCCGGGGAGAACCAACTCGGCGCCTGGGAGGTCCTCGTAGCGCACAAGGAGATTGTAGAGCCGGCCCGCAACAAAGACTGCGCAGCGGTGTCTCCAGTCAGGGCAGCAGTGCGGCAGCGCCCGAGGTGGGACGCAATTGCACTGCCGCGCGGACTCAACGCCATGCACGGTCCCATCGAGAGGAAGGGTATTCGATGAAAATTCGTGTTCGCCGGCTTGGAGGACAGGCCGTTCTCGTCTGCCTGTGGATGCTGGCTGGTTCCGAGGCGCTGTTCGGTGTCGCCGTCGGCAACCGAGTCCAGGTCACCTCGATCACGAACATCCGGTCCTGTGCCGGCACGAGCTGCACCATCCTGGGCGAGGCGCCGGTCGGCGCGCTGGGAACGGTGGTCGCGGGCCCCACGAGCGCCAACGGCTTCACGTGGTGGCAGGTCAATTGGGACAGTGGCAGCCTGCCCACGGGCTGGTCGATTCAGAACAACATCGCGGTGGTCAGCGTGCCGTCGGTGAGCAGCGTCAATCCGACGTCGATGACCGCCGACGGAGTTCAGCACACGCTCACCGTCAACGGCGGCAACTTCCAGAGCGGCAACGTCGTGCAGTTCAAGTGGGGAGTGGGAGCCGGGTCGGGAGTGTGGAACACCGGCAACACGCCGAACATCGGCAGCTCGACGCAGCTGACGGTCAGCATGAACCCGGGCACGGTCAACGACACGATCTTCGTCCGCGTCTGCCGCTCGGCGAGCGCCACCAGCTCCGCGGACTGCTCCTCGGGCACTCACTCGGTCACGGTGACCGCCACGGTGCCGGTGCCGTCGGTGAGCAGCGTCAATCCGACGTCGATGACTGCCGACGGAGTCCAGCACACGCTCACCGTCAACGGCGGCAACTTCCGGAGCGGCAACGTCGTGCAGTTCAAGTGGGGAGTGGGAGCCGGGTCGGGAGTGTGGAACACCGGCAACACGCCGAACATCGGCAGCTCGACGCAGCTGACGGTCAGCATGAACCCGGGCACCGTCAACGACACGATCTTCGTCCGCGTCTGCCGCTCGGCGAGCGCCACCAGCTCCGCAGACTGCTCCTCGGGCACTCACTCGGTCACGGTGACCGCCACGGTGCCGGTGCCGTCGGTGAGCAGCGTCAATCCGACGTCGATGACCGCCGACGGAGCTGCAGCACACGCTCACCGTCAACGGCGGCAACTTCCGGAGCGGCAACGTCGTGCAGTTCAAGTGGGGAGTGGGAGCCGGGTCGGGAGTGTGGAACACCGGCAACACGCCGAACATCGGCAGCTCGACGCAGCTGACGGTCAGCATGAACCCGGGCACGGTCAACGACACGATCTTCGTCCGCGTCTGCCGCTCGGCGAGCGCCACCAGCTCCGCGGACTGCTCCTCGGGCACTCACTCGGTCACGGTGACCGCCACGGTGCCGGTGCCGTCGGTGAGCAGCGTCAATCCGACGTCGATGACCGCCGACGGAGTTCAGCACACGCTCACCGTCAACGGCGGCAACTTCCAGAGCGGCAACGTCGTGCAGTTCAAGTGGGGAGTGGGAGCCGGGTCGGGAGTGTGGAACACCGGCAACACGCCGAACATCGGCAGCTCGACGCAGCTGACGGTCAGCATGAACCCGGGCACGGTCAACGACACGATCTTCGTCCGCGTCTGCCGCTCGGCGAGCGCCACCAGCTCCGCAGACTGCTCCTCGGGCACTCACTCGGTCACGGTGACCGCCACGGTGCCGGTGCCGTCGGTGAGCAGCGTCAATCCGACGTCGATGACTGCCGACGGACTTCAGCACACGCTCACCGTCAACGGCGGCAACTTCCAGAGCGGCAACGTCGTGCAGTTCAAGTGGGGAGTGGGAGCCGGGTCGGGAGTGTGGAACACCGGCAACACGCCGAACATCGGCAGCTCGACGCAGCTGACGGTCAGCATGAACCCGGGCACGGTCAACGACACGATCTTCGTCCGCGTCTGCCGCTCGGCGAGCGCCACCAGCTCCGCGGACTGCTCCTCGGGCACTCACTCGGTCACCGTCTTGATCGCTGGTACGGACCCCCCGGGAAGCTTCACGCTCTCGGGCACCGCTCACTGCCTCGCCGGCATACCGGCAGTCTCGCTGAGTTGGTCGCCGTCCGCACGGGCGACCGGCTACGAGGTCTTCGGCCAGGACGCTTACCACGTCAATGCCGGCACGTCGACGCACCTGGAAACGAACTGGCGCGTCTTTGCCGGCCAGACGCGCTGGTATTACGTCAGGGCCAGCAATGCCGCCGGCACCAAGGCATCCAACACTGCCTACGTAGCGGTCTCGACGACGGTCTGCGCTCAGGCCTCTGCTCCCGACTGGGTCGCGCTCGGAGACTCCTACTCTTCCGGTGAAGGCGCCGGTGCCTACAACATCGACCGCAACGGCGACGGCGACACGAGCGACCCCGGCGAAGACACCGACCACTGGGAGTGTCCCGGCCAGCCCGGTAGCAGCTGCCCGGTCGCCCAGGCCAACCTCTGCCATCGTTCGCGCAACGCCTACTCGCAGATCACGTCCTACTCGGAGTCGCTGGGCTACTCCAGCTTCGGCGCCGATGTCTTCCACGCCTGCAGCGGCGCGATCACCACGAACGTGTGGCCGGATGGCTTCCCGCAGCCGTACCTGCCTACCGACGACGTCACCCAGCTCGACCATGCCGACGCCCAGGGTGCCGACATGGTCACCATCACGATCGGCGGTAACGACGCGAAGTTCGCACAGGTGCTGAAGAAATGCTTCTTCTCCCTCAACTGCCGAACCGCAGCGTACGACGGGGACGACAGCGCAACGTCACAGACCTGGGAACAGGCGCTCAGCGACTGGATCGAGAACGAGGTCCGAGACCGCGTTGGTGCCACCGTTCGCCACGCCTGCAACGCGTCACCCCAGGCCACCATCTACGTGCTCGGCTACCCGAAGCTCTTCCCTCAGAACGGTGCCAGCTCTACTTGCCCCAATCCGTTCTTCAACGACTACCTCGGCGGACCGCTACTCCACTGGAGCGCCCAAGAGCAGGTCTGGCTGAATAGAGTCGCCGATCACCTCAACCGTGTCCTCGAGGACGAAGCGGAGGCGAACGGTGCGTACTTCGTACGTCTCTACAACCCCGATGACGCTGGCGACAACGGCTATTTCGAGTCGCACGAGATTTGCGGTTCTGGCGAGGACTACTTCGTCAGCTTCACCAGCCTGGCGGATCCGCTATTGAAAGGTAGCGCGCTCTTCCACCCCAACGTCGCCGGCTACCGAAATGGCTACAGAAGGACGTTGATGGAGTACCTTCGCGACAACCCGCCGCGAGGCGAAAACGCTCCCCAGTGCGAGACGGCCGCCGCCGTCGCCGCGTCCTTCGGCGGTCACGACGCTCGGGCGCTCACCCTCACCGACGCAGCCATCTCCACGCTCGGCGACGTCGAAACCTCGGCAACCGAGGTCTGCCGTGCCGGCAGCATCGCCGTCGACCAGCAGGTGAGCGTCGCCAGCTACGGTTTCGCGCCGCTGAGCACCGTGGCCTTCCTGCTGACCACCACGGCGGGCACCTTCGAGCTCGGCACCGCCACCAGCGACAACACCGGTACGGTCCACGCGCAGTTCGCGCTACCCCAGGCCGGGCCCTCCGAGCTGGCGCTGATCGAGGCCAATGGCACCGGCGCCAACGGGTTGTTCCGTAAGGCACTCGGGGATTTCTCCATCGCGCCGCCGACGGCTACCGACAGCGACCTCGACGGCATCGGCGACGTCTGCGACTCGTGTCCTTCGACGCCCAACCCGGCACAAGGTGATCAGGACGGCGATGGCATCGGCGATGCCTGCGACACCTGCCCGGCGGGTGGCGACAGCGACGGCGACGGCCAGTGCGACCCCGTCGACGCCTGCCCGTTCGACTCCGCCAACGACGAGGACGGTGACGGTCACTGCGGCGGGGACCTCGACAACTGTCCGACAGTGTTCAACCCCGGCCAAGAGGACGCCGATCACGATTTCGTCGGCGACGCGTGCGACCTCTTCCCTGGCACCTTCGACGACCAGGGTGTCTTCGGCGACGCCTTCGAGACCGGCGACCTGCTGCGCTGGAACGGCGGCCCGGTGGCGGCCGTGCCCTATGGGGTCGATGCCCACACGGTCGCGCTCTGGCACTTTGACGAGACCGCAGGCACGACGGTTCACGACGAGGCTGGCAGTCATCCGGGCACCGTTCAGGGAGACCCGGCGACCGCGCCAGGCTTGTTCGGCAATGCCCGCATCCTAGGCGTCGCCGGCTCGGGCAACTTCGTCACCGTACCCGATGCCGCCGACCTCGACGGCTTCACCCAGGTCACTGTCGAGGCATGGGTGATGCCGACCGCCGGCGCGGCGAACCTCGATCTGGTGGCGAAGGGCCAACACACCGGCAGCGATCCGTCGCAGGTGGTCTTCCCCTACGAGCTCGCCACCGGCCCCTCCTCTCCAGGCGGCTCGGCGGGGCTGCGTTACTCCTTCTTCGTCGGCACGTCCGCGGCCGGGGTGGAGGCCGACTCGCCGATCACCCATCCGTTCCACGAGTGGGTCTACCTCGCCGGCACCTACGACGGTCAGCGAGCCCGCATCTACGTCAACGGCGTGCTGGAGGCGGAGAGTCCGGTGCTGACGGGTCTCGTGCTGACCAACAACAACCGGCTCTTCATCAACAACCTCGAGTATCCCTCGGGCGCGCAGATGATCCAGAGCAACGGCGGCATCGCCGGGAGGTTCGACGAGATTCGTATTTCCAGGGTCGCGCGCAGCGCCGCCGAGATCGCCGCCACCTGGGCCGCTCAGCCGGCGCCGGCGTCCTTCGTGGGACTGTGGCAGGGCACCATTGCGGGTTACGTGTCCGAGCTGGAGGTTTCGCCGGCGGCGGCCGGTCTGCTGGTGCTGGTGCGCATGGACCAGGCCAACCGGCCGGAGGAGCAGCTCAACGTGACGAGCATCTCGCCGAACGAGATCGCGTTGTATCGGCCCGACGACGACGCCGACCTCGAGCTGACGTTGTCCCACTCAGGGGGCCAGACCTGCTTGACCGGGAGCTACCTGGAGCCCGGGTCCAGCCGACCGGTTTCGCTCTGCCGTGTTGGCCCGTAACAGATCGCGCAGGGCGCGGCGGCCACTCGCCGCCGGCGATCGGTAGCGCGACCACCGCTAGCCGCGAGCGCCAGTCGTCGAGGGGCGCGCCTCCGGCGCCCGGTCGGCGAAGTGACGCGCCACTTGCGAGATGAGGTCGGCGAGCTCGCGGTGGCGTTCGGGCGCCCAGCCGGCGAGGGCGGCGGCGAGCTCCTGGTGTCGCGCTTCGCGCAGGCGCTCGAGGACGGCGCGGCCTTCGGCGGTGAGCGGTTGCGCCGGCGGCTCGCTCGGCGCGGCCGCCGCCATCGCTTCGCCACTTGCGGCGTGCTCGATGAGTCCTCGCTCGCGCAGCGCTTCGACGCCCGCGACAAGCCGGCCGCGATCGACGCCGTAGCGGGTCGCCAGCGCATCGACGTCGGCATGCGGATCGTCGGCGAGGCGCCCGAGCATCCAGCAGGCGGCCGGCGAGAGGTCGACGCCGGCGCGCGCCGCCATGCGTTCGAGGAGCGCGCGTTGGGTGTCGCGGCTGCCGAGCAACGCCAGGCTGCGCTCGATCTGCGCGAGCGGCGAGTCCCCAGGCGAAGTGGCGCAGCTCTCCGCCGCGCTCGAGGCGCTCGCGGCTACGGTGTGGCGCAGCGGCTTCTCGGGCAGCAGCCAGGTGAGCAGGAAGCCGACGAAAGCGATCGCCGCGGCGACGACGAACATGTAGCTCAAGGCCTGCGTGAAGAGCCCGAGGAACGTCGCGCGCACGTTCGGCGGCAAAGCGCGCAGCGCCGAAGCACGCAGCTGCATGCCGGCTGCATCGCCGATGTGCAGCTGCGCGCGCGCGAGCAGCGAGCTCAGGCGCGCCGTGAAGATCGCTCCCAGCACCGCGGTCCCCACCGAGCCGCCGATGAAGCGGAAGAGCGTGGCGCCGGAGGTGGCGACGCCGAGGTCCTCGAAGTCGACGGCGTTCTGCACCGCCAGCACGAGCACCTGCATCACCATGCCGAGGCCGACGCCGACGACGACGAGGTCCAACGACAGCACGGCGAGACTCGTCGTCGGCGTCAACCGCGAAAGCAGGAAGAGCCCTATCGCCATCACCGCCGTTCCGACGATCGGAAACAGCCGATAGCGGCCGGTGCGGCTGATCACCTGCCCCGAGCCGATCGACAGCAGCAACATGCCGCCCATCATCGGCACGAGCTGCAACCCCGAAGCGGTCGGGCTCTGCCCGCGCACCACCTGCAGGAAGAGCGGCAGGAAGGTGACGGCGCCGAAGAGCGCGAAGCCGACGACGAGCCCCACCGCGCCGGCGGTGGCGAAGACGCGGTTGCGAAACAGGTGCAGCGGCAGCGCCGGCTCGGCGGCCCGCCGCTCGACGAGCACGAACAGCGCGAGCGCCACGCCGCGGCGCCGAGGATGCCGAGGATCGTCGGCGAGCCCCACGCGTAATGCGTGCCGCCGAGGTCGGTGGCGAGCACGATCGCAGCGAGCGCCGCCGCCAGCAGCAGCGCGCCCAGGTAGTCGACGCGATGGCGCACGCGCCGGCCGCGGCTCGGCAGCGTCGTCGCCAGCACGAACAGCGCGACGAGCCCGAGCGGCAGGTTGACGTAGAAGATCCAGCGCCACGAGAAGTGAGTGGTGATGAAGCCGCCGAGCAGCGGCCCGGCGATCGACGCCACGCCGAAGGCGGCGCCGAAGATCCCCTGATAGCGGCCGCGCTCGCGCGGCGGCACGACGTCGGCGATGGCGGCTTGCGAGCTCACCATCAGCCCGCCGCCGCCGAGCCCCTGCAGCGCGCGGAAGACGATCAGCTGCAGCATCGAGCGCGCGAGGCCGCACAGCGCCGAGCCGGCGAGGAAGATGAGCACCGCCACCTGCAGCACGCGCTTCCTGCCGTAGAGGTCGCCGAGCTTGCCGTAGAGCGGCATCACCACCGTCTGCGCGAGCAGATAGGCGGTGACGACCCACGACAGCCGCTCGAGCCCGCCGAGCTCGCCGACGATGGTGGGCAGCGCGGTGGCGACGATCGTCGAGTCGAGGGCGGCGAGCAGCAGCACCAGGATGAGCCCGCCGAAGACGACGAGCTTGCGCGGCTCGTCGACGGCGGCCGGCGTGGGCGGCGCTTCACTGCTTGGCGCTAGCTCGACGGCCTCCATCAATGGCGCGTCCCGCGGGCCGGTGGCGACGGCGGCGCGGATGGCCGGCGGCGAACCTCCGGCTGCGCGGCCGGCACTACGGCGATCGCCGGCGGCGGGCCTGCGGCCGCGGTGGCCGCTGCCTGCGCCTCCATCAACCGCAGCGGCGCCAGCGCCATCGTCCAGCGCAGCAACTCGTCGAGCATCGCGCGCGCGGCGCGCGTGAGCGAGTCGTCGGCGGCGAACGCACCGGCGTCATCGAAGCGCTGCGTGAAGAACGGGATCGCCACCGCCTCCGGCACGGGCATCATCTTGAGCGCGGTGACGATGAGCCTCGCCATCTGCACCGCCCGGATGCCGCCCGACTGGCCGCCGTAGCTGACGAAGCCGACCGGCTTGTGCGCCCACTCGTGGAAGAGGAAGTCGAGCGCGTTGACGAGCGGCGCCGGCACCGCGAAGTTGTACTCCGGCGTCACGAACACGAAGGCGTCGGCCCGCTCGACGAGCGCGCTCCACCGCCGCGTGTGCTCGCGCGTGTACTGGCGCAGGCGCGGATGGTTCGGCTCGTCGAGCAGCGGCAGGTCCACCTCGGCGAGGTCGACGAGCCGCACGTCGAACCCGCCGTGCGCCTGCGCAAGGCCATGGAACCACTGCGCGATCGCCGGACCCTTCCGCCCCGGCCGCGTGCTGGCGATGACGACGTGGAGAACGGGCATGAGGTCACCTCCGGCCGCAGGGAGCAGACGCGCCGAATGCAGCCTCTGTGCCGATCTGAGGGACTAAAAGAGACGCCCGTCTGGGTTCCGCGGCAGCCGGCTGAATGACTGAGTTAGGCAGTGCAGCTGTCGGTACTTGCAGTTGTAGCTTGGTGCGGACGGGGTCGTTTGAATTAGTCACGCCAAGTGTTGCTGATAAAAGCTAGGACACCGCACTGGCCACAGTCGGAGGCGTGGGCCGGCTATCTAGCCCAAGGTGGCCTGCTTCCTAACAAGAACGGATTTGGCGGTGGAGGAAGGACGGCTGCATCGCCAATCAGCTCGTAGCCGAGATTCGTGTAAACGTGGTCGTAGAAATGGAAGTCCCTCGTCTGGTCCGGCAGCAGGTCAAAATGATGAGGTTTCATTGCCTCTGCAACAATGCGCGACGAGAACGGTACGAAGACTGCGCCTTGATCCGCGAAGAACCATGGACACAGCCAGTCCTTGAACCGGCCGTTGTTTAAGTTCACGCGAATAAGCCGACAGCCCTTTTCGATCGCGACTTCGACTTCCCACTTTACGAAAGTGGTCTTGGTATAAGTATCATCACCGATTAGGAGAACGAACGTATCAGCCCGCCGAATCTTGTTCCGGCAAATCCTCTTGATGTAGTACTCGTTCTGCGAATTGATTGCCTCTTCGAGCTGAAAGTCGGCAAAATTGAAATCGATATGCTCGTGCGCCTTCCACGCACACATAAGGCGGTAGCGCCCAATGTCGCTGCTGCTGAAGCTCACGAACGTTCGCGCCAGCTCCATCTCAACTGTATTGTGCCATGGGGAAGCAGAGTGCCGCAGGCGCTGCGCCATCAGGAAAGGCGGAGCTCGGCTGGTAGTAATTACCGCTGGCGCGGATTCTTGAGCGCCCGAAGCGGCCAGACCACTGCGCGGCTTGGTCAAGGTGATCGTCTCACCCCGGCGGGAGGCGCGTTCCCCCCAGGCGCAAGTCCGGCGTCGGCCGCTGCGTGTGGCCACCAAAAAAGGCGACGGCCGCCTTGCGGCGGCCGTCTGAGTGGTTGCGGGGGCAGGATTTGAACCTGCGACCTTTGGGTTATGAGCCCAACGAGCTACCGGACTGCTCCACCCCGCGTCATGTCCACCCTCGAGCGCGGTCCGCTTTCGGCCGCGGCGAAGGCGAGCGCGAAGGATCCCATACGGGTTCCGAGGTGTCAAACAGCTCGCCGCGGTGCGGCATTCCGCCCGGCGCCAGGCTCCACGGCCTCGACCGCAGCGAGGGCCTCGACGGCGCCGAGCGGCTCGCCGACGCCGGCTGCCGCGACGGCTGCCGGAGCCGTCACTACGGTGCTCTCGCCCGCTCCCGCCCCCCAAGCGAGCACCCCGACCGATGCCATGAGCAGAGCCGCGATCCAGAACGGCCAGGGCACACCGAGGTGCTGGAAGACGGCGCCCGCCCAAACCGGGGCGAGGACGCGCGAGACGCCGCCCATGGCCTGCTGCAGCCCCATGAACTCGCCGACGTGGCCGGCGGGCGCGTGACGGCTCACCTGCGCGGTCGTGGCGGGAAAGAGCAGGGCGGTGCCGATGGGCACGAGAGCCATGACCACCGCCAGGGTGGGGACGTTCCTGGCGAACGGCATCAGCGTCTGGCCGAGCGCCACCGACACGGCGCCCAGGCGCAGCACCTTGACGTCGCCGAGGCGGTCGACGAGACGGCCCAGCACGCCGCCGCGCATCACCAGCCCGATGGCGCCGACGTAGAAGTAGTAGTAGCCGATGTTGCCGGCGTTGACGTGGAAGCGGAGGCGCAGGAAGAGCGCCAGCACGCCGTTCATCGCCATGAACGCCATCATGCCGGCGGTGTAGATCCAGATCATGCGGTGCGCCGGCTCGAGCGGATGGCGGAAGACGTCGGCGACGGCGTGGCGCAGGCGGCGGCGCACGGTGCGGCTCGTCGAGCGCGGCGGCTCGGGCAGGAACGAGGCCGCCGCCACGAAATTGAGCAGTGCCAGGCCGGCGGCGACGAATCCCGGCGCGTGCATCCCGAGGTTGGTCGCCAGCGAGCCGACGACCGGGCCCACCATCACGCCCGCCGAGGTGGCGGCGGTGAACCAGCCGAGGGCCTTGGCGCGCTGGTTGGGCTCGACGGTGTCGGAGATGTAGGCCTGGATGACGCCGATGGTGCCGGCGCCGGCGCCTTGCACCAGGCGCGACAGCAGCAGCACCCAGAGGTCGTTGGTGACGGCGAAGACGAGGAAGGCGATTCCCGCCATGACGATGCCGAGCAGGATCGCCGGGCGCCGGCCGTAACGGTCCGACAGCCGTCCCCACAGCGGCGCCGTCACCAGCATGGCGAAGGCGTGCGAGCCCAACAGCACGCCGACCATGGTGTCGGAGGCGCCCATGTCCTTGGCGTAGAGGGGCACCAGCGGCACCACCATCAGCATGCCCATCATGTCCATGGCGCCGGTGACCATGAGGACTGCCAGCCGCGCCAGCGAGCCGCGTTCCTTCATCCCGCGCGCTCCCGCTCGCCCCACATGAGCAACGCGGCGCTGCTCGCCGCGGCGAGCAGCACGCCGTAGACGGCGGCGAGGCCGGTCTCCTGCAGGCGGAGGCTCTCGAGGATCTCCATCGCGATCGGGCGATTGTCCCAGGTGTAGAGCAGGATCGAGGTCACGAAGTCGCCGAGCGCGGTGACGAAGGCGAGGCCGGCGCCGGCGGCGAGCGCCGGGCGCAGCAGCGGCAGCACGACGCGGCGGAGCGTGCGCGCGCGCGACGCGCCGAGCGACGCCGCGGCTTCCTCGAGCGCGGGGTCGAGCTGGCGCAAGCCGGCGATGGCGGCGCGGCCGGTGAGCGGCAGGCTGCGCAGCAGGTAGGCGAGCGGAAGCAGCCACGGCGTGCCGACGAGGACGAAGCGCAGCATCCGCGGGTCGTCGACGCTGAAGGTCACCGCCAGCGCGACGGCGAAGACCGTCGCCGGCACCGCCCACGGCAGCCCGACGAGCCCCTCGAGCGCGCTGCGCCGCAGCTTGCCGCCGCGGCGCGCGAGCCGCGCCGCGACGAGGCCGAGGGCAAGCGCCGCGATCGTCGACACCGCCGCCATCCAGAAGGAATTCCACACCGGGCTCCAGCGCATCGGATCGCCGAGCAGCATGCGGTAGTTGGAGAGGTCGAGGCGCGGTGGCAGCGTCTCCACCGTCCAGGTGCCGGTGGGCACGAGCGACAGCAGCACGAGCGTGGCGTGCGGCAGCAGCAGGAAGATCGCGAACAACCAGCCTGCGACGCCCACGGCGGTTCCTTTCCAGCCATGGAGCCGCCGCGCGCGCGGCGCCACGCCGTGGCCGCTCGCCGCCACCTCCTGCGCGCCGGCGAGGCGTCCCGAGAAGACGAGGGCGAGGAAGGCGAGCGCGGCGAGGAGCAGCGACTCCGCCATGGCGAGGCGATGGTTGCCGTTCAAGCGCGAGGCGACGATCTGCGTCGTCATCACGCGGAAGCCGCCGCCGAAGAGGTAGGGCGCCGAGAAGGAGCCGAGCGCGGTGAGGAAGGTGAGCAGCGAGGCGCCGGCGAGCGCCGGCCGCAGCGCCGGCAGCGTCACCGCGTAGAGCGTGCGCCAGCGCGAGGCGCCGAGCGCCGCCGCCGCTTCGCGCAGGCTGGGATCCATGCGGGCGAGGGCGGCGCGGGTGAAGAGGAAGAAGTAGACGTACATCGAGTAGGCATGGACGAGGAGGATTGCCGCCCAGCCCGCGAGCCGCCATGGCGGCTCCTCGAGGCGGAGCAGCGCCTGCACCGCGCGCGAGGCGAAGCCGCTCTCGCCCCACAGGAAGAGGAAGGCGATGACGCCGACGAGCGGCGGCAGCGCCACCGGCAACGTGAGCAGCGCGGCGAGCGTGCGGCGCCCAGGGAAGTCGCCGCGCCCGAAGAGGAAGCCGAGCGGCACGCCGAGCGCTGCGGCGGCGGCGACGCTCAGCAGCGAGATCCAGAGCGAGCGCCAGAGCGCCTGCCACTCGTCGGGGCGATGGAAGAGGTCGCTGAAGGTGGCGAGCGAGAGCGAGGCGGGCCAGCCGAGTGCCTCGAGGGCGGTGACGAGCAGCGGGTAGCCGACGAGCCAGGCCAGGAGGGCGGCGACGACGACGGCGGCGAGGGAGCCGGTGCGGTGGGCGGGGCGCGCAAGGCGCGCGAAGTCGAGGCCGAGCGACCAGCGGCTCACGGGGCGTGCAAGGTATCACCTGCGACCCGTTCGGCTCCGGGAGCGACCGAGCGTGGTCGTCGACGGAGCCTCGTGAGCGGGCGCTTTTCGAGCGCACCACGAGCGAGCCCTCTCGTGGTACTTCGCTTGCAGCGGCGGCCAGCAGTGCTCCGCAAAGTCTCGCGCTGGTGCCTCGTGCTGCTCGGGGTCTTGCCCGCCGCCCATGCCGCCGAGATCGCGGTCGGCGGCGTGGTGCTCGACGCGCAACAGAGGGCCATCGCGGGCGCTTCCATCGAGATCCTGCGTCTCCCCAGCGTCTATGCCGAGGCGCGAGCGCAATTCGAAGGGAGAGACCCCGCCGCACCTGTGGCCACGGCGGTTTCGGATGCGCAGGGACGCTTCCTCGCTGGCGTCCCCGAGCCGGGGCTCTGGCGGCTACGCGTTCGCGCTCGCGGCTTCCTCCCGCAACAGCTCGAGGCCGTTCCCGTCGTCGAAGCGGCCGAGCTCCCGCCGATGCGTCTCGCGCCGGCGACGCCCATCCGGGTGCGGGTGGTCGACGAGCGTGGAGGTCCCGTCGCCGGCGCCCGGGTAACAGCCGCGTCACCCGGCAAGGACGCCTCCCGTCGTCTCCTGCTGGCGTTCGCGGCGTGGAGCCCGGCGCCTCGTCTCGCCGTCACCGGCAGAGATGGCACGGCCTCGATCCCGGGCGGCGAGCCGGGCCTCGTTCTCACCGCCATCGCATCCGGCTATCTGGAAACGACGCACGAGGATCTGGACGGCGACCCGGTGACCTTGCGCCTGATCCGCGGCTGCCGCCGGGGTTTCACGGTCGTCGATGCGCGGCAGCAGCCTGCTGCCGGAGTGCTGGTCCTGGCGGGCCGCTGGCCGGTCGCCGTGACCGACGCGACCGGTCGGGCGGAGGCGATCATCCCCTGCGGCGGCGAGCAGGCCCTCGTCTTGGCGACGGCGGACGGCCGGCGAGTCCGCGAGGTCCTGCGTCACACCAGCGGATCCGTTGACGACGTGCGGTTCGAGCTGCCGCCCGCGGCCGCCGAGCTGGTTGGAAAGGTATTGGACGCGTCGACTCGTCAGCCTCTCACCGGGGCTCTCGTCTGGCCCGCCGACGCTCCCGCCGCCTTCACGCGGTCGGACCTTCAGGGCCGTTACCGGGTTCGCCCGCCGGTGAGCCGAGAGGCGCCGCTGGTGGCCACCATGGATGGAGCGAGCCTGGCGTTCGACGACCTCGTCCAGCCCGGCTCCGGCCCGACGTTCTATCTCCGGTCGGCGCCCTCCGTCGTCGTCCAGGCGATCGACGAGGCGGGACGACCGGTGGCGGGGGCGGAGACGCGGGTGAGCACCAACCTCGCGACCTTCTTTGCGAGAAGCGATGCGCGGGGATCCGCGCGGCTGAAGCTCTTCGGTATGACGGACCCGGCCGAGCTGTGGACGACCCACCCGGACTTCCTCCCGGTCAAGTCCTTGCTCGGCAGCCTCGCCGTGCGCGAGGGGCGGACGGTGAAGGTCGTCCTGCGGCGCCCCGTGCCGGCGTCTGCGAGGGTCGTCGGCCAGGATGGCGAGCCGATCGCGGGCGCCGAAGGCATCCTCGCGCCGTGGCCCGAAAGCGGGCCCGCGGCCGGCGAGAAGCCCCGGGCGGTCTCCGATGACCGGGGGCTTCTCGCCTTCACCGGCCTGTCGCCCGGCAGTTACGACCTGCTGGTGCGCGCCGCCGGTCGGGCGCCCCTGCACGCGCCCGGAGTGACCGTCGGCGCTGCGGCCGGCGCCCGGGACCTCGGCGTCTTTCGTCTCGAGGCAGGCGCCGTGATCGAAGGGCGGGTCGTCGACGCCCGCGATCGCCCCATCGCCGCTGTCAGGATCGATGCGCAGGATGCCTTGCACGGGATCGAGAACGAGGTTGCGACGGATGCGGACGGCCGATTCTCGATGATTCGTGCGGGCGGCTCGACCACCATGCTGGCGGTCGTCAAGCCGGGCTTTAGGTGGAAGTCGCTCGCCGTGGAGGCCCCGACGCGGGAACCGCTGACGATCGTGTTGGAGCGGACTCGCCGCGTCTCCGGCTCGATCCGCGACGAGCGAGGCAACCCTGTCAGTCGCGCCAACCTCGACTTGCGCCGTGCGGGGATGCCCCCCGTGCTCGGGGTAGCGAAGGCGGACGACGCCGACGGGCGCTTCGAGCTCGAGGCGCAAACCGCCGGCGCGGCCCTCCTCGCCATCGCCGCCCCCGGTTACGTGCCGAAAGAGGTGGCCGTCGAGGTCCCCGCCGAAGGCGACGTGGAGAACCTGGAGATCGTGCTGCAGACGGCCCCGGCGAGCGTCGTCGGCCAGGTCAGGGGACCCGACGGCGAGCCGATCGCGCAGACCTCCGTGTGGGTGAGGAGCAAGGACCCGACCGTCCGTTCCTCGGTGCTCGCTTTTACACCGCGGACCGACAGCAGCGGGAGTTACCGCGCCGAAGGCCTCGACGAGGGCGTGTGGTCGTTCTTCGTCCAGGAGCCGGGCTACGTGCAGGCGCAACAGGACGTGGAGGTGCGCGCCGGCGAGAACCGTCTCGACATCCGTCTGGAACGCGGGCTGGAGGTCGCCGGCGAGGTCGTGGATGCGGCCGGCGAGCCGATATCGGGAGTGAGCCTGAGCTTGACCGCGAATTCACCCTATGTCGGCCTACACGCCCTCAGTGACGACTCCGGCCGCTTCGTGCTGAGAGGAGTGAAGCCCGGCGACTACACCTTCGACGCCCGCAGCAAAGGCTACCTCTCGGCGACGATGCCGGTCTCGGTGACCGCGTCTTCCGTGAGCGGTCTGCGCATCGTCCTGGATCGCGGCGGAGCTCTCCGCGGCAGGGTGCTCGGGCTTCCCGCGCGGGACCTCGTGATGGCCCAGGTCGTCCATCAACCTCCCAGCGCTCCGGGCGTGGCGCGTGTCGATGCGCGCGGGGAGTACGAGATTCGCGGCCTGCCGCCCGGCGAGTACACCGTCTCCGCCCGCACCTTCTCCGGCCGCAGCGTCCAAGCGACGGTGAGCCTGCCCGCCGACTCCCGCGAAGCCGTCTGCGATCTCGAGTTCCCGCCCGGGCTGACGCTCAGCGGAAAGCTCTGGCAGAGGGTCGGGCCGTTGCGGGCGGCCTTCGTCAAGGCGCGCTCGGCATCGTCAAACCGATCTGCCGTGGTCAACCAGAACGGGGGGTTTCGTCTCGAGGGGCTGGAGCCCGGGGCGTACAAGGTCGAGGCCGTCGACTCCGACTTCAAGCTCCTGGGCGTCCACGAGCTCGAGCTGTCGAGCGATCGCTACGTCGAGATCGAGCTCACCGACCGACCGGAAGGGTAGCTGCGGGTCGCGACGTGGGTCGCGGCCAGCTCGAGCTTCGGGATCGGTCGTGCTAGCCGCTGGGCTCGCTGGGCGGCGCCGCCCAGATACGCCCCGACGGGCCGCCGCCGCCGGGAGCGACGGCGACGCGCTCGTCGACGTGCGCGGCCCGCGACGAGGCGACGAGCTCGATCTCGATGCCGCCATCGGCTTCGATACGGAAGCGGCTGATGGCGCCCGTGTAGCGACGTTCGGCGACGCGGCCGAAGAGCGCGTTCGGCGCGCCGACGCCGACGAACGCCAGCGACTCCGGGCGCAGCATGAGCTCGACCGCGTCGCCTTCGCGCAAGTCGTCGACGAGCTCGCCGGGCCAGGTGACGCCGGGCGCCACTTCCACGCGCCACTCGCCGTCGCCGCCGCGGCGCAGCGGGCCCGGCAGCAGGTTGGCGCGGCCGACGAACGCGGCGACGGTGCGGTTGCTGGGCCGCTCGTGGAGCTCCTCCGGCGAGCCCACCTGCTGGAGCTCGCCGCCCCACAGCACGGCGACGCGCTGCGCGAGGTCGAAGGCCTCCTCCTGCTCGTGCGTCACCAGCACGGTGGTGATGCCGAGGCGGCGCAGCACCTCCTGCAGCTTGCGGCGCGTGCGCTCGCGCAGCGACGGGTCGAGGTTCGACAGCGGCTCGTCGAGGAGCAGCAGCCGCGGCTCCGGCGCCAGCGCACGCGCCAGCGCCACTCGCTGCTGCTGGCCGCCGGAGAGCGCAGACACCGCGCGGCGCTCGTAGCCCGCGAGGTCGACGAGCGCCAGCACCTCGGCGACGCGGCGCGTTGTCTCGGCTTTGTCGAGGCCGCGGCCGTGGAGGCCGAAGGCGACGTTCTCGCCGACGTCGAGGTGCGGGAAGAGCGCGTAGTGCTGGAAGACCATGCCGACGCCACGCCGCGCCGGCGGCAGCCGCGTCACGTCCACGCTGCCGAGGCGGATGCTGCCGCGGTCGGCCTCTTCGAAGCCGGCGAGCAAGCGCAGCAGCGTCGTCTTCCCCGAGCCCGAGGGTCCGAGGAGCGCCAACACCTCCCCTTCGACAACAGCGAGCGAGAGGCCGCGCAGCACCGGCGTCGCGCCGAAGCTCTTCGCGACCTCGATGATTTCGACGAAGGGGCGGCCGCTTGGTCCGGTCACGTCGGCAATCCCGCTTGTCCGCGCCGCCGTCGCGTCGGCGGCCATCGATCCGTCGCCACGCGCGGCAGCGCCCGCGCCGCCGCCGGCCGGCTCGCCGTCGCTCACTGTGCCGCGAGACCTCGAACGCCGCGCCCGCGGATCTGCCGGTCCCAGCGCTCCATCCACTCGGCGCCGTGCTTGGCGACGAGCGCGCGGTCGTAGCTCGCCGGCTTCATCTGCGCCAGCACTTCCTGCGCCCACGCAGGCAGCTGCTCGCGCGGCAGGTCGGTGCGCGCCGGCAGGCGATACGCCTTCTCCGCCGCCAACCGCTGCGCTTCGAGCGTGCCGAGCCAGTCGACGAACGTTTTGGCCTGCTCCGCGTGCGGCGCCTTCGCCACGATCCCCACCGCATCGGCGATGACCGGCGTGCCGCTGGTCGGGAACTTGTAGGCGATGGGCACGCCGCGCTGCTGCTGCCAGAACATGTCGGTGAGCTCCCACACCGTGATCAGGCCCTCGCGCCGCGAGAGCTTGGTGAAGAGCAGCGCCGGGTTCTGCACGTACTCCTTGGTCTGCTCGTCGAGGCGGGCGAGCCACTGGAAGCCGCGCTCGGGCTTGCCGGTCTCGGCGACCGACTGCGCCAGCACCATGCCGAAGAGCGTGCGCATGGTGCCCGAGGCGAGCGGGTCGCGGATGAGCACCTTTCCCTTCCAGCGCGGGTCGAGAAGGTCTTCCCAGTCGGCGGGCGCCTCCGCCGCCGGCACCGCGTCGCGGTTGTAGACGAGGACGGGCGCCGTCAGGTAGAGGCAGAAGTAGAGGTCCTGCGGCGCGCGGCAGTCTGCCGTGAGCGCGTCGGCCCACGCCGGCCGGTGCGGTTGCAGCAGCCCCTCGGCGGCGCCGCGCGCGAAGATGGTGTCCGGCCCGCCGAACCAGACGTCAGCCTGCGGGTTGGCGGCCTCGGAGCGCACGCGGTCGTAGACGTCCTGCGAGCCCATGTCGAGCCAGCGCACGTCGATGTCGGGATGGGCCTTTTCGTAGGTCATCTCGAACAGTTGCAAGAGGTCGCGCCCGTGCGGCGAGTAAAGGACGAGCGGCGTGCGCGCGTCGCGCGAGCAGGCGGCGAAGGTGAGAAGCGCACCGAGTGCGCAGCCTGCAAGCGTCGCGCGCGATCTCGTACGCGTGACCCCGTCATTGCGAGGAGCGCAGCGACGAAGCAATCTCGATGCGCCACGGAACGACAGTGGCGATTGTGAGATCGAGATCGCCGCGGCCGCTTCGCGGCCTCGCGATGACGAGAGCAGAGCCCTCACAGTCCCTCCTCCAACAAATCTTCGCTCTGCACCCGCGGCTTGGCGAGCGCCAGCAGGTTGGCGAACAACCGATAGGCGCCGGGCACACCCGCCGGCAGCTGGCGGAAGAACGCGATCCCTGTGTAGACGAACGTCCCCTGGCCATACGGCGCCACGAGCAGCGCGCCTTCGAGCTCGGGCTTGCCGGGGTCGGCCATGGCGAGGAGCGGCACGTACGCCGCGTCCCACGTTTGCGGGTAGTAGAGGCCGCGCTCCTGTACCCATCCCTCCCAGTCGCTCGCCTCGATGGGGTTGGGCGTCGTCAGCACCGCGTGCTCGGGAGCGAGGAGGCGCACGGGCGCCGTCTCGTCGGTCGTGCGGGTGGCGTTGCCGCGCGCCATCTCGAGCGGCAGCGGCGCCAGTCTCCTGGTGAAGTAGTCGGCGCGCTGCGACTGCACGACGAGGAGGCCGCCGGCGCGCACGAAGTCGAGCAGCTTGCCGTTGGCGGCGGCGAGCTCGGGCGCCGCGTCGTAGGCGCGCGGGCCGATGACGACGGCGTCGAAGGCGCCGAGGTCGCGCGCGAGCAGCGCTTCGGCCGACAGGATCTCGAGCGGCACGCCCACCGCCTGCAGCGCCTCCGGCGCGTGATCGGCGGCGCCGGGCACGTAGGCGACCGCCTGCAGCTTGGGCAGCGCGAGCGGGAACGCCGAGATGCCGACGCGCGCCGGGTCGGGCACCGGCCGCGGCCGCACGTGGTCGTAATCGACGAGCGGGTAGGCCGCGAAGTAGCGGCCGCCGTCGAAGGTGACGGCGCCGACCTCGAGCGAGGTGCGGCCGGTCGCGAGGTCAGCCGGCGGCGCCAGCGGCAGGTCGAAGGTGCGGCGCTCGCCGGCGGGGATGGTGAACGGCTGGAGCGGCACCGGCGGCCAGCCCTCGGGCACCAGCACGCTGATCTGCCCCTCGACGGGCGCGTGGGCGTCGAGAGCGACGCGCAGCAGCCGTGGCCGCTTGTCGTCGAGCGGCCAGGGGAGCATGGCCTGCGCCACGTCGACCTCGAGCGCCGGCACCGCCCGCAGCGGCGAGCGCACCTCGCCGCGCGAGAGGCTGCGCGCGACGGCGACGACCTCGCGGACGAGAGTGAGAACGAGCGGCGCGCCGCCATCGATGGTGGCGGCGACCCGAGACTCGGCTTCGGACGTGATCTCGGTAGGGAAGTGGAGCTCGTCGCCCGCTGGCGGCGCGGCCGGGGCTACGTCGATCGTCGTTCCTTCGTCGCCGATCTCGATCTCGGCGCGCAGCAGCAGCGGCGGCGGCTCGAACGGCTCGCCGCGGACCTCTGGCGGCACGTCGCTCCAGTCGTAGAGGTCGCCGAGCCGCGGCCGTCGCATGAAGTAGGGCGCCGTCGGCACGGCCGTCGCGTCGACGGTGAGGCGCGCGGGGAGCGATAGCAGCAGGCCTGGCGCGAGCGAAACGGGCTCGGGCGGCGGTTCAACCATGGGCTCAGGCTCGGCGGCCGTCGATGCGGCGTCGCTCGTCGAAGGCGGTGCACCAGTGGAAGGCGCACCTCCCGTCGTCGGCGCAGTCGTTGGCGCGGCGGCCGTCGTCGCCGCGGCCGTCGTCGATGAGCTGCTCGTCGCCGCACCGGTTGTCGGCGCGGCGCGCAGCGCCACCGCGACCGGCGTTGTCCACGCGGCGGGGCTCTCGAGCGTGAGCGCGCGCAGCCGCAGCGACGCGGTGCCACCATTGAAGACGCGCGCCGTCACCGGCAGCTCGCTGCCGGGCACGACGTCGGCGCGCGCCGCGGTGGCGTCGACGACGAGGCCGAGCGCCGCCGCCAGCGCTTCGCTCGCCGTCTCCTCCTTCTCCGTGAGGAACGCGGCGAGGTGGCGCGCGTCGGCGCTCGTCGCGAACGACGATGACGCCACCACCGCCTGCGTCTCGCGCAACGCACGCAGCGCGCGCGCGAGCGGCGCGGCCGCTTCGCCGAGCCGGCCGGGGGCGAGCCCGCGCCGCGCGTCGGCGACGGCGGCCTCGACGTCGCCGAGGAGCACACTGAGCTGCACCGATTCCGGCCCCTCGGGCACCATCCGCGCGAGCGCTTGTAAGCCGGTGTCGAAGCCGGCAAAGAGCGCGTCCGCGCCCTCGACCGCCGGCGCCTCGCGGCGCAGCCGCACCGGCCGCGCCTCGAGGTCCTGGAGCTGGCCGACGCTCTGCGAGCGGTGGAGGCTCCTCACTTCCATCGCCAGCTGGTAGAGCGTGCGGCCGGTGAGCGGATCGAGCCGCTGGCTCGACAGCACGACGGTCGCCGACTCCGGGTCCCACCACGCTTCACGGAAGAGCGCTTCAGGCTGCCACGGAACCAACCCTTCGGCATCGAGCTGCGGCATCGCCATCGCGTCGCCGGCGAGGCGAACGGCTTCGGCGGCGAGCGCGCCCGACGCCTGGTGCTGGCCGTGGCCGGCGCGCTCGGTCGGCGGGAAGACGGCGACCACCACTTGCGGGCGGAAGCGGCGGATGGCGCGCACCGCGTCGACGAGAAGCTCCTCGCGCGGCCAACGCGCGAAGCTCTCGTCGACCGACTCGGTGTAGCCGAAGTCGTAGGCGCGGGTGAAGTACTGGCGACCGCGGTCGACGCGGCGGCCGGCGAGCAGCTCCTCGCTGCGCAGCACGCCGAGCCACTCGCCGAGCTCGTCGCCGATGAGGTTCTGGCCGCCCTCGCCGCGGGTGAGCGACAGGTACGCGACCTCGGTGCCGTCGCCGAGCGACGCCACCGCGAGCAGCGTGTCGTCCTCGTCGTCGGGGTGGGCGGCGAAGATCATCAGTCGCCGGTGCTGGGCGAGCCGGTCGAGCGAGCGCGTCAGCTCTACGACGCCGCCGCTGCCGGCGGGCTGCAGCGGATCGGGCGCGGCGCCGAGCGGCGCTCCGCCGACCGCAAGTTGAGCGAAGAGAACGATCGCGGCGGCAAACGCGACAGCAAACCGGCGGCGCATCGCGGCGGATTCTGTCATCGCGCACCGGCGAGTCGAGCGCGATCGATCCGCCGCGGCGCGCGTCATCTTCGTCGCGCGAGCCCCAGACGACGACGGCCGCCCCGATGGGCGGCCGTCTTGGTTCGCAAGCCTCGCCGGGCGGCGAGGGTGGGTGGTCCTACTTGCCTTCCTTGGCCAGCTTGCTGTGCCTGACGCCGTAGGCGAAGTAGAGGACGAGACCGATGGCCAGCCAGACCAGCAGACGCATCCAGTTCTTCCACCCGAGGCCGTAGATCATCGCGCCGCTCACCAGCACACCGAGGATGGCCACGACCGGCAGCATGGGCACGACGAATCCGCGCGGTATGTCAGGCCGCTTCACCCGCATGATCCACACGCCGATGCAGACCAGGATGAACGCGAAGAGGGTGCCGATGCTGGTCATTTCGCCCACCACGTCGCCCGGAACGAAGGCGGCGAAGGCGGCGGTGAAGAGGAAGAACAGCCAGTTCGACTTGTGGGGGGTCTTGAAACGCTTGTGCACGTCCGAGAAGACCTTCGGCACCAGGCCGTCGCGGCTCATCGAGTAGAAGACGCGCGACTGGCCGAGCAGCATCACCAGGATCACCGAAGAGAACCCCGCCAGGATGGCGACGGTCACCGCGTCGGCGAGCCACCCGTACCCCGGCATGTAGGTATTGATCGCGTACGCGACCGACGCCTCGCGGCCGGGGCCGCGGAAGACGTCGACCGAACCGAGGCCGCTCAGCACCCACGAGAAGAGCACGTAGAGGACGGTGCAGATGGCAAGCGAGCCGAGGATGCCGATCGGCATGTCGCGCTTGGGATTCTTCGCTTCCTGCGCCGCCGTCGAGACGGCGTCGAAGCCGATGTAGGCGAAGAAGACGACCCCGGCGGCGCCGAGGATCCCCAGGATGCCGCCGTAGTTGTGAGAGAGCCCCTCGGGCGTCGTATACGTCGTGGCCTCGGGGATGAACGGCGTGTGGTTGGCCGGGTTGATGAAGCCCCAACCGAGGGCGATGACCATCAGGACGATCGCCACCTTGGTGACGACGATGATGGAATTGACGAAGGCCGACTCCTGCGTCCCGCGTACCAGGAGCAGCGTCAGGATCAAGAGGATGAAGACGGCGGGGACGTTCATGATCCCGCGCGTGCCATCGGCGGTGTGCTGCAACGGCGAGTGGAACCACTCGTAAGGCAGCTCCATGCCGAAGAAGCCCAGCACGCGGTTGAAGTACTCGCTCCAGGCGATGGCAACCGTCGCAGCGCCGACGGCGTACTCGAGCACCAGGTCCCAGCCGATGATCCAGGCGAGCAGCTCGCCCATGGTGGCGTACGAGTAGGTGTAGGCGCTGCCGGCGATGGGGATCATCGAGGCGAACTCGGCATAGCAGAGGCCGGCGAAGGCGCAGCCGATGCCGGCGACGATGAAGGCGAGGGTGACCGAGGGCCCCGAGCGGTCGGCGATGGCGGCGGCGGTGCGCGCGAAGAGGCCGGCGCCGATGATGGCGCCGATGCCGAGGGCAATGAGCGCCCAGGGGCCGAGGGTGCGCTTCAGCGTTGCTTCGCCGATGATCTCGCCGCCCTGGTTGACCACGACGGTGTCGTGCGCGGCTCCTTCGGCCAGCAGTTGGTCGATCGGCTTCGTTCGCATCAGGGACATCCGGTGTTCCTCCGAAAGCTCGTTTGCGGCTGTGGGATCGGCTGGCTGCGCGGGGCGCCGGGGGACTCTGCCACAAAGCGTTACGCCTGAACAGGCCCGCCGGTAGGAACGGCGAGACGAGCGGTGGGAGGGACGGTGCGAACGGCATGAAGCGAGACGCGCGGGGCCGCGCATGGCCGGCGCGCACCGAGAGTCAATCGCTACGATTGCCACCGTGATCGCTCGGCGCGCGCTTCGTCGCTGTCTTGCCTTGTCGCTGCTGCTCGTCGCCGCCGCGGTGACGATCGCGGCCGCGGCCGACGCTCCGTTCAAGCTGCCGGTCGAGGAGCTGGTGCTCGACAACGGCATGCGCGTCCTGCTCGCGCCGCGGCCGGGCACGGCGCTCGTCGCCGCCGGTTGGGCGACGCGGCGCGGCGCGGGCGACGAGCCGCCGGGCGGCGCCGGCATCGCCCACCTCGTCGAGCACCTGCTGCACAACGGCAGCCGCCGCACCACCGCCAGCGACTTCGCGCGCCACTACACCGAGGCCGGCGCGGTGGGCATCGACGCGCGCACCGAGCGCGACCTCACCGCCTACTTCCTGCGGCTGCCGAGCGAGCAGCTCGAGCTCTGGTTCTGGCTGGAGTCGGACCGCCTCCTCGAGCCGGCCTTCGGCGAGCTCGACCGCGAGCTGCGGGTGATCGGCGAGGAGCGTCGCCAGCGGCTCGAGTCGCTGCCCAGCGGGCCGCTCGACGAGGAGGTGCAGCGACTGTTCTGGGGGCAGCATCCTTATGCCGCGCCGGCGGGCGGCACGCCGGAGGCGCTGGCCCGCGTGCGGCGCGCCGACGCCGAGGCCTTCTTCGCGCGTCACTACGGCGCCCCGGAGCTGACGGCGGTGCTGGTGGGCGACTTCGCAGCGGAGCGTGCGCGCGAGCTGGCGCGTCGCTACTTCGGCCGGCTGCCGCGGACGCGGGCAGCCGGCGCCGAGGAACGCGGTTCGAGCGGAGCGGCCGCGGCTAACGCACCCGCTGCCACTGCCGTTTCGCCCTCGCGCGGCGCGATGGGCACGCTCGATCGCGCCTGCGCCTGCCCGCCGCAGGCGCGGGTGCTCTATCCCACAGTGCCCGCCGGGCACGCCGACCGGCCGGCGCTCGACGTGCTCGCCGGCGTGCTCGCAGGGCGCAGCGGCCGGCTTCACCGCGCGCTGGTGCAGCAGCGGCCGCTCGCCTTCGCCGCGGCGGCGCGTCACGAGGCGGGACGCCAGGGCGGCGTCTTCGCCGTCGAGCTCGAGGCGCGCGGCAACGCGGCTCCGCAAGCGCTGGTGGATGCGTGGGACGCCGAGCTCGCGCGGCTGCAGAGCGCGACACCGTCGGCCGACGAGCTGCTGCGCGTGCGCAACCAGGCGACGACGGACGCCTGGCGCGGCATGCGCGAGCCGATCGACTTCGCGCTGCGACTCTTGGTGGCCGACGCGCAGGGTGGCTGGCGCGGGCTCGAGAGTTGGCCAGCTGCAGTGCTCACTGTCGAGGCTGCGGACGTGCAGCGCGTGGCGCGGCAGTACCTCGCCTCCGAGCGGCGGCTGGTGGTGCGGGTCGTGCGCGGAGGCGGGCGATGACGCGGGCGCTACGAAGGAGGCTGGCTCCGCGATCCCGTAGGGCGCGCTCTGCGCGCCGTCCGGATGGTGCGCAGAGCGCACCCTACAGACGACGACTGCGCGCGGCGTTCGCAGCAGTCGGATGGTTGCTGCTCGCCATGGTCGCGATGGCGCAGGTGCCACCGCGCCCGGGCGACCTCCGCTTCGCGCCGCGGACGTTCGCGCTTCCCGACGCCGAGAGGATGCGTCACACGCTCAAGAACGGCATGCCGGTCTACGTCGACGAGGACCACTCGCTGCCGCTCGTGCAGATCCACCTTGCTGTCGATGCCGGCGACTTTCTCGATGCGCCGGAGCGCATCGGCCTTGCCGGCTTGGCCGGCGCCCTACTGCGGCGGGGCGGTGCAGGTTCGTGGGACGCCGACACCTTCGATGCGCGCGCGGACGCGCTCGCCGCCGACATCGACAGCCTGGGCGGGACCACCCGTAGCGGGGCCTCGCTCGACTGCGGCAGCCGCGTGCTCGCCGAGGCGCTGCCGCTCTTCGCCGCCATGGTGCGCGCGCCGCGTTTTGACGCGGCGCGCCTGGCGCAGCTCGCCGGCAACCTGCGCGAGAGCTTCGGCCGGCGCGAGGACGATCCGCTCGACGTCCTCGATCGCGAGTGGGGATGGCTGCTCTTCGGCGGCGATCACGTCGGGGTGCGCGAGATGCGCCCCGCGCACCTCGGCGCCGTCTCGCGCGACGACCTCGTCGCCTTCCACCGCGCGCACTGGCGTCCCGGCCGCATGGTGATCGCCGTCTCCGGTGATGTGAAGGCGACGGAGATCGTGCGGACGCTCGACGGCCTGCTCGGCGATTGGAAGGATGCGGGTGCGGCGGCGTCGCCGGCGGCGGCTCCACTCGCGCCGGCGCCCGCGGCGGGGCTCTATGTCCGCGATTGGCCCGGCCCGCAGGCCAAGGTCATGCTCGGTCACCGCGGTCCCGTGCGCCAGGGCTGGGACGACCCCGACGAGGCGGCGCTGCAGGTGCTCGCCGAGGTGCTCGGCGGCGACGGCGCGGTGTCGCGCCTGCGCCGCCGCTTGCGCGCCGAAGAAGGCCTCGCCTACCGCGCCAACGCCCGCCTGACATTGGGGCTCAAGAGCCCCGGCACCGTGCAACTCTTCCTCGAGACGGACGCGCGCCGCGCGGCGCGCGCCCTCGCCCTCGCGCGCGGCGAGCTGCTGCGGCTCCGCGACGAGCCGGTGCCGGAGGTCGAGCTCGAGCTCGCCAAGCGCTCGCTGCTCGACCTCGAGCCGCTGCTCTTCGACTCCGCCGAGCGCCGCGCCGGCCGCTTCGCCGAAGACGAGCTGCTCGGCCGTCCGCACGCGTACTGGGCGCGCCGCCGCGAGCGCTTCGCCGCCGTCACCGCGCGTGACGTGCAGCGGGTCGCGCAGCGTCACCTGCGCCCGCAGGAGCTCGTCGCGGTGGTGGTCGGCGACCGCGCCGCGCTGCTCGCCGGCGCCGCCGCCGACGGTGTCGCGCTCGAGCGCCTGTTCGGACCGCTCAACGCGCTGCCGCGCCGCGATCCGGCGACGCTCGAAGCGCACCGCTGAGGCGCGACGCGCGGTTGTCCGGTGTCGCTAGCCGGCGGCTCTCGCCGCCGCGCGCCCACGCCACCACAGATACACGGGCACGCCGGCGAGCACGATGACGAGCCCGGGCAGGCTGGTCTTGGTCTTGTACAGCAGCAGCACGAAGGCGATCGTCGACGCGGCAACCATGTAGAGCGCCGGCACCACCGGGTAGCCGAAGGCGCGGTAGGGGCGCTCGGCGTCGGGCCGCTTCTTCCGCAGCACGAACAACCCGGCGATCGTCAGCACGTAGAAGATGAGCACCGCGAAGACCACCCAGTCGAGCAGCTGGCCGTAGAGGTTGCCGTAGGTGGGCTCGCCGGAGATGGCGTCGACCACCGGCCCCCCGCGCTCGTCGAGGATGCGCGTGCGCGGCAGCACGATGAGGCAGGTGACGATGCACTGGATGACGAGGCCGAACGACGGCACGTGGCGCTCGTTGAGGACGCCGGTCTTCCTGAAGAAGAGGCCGTCCTTCGCCATCGCGTAGTAGACGCGCGCGCCGGCGAGGATCAGGCCGTTGTTGCAGCCGAAGGTGGAGATGACGATCGCCACCGCCATGATCGCCGCGCCCGCCGGCCCGAAGATCACCGACAGCGCCGCCGTCGCCACGCGGTCGTCGGGAGCGGTGCGGATCTGGTCGAGGGTCAACGTGCAGAGGTAGGCGACGTTGGCGAGGCAGTAGAGCGCCGTCACCAGCAGCGTGCCGTAGGCGAGCGAGAGCGGGATGTTGCGCCGCGGGTCCTTCACCTCGCCGGCCGTGAAGGTGATGTTGTTCCAGGCGTCGGAGGAGAAGAGCGAGCCCACCTGGGCGACGCAGAGGGCGACCAGCAGGCCGAGCGCGCCGGCGGCGGCGGTGAGCGTCGGCAGGCCGCCGAGCATCTCGGGCCGGATGGTGGCGGGGTCGACCGGCGTCCACATGTTGGAGAAGTTGGCGGCGATGGCTTCGGCGTTTCTCCCCACGAGGATGCCGAGCACGATGAGCGCGACGAGCGACAGCGTCTTCGCCGAGGTGAAGACGTTCTGGATCAGCTTGCCGATGCGGATGCCGCGGGTGTTGAGCCAGGTGAGGAACACCACCATGAGGATGCCGACGAGCTGCTGGGTGGAGAGGCTGATCGCGTACTTGTCGGAGACGTCGATCGGCCGCAGCAGCCAGTTGGTGGGCGAGATCCACGGCACCAGCACGCCGAGGTAGCGCGCGAAGCCCACCGCGACGGCGGCAATCGTGCCCGACTGGATGACCAGCAGCAGCGCCCAGCCGTAGAGGAAGCCCCACAGCGGCGAGAACGCCTCGCGCAGGTAGACGTACTGGCCGCCGGCCTTCGGCATCATCGCCGCCAGCTCGCCGTAGGAGAGCGCCGCCGCGATGGTGAGCAGGCCGGTGAACACCCAGGTGGCGAGCAGCCAGCCCGAGGAGCCCACCTGCCGCGCGATGTCGGCGGAGACGATGAAGATCCCCGAGCCGATCATCGAGCCGGCGACGATCATCGTCGAGTCGAGCAGCCCCAGCTCGCGCACGAAGCCGGACGAGCGGTCGACCGATTCCGCCGATTCCACCGTAGCAGCGGGCTTCGCCATGCAGGCTCCTCCGAGTTGTTGTGCGGTGCGGGGCGGAATCATAGCCGCGGCAAGGTGGGCGGGAGAAATCCGGGCGTCGTCGTCTGCGGTAGGCTCGTTCGTCGCAAACAACCCCGAGGAGGTCGACCATGAAGTTCCGCTGTACCGCCGCCGTTCTCGCCTTGTTCGTCGTCGCCGTTCCCGCGCTCGCGCAACACGAGCATCAACACGACACCAAGCCCGCCGAGCCGGCCGCCGGCGGCATGAGCGACGCCGACATGCAGAAGATGATGCAGGCCGCCGCGCCCGGTCCCGAGCACCAGCGGCTCGCCAAGATGGCCGGCGACTGGACGTTCACCAACACCATGTGGATGGCGCCCGGCGCGCCGCCCGCGCAGTCGACGGGGACGATGCACGCCGAAGCGCAGATGGGCGGCCGCTACGTGGTCGCCGACTGGCACGGCGACTTCATGGGCCAGCCTTTCCACGGCCGCGCCACCAGCGCCTACAACAACGTCGCCAAGCGCTACGAGGACACCTGGGTCGACAACATGGGCACCGGCATCATGTACTCGACCGGCACCTGCGACGCCAAGGGCGTCTGCACCTACACCGGCGACGGCTGGGATCCGATGAGCGGGCAGAAGATGACCATGCGCTCGGTGATGAGCTGGACCGACGACAACACCTTCAAGACCGAGATGTACGCCCCTGGGCCCGACGGCAAAGAGATGAAGATGATGGAGATCGTCGCCAAGCGGAAGTAGGCGACTCACGTCATCGGCTGAGAACGGGCCGCCCGCCGGGGCGGCTCGTGTTATTTGGGAATGCAGGGCGGGCGCCGGCGTCCCCTGCCCGTGGTAGCATCCCGCCGCTTTTTTCCGACCCCGCGGCCTGCGCAGCCTCCGGAGATCCGGCCGGGGACCGCGCCGCGGGTCCCCCACCCAGTCGTGAAGGCCCGCGCGGCCGGAGCCCGCGGGGATGCGTTGATCCGGGAGGACCGTATGTATCGATCCGTCTCCACCGATGCCCCTGCGGGCGCGCGCAGGGGCCGCCGCGGCGGCGCCCTGGCACTGGCCGCCCTCACCCTGCTGCTCGCGCTCGCCGGCGCGCCGGCCCTGCACGCCAGCGAGGCCGACCTGACGGTGCCCGACCTCGCCAGCCAGAGCTTCTTCGGCATGAGCGGCCACAACCTGCTGCTGCTCGGCATGGGCGTTTGCGTGCTCGGCCTGCTGTTCGGGCTCGGCATGTACGTGCAGCTCAAGAACCTGCCGGTGCACCGGTCGATGCGCGAGATCTCGGAGCTGATCTACGAGACCTGCAAGACCTACCTCACCACCCAGGGCAAGTTCATCCTCCTGCTCTGGCTCTTCATCGGCGCCATCACCGCCATCTACTTCGGCAAGCTGGCGGCGACCACCGACGCCGCCGGCAACGTGACGCACGGCTACCCGGCGATCAAGGTCATCGTCATCCTGCTGTTCAGCCTCATCGGCATCGCCGGCAGCTACGGGGTCGCCTGGTTCGGCATCCGCATCAACACCTTCGCCAACAGCCGCTCCGCCTTCGCCAGCCTGCGCGGCAAGCCGTTCCCGACCTACGACATCCCGCTCAAGGCCGGCATGTCGATCGGCATGCTGCTCATCTCGGTCGAGCTGGTGATCATGCTGGCGATCCTGCTCTTCGTGCCGGGCGACTACGCCGGCCCCTGCTTCATCGGCTTCGCCATCGGCGAGTCGCTGGGCGCCGCGGCGCTGCGCATCGCCGGCGGCATCTTCACCAAGATCGCCGACATCGGCTCGGACCTGATGAAGATCGTCTTCAACATCAAGGAAGACGACGCCAGGAACCCCGGCGTCATCGCCGACTGCACCGGCGACAACGCCGGCGACTCGGTGGGGCCGACGGCCGACGGCTTCGAGACCTACGGCGTCACCGGCGTGGCGCTCATCACCTTCATCCTGCTGGCGGTCAGCGACCCGGCGGCGCAGGTGCAGCTCTTGGTGTGGATCTTCGTCATGCGCATCATGATGATCGTCACCTCGGCCGCCTCCTACTGGCTCAACGGCGCCATCGCCAAGGCGCGCTACGCGCAGGTCGACGAGATGAACTTCGAGGCGCCGCTCACCTCGCTGGTGTGGCTCACCTCGCTGGTGTCGGTGGCCGTTACCTACGTGGTGTCGTACCTGCTCATCCCCAATGTCGGCGGCGATCCGACGCTGTGGTGGAAGCTCTCCACCATCATCACCTGCGGCACCCTCGCCGGCGCCATCATCCCCGAGCTGGTCAAGGTCTTCACCTCGACGGAGTCCAAGCACGTCGAGGAGGTGGTGACCAGCTCGCGCGAGGGCGGCGCCTCGCTCAACATCCTCTCCGGCCTCGTCGCCGGCAACTTCAGCGCCTACTGGATGGGGCTCTCGGTGCTCATCCTGATGGGCGTCGCCTACCTGGTCAGCAACACCGGCCTCGGCGGGATGATGCTGGCGCCGGCGGTGTTCGCCTTCGGCCTCGTCGCCTTCGGCTTCCTCGGCATGGGGCCGGTGACGATCGCCGTCGACTCCTACGGCCCGGTGACCGACAACGCGCAGTCGGTCTACGAGCTGTCGACGATCGAGACCGCGCCCGGCATCCGCGAGGAGCTGCAGCGCGACTACGGCTTCAGCCCCGACTTCGAGCGCGGCAAGCACTTCCTGGAGGCCAACGACGGCGCCGGCAACACCTTCAAGGCCACCGCCAAGCCGGTGCTCATCGGCACCGCCGTGGTGGGCGCGACGACGCTGATCTTCTCGTTGATCCTGGTGTTGACCGACGGCTTGACCACCGGCCTCGAGAAGCTGTCGATCCTGCACTCGCCCTTCCTGCTCGGCCTCATGATGGGCGGCGCCGTCATCTACTGGTTCACCGGCGCCTCGATCCAGGCGGTGGCCACCGGCGCCTACCGCGCCGTCGAGTTCATCAAGCGCAACATCCGTCTCGACGCCGGTGCCGAGAAGGCCTCCGTCGCCGACTCCAAGAAGGTGGTCGAGATCTGCACCCAGTACGCCCAGAAGGGGATGTTCAACATCTTCCTGACGGTGTTCTTCTCCACCCTCGCCTTCGCCTGCCTGGAGCCGTTCTTCTTCATCGGCTACCTCATCTCGATCGCCCTCTTCGGCCTCTATCAGGCGATCTTCATGGCCAACGCCGGCGGCGCCTGGGACAACGCCAAGAAGGTGGTGGAGGTCGACCTCAAGGAGAAGGGCACCCCGCTGCACGCCGCCACCGTCGTCGGCGACACCGTCGGCGACCCCTTCAAGGACACCTCCTCGGTGGCGATGAACCCGGTGATCAAGTTCACCACCCTCTTCGGGTTGCTCGCCGTCGAGCTCGCCATCGAGCTGTCGCGGCAGACCTCGCTGATCCTCGCCGCGGTGTTCTTCCTCGCCTCGCTCGTCTTCGTCTGGCGCTCGTTTTACAGCATGCGCATCGGCTCCCACGCCGAGCCCGCTGCCGCTGCGCCCGCGCACCGCGGCTAGGCCGGCGAACGCCGCACCGCTCGCGTACGCAACGAGGCCCGCGGCGTCACCGCCGCGGGCCTTCTTGCGAGGACCCTTATCGAGCGCGCTCGCGACGAGCGCGGCGAGGCTCGCGCTCGTTCGCCGACGCGACGTTCGTCGTCCTCCCGACCTCAAAGCTGCGCCGCAGGCGCTCGCGCGCGACAGCCGACCGCGTTAGTCCGCGCGCGCGTGCTTCGGCGTCGATCTCGTCCAGCAACGCCTCGGGTACACGAAACGTGTACGTCTTCATTGCGACCTCAACTAGAACCGCACGCCGATCCGCGAGTAGACGAACCTCCCGTTCATGCCGAACGGGGAGTGGCTCGGGTAGGTGAAGATCCCGAGGTTGGAGTTGGGCTCGAGGTTCTCGTCGGGGAAGGCGTCGAAGAGGTTCTGCGCGCCGACCGCCAGGGTGAAGCGCGGGAAGCGGTAGCCGATCTCGAGGTCGGCGACCCACTCGGCCTCGAAGGTCTGGTCGACGACGCGGCGGTCGACGAGGCAGTACTCGCCGTAGCGGGCGCCGCGCGCGACGCCGAAGACGTTGCCGTGGTCGTAGTCGACCTGCAGGCGCAGGTTGTTCTCCGGCTGGCCGCACTCGACGCGCAGCAGCTCGGTGCGATCGAAGAGCACCTCCTGCAGGCCGGCGAGCGGCGTCGGCGTCGGCGCCACCCGCGTCACCTCGTTCTCGGTCGAGTTGTAGCCGGCGGAGAGGTTGAGCGAGCCGCCGGCGAGCGCCGTCCGCCACGCCGCCCGCAGGTCGTAGCCGCGCGTCTCGGTGTCGATGGCGTTGGTGAAGAAGCGCGCGCCGTTGGCGTTGAACGGCGCCAGCAGCGGCGCCACCTGGGCGCCGGTGAAGTTGCCGGTCAGCACGATGCGGTCTTCGATGTCGATGGCGTAGTAGTCGGCGGCGAGCTCGACCGCAGGGATGGGGTTCCACACGATGCCCGCCGACAGGTGGTCGGACGTCTCGGGCTCGAGCGGCGGCGCGCCGAGCGCCCGCGCCACCGGGCTCTCGACCGGGAAGGTGCCGACCTCGAAGGGCACCAGCACGCCGCCCACCGCCAGGAAGTTGGTCGACACCGTGGAGAAGTGCGCCTGGCCGAGCGACGGCGCGCGGAAGCCGGTCGCCACCGCGCCGCGCAGCACGAGCTGCGGCAGCGGCGCGAAGCGCGCCGACAGCTTGTAGTCGCTGGTGCTGCCGAAGTCGTCGTAGTCCTCGAAGCGCCCGGCGACGCCGAGCCGCAGCTTCGACAGCACGTCGCCTTCGAGGTCGACGTAGACGGCGTAGCTGTCGCGGTGGGTATCCACTTCGTTGGAAGGCCGGAACCCGGGGAAGACCTGCGCGCCGGCCGGCGCCCGCGCGCCGAACTGGTCGAGATGCCCGGCGTCGATGTAGGAGTTGGGCTCGCCGGCCTTGATCTGGTACCCCTCGCGCCGCGCCTCGAGCCCGAAGGCGACGTTGAGCGGTCCCGCCAAGCCGACCTCGAAGCCGCGCGAGAGGTCGAGGTTGGCGACCACTTGATCGGCCTCGAGCGTGCCGGCGTAGAAGCTCGTCTGGTTGGGCGGGATGTTGGGCCCCAGCGAGGTGTTGAGGCTGTCGCTGACGTTGAACTCGAACTCGTTGTTGCCCCAGCCGAGGCTGCCGTCCCAGAACCACTCGCCGACGGCGCCGCGCGCACCGCCGGTGAGCGAGGTGTCGGTGACCTCGGGCTCGATCAGCGGCAGGAAGCCGTTGGGGTAGATCTGCGGCCAGTTCTGGTTCTGCAGCGCGCGGCGGAAGAAGCCGCCGTGCGAGCCCTCGCGCCGGCTCATGCCGCCGAAGGCGTAGAGATGAGCGGCGTCGCCGTCGCCGAGCGGCTTCGAGGCATTGAAGAAGCCCATGATGTCTTCGGTCTTGGCGTCGCCCCAGTGGTGGTTGGGCTGCGCCACCGGGTCGCGCGAGCCCTGCGGCCGCGGGTCGGCGCCGGCGCGGTTGGTCTCGTCGCGGTCGCGGTACTCGGCCGAAGCGAAGGCCCAGCCGCGGCCGAGCGACCAGCCCTGGTGCAGGCTGCCGTCGATGAGCTGGCCGTCGCTGTGGGTGGTGGCGCCGCCCTTCAAGTCGAGCCCCAGCGGCTCGGGCCCGCTCTTGAGGATGATGTTGATGACGCCGGCGATGGCGTCCGAGCCGTACTGCGCCGCGGCGCCGTCCTTGAGCACCTCGATGCGCTCGATCATCGAAGCGGGGATGGCGTTCAGGTCGACGCCGGTCGAGCCGCGGCCGATGGAGCCGTTGACGTGCACGAGCGCGCTGGTGTGCCGGCGCTTGCCGTTGATCAGCACCAGCACCTGGTCCGAGCCCAGGCCGCGCAGCGTTGCCGGCCGCACCGAGTCGGTGCCGTCGGTGATCGTCGGCCGCGGGAAGTTGAACGACGGCGCCAGCGCCTGGATGATCTGATTCGTCTCCGAGGCGCCGGTCGTCTCGATCGCCTGCGCCGGCAGCACGTCGACCGGCACCGCCTTCTCGCCGGCGACGCCGGGCGCGCGCGAGCCGACGGTGATCGTCTCGTGGAAGGAGTAGCCGAGCGAGAAGTCCTGCGTCGCCCCGGGGCCGAGCGTCACCTCGGCGTCGGCGGACTGGAAGGGCGGCAGGCTCGCCCGCACCTCGACCGTCTTTCCGGCGGCGCCGGAAGGCAGCGGCAGCACGTAGCGCCCCTCGGCGTCGGTCGTCGCCTGGACGCCGAGCGAGGGGATCGACACGCTGGCGCCGGGGAGCGGCTGCTCGCCGTCGCCGCTCACCACCCTGCCGGTGAGGGCGAGCTCCTGCGCGGAGAGCGCGGCGGTGAACGTGAGGAGAGCGAGAGCGGCGAGGGTCGCGATCGCGGCAGCGGGGGATATCCTCATGAGTGCCTCCTTGCCGCCCGGTGCGGGGCACCGACGGCGGCGTTCGACAAGGTCAGTTCCGATGCGGACCGGCGACGAGTGGGGACATTCTCGCTCAGGTCGCCGCCGCCATTCCCAGCGAGGAGCCCGCATGCCGCGATCGCTCGACGTCCTCTGCCTGGCCGCGCTGCTCGTCGTCGTCGCCGTCACCGCTGTTCCGTCCCGTGCCGACGAGCCGGCTAAGGGCGCGGCCGGCGCACCCGCCGGCGACGCCGTCGCCCGCCTTCACGACCTCTTCGACCGCGAATGGGCCTGGCGGCTGCGTGAGAGTCCCGGAGTTTGCGAGCTCGGTCGGCGTGCACGACTACGACGACCGCCTCTCCGACGCCTCGATGGAGGCGCTCGAGCGGCAGATGGCGGAGAGCGAGGCGTTCCGCAAGGAGCTGATGGCGATCGACCGCGCCGCCCTGCCGCCCGTGGAGCAGGTCAACTACGACATCTTCCGCGGCCAGCTCGAGGAGCGCGTCGAGTCCGTCCGCTTCGGCGAGCAGTACCTGACGCTCAACGCCGACTCCGGCTTCTACAGCAGCTTCCCGCTGCTCTGGCAGTCGATGCCGTTCCAGACCGTCAAGCACTACGAGAACTACGTCGCGCGCCTGCGCGCCTACCCGCGCTACATGGACCAGACGATCGACCTCATGCGCGAGGGGCTGCGCCGCGGCATCACGCCGCCCAAGGCGACGCTCGTCGGGATCGAGAAGTCGATCCAGCCGCTCACCGTCTTCGACCCCGACAAGAGCGCGCTGTGGACGCCGTTCACCCGCATGCCGGCGCCGATGCCGGCCGCCGAGCGCGAGCGGCTGCAGAAGGCGGGCCGCGACGCCATCCTCGGGGCGGTGACGCCGGCCTACGCCAAGTTCTTCGAGTTCATGACCAAGGAGTACCTGCCGGGGACGCGCGAGACGCTCGCCGCCGACGCGCTGCCCGACGGCAAGGCGTACTACGACTTCCTCATTCGCCGCTTCACCACCCGCGACGACCTCACCGCCGACGCGATCCACCAGATCGGCCTCGACGAGGTGAAGGCGATCCGCGCCGAGATGGACGTGCTCATCGAGAAGGTGGAGTTCAAGGGCGACTTCGCGGCGTTCCTCAAGTTCCTGCGCACCGATCCGCGCTTCTACGCCAAGACGCCCGACGAGCTGCTCATGCACGCGGCGTGGATCGCCAAGCAGATGGACGGCAAGCTGCCGTTGCTGTTCAAGACCCTGCCGCGCCAGCCCTACACGGTGACGCCGGTGCCGGAGTTCCTCGCTCCCAAATACACCGCCGGCCGCTACAACGGCGCGCCGCCGAACTCGACGCAGCCGGGCGAGTACTGGGTGAATACCTACGCGCTCAATACGCGGCCGCTCTACAACCTCGAGGCGCTCACCTTCCACGAGGCGGTGCCCGGCCATCACCTGCAGAGCGCGCTCGCGCTCGAGGCCGGCGCCGTTCCCAACTTCCGCCGCTACGACTACATCTCCGCCTTCGGCGAAGGCTGGGGCCTCTACTCCGAGTGGCTCGGCAAGGAGGCCGGCTTCTACACCGATCCCTACAGCGACTTCGGGCGGCTGACGTACGCGATGTGGCGCGCCTGCCGCCTGGTCGTCGACACCGGCGTGCACGCCAAGGGGTGGACGCGGCAGCAGGTGATGGACTACCTGGCCGGGAACACGGCGCTGTCGCTGCACGAGGTCGAGACCGAGACCGACCGCTACATCTCCTGGCCGGGCCAGGCGTTGTCGTACCGCATCGGCTACCTGAAGCTCCGCGAGCTGCGCACCCGCGCCGAGAAGGCGCTCGGCGAGCGCTTCGACGTGCGCCTCTTCCACGACGCTGTGCTCGAGAACGGCTCGGTGCCGCTGCCGGTCCTCGAGCAGCAGATCGACGCCTGGATCGCCGGCCAGCAGAACCAGGCGGCGGCGAAGTAGGCGCGCCGAGCGCAGGCAACGCCTCCTTCGCGTGTTGATCGGGAGGAGGAGGACCGACGATGAAGCGCACGATCGCAACGCGGATTCGGCCCTGGGTGTTGCTGGGGCTCTCGATGTTGGCCGGGGCGGGAGCGGTACCGGCGGCGCCCGGTGAGGGCGACAAGGCGCGCGCGCCGCTCTACCTCGTCTCCGGTCCGGTGGCGATGGAGGCGGGCGGCAGCATCCGCGCCGCGGTCGTCAACCTCGGCAAGAGCACGATGCACCTCGAGGTCGCCTTCATCGGTCCCACCGGCGTCTTCGAGCGGGAGCAGGAGGTCGACGTCGTCGCCGGCCGCGTCGGTGTCGTCGAGTACAGCCCGAGCGCCGACTTCCTCGGCGTCGTGCAGATCACCATCTCTCCGCGGCCGGCGAACGGTTCCTGGCGCGCCGCGGCCATCGGTGCCGGCGGCGCCGGGACCTACCTGCTCTACCGCTTCTCGCCCGACGACGCGGCGGCGACGCCGATCCCGGACTAGGGTCACGGGCGGCGGCGAGCGCCGCGCGCGGCGGGGGTTATGCTCACGCCGCCATGCCGACGCTCGCCGACACCACCGTCCTCGACGCCTTCCGCCGCTGGGGCTATCTCGAAGCGCAGATCGATCCGCTCGCCAACGTGCCGGGGCGGCTGCCGCCCTACCGGCACCCCGATCTCGCCTTCGACGGTCCCGAGGCCGAGCAGGCGCGTCGCATCTACGCCGGCGCGATCGGCGTCGAGTTCATGCACGTGCCCGACGCGCGGATCCGCGAGTGGGTGGCGGCGCAGATGGAGGCGCCCGCGCCGCAGCCCGACCGCCGCCGCATCCTCGAGCGCTTGGTGCGCGCCGAGTCGTTCGAGCAGATGCTGCAGTCGCGCTACCTCGGCAGCAAGCGCTTCTCGATCGAGGGGCTCGCTGCGCTGGTGCCGCTGCTCGACGAGGTGGTGACGACGCTCGCCGAGCACGACTGCGAGATGGTGGTGCTGGCGATGAGCCACCGCGGCCGCCTCACCGTGATGGCGACGGTCGTCGGCAAGGACATCGCCGAGATCCTCGCCGGCTTCGAGGACGTCGACCCGCGCAGCACGCTGGGCGGCGGCGACGTCAAGTACCACCTCGGCGCCACCGGCGACTTCACGGCGCCGGACGGCCGCACGGTGCGCATCCACCTCGCTTCCAACCCGTCGCACCTCGAAGCGGTCGATCCGGTGATCGTCGGCCGCGTGCGCGCCAAGCAGTGTCGTCTCGGCGAGAGCGGCGTTCACCGCGTGGTGCCGGTGATGGTGCACGGCGACTCCGCCTTCGCCGGCCAGGGGATGCTCGCCGAGGTGTTGAACCTCGCCGACCTGCCGGGCTACCGCGTCGGCGGCACCGTCCACGTCATCGCCAACAACCTGATCGGCTTCACCACCGAGCCGCGCGAGTACACCTCGACGCGTTACTCGACCGACGTGGCGCGGCGGCTGCCCGTGCCGATCTTCCACGTCAACGCCGAGGATCCCGACGCGGTGGTGCGGGTGGCGCGCATCGCGACCGAGTTCCGTCACCAGTTCCAGACCGACGTCGTCGTCGACCTCGTCGGCTACCGCCGCCACGGCCACAGTGAGGTCGACGACCCGACGATCACCCAGCCGCGCCTCTACGCCGCCATCGAGCGCATGCCGCCGATCTGGCGTTCCTATGCGGAGAAGAGCGGCGCTGAAGCCGGCTGGCTCGAGGGCGTCGTGCAACAGGTGCAGGCCGAGCTCGACACCGCGCACGCGCGGGCCGGCGCGATGGAGAAGAAGCCGCGGCTGGCGACGCTGCCGGACTATTGGAGCGACTTCCGCGGCGGCTTCTGGGAGCCCGCGCTGGAGGTGGACACCGGCGTGGCCGAGAGCGAGCTCGCGCGGCTGGCCGACGCGATCGGCAGCGTGCCCGACGGCTTCCACGTGCACCCGAAGCTCGTCAAGCTGCTCGAGCAGCGGCGCGAGATGGGGCACGGTTCGCGGCCTGTCGACTACGGCATGGCCGAGGCCCTCGCCTTCGGCTCGTTGCTCGCGCAAGGCGTGCCGGTTCGCCTCACCGGCCAGGACACCCGCCGCGGCACCTTCAACCAGCGCCACGCCGTGCTCATCGACGTCGAGGACGAGCACGAGGTATTTCCCGTTGCGTCGTTGGCGACGGACGGCGCGTTCTTCGAGGTCTTCGACTCGCCGCTCTCCGAGGCGGGCATCCTCGGCTATGAGTACGGCTACTCGCGCGATTACCCCGAGGCGCTGGTTTTGTGGGAGGCGCAGTTCGGCGACTTCGTCAACGGCGCGCAGGTGCCGATCGACCAGTTCCTCGCCGCCGGCGAGGACAAGTGGGGGCTGCTCTCGGGGCTGGTGCTGCTGCTGCCGCACGGCTACGAGGGGCAGGGTCCGGAGCACTCCTCGGCGCGGCTCGAGCGCTTCCTGCAGCTCTCGGCCGAGGACAACTGGCAGGTCTGCCAGCCCTCGAACGCGGCGCAGTACTTCCACCTGCTGCGGCGTCAGGCGCTGCGCAAGTGGAGGAAGCCGCTCGTCGTGATGACGCCGAAGAGCATGCTGCGCGCGAAGGAGGCGTCGTCGCCGATCGCCGACTTCGCGCGGCCGCGCTTCCTGCCGGTGCTCGACGATTCGACGGCGCCGCAGGCCGAGCGCCTGCTCTTCTGCAGCGGCAAGATCGGCCACGAGCTCGAAGCGGAGCGGCGCCGGCGCCGCGACGCGACGACGGCGATCATCTACCTCGAGCAGCTCTATCCGTTCCCCAAGGACGAAGTGTCGGCGCTCCTCGACCGCCATCGCGAAGCGCGCGAGGTGCTGTGGGTGCAGGAGGAGCCGGCCAACCAGGGCGCGCTGTCCTACGCCGTGCCGCGCCTCGAACGGTTGAGCGGCGGCCGCCGCGTGCGCACCGTCAAGCGCAGCGAGAGCGCCAGCCCGGCGACGGGCTCGGCGAAGGCGCACGCGCTGGAGCAGAAGACGCTGGTCCAGCTCGCCTTCGAGCGCTTCGGCAGCTAGGGACCCGCGGCGCGCCGGCATCGCCGGACCGCCATGGCGCGCTCGCGCCCGGACCGGAGTGGACCATCGTGGACCACTCGGGCGCTACGAACACGTTTTTGAATCTCACAATTCGACGCATTGGTCGACGATCGGTCCACGACGCGCCCGGCCGCTCGTCGCCCGAGGGAAACGCAAGCTTTTCGCTCGTTGGCACGATCCTCGAAGGCCCGCCCGGCGCTGAGGCACTCCCTGCTCTCACCATCAGGCCGAATTCACCGCAGGAAAGGAGCAGCTCGAATGAAACGAGTCTCATTACTGAGCGCGTTGCTTGTCGCGCTCACGGTCTCGGCGCTCGTCGCCCAGACCACCGGCCAGATCAACGGCACCGTCGTCGACAACTCGGGAGAAGCACTGCCGGGCGTCACCATCACCGTGACCTCGCCGGTGCAGATCGGCGGCCCCAAGGTGACGGTCACCGAAGCCAACGGTTCGTTCAGCTTCCCGGCGCTCACCCCCGGCGAGTACAAGCTGACGGCGAACCTCGAGGGCTTCATCCCGATCGATCGCGAAGGCGTGCAGGTCCGCCTCGACCGCACGACCGAAGTCCAGGTCACGCTGGTGACGCCGGCCACCGAGACGATCGAGGTCACCGCCGAAGCTCCCGTCGTCGATCCCGAGCAGGTGAGCACGGCACAGACCTTCACCATCGACTACCTGGAGAACGCCGCCGTCGGGTCGGCGAACCGCAGCTACCAGGACGTCCTCTTCCAGGTCGGCGGCGTGGCGGCGCAGGCTGGCGCCGGTGACAACCCGAGCGTCTACGGCTCGACCCTCGGCGAGAACGCCTTCCTCGTCGACGGCATCGACACCACCGACCCGGTGACCTCCACCTTCGGCACCAACTTCAACTTCGACGCCATCCAGGAGATCTCGTTCCAGACCGGCGGCTTCGAGGCCGAATACGGCCGCGCCACCGGCGGCGTCGTCAACGTGGTCACCAAGTCGGGCGGCAACCAGTTCTCGGGCACCGTCGACGTGCGCTACACCGACGAGAGCTTCACCGAGAACGGCGAGCACTTCGACAAGGAGGCGCAGAAGAACAAGTCGCTCACCCCCGGCGCCACGCTCGGCGGGCCGATCCTCGAGGACCGCCTCTGGTTCTTCCTCGCCGACGAGTACAACGACACCGAGACGCAGGAGGCCTTCGAGCCGGCCACCGAGCACTTCGTGGGCAACTACTACCTCGGCAAGCTCACCTGGCAGGCCACCCCGAGCTGGCAGGCGGCGCTCAAGCACTCCGGCGATCCCGCCGAGATCGACAACGCCGGCATCGCCGTCGGCACCGCCGCCGATGCGGCGACCTTCCAGGAGCAGGGCGGGACGATCACCCAGGCCGACGTCAGCGGCGTGCTCACCCCCAACCTGCTCTGGGAGATCAAGGGCGCCGCCAACCGGCAGGAGCTCAACGCCTTCCCGCAGCACCGTGACTTCACCCGCGCTGCCCACTTCGACCTTGGCACCGGCCTGCAGACCAACAGCTCCGGCAACGCGCAGTTCTCCAACCGCGATCGCGACGAGCTGCGCACGAGCCTCAGCTACTTCACCGGCGACCACGAGATCAAGGGCGGGCTCGAGCGCGCCGACATGAACTTCGAGAGCCGGAACTTCAACCCGGCGGGATTCTTCTACTACGACTACGCAGCGGTCATCGGACCGTACATCCTGCTCGTCACCGACCCCAACCCGCCGGTGACGAAGAGCAGCGGCGTGCTCAATACCGCCTACCTGCAGGATTCCTGGCGGGTCAACGACCGCTTCACCGCCAAGCTCGGCGTCCGCTACGACCAGGTGAGCTTCGAGAACAACGCCGGCGACGAGATCGCCGACATGAGCAAGCTGCAGCCGCGCGTCGGATTGGCCTGGGACATCCTCGGCGACGCCACGACGGTGGCCAGCGTGTCGTGGGGCCACTTCATGCACCCGAGCGCGACGACGCTGCCGTCCTTCGCGCGCACCGACTCGACGCCGACCCAGCTCTTCGTCTCCTGCTCACTGGTGGGAGCGACCAGCCGCGAGCAGTGCGAGGCCGCGTTCGACACCGTGATCTCGGATCCCGAGAACTCCGATCCCAACGGCTTTTTCCTCAACTCGGTGCTGTCGTCGAGCCCCAACCTGATCCAGGACGGGTTGGAGCCGACGTTTGCGGAGGAGCTCATCGTCCGCCTGGAGCGCCAGATCATGCCGCGCACGTCGGTGAGCCTCACCTACGTCGACAAGGAGACCACCGACATCTTCGAGGACACCTGCGTCGGCAACGCGGTGAGCGGCCCGTCGCCCAACGCCGACTGCTCCACCTTCATCATGGCGAACCTCGGCGACGACGTGCTGACGCGCGACTACAAGGGCGCCATCCTCACCTTCGAGACGCGCGCCAGCGACCGGCTGCACCTGCTCGCCTCCTACACCTATTCCAAGAGCAGAGGCAGCGTGGAGTACACGCAGAACGCCGGCGCCGACTTCGACCACTTCCCGGAGCACTTCGTCAACACCTACGGCTACCTCTCGGACGACCGGCGTCACCGCGTCAAGGTCAACGGCTTCACCCGCCTGCCCTGGGACGTCACCGCCGGCTTCAGCGCCTTCTGGTCGTCGGCGGGGGCCTTCGACCACGTCCAGTCCGTGACCGAGTTCGCCGACGGCAGCAGCGGATACGGCATCGAGTACGTCGACCCGCGCGGCAGCCACCGCGGCAACACCAACTACGGGGTCGACCTCGAGCTCAAGAAGGGGTTCCAGCTCGGCTCGATGCGGCTGCAGCTCATCGGCTCCGTCTTCAACGTGCTCGACAGCGAGCGGCCGGCCGGGCGCTGCGAGCGCGACATCTGCACCCTCGAGGCCGGCACGCCCAACCAGCGGCAGGTCGGCTTCCTCGAGCCCACCTCGTTCCAGCTGCCGCGCAGCTACGAGGTCGGGGTCCGCCTCGAGTTCTGATCTCGGTGACAGCGGTCTAGAGTGTGGAAGGCCCGCCGCGACTGCGGCGGGCCTTCGTTGCTTCCCGCCTTCGCTCGCCTGCCGCACGTGAGAACCTGCCGCGCACTTCTCGTCCTTGCGATCCTCGCCGCCGTCTGCGGCGTCGGTTGCGGGCGCTCCCGCTCGGGCGATGGCACGCGGGCGGACGTGGACACGACCGGGTGGCTGCCGGTAGGCACGCCGATCGTGTTGATCTCGATCGACACGCTGCGCGCGGACCACCTCCCGGCCTACGGCTATCGTCAGGTCGAGACTCCCGCCATCGATGCGCTGCGACGCGACGGCGTGCTCTTCGCGCGCGCCTACTCGCCGGTGCCGCTCACCCTTCCCGCTCATGCCTCGCTGCTGACTGGCCTCCTACCCAACCAGCACGGCGTGCGCGACAACACCGGCTACCTGCTCGACGCGAAGGGCCTGCCCTACCTGCCGCGCGAGCTCCACACCGCGGGCTACGCCACCGCAGCGGCGGTGTCGGCGCTGGTGCTCGCGCGCGGCACCGGCATGGGCGACGGATTCGACGTCTACGAGGACAGCTTCCATTGGCAAGCCGGCACGCTGCTCGGACAAGTGCAGCGTGCGGGCGGCGAGACCCTCGGCGCCGTGCGCGGCTGGCTGCGCCAGCGCGGCGCCGCGCCCTTCTTCCTCTTCCTCCACCTCTACGAGCCGCACTCGCCATACACGCCGCCGGAGCCGTACGCCGCGCGCTACGCGAAGCCCTACGACGGCGAGATCGCCGCCGCCGACGCGATTGTGGGCGAGCTCGTGGCGGAGCTGCGCACGCTCGGCGTCTACGACCGGGCGCTCGTCATGCTGCTCTCCGACCACGGCGAGGGGCTGAACGAGCACGGCGAGCAGGAGCACGGCATCCTGCTCTACCGCGAGGCGCTGCAGGTGCCGCTTCTCCTCAAGCTCCCGGGCGGCCGCGCCGCCGGCGGCACCGTCGAAACGCCGGTGCAACTCGTCGACGTCGTGCCGACGTTGCGGCCTCTCACCGGCGCGGCGGCCGACCCGCGCCAGCGCGGCGTCTCGCTCCTCGCGCGCATTGCGGGCGACGAGACGCCGCGCCCCGTCTACTCCGAGACGCTCTATCCGCGCATCCACTTCGGCTGGAGCGAGCTGCAGTCGGTCGTCGACGGCGAGTGGCACTTCATCGCCGGCCCGGACCCCGAGCTCTACGACGTGGTGGCCGATCCCGGCGAGCGCGAGAACCGGCGCGACAGAAGCCGTCCCGTCGTGCGCCGGATGCAGGAGCTGCTGCGCGCGGAGCCGCTGGCCTATCGAGCGCCGACAACGCCCGCGAGCGCGGAGGAGCAGCAGCGGCTCGCCGCGCTCGGCTACGTCGGCAGCGTCGCGCCACCGGCGGAGGGTGCGGGACCGCTGCCCGATCCGAAGAAAGAAGTGTTGACGCTCGAGCCGCTGACGCGCGGCTTCCAAGCCTTCGCGCGGCAGGACTACACGGCGGCCATCCCGGCGCTGCGCGAGACGACCGCGCGCCACCCGCGGCTGGGCGAAGCATGGGATTACCTCGGCCAGGCGCTCGCCGCGAGCGGCGAGCGCGCCGCCGCCATCGCCGCCTTCCGCGACGGGCTGGCGCACGTCGGCAGCTCGCCCACGCTCGCCGCCGGCGCCGCGCGCCTCCTGTTGGAGGCCCAGCAGCCGACGGAGGCCCTGGAGCAGCTCGACCGCCAGCTCGCGCGCACGCCCGATGCGCCGATGCTCCTCGGCCTGCGCGTGCGTGCCTTGCTCGTCGCGGACCGCACGCGCGAAGCGGTCGAGACGGCGAAGCGGCTGGTGACGCTCGTCCCGCAGTCGGCCGACGCGCACTACCAGCTCGGGATCGCGAGCCTCCTCGCCGGCAACCGCGAGAGCGCCGAGCGCGAGCTGCGGCGCGTGCTCGAGCTCGAGCCGCGACACCTGCGCGCGATGAACGACCTCGCCGTCCTGCTGCGCGGCGAGAGACGCTATGCCGAGGCCGCCGCACTGCTGCGTCAGGTGCTGGCGATCGATCCCCAGCAGGAGACCGCGCGGCGAAACCTCGCGGCGCTGGAGCGGCAGTCAGATGGCGGCCGATGACGAACGCGGCCTCGCTTGACGGAACCGGGAGGACCGGCTAAAACAGTGTGCCCCGCGGCGAGCGGGTCCCGCTGGGAGGTCGTCTAACGGTAGGACAAACGGCTCTGGACCGTTTTATCGGGGTTCGAATCCCTGCCTCCCAGCCACTCACCTCCGACCTGGAGCCTTCGACATGCGCCGAGCCCTCCTCGCTGCCACGTTGCTGCTCGCGATGGGCTGCGACAGCGGCCCGACCGAGCCCAACCGCACGCAGACGCTGACCGGCTCGCTGGCGCGCTCCGCCGCGACGGTGACGACGCTCAACATGGGCAACACCGGCAACCTCCGCGTCACCGGCCAGGAGTTCAAGCAGATCGCGGCCGACGGCACCACCATCACCGCCGGCGGCGGCATCGCCTTCTCGATCGGCGCCTTCGGCGGCACCGACAACAGCTGCATCGCCACCGGCAACTTCGGGTTGCTCCAAGGGCAGGTGATCTCGCTCGGCCTCGACAAGGGCGAGTACTGCGTCAAGCTCACCGAGCCGACGATCGTGCCCGAGGGCTCGACGCTGAGCTATTCGGTGCGGCTCGACATCACCGATTGACGCACCTGCGTGCGCGCCTCGGGCTGCAGCGCTGGCTGCAGCCCTGGCCGGGTTGATCACTGGGCGGTGAACGTCCGCTCCATCGTGGCGTAGCACCTGCTGTCGCCGTCGGTCATCTCCACGATCCACTTGTAGTGATAGCCGGGGACGTGGGCGCTCGCCGGCGGGATTTGGGGAAAGCTCCAGTTGATCGACCAGTCCGGGAATTGGGGGCTGGCTGGCCATCCGCTCAACGTGGGAATCACCGCGAGCGGGCCGGGAATGGGACGCGAGTAGCTGGTGTCGCCGGGCCGCCAGAAGGTGTTCGTCTCGACCTGGATGAACGCCCCGGCGGCCTGCGTCCAGCTCTGGTTGAAGCCCGCCCCGAACACGCCATCGTCGGCACGGCCGGAGAAGGTCGACGGCGGCGCGCCGGTGGGCGAGGTCGCGACGAGGGTGGGGCAGGTCTTGTCCCAGATGTGATTGATCGGTTGGGTGCTGTCGCCGCCAGGCCAGATGATCTTGATGCCTTGGTCGAGCTGGTTGCCGGGGGTGCCTGCCCAGGTCCACGGCCCCTTGACGGCGTTGCCGTTCGCATCGGTGCAGAGCCAGCCCGCGGCGTAGAGATTCTGGTGGTTGCGAAAGCTCGACAGGTCTCCGCAGGTGTTGGGTGGCCCGCCGGCGACCGTGAAGTAGAGATTGCCGGTTTGCGACCAGTTGATCGAGGCGCTGAAGAACGCCGTTCCCTGGTAACCCAGCGCCGGTAGCGCCACGAGCAGCAACGAGCAGGCGACGAGAAATGGTTTCAAGACAGGCTCCTTTCGGTTCTGAGGCATGGCGAAGAATCTGGCGGCGATGAGGGGCGGCTCAGGTGAGCCGCCCCCTCGAGGTCGCTTAGGGGCCGACCGTCACGGTGCGCGTCGTCGCGGCTGTGTGGCCGTTGACGTCGGTGACGGTGAGCCGGATGGTGAACGTGGCGTTGTACGGGTAGTCGTGATGGGCGGTCGGCACAGTCGTCGTGCTCAGACCTTCGTCGTCCCAATCCCAGAAGTAGCTCACGATGCTGCCGGTGGACGCCGAGGCGTTGGCGTCGCAGCTGCGCACGATGCAGCTGATGGTGAACGAGGCCGTGGGCGCCGAAGGGGGAGCGGTGCTGATCGTGACCTGGCGCGTCGTCGTGGCCTGGTTGCCGTTGGTGTCGGTGACGGTGAGCCGGACGGTGAACGTGCCGTCGTACGGGTAGTCGTGATGGGCGGTCGGCACGGTCGTCGTGCTCAGGCCTTCGTCGTCCCAATCCCAGAAGTAGCTCACGATGCTGCCCGTGGAGGCGGAAGCGTTGGCGTCGCAGCTACGGGCGACGCAGTTGATCGTGAACGACGCGGTGGGCAGGGACGAGCTCGGGGTGACGGTCTGGGTGTACTCCGCCGTCTGTCCCGCGCCGTCGGTGACGACGAGCGTGATCGTGTACGTGCCGGGAGCCGCGTAGGTGTGGCTCGGAGCCGACACCGCGCTGCCGCCGGTGGTCGTCTGGCCGTCGCCCCAGGTCCAGTGGTAGTTGACGATGCCGAAGTCGTCTCCCGACGCCTCGGAGTCCGCCGTGCAAGTCAAGGCGTTGCAGACGACATAGAACTGGGCCGTCGGCGGGTAGTCGAGCACGTTCACCGTGCGCGTGGTGAGGGCAGTGGCGCCGTTGTTGTCGGTGACGGTGAGCGTGACGATGAAGGTGTCGTTCCAGGCGTAGACGTGGAAGGTGGTGGGTACGGTCGTCGTCGTGGTCGGTGTCTCGTCGTCCCAGTTCCAGGTGTAGCTGGCGATGCCGGCGGCGGCGGTGGACGCCGAGGCGTTGACGTCGCAGCGGCGGCCTTCGCAGCTGATGAGGAAGGACGCGACGGGAGGCTGGCCGACGGTGACGCTGTGAACGTCCGTGGCGGTCTGGTTGACGGCGTCGCGCACGGTCAGCGTGATGGTGTACGTCCCCGCGGCCGCGTAGGTGTGGCTGGACTCCGAGGCGCTGCTGCCACCGGAGGTGGTCTGGCCGTCGCCCCAGTTCCAGGTGTAGTTGACGATGCCGCCGTCGTCGCCGGAAGCCTCCGCGTCGGCGGTGCAGGTGAACCCGGTGCAGCCGACGTAGAAGCTGGCATGCGGCGGGTCATCCGGGGTGGTGGTGACGCTTTGCGACGTCGAGTTGGTCTGGCCGGTGTTGTCGGTCACCGTCAAGGTGACGGTGAAGGTGTTGGCCGTCGCGTAGATGTGGCTCGTCGTCGAGCCGGTGGCCGTGCCACTGTCGCCGAAGGTCCAGGCCCAGGCGGTGATGGTCCCGTCGTCGGTCGAGCCGGTGCCGTCGAAGTAGCACTGGCGGCCGCCGCAGGCGAAGGTGAAGCTGGCGACCGGCGGCGGGTTGCACTGGCCCGTCGAGCGCGGATCGGTGGGCGGGTACTGCAGCACCTCGTTGCCGTCGCTGGTCCCATCGCAGTCAGTGTCGGCGACCGCCGGGTTGGTCCCGATGAGGCCCTCGAAGCCGGTGATCAGGTTGTCGTTGTCGTTGTCGGTGTTGGGATAGACGTAGCCGATCGAGGGGGCGAATCCCTGCTGCGACGCATAGCCGGCGGCCTGCATGGCGGCGAGCTCCGACTCCGGGAAGATCGCCCAGTCGTCCCGGCCGGCGTGGTACATGCGGTAGAGGCGCACGGCACCGGCGGGGATGCACGTCGGCTCGGGCGTGCAGCTCTGGTAGATGTAGCCCTCGATGCCGTCGAGGTTGTAGCCGAGGTTGCGGAAGGCGGTCACGCCGTTGGGGTCGGCGGTGTAGGTCGCGTCCTGCTCGGGCGCCGTGCCGAACCAGGTCAGCCGGTAGAGCGGCACGAGCGGCGGCGTGCCGGTCGTCGGTGCGCGGTCGCCGCTGAAGATGTAGACCGCGGCGCCGGGAGCGATGCGGCAGCCGGTGCAAGGCACCGGCGCGCCGGGGAAGGCGTTGTAGCCCGGGACGATGGGCCCGGTGGGCACGTAGGCGCCGTTGCCTTCGGCGACGGTCGCCATCTGCGGCACCGTGGTGTAGAAGGAGTCGGTCGTGGTGTCGCTGTAGAAGCTGAACAGCGGCGTCAGCCGGTTGGGGATGACAACGTTATTCGCGCGGCCGAGGACGGTTTGCACCGCGGTGAGGGCGTTGGGGATGCCGTAGCCCATCTGGTTGTCGTGGAAGACGCCGAAGCTGGCGGTGGATCGCAGCAGGGTCTGGATGTTGTCCTGCGAGAGCAGCGGGTTGACCGAGCGCGCCAGCGCGGCGACGCTTGCGGTCTCGGGAGAGGCCATCGAGGTGCCGGTACAGGGACCGAAACCAGCGCCGGTGGTGGTCTCGGCGCAGTTCGGGGGGGCGTGCGGGAGGCCGCGATAGAACGTGGAGAGGATCTGCCGCGCCGGGGACACCACCTCCTGATCGGGGCCTGAGGCGGACCAGCAGGCGCGGTTGACGTCCGTCTGCGTGTTGCAGGCCCCCCAGAACGTCCCGTCCGGGATGATGCCGCCGGCGGCGAGGACGCGGGGATCGTGCGCCGGGAAGGCGACGTTCAAGGCGCCGTTGTCGCCGTTGCCCGCCGCTGCCACCATGAACACGTCGCGCTCGGTGGCGTAGGCGACCGCGTCGCACATGATGTCTGCCGTCTGGCAGTTGCGCCGCTGCATCTGAAAGCTCATGTTGGCCACCTGGGCGCCGTTGTCCACCAGCCCGGTGAGGCTGTCGGCGAGGCTGTTGAGGGTGAGCCCCTGATTGGCGACGCAGCCCGCGCCGCAACCACCGACCAGTCGGCTCGCCTTGGCGATCAGCAGGCTGCAGTTCCAGCAGCCGCCGGCGACGCCGATGCCGTTGTTGGCGGTGGCGGCGAGGATGCCGGCGACGTGGGTACCGTGCCCGGCGTTGGTGGGCGTCGTCGGCGTCGGCGGGTTGCCGAAGGCCTCCGCCTCACCTTCGTCCACGTTGTTGTCGTCGTAGGCGAAGTCGTACGAGAGGTGCGGCCGGAAGTTGGCGACCAGGTCGGGGTGCGTGGTGTCGATCCCGGTGTCGACGGTGCCAACGTAAGCGTGACCCTTGTTGTAGTCCCAAGCCGACGGCAGGTTGAGCGTCAAGCTGCCCCACTGATACTGGTTGGGCGGCGTCGAGCCGTTGGCGGGAGAGAACATCGGATCGCTCGGGGTCGCCGCGAGCTGGACGGCCTCGTTCTCCTGGACGGCGACGACGTTGGGATCGGCGAGCAAGGCCTGGCGGATCGAGTTGAGGTTGGCGTTGGACGGGTAGCGGAACACGACATAGCGCTCGAGCCGCCCGCGCGGGCTGTTCCGGTCGGCCTCGATCTCGTCGCGGAGCGGGCCGCGGGCGCGCTTTTTCACGCCGAAGCGGACCTCCTCGGGGCTGCCGGTGCCGAGGTTGCCCGGCAGGGGCTGCCCGCTCCGGTGACGCTCCACCACCTCCTCGGCCCGCGGTGCCTGCGAACGGTCGGAGAGCAGGACGATCAGCTCCTTGTCCGGCTTGGGCTTCTGTGCGTGGGCGGTCGGCGCGGTGATCACGACCGCCGCGGCAATGACGATGCTCGAGATCCACGATCCTCGTCTCATGTCGACACCTCCTCGAGAGTTGCACTAGTGGTGAGGCGCGCAATGCCGACTGCGCACCAGGACGCAACTCATTTAGAGCATGGTCACACTACAACTGTCAACTCAAGTCAGCGAGCGCGACGTCTGTCGCGGCGCTCGGTGCTGACTGGCGCCTCAGGACGTCACACGTGCGAGCACGTGGTTCGTGCCGGTGAACACGGGCGGCGCCACGGCTCCGCCCGCGCGCGTTTAGCCGTCGCCTCGCCTTAGCGAAGCTCGCGCAGCCAGCCGCGGTAGCGGTCGAGGCGCGAGGCGGTCTCGCCGGCGCCGATCGCCTCGACGAGGTCGAAGAGCGGCGGCCCTGCGGTGCTGGCGCTCAGCGCCATCCGCACCGGGTGGATGAGCGCCGCGGCCTTGACGCCGCGCTCGGTGGCGAGCGCGCGCAGCGTCTCCTCGAGCCGCTCCTTGGTCCACTCGCCGAGCGCCGCCCACCGCTCAGCGAGCTGGCCGAGCAGCTCGTCGAGCGCGGGCATCTGCAGGTACTTGCGGCTCGCCGCCTCATCGTAGGAGAGCTCGGCGGTGAAGTAGGGCCTTAGCTGCTCGGCGAGCTCGACGAGCGTGCGAGCGCGAACCTGTTGCAGGCCTACGGCCGCAGCGAATAGCGGCGAGTCGACGTGCTCGCCGAGGCCGGCCGTCTCGGCGAATGGCTTCACGCGCTCGACGAGCTCGGGCACGGGCAGCTTCCAGAGATACTGCCCGTTCATCCACAGCAGCTTCTCGGGGTCGAAGACGGCGGCGGCGTTGCTGACGCGGTCGAGCGAGAAGGCGGCGACGAGCTCGTCGCGAGACATCAGCTCGCGGCCGTCGCCCGGCGACCAGCCGAGGAGGGCGAGAAAGTTGTAGAACGCCTCGGGCAGGATGCCTTGCGCACGGAACTCCTCGACCGAGGTGGCGCCGGTGCGCTTGCTCAAGCGCCGCTTGTCGGGGCCGAGGATGAGCGGCAGGTGGCCGAAGCGCGGCAGCTTGGCGCCCAACGCCTCGAATAGGCGGATGTGTTTCGGCGTGTTGGAGACGTGGTCCTCACCACGCAGCACGAGGTCGATGCCCATGTCGACGTCGTCGACGACGACCGACAGGTGATAGGTGGGCGTGCCGTCGGAGCGCAGCAACACGAAGTCGTCGAGCGCCTCGGCCGGGAACTCGACGTCGCCGCGTACGAGGTCGTGCCAGCCGACGGACGCGTCGGGCATGCGGAAGCGCACCGCCGCGGGCTCGCCGGCGGCGCGCCGCGCTTCGACGTCCGCGGTCGAGCAGCTGGCGCAGGTGCGCGGGTAGCGGAAGGTGCGCCCCTCGCGCTCCGCCTCGCGGCGCAGCGGATCGAGCTGCTCGCTGGTGCAGAAGCAGTAGTAGGCCTTGCCTTCGGCGAGCAGTTGCTGCGCGGCCTCGGCGTGGCGCGGCATCCGCTCGCTCTGCAGGAACGGCCCCTCGTCCCAGGCGACGCCGGTCCAGCGCAGCGCCTCCTCGATCTGCCGCGTCATCGCCTCGTCCGAGCGCGCGCGGTCGGTGTCCTCGATGCGTAGCACGTAGGCGCCGCCCACGGACTGGCGCAGGAGGTCGTTGTAGATCGCGGTGCGCGCGCCGCCGACGTGCAGGTAGCCGGTGGGCGAGGGAGCGAAGCGAAGGCGCACCGGACCGTGAAGGCTGGGGTCGGCTGGGCATGGGGCCGCGCAGGTTAACACGCACCTTCGCAGGCGGTTGGTAGGATTCGCCGGCCGGCGCGACCCGCTACCGCCGGCGCCGTCGCAGCCACACCACGCCATCGCTACGGAAGGAGACCTCCCATGCGTCGACGCTCCGCGTACGCCTCGCTCGCCCTCCTCGCTCTCGCCGCCGCCGCGCTTCCCGCGCGCGCACAGTCCGGTCCGCCGCGTCCTTCGCCGAAGGCCACCGTCTCACAGGTCGCCGGCCTGACCGAGGTGAAGATCTCCTACAGCAGCCCGGCCGTGCGCGAACGGCAGGTCTGGGGCACGCTCGTTCCCTACGACAAGGTGTGGCGCACGGGAGCCAACGAGGCGACGGTGTTCGAGGTGTCGACCGAGGTGACCGTCGAAGGCAAGCCGCTGCCGGCCGGCAAGTACGCGCTCTTCACCATCCCCGGCAAGGATCGCTGGACGGTGATCTTCAACAAGACCCAGCAATGGGGCGCCTTCAACTACGAAGAGAAGGACGACGTGCTCCGCGTCGAGGTCACGCCGCGGCCCGTCCCACACCACGAGCGCCTGCAGTTCACGATCGAGGACTTCACCGACACCGCCGCGACCGTCGTGCTCGCCTGGGAGAAGGTCGCCGTGCCGGTGAAGCTCACCTTCGACACCCCGAAGATCGCGCTCGCCGCCGCCGAGCAGGAGCTGCGCCCGAGCCTCCTCATCAACTGGGCGCGCTGGCTGCATCAGAGCGACGTCGCCCCCGACAAGGCCCTCGCCTGGGTGCAGCGCGGCACGTCGACGGAGCAGGGCGCGAAGAGCTACTGGGGCAAAGCCGTCGAGGCACGACTCCTCGCCAAGGCCGGCAAGGTCGCCGAAGCGAAGGCCGCCGCGGCGGCGGCCATCCCGCTCGCCCCGACTGCGCCCGACGTCGACGTCGCCAAAGCCGATGCCGAGAAGCTGCAGCAGGAAGCGGCGGGCTGGAAGTAGGAATCGATGTCGGTGTCTGTCGGTGAGGTTGGCGACATGAGGCGTGCGACGCCGATGCGTGCGCAGGATTTCGGCAAGCGCAGCTGACGCGCGGCCGGTCCCTGCAATCTGCGATCGGCGGGCTATCCTTGTCGCCAGCTACACCGGCGAAGTACATGTGCAGGCGGCACCGCGATCGGGCGGGCAGCGCCTTGCCGATTCGTCGGGGCGGCGAGGCGAAGCGCATCACACCGCGCGAATGACGATCGGTCACGTCCACCTGACGCCTCAACTCGTCGCCGCCGTACGGCAGGCGGTGGACGTGGTCACGATCGCCGAGGACCACACCAAGCTGACGCGGCGCGGGCGCCGTAGCAGCGGGCTCTGTCCGCTCCACCGCGAGAAGACGCCGTCGTTCACCGTCGACCCGGAGCAGGGCCTCTTCTACTGCTTCGGCTGCGGCCAGGGCGGCGACGCCATCAAGCTCCACATGCTGCTCTCGGGCGACGACTTCCCCGCCGCCATCGAGAGCCTGGCGCGGCGCTTCGGCGTGCCGCTGCCGACCGCACCGTCGAAGCGCGGCGGCCCTGCCGAGCGCGACCTCGAGGCGGTGCTCGCCGAGGCGGCGCAGTGGTTCGCGCAGCAGCTCGAGCGCGCCGAAGAGCCGCGCCGCTATCTCGAGAAGCGCGGCATCTCGGCGGAGCTCGTCAAGCGCTACGGCGTCGGTTACGCGCCGCCCGGCTACGAGAACTTGCGGCGCGCGCTCGCTCCGCGCACGCCCGAAGCGCGTGCTCGAAGCGGCCGGCCTGCTCAGCCCCTCGCAACGCACGCCCGGCGAGCGCTACGACCGCTTCCGCCACCGGCTGATGTTCCCGATCCGGAACGCCTCCGGCGCCCTCGTCGGCTTCGGCGGCCGCGCGCTCGCCGCTGAAGACAACCCGAAGTACCTCAACACGCCGGAGACCGAGCGCTTTCGCAAGGGCACCATCCTCTACGGCCTCGACCAGGCCAAGCGCGCGATCCGCGAGCAGGGCCGCGCCGTACTCGTCGAGGGCTATTTCGACGTGCTCGGCGCGGTCGCCGCCGGGGTCGAGGGTGTGGTGGCCAGCATGGGCACCTCCTTGACCGCCGAGCAGGCGCAGCTGCTCGGGCGCTACTGCGAGGAGGTGGTGGTGGGCTACGACGGCGACACCGCCGGCATCGAGGCGTCGCGCCGCGCGCTCTCGATCCTGCTGCCGGTCGGCCTCGCCGTGCGCCGCCTGCAGCTGCCGGCGGGCGAGGACCCCGACTCGCTGCGCATGAAGTCGGGTCCCGGGTTCGGTCCGGAGGCGCTCGCCCGCCTCGTCTCCGCCGCGCCCGACGCCGTAGAGCACGAGCTCGGCCGCTCCGCTCCCCAAGGCGCCGCCCACGGATCCGCAGACGCAGGCGCGGCTCGCCGGGCCGGTCGTCGAGCTGCTCACTCCCGTCAAGGACCCGATCCTGCGCTGGGCCTACGGCCGCCGCGCCGCCGAGCGCATCGGCGTGCCGTTCGAGCTGCTGGCGCCGCGCCTCGGCCCGGCGCCGTCGATGGTGCGGCGGCAGCCGCCCTCGCGTGCCGGCGCCGCCGCGTCGCCGCCCGGTGCGGCGCAGCCACCCGGCCGCGCTCCCGGCCGCGATCTCGAGGAGGCGGCGCTGCGCGTCCTCCTCGCCTTGCTCCCCGGCAGCACGGCGCCGCAGCCGGCGACGCTGCCGGCGCGAGCCGAGTTGCCGGCGGATGACGCGTTTTGGGATGGCGCCTGCCGCAACGTCTACCGTGCCTTCTGCGTTCTCTACGAAGAGCGGGGAGGCGAGGCGCCGCGTCTCGATGAGCTGCGCGAACGACTGGATGCAAGCGAAGGCGGCGCGAGCGTTGACCTCATCGCGAGGCTGGTGATCGAAGGCGCCGGTGGTCCGGAGGAGGGTGCGGCGGCGACCGGAAGGGCCGCTGCTCTTTCGCATGCCGACCGCCTCCGCGCCTCGCTCGACCAGCTCACCCGCCGCTCCAACGAACATCGACTCCGACAGCTGACCCGGGAGATTCACGAGGCCCAACGGACGGGCGACGAGCCGCGCCTGCTGAGCCTGGTGGAGGAGAAACGCGTGTTGAGCCGCGCCGTGCATCTTCGCGAGCCCCTGGGCGAGGCCCCATTGGCCCCGCTCATGCCGCGGATGACAAGCTAGCGCGCTCTTGGCCAACCAGGCGATCAGGACGAGCCGGACGAGCAGGAGCCCCATCTTGAGCGTGAAGACCATCCACAACGTCGAGGATCGCTACAGCGCGGTCAAACAGCTCATCGAGATCGGCAAGGAGAAGGGGTACCTCCTCTACGACGAGATCTGCGAGCTGCTCCCCGACGAAGTGCTCGCCTTGCCCGACGAGCTCGACGACATCTACACGCGCTTCTCCGAGGTGGGCGTCGAGCTCATCGATCGTCCCGAGCGCTACCAGAACCGCGACGAGCTCGAGGCGGTCTCTCCCGAGTTCGACAAGAAAGAGGACGAGACCCTCGACCTCGGCCTCGCCGAGCACGAGAAGACCAACGACCCGGTGCGCATGTACCTGCGCGAGATGGGCACGGTGGCGCTTCTCGACCGCGAGGGCGAGGTCGCCATCGCTCAGCGCATCGAGCACGGCGAGTGGATGATCTACGAGGCGCTGTGCGAGAACCCGGCGGTGTGCAAGCAGCTGCTGCGTCTCAACGAGCTGGCGATGCGCGACCCCGAGGCGATGCGCCGCGTGCTCGCCGGCGAGCTCGCCGACCAGCCGCTCGACGGCAAGGCCACCGAGCGCATCGCCGGGGCGGTCAAGACCTTCGACCGCATCGCCAAGAACGACAAGAAGATCCACAAGCTGCGCCAGCAGCAGACGCGGATGAAGCCGGGCAGCGAGAAGTTCCAGGAGGTCGAGCGCGAGGTCGACCGCGTGCTCGGCAAGATCGCCAAGGACATCCGCACCGTCGACCTCTCGCCGACGTCGCGCAACCGCATGGTCGAGCTGCTCAAGGGGGTCGAGCGCGAGCTCAACCACATCGACCACGAAGAGCGGCGCAACCTGCGCGACATCAAGAAGGAGAGGAACGAGGAGCTGCGCAAGCTCAAGGAGGCGCGCATCGCCAAGTACGAGGCGCGCCGGAAGGAAGTCGAGCTGCGCTTCGGCATCTCGCTCGACGAGATCAAGGGCACGATCAAGAAGATCCGCCAGGGCGAGGCCGAGGTCGAGCGCGCCAAGGAGGAGCTGATCGTCGCCAACCTGCGCCTCGTGGTGTCGATCGCCAAGAAGTACACCAACCGCGGCCTGCAGTTCCTCGACCTCATCCAGGAAGGCAACATCGGCCTGATGAAGGCGGTCGAGAAGTTCGAGTACCGCCGCGGCTACAAGTTCTCGACCTACGCCACCTGGTGGATCCGCCAGGCGATCACCCGCGCCATCGCCGACCAGGCGCGCACCATCCGCATCCCGGTGCACATGATCGAGACGATCAACAAGCTCACCCGCACCAGCCGCTCGCTGGTCCAGGAGCTGGGCCGCGAGCCCACCGCCGAGGAGATCGGCCAGCGCATGGACCTGCCGGCCTTCAAGGTGCGCAAGATCATGAAGATCGCCCAGGAGCCGATCTCGCTCGAGACCCCCATCGGCGAGGAGGAAGACTCGCACCTCGGCGACTTCATCGAGGACAAGAGCGGCACCTCGCCCATCGAGTCGGTGATCTTCGCCGGCCTGAAGGAGCAGACCGACGGCGTGCTGCAGGACGCTCACGCAGCGCGAGGAGGAAGTCCTGCGCATGCGCTTCGGCGTCGGCGACGGCGCCGAGCACACCCTCGAAGAGGTCGGCCGCTACTTCAACGTCACCCGCGAGCGCATCCGGCAGATCGAGAGCAAGGCGCTGCGGAAGCTGCGCCACCCGACGCGCGCCACGCGGCTGCGGCCGTTCCTCGACCGGCTGCGGCCGTTTCTCGATAGCACTTCGAGCAACTGAGGATCCGCCACGGGCGAGCGCCCGAAAGAGCGCATCGGCCTCGCCCGCGAAAAGCGCCGACTCGTCCGGCGGGGTAATGCCGTCGGGACCGGCCAGGCGCTCGCGGCTACAGCCGTCTGTCTGACTGGGCACGCGGCGTGCTTCCGCAGCGGGCAGCAGCCCGTGATGAGTAATTCTCCCTAGGCCACCTGGGGGTGATTCCCATCGACCCCCGTGCCGATAGCTGATCGACTCGAAATCGGCAGGAGGAACCTATGACTCTTCGAAGCGCAGCCGTTCGGTGCACGGCAAGACAGTGGTTTTCATGGGCCGAGCCACAGCGCGCTGACCTCGGCTACGTCACACCGGCGCGCCAACCGCGGTGTGGCCCAGACGATCAACCCGACGCCCAGCAGGACGATCAACCGGTGAAGCAGCACGTTTGTGACGATGTCGCCGCCGGTGACGGCGGGAAACGCCCTGGCGCACCGAGAGGAACAGCGGTCCGTATGGCGCGGGCGTGTCACGCCACAGGCTCGGTACCGACAAGGTGAAGACGTGGTCGAGACCGAGGCCGGGGGCCGGCACGATGCGGTACGGGTCGAGCCCGAGCCGGCGATCTGACTCTGGGCCGGCACGTACGGGGTCGTCGCCCAGCTCTCCAACGGACTGTCCGACCGCCTACCTGGTCACGCTCGTCGCCGGACGCCGTTCACCCCGCTTTGAGCTACGGACCAGCATGGTTCGCTGTATCCCGTGGCCGGTTCGGCCTACACTTACGTCGGGAGGGCATGCAGATCTACGTCGCATCCCCTTGGCGGCTCGGCTCATCCAGCTCGACTACTTCTCTCTGCCGATGGTGGCCTGGCTTATCGGCGCAGCATACCTCTCGGCGCAGTTCCCTGGCGTCCCCACGGCCGTGTGGATCCCTCGCCTTCATCCTCATAACCACCGTTCTCTGAATGTGGTCGGCCATCAGGGTCGCCGCCCGCGCCAATTTGTTCCTTTCTCTCGATTTGGCGCTCCCTGGCTTCTTCGTCGCAGCTGTGCTTCGTCATACTTCCTTACCGGGGACACAGGCGCCAGCCTAGCCCGAGCCCGTGTCCTTAAACCACGAACACCACGCCTGCGGCCATCGCGGCCGGGGCGGCCCTGGCCGCCTACTCCTTCATCGGGTTCGACGCCGTCACCACGCTGACCGAGGAGACCCGCGACGCCGGGCGCACCATTCCGCGGGCCGTGTTGATCACCGCGCTGATCTGCGGCGCTCTGTTCGTCGTCACCGCCTACGCGACGCAGCTGGCCCATCCGGGCGCCTCCTTCGAGAATCCGGACTCCGCGGCGTTCGAGATCGCCCGCGTGATCGGCGGCAACCTGTTCGCCTCGTTCTTCCTCGCAGGCCTGGTCGTCGCCCAGTTCGCCGCGGGGCTCGCCATCCAGGCCACATCGTCGCGACTGCTGTACGCCATGGGGCGCGACGGCGTGCTCCCTCGCCCTGTCCTGGGCTACCTCCATCCCCGCTTCCGCACCCCGGTGTTCGGGATCTTCTTGATCGGCGTAGTCGGCCTTGCCGCGCTGTTTCTCGACGTCACTACGTCGACCTCGTTCATCAACTTCGGCGCCTTCAGTGCCTTCACCCTGGTCAACGTGAGCGTGATCGCGCACTTCGTGCGCAACCGGCCGCAGCGTGGCGCTTCGGCGCTGCTCGTGTGGGTCGCGCTCCCCCTGGCGGGGGCGGCCGTCGACTTCTACCTGCTGACGCGCCTTGACATCCGCGCCGTCGTGTTCGGCGTGGTGTGGCTGGTGATCGGGGTCCTGCTGCTGACTTACCTCACCCGGGGCTTCCGCCAGGCCCCGCCCCAGCTGAGCATCGACAACGGAACGGAGGCCGCGCGGTGAACATAGCGCTGGCGCAACTGAGCCCACGCCTGCGCGGGACCGAGCCAACATAGAGTCCATGCGCGAGGTCATCTCCGACCGCCCGGAGGCCGACCTGGTCGTCTTCCCCGAGCTCTACCTGAGCGGGTACGTGCTTGACGGCATCGAGGAGCTCGCCGTCCGCCAGGACGGTCCCGAGCTGCAAAGCATCGCGGGCATAGCGCGAGAGAGCTCCACCGCCCTGGTATTCGGCGCGCCGGAGCATGTGGAGGGTGGGGTGGCAAACTCGGCCTACTGCGTTGACAAGCGGGGGACCATCGCCGCGGTCTACCGGAAGGTCCAGCTATTCGGCGGGGACGAGAGCGACGCCTTCGTGGCGGGCGACGAGTTGATGGTCGTGGAGCTTTGCGGGGTGAAGATCGGGCTGATGATCTGCTTCGACGTCGAGTTCCCCGAGGTCGCGAGGGCCCTCGCGCGAGCCGGGGCGGAGTTGTTGGTCACAATCTCCGCAAACATGGAGCCCTTCGGGAACGACCACGCGGTGTTCGTATCGGCGCGGGCCCTGGAGAACGGGCTGCCGCACGTCTACGTCAACCAGGTCGGCCCGGCGGGAACCCTGAACTTCGTCGGAGGGAGCACCGTCGTCTCTGCGGACGGGGAGGTAGACGCGCAAGCTGGCTCCTCGGAAGAGGAGGTACCGGGCGTGAGCCTGCTTCTCCCGGCCAGGAGTAGCGCGAGGCAGGACTACCTGAGCGAGCTGAGATCCCCGATACCCGGCGTCAAGAACGTCACGTCCGCCTCGAAGCCCGGGACAAGGACGTAAAGCAACTCTGCCTCATAGCGACCGTCGGCGGGGACCGCGGGGTTCACCGCCCTGACCTCGAAAGAGCCGTAGGCAACCTTCAGAGGCAGGAGAAGGGGTGGATATGGAGGGCAAAGAAACACCCAGGGCCGGTGTGGGCACTGCGTCGGGCGTTCGCACCCGAGAGTACGACAGGCTCAAGCCCAACGCGGTAGGACTCTTCGAGGTCATCTTCATGGCGGTCGCCACAGCGGCCCCGATCACCGCGATGACAGGCAACGTGCCCGTGGCCGTCGGTTTCGGCAATGGGACGGGCGCTCCGGCGGGTTACATCTTCGCCACGGTCGTCTTGACCATCTTCGCGGTGGGATACGTCGCCATGTCCCGCTACATCACGGCCGCCGGGGCCTTCTACGGGTACATCTCCCACGGTCTGGGCCAAGTGGTGGGCATGGCATCAGGGCTTCTGGCCTGCCTCGCTTACATAGTCTTCGAGGCCTCCCTGATCGGGATCTTCTCCTCCTTCGCGCAGACTACTTTCCAGGATCAGCTAGGGCTGGCGGTCCCCTGGCAGGTTTTCGCATTCGGCATGCTGATTTTGAACGCCATACTCGCCTACTTCGACATCAACTTCACGGCGAAGGTACTGGCCGTACTCCTGATCACGGAGATCTCCGTTCTCGCTGTGATGGCGTTCGCGGTCCTGTTCGCCGGCGGCGGTCCCGACGGGATACCGCTCTCGCCGCTCAGCCCGCTCAACGCCTTCACCGGTCCGGCCGCCGGGCTCGGACTCTTCTTCGCCTTCTGGTCCTGGGTTGGCTTCGAGTCTACCGCCATGTACGGGGAAGAGTCGCGCGAGCCCAAGCGGATAATCCCGCGGGCCACCCTCATAACCGTGATCGGGGTCGGCGTCTTCTACGTCTTCGTCTCCTGGATGGCCATCGCCGGCAACGGCCTCTCCCAGTCGGTCCAGATCGCCCAGAACGACGCGTTCGCCGTGTTCTTCGACCCGACGCGCCAGTTCGTCGGCCAGTGGGCCGTCCTGGTCTTCCAGTGGCTGATAATCTACCGGGTCTTTCGCGTGCGGGATGGCCTTCCACAACTGCGCGTCCCGCTACCTCTACGCCGTAGGCCGCGAGGGCTTCATAAGCCGCTCTTTGGGCAAGACCCACCCGACGCACGGCTCGCCGTACGTGGCTTCGTTCGTCCAGACGGGCATCGCAGGCACGATCATCGTCCTGTTCTGGATCGCTGGGCAGGACCCCTACCTCGGTCTGTACACCCTGATGGCGATCCTCGGCACGTTCGCCATCCTGGTGGTGCAGACGCTGTGCTCGTTCGCGGTCATCGGCTATTTCCGTAACAACCACCCGGAGGCGCGCCACTGGTTCAAGACTTTCCTCGCCCCGCTGCTCGGCGGCATCGGCATGGCCACGGTCGTGCTCCTGCTACTTCTCAACTCGGCCACCGCCGCCGGTGATGCCTCCGAGACGATCCTCTTCAAGCTCATACCCTGGATCATCATCGGCGTCTTCCTGGCTGGCGTGGGTCTCGCGCTCTACCTGCGCGCGAGAAACCCCGAGAGGTACCGCATGATCGGCAGGATCGTCTACGAGGATACGATGGAGCGGCCCGATGCCGACAGCGCGGTTGGCTCCGCGGAGCCGTCAGAGAAGATAATGGCACAAAGACCGCGATGAGAGAGGAGTAGATCGTGGCTATGACAGAACGACCGGCCGCCGTGGCCGATCATCCCCTGGCGCCGCTGACGCTGGAGGAGGTAAGGGAGGCGGTCGGCATAGTGCGCGAGGAACGCGACCTCGGCCCGAGGCACCGCTTCGCCGGCCTCACCCTGAACGAGCCGCCCAAGGAGGATGTGCTCGCCTTCGAGGACGGAGATGCCTTCGAGCGCGAGGCCTTCGCGGTCATCCTCGACGGGAACGACGGGTCCACCTACGAGGCCGTGATCTCGCTGACGCCGCGGCGCCGTTACCTCGTGGACGCACGTCCCGAACGTCCAGCCGCCCATAGTGCTCGAGGAGTTCGACGAGTGCGAGGCGGCCTGCAAGGAGAGCCCCGAGTTTCAGGAGGCCCTGCGCAAGCGCGGCATCGAGGACATGGACCGCGTGCTCGTGGACCCGTGGTCGGCGGGGAGCTACGGCGACGAGGAGGGACGTCGTCTATCCCGCGCGCTTACCTGGGTCTACGTCGAGGGCGACCATAACGCCTACGCGCACCCCGTGGACAACCTCGTCACCATCGTCGACCTCAACGAGATGGAGGTCGTCAGGGTAGAGGACCACGGCGTCGTCCCGATCCCTCAGGAGTCTGGGGCCTACGAGCCTAACGGCAGGCCCACGCGCGCCGGCCTCAAGCCGCTGGAGATCACCCAGCCCGACGGCCCGAGCTTCGAGATAGACGGGCACGAGATCCGCTGGCAGAAGTGGAGCTTCCGGATAGGCTTCACCCCGCGCGAGGGGCTCGTCCTCTACACGGTCGGTTACGAGGATGGCGGGCGCGTGCGGCCCGTCCTCTACCGGGCCTCCCTCTCGGAGATGGTCGTTCCCTACGGCGACCCGCGCCCGGGACAGTGGCGCAAGAACGCTTTCGACGCGGGCGAGTACAACGTCGGGGCCCTGGCCAACTCGCTCGAGCTCGGCTGCGACTGCCTCGGCGAGATCCGCTACTTCGACGCCGTCATGGTCAACGGCGCGGGCGACCCCGTAGAGATCAAGAACGCCGTCTGCCTGCACGAGGAGGACGCCGGCCTCGGCTGGAAGCACTACGACATGAGGGCAGATACCGCTGAGGTCAGGCGCTCCAGGCGCCTGGTCGTCTCGTTTATCGCCACCGTCGCGAACTACGAGTACGGTTTCTACTGGAACTTCTACCAGGACGGGACGATCGAGTTCGACGGCAAGCTCACCGGCATCGTCTCGACCGGCGCCGTCGGGCCCGACGTGAAGCCAGCCCACGGCCAGCTCCTCAACAAAGACGGTCTCTACGGCCCGATCCACCAGCACTTCATGAACTTCCGACTCGACCTCGACGTGGACGGCCGCGACAACCGGATCTACGAGGTGCACACCGAGGCGGTGCCCCCCGGCGACGCGAACCCGCACGGCAACGCCTACCTTTCGAAGTCCACGCTGCTTGAGCGCGAGTCGGAGGCCCAGCACACCGTCGACGCGATGTCCGCCCGCCACTGGCGCGTAGAGAGCACCGGGACTACGAACAAGGTCGGGGAGCCCTGCGCTTACCGCCTGATCCCGCTCAGCACCAACGTCCTGCCGTTCTTCCAGCCCGACAGCGCGGTCGCCAGCAGGGCCGGGTTCGCGACCAAGCATTTCTGGGCGACCCGGTTCTCACAGGACGAGCGTCACGCGGCCGGGACCTACCCCAACCAGAACCCTGGCGACGGCCTGCCGAAGTACGTGGAGCAGGACCGCCCGCTGGAGGGTGAGGACGTGGTCGTCTGGTACACGCTCGGCGCGCACCACGTGGTACGGCTCGAAGATTGGCCCGTCATGCCGGTGCAGCACGCCGGCTTCAAGCTCGAGCCGGTCGGCTTCTTCGACGAGAACCCCGCGCTCGACGTGCCGCCCCCCGACGGTCACTGCCACCACGACGCCTGACCAACCTCGACATCTTCCCGTCCTCGTAAGTAGCCGACCGGGACTTTACTAGCGGGCCGGTCCGACCGCGCCCGTCGCTCTTCCGGCCTCGCCCGAGAGTTCCTCGGTGAGATCCTCACCAACGCGGCCCACTTCCTGGCGTCGGGCGAGGCCTCCTGAATAACGGGGGCCGTGCTTCCGGTAGATGGTGGTCCCTGGCCCCCAGCCGTGGCCGCTGCTTCGGAATACTATCATTGCTCCTGCCTATCCGATGGGGAGAGTGCAGCCTGGCGCGCCACCAAGCGCGTCTCTCCCGAATAGGTCATCGTCAGTTTCCTCACGCACGTCTCGGATCGTCGCCGTAGGATATACTCGCGGTAGGCAACCCGTCCTTGTCTATCGAGGAAATCTTGCTTGTGGGCAAGGGCTGGTCCTCCCCTTTGGCC
>CAWJWP010000023.1:0-103573 GCA_963846495.1 Thermoanaerobaculia bacterium | reverse complement strand
GCGGGGTAGGCGAACGGCACGTGCATCGATCGCCAGCTCCGCCGGATGTGACTCCGCGGCTTGGTCGTGTTCGGGGCTCGAGGCTAGCCTCCCTGCCCCACGATGTCCGAAACGGACGGCCCTGTGCGGACCGGCGGCGTTTCTTAGGCGCTTGTCGGTTTGGCAGGGAGGGTTGCGTTTAACCGTAAGAAGAGTTTTTCAAAGTTGGCTAGTGTCGCCTCGGAGAGCTTCGGAAGAAGATCGTTCCGGTTGCGCAAGAGAGCATCGGCTGGTTTGCCATGATCGAACGATCCAACCCCTCGTGGCGAGTTATCCGGCTCAACAGGATCGGATCCGGTTATGTCGTTAGCGTCGAGGGCCTTCCCGAAGGCTGTGTTGTACAACAGCAGATAATCATCAATAACGAAAAGATCCTCGATATCGCCTGCGGGCCGGCCTAGCACCTCGCCTACGGTCACCAGGCACTTGTCGCGCAGATAGCCCTCCTTCGCCAGCCGAGACAATTTTTGATGGCCTTCCTTGCGCGAGTCGATGAGCACAGTAACGGCCAGCTGGACGCCCAAGAGAGCGACGAATGTCGGAATGAGGTCCGCGCCGCCGACAGGTACCACTGACCACCGATCGTCGAGGTGGCCCCGTGAGTTCTCCTTAAGCAAATCGGAGACGACCGTGAGGTACGTGTAGTCCGAAGTCCCCTCCACCACGAGGTTGAAGGGCGCAAGAAAAAGGTGCTGAGCCATGTCATAGCCGAGCGCGCCTTGCAGTGGAAACAGTGTGTCTGGATCCGTAGTGAGCACTTCGGCCGACACTGTCGAGCCCTCTTTGCGGCCGCGATCCTCGACCAAGCGTACCCGATCGAGCTTACCTGGCTCGACCATGAAGGGGGAGTGCGTTGGTAGATCACTTGGTGCTTCGGCGCTAGACGCTCATCGATGAAACGAAGGAAGTCCTTTGAGCTCGCGCGTGAAGGGCGAGCGCGGGCTCATCGAGCAAGATCACCAGCGGCTCGGGCCGATGCTCGAACTCGGAAAAGGCAGCGAGGAAGGAGAAGAACCAGCGGAACCCAGAGGACCTCTCGTCGAAGGGAAGCGACAACCAGTGGCGCTCATCCCAAAGACGCACGTGGAGTTCGTCTATCACCGATTTTTGGCCCTGAGGATCGCTAATCGTCTTCTGGCTGATGTCGATGAGCACGCGCAGTTCAGGATTCTGACTCCAATAGCCGAGGACTTCCTTCGTAAGAAGATTGGCGACGTTCTCGAGCTCCCTCTTGCGGCGCTCGTAGTCTGGATTGACAAGATAGTCGTTCTCGCTAGCCGCCAAGCGCAGAAGGGACCGTGCCGTGAGTTCGTCGTCCTGGAGGTTCTCAGGCTTCGCTTGTAGCAGTTCTCGGATCTTTATACGACCGGGGAGGCGGCTGTAGTCGCCGAAGTAGAAGAATTGAGGAAGCCGCCTGTGGAGAGCATCGAGAACCGATTGGGTGAAGCCGACATCTCCAAGTGCCTTTTTCCGTGCTTCCTTCAGCGCAGCTGCAGCGGTCTTGCTGGTTGGATCGTCCTTTTGGGCTAGCTTCGCGGTGAAGCCATCGAGCGCGACGAACGTCTTCTTAGTCGTCGCGTCACGGCGCATCGCTGCCGTCAGCTTCGCCTGCTTGACCACGTGCTCGACGGCTTTAGCCTCATTATGCTCGAAGTCGTAGATTCGACCTCCTTGGTACTTGCGTTGGACCTTAATCTGCTTCGACTTAATCGCGCCTTTGCCGAATTGAGCTTCAAGAGCATCCAGATCCGCCTTGTCCAGCTCGAAAACGGCTGTGACTGGCGTAACCTGCTCAAGAGCCATTCCCGCTAGGCGGTGTTGCTTCTCGAGCCACGCCGGGTACTGATCCGGCACAGAGAACGAAACGTTGGGTCGGGCGGGATTCAGTCGGTAGAGAGCGTGCAAGAAGGCCGTCTTGCCTGATTCGTTCTTACCAACCAAACAGGTGGCGTCACCCTGAATTCGCACGGGCGAAGAGTCGAGGATGTTTCGGAAATGGTGGACTTGCACTTCGATGAGCTTCACGTCTTTCTCCTTCCGCCTGGAGCTGGCAACCTCGAGGCTCGGTACGCAAATTACGCCTCGATTGCGCCATCGTCAAGTAGCCGGTCGCTCAGAAGGACGATCGACAGCACGCGGTGAGCGCCAGCGGATTGGATTCTTGATCTCCTTGCGCAGCGCGATGGCGAGCGCGCCGCGCGCCAGGAGCTCGATGGCGGCGACGCTTAGGGCGTCGGAATGCCGAGGTCTTTGCAGATCTTGCGCGCCAGCGCCTCGCCGATCTCGGTGTGCCGCGGAACAGCTGTCGTGCGGTGCGTCGCGGTGTGGAAGTAGACGCTGTGGCGCGCGCCCTCGCGCAGGAGCGCACAGCTGTGCCGTTCGAGGTGCTGGATCAGCGCCCGGCGCTTCACTCGACAGTGACCACGAGGTCTTCGCGGATCACCTCGGCGTCCTCACCACGCCGGCGCGCCAGCTCACGGTTGGCCTCGAGCACCAGCTGGATGGCTTCGCGGAGGTTCTCGCGCGCTTCCTCGATGGTCGCACCCTGGGTGTTGGCGCCGGGCAGTTCCTCGGCCCACGCCATCCACCAGTCGCCGTCGCGCTGGAACACGGCCGTGTAGCGCGCTTCCATGATGGGCATTCTACGGCCAGGTAGGGGAGTGCTGCGCGCGCTATTCGACGGCGCAGTCGAGCCGCAGGCGTCGCTTGAGCGCGCGGTTCTCGGCAGTCGCCAGCGCGGTGAGGTCGGCGAACTGCGCCACGGGCGCCTGTCGCGCTCGCAGCTCGCTGCGACGGCGGACGAGCAGAGTGTCGCCGCTAACCATCGCCTCCTGCTCGAAGCGGCCCAGCGCGTTGTCGACGGCGGCGGCAGCGGATTCGAGCCGACACCCGGTGCGCGGCAGCGTCAGGCGCCACTCGGTCTCGGTGACGCCGGGCGCGAGCGTCACCGGCAGCGCGCGGTCCGCAACGATGCCCGCACTCGGCCAGGTCGCCCGCGCCGGCAGCAGCAGCGAGATGGCGTCGCCGCTGTCGCTGGCCAACGTAGGCACTCGCAGCGAAGCGGTGATGCGTCCGGCAGGTGGGCCGCTGGCGGCGCTCCGCACCTCGACCTTCTCGAACGAGGCGCCCGGCAGCACGCGCTCCAGAGCCTCGCCGGCATGGGCGACCACGGTGGCGGCGTCGACGGCCTTCACCTGGTGGGTGAGGAAGGCGGCGCGCTCGCCTTCGAGCTCGTAGCGAACCGTACCCGCGGCGTCGCCGCCGGCTCCGATCTGCGCTGTCAGGAACAGGCGGCGGCTCTCGCTCGCCGGCGAGAGCGGGATGGCCACGAGCTCGCCGCCGTCCGGTGTGACCAACAGGCCCTGTTGGCCGGCGACTCCCGGGTGCAGCCACGAGAGCCCGCCTTGCGTCTGGGTGGCGTCGAGAAAGTGCCACTTGCCGGCTGCCGGGGCACCGCCGGGCACCGTCACCACCGCCGCCGGCAGCGCGACGATGACGTGATTGAACTCGTCCGGCGACGGGAAGTCGGTGTCGATACCGCCCTCGTCGTCCGAGCGCACGAGCACGAGGCGGCTTTCGATCCCCACCGCCGCGAGCAGGTCGACGAGCAGCAGCGCCTTGTCCTTGCAGTCTCCCCAGCGGCGCGTCAGGACCTGCTCGGGCGCGGCGGGGCGGTAGCCGCCGATGCCGATCTCGACCGCCACATAGCGGACGTCGCCGCGCACGAAGTCGGTGAGGCGCTCGACCATCTGCGGCCGCTCGGCGACGCCGGCGGTGAGCCGCTTCGCGGTCTCGCGGACCGCGGCGCTGTCGCGCGGCACCTCGGCGACGAGGTCGCGGTACCAGCGGCCGACCGTCGCCCACTCGGCAGACGGTCCCCAGGCGTAGCGCAGCACGGGCTCTGCGTTGGACGGCGCCCGCTCGGGCGTCGACAGCGCCGACAGCGCACCGCTCACCATCGCGCTGCCGTCGCCTGCGACGAGCGATGCGCCCGGCGGCGCGCCGACGAGACGGGCGCGCAGCCCAGGGCCGCGCAGCTCGACGCGGAGCGACGCGACCGCGTCCTCGCCGCCGAGCGGCAGCACTCCCGAGGGGAAGTAGGGCCGCTCCTCGACCTCGTACTCGAGGCTCAGCACCGAGCCGTCGGGCACCGGCGGGAACTCGACGACCTCGACCTCCTGCGACTCGTGCAGGGCTCCTCGGCTGCGGATGCCGGCGCGGTCGCGCGCTTTGCGCTTCACCGGCTGCGGCCTGCCGTCCGGCGGCGTCGCGGCGGCCTCCAGCCGCAGCAGCCGCCGGTGGGTGTCGAGCAGGATCGGGAAAGGCGACCAGCGCTCGAAGTCGTCGGCGTCGTCGACGCGCACGCGCCACGAGACGCGCTCGCGCACGCTGCCGTCCGGCTGCACCTCGACGCTGACGCGGTGCTCCTGCACAACCGCGGCGCCGGCGGGCGCCGCGAGCAGCAGGCCAGCGGCGAGCAGGCTAGCGCCGAACCAGAGCCAACGGCTGCGCATCATGCTTGGCGGCGAGCGCGTAGAAGTCGCGCAGCCGTGCATACCCGTCGAGCGTCGGCTCCTCGCGCTGCCGCACGTCGAGACGGCGGTGGTAGCGCACGCGTCGTTGCTCTGCGTCCGCCGAGGACTCGACGCGCAGCAGGCCGGCGGGACCGTCGACGTCGACCGCGGCGGGCAGCGCCTCCACCTTCCAGCCGGCGGGGAAGGTGAGCTCTAGCGTGACCTCGTCGCGGTCGGCGAAGGGGAGCACGACCGGTGTGCGGCGCTGCGCCACCGGCAGCGTGAGCGCTTGGACCACCGGGCCGAGCGGCCGGCTGGGCGCGAACGCAGAGCTCGTCGCCGAGCACCTCCTCGTCACGCTGCTTCATCGTCCACGCGAGCGCCAGCTCGCCGGCGTCGGGGTTGGGTGTCGCCTCGACCGCCCCGACCTGGAAGCCGGGCAACTCGGCTTCCAGCCATTTCTGCCAGGTCTCCTGGCGCTTGTCGGCGTCGCCGTCGGCGAGCGCAAGCAGGCCGTGCTGGCCGGTGAAGCGCAGCTCGCCCTTGCCCGCCAGCCGTCCGTCGCCGTCGACGGCGAGCGTGAGCTTCGCCTCACGGCCGTTGGCTTCGGGGGGCAGCATCGGCAGCGTCACGACCTCCGGCTTCTTGAGGTCGACGACGACCGCCTGCCCACCCTCCAGCTCGTAGGGCAGCGCACCGAAAGGCAGGTAGGGAGTCGAAGGGTCGAGGAAGACGCGGCCGTCTGCGAGCCTCCGCCACCACCAGCACCTTCTCGAACCACTCGGCGCTGGGGACGTCCATCGCCGGCAGGCCGCTCGAGCGCTCGTTGGCCCACACCAGGCGCGCGCGCACGCCGGCGGCGTCGAGCATGTCCTGCAGCAGCAGCGCCTTCTCGGCCGAGTCGCCGCGCCCTTTCGTCAGCACGGCGGCAAGCGTCGACTCCTCCTCCAGCGTGACGCCGGGGTCGTCGTCGTTGTCGATCTCGTCGCGCACGAAGCGATAGAGGGCTTCGGCACGCTGCCGCGGCTCGGCGAGCTTCGCGACCAGCGCGCGGGCGCGCTGCGGGACGCCCCGGTTGGCGTGACGGGCGTCGTAGTAGAACGTCTCGTCGACCCACTTGCAGCTGTTCGCCCAGCTGTCGGCGAGGCGGATCAGCGTGTCCTGGACGCGGATGGCGGTGGTGATGAGGCCGAACTGGCTGGCGACGTCGGCGAACGGAGGGCCGAACGGCTCGTCCGGCACGGCGGGAAGGTTGTCGGCCCAAGCGCGGATGCGGAAGCCGCGCGGGCCTTGCGACCTGTCGACCTTCACCCCGGCGGCGAAGGGATCGCGGCCCCAGGTGCCGAACTGGATGTTGTTGGGCACCTCGAACGCCACCTCTGAGTGGAGCACCGGCACGTCGTCGGACAGGTACCAGGGCTCGAGGAGGATCGGCGAGTCGAAGTAGAGCTGCGCCTCGTACTCGACGATCGAGCCGACCTCGACGCCGGGGAACGCCACCGCCGTCACCCAGCTCTTGCGGCGCTGCGAGCGCCGGCTCTCGAACTTGGCGTCGGCCGGCAGCGGCACCACCCTGCCGCCGGCGAGCACCGTCCGCCCGGTGAGCGACTTGAGGCGCAGCGACCGGCTGTGCGCGATCTCCAGCTCGCCGCCGTGCAGGCCTTCGGCGGTGAGGATCTTGATCCGCTGCTCGAGGCGCAGCGACGAGGAGGCCTGCTGCCGTCCGAGGTCGCGCAGCTGCACCTCGGCGCGCCGGAAGAGCACGATCATGGTGGCGCGCGGGTCGTCGGCCGGCGCGGCTGTCGCCCAGTCGGCGGCGCTCAACGGCGGCAGCTCGGCGCTCGCCGGGCCGGCGCAGACGAAGGCGGCGGCGCCGGCGAGAACGGCCAGCACGCGCCGCAGTCGCCTGGTGTGATGGATCGCTGCTACCGCGGCGCCGCGCCGCGGCTCGAAGTCTCGAAGATCGCGCATGCTCACCCCACGCGGGCGTCGGCAGCCGCTGTTGTCGACACCGATCTTTTGTCCGGTGTCGCTAGCCTAGCATCCCGCCCCGGAGGGCGGCGGCGCGGCGCTCAGCGGCCGCGGCTCAGTACGCGTTGTTGTGCCGGAGCCCCTGGCGCAGGGTCATCCAGAGGATCTTGAGGTCGAGCTTCAGCGACCAGTTCTCGATGTAGTAGAGGTCGTACTGGATGCGCTTCTTGATCGAGGTGTTGCCGCGCCAGCCGTGGACTTGCGCCCAGCCGGTGATGCCGGCCTTGACGCGGTGGCGGAGCATGTACTGCGGGACCTTGTGCTTGAACTCGCGCACGAAGGTGGGGCGCTCGGGACGCGGACCGACGAGGGACATGTCGCCGCGCAGGACGTTCCACAGCTGCGGCAGCTCGTCGATCGACCAGCGGCGCAGGAAGCTGCCGAGGCGGGTGCGGCGCTCGTCGTCGCGAATCGCCCACACCGGACCGGTGGTGCCCTCGGCGTCGATGCGCATCGAGCGGAACTTCCAGATCATGAACGGGCGCCCGTCGAGGCCCATGCGCTCCTGGCGGTAGAGCACCGAGCCGCGGTCCTCGAGCCAGATGGCGAGGGCGATGAGCGGCAGCACCGGGATGACGAAGGTGAGGAGGAAGAGGCCGGCGCCCGAGAGCGCCAAGTCCATGCCCCGCTTGATCAGGCTCGTCCAGCCTTGGAGCGGCACCTGCGAGAGGTTGATGACCGGCGTGCCGTCGAGGTCCTCGAGCGTCGCCTTGAGGGTCGCGTACTGCAGGATGTCGGGGACGAGCTTGACTTCGACGCACTCGCTGCGCACGCGCTCGAGCGCGCGCAGCATTTTCTTGTGCGCCTCGAGCGGCAGCGCGATGTAGACCTGGTCGACGCGGTCGGCCTCGAGCACGCGGTCGACGTCCTGCAGCGTGCCGAGCACCGGCGCGCCGTGGAAGCTGCTGCCCTGCTTGCCCGGATCGTCGTCGAGGAAGCCCACCACCTGGAGACCGAGCTCACGGTGGTCCTGGAGCTTCATGGCGATGTCGCGGCCGAGCATGCCGGCGCCGACGACGAGGATGCGCTGCTGGCTGTGGCCGGAGAGCGCGCGGCGGTGGAGCAGCGAGCGCACGGCCATGCGGGCGGTGGCGACGAAGAACAGGTCGAGGCCCACGAAGAGGGCCATGAACCAGCGGCTGTAGGTGAAGTAGTTGGGGCTACCGGGCTCGAGGGGCGGCCGGTACCAGGCGCTGAAGGTGGAGAGCATGATGGCGGCGAGGAGAACCGCCACCACCACGGTGAGCACCTCGTCGACGCGGCTCCTGCCGCGGCGCGTCTGGTAGAGGCCGTGGAAGTAGAAGACGATCGGCCAGATCAGCACCACCGCCGGCAGCAGCGCGAGGTAGCGGTCGAACTCGGGGAGACCGCCGCCGTGGCTCTGGACGTGCGGGAGGAACGTGGTGCCGAAACGGAGCTGCCAGGCGGCGAAGAAAGCGACGAGAGTCGCGCCGATGTCGCCCGCCAGGTAGAGCGCAGCGCGGGCGCGGTGCCGACGTTGGATCAACGAATCCCCTCCGAAACAGTGACCGGGCTGCCGAGGAGACGCCGCAAGCCGGCGACGAAGCGCTCGGGTGCGAAGCTCTCCGCCCGGCGATGCAGGTTCAAGGGATTGAAGCGGATCCGTTCAGATTTGTCAATGGCGGCGGCCAAAGCGGCTGCGTCTCCCCCTGGGCGGTAGAGGACGCCGTGCTCGCCGTCGACCACGATGTCGCGCACTCCGCCGACCCCTAGGGCCACCACCGGAGTGCCGCAGGAGAGGGCCTCGACAGCCGAGATACCGAAGTCCTCGACCCCTGGCTGCACGAAGACTTTGGCGCCGCGGTAGAGGTCGCGCAGCTCCTCGACGGAGACGCGGCCGAGGACTTCGACGTGGCTCCCGGCGCCGGCGAGGCGGCGTTCGTCGGGGCCGCCGCCGACGATGCGCAGCGGCAGGCCGAGCTGTCCACAAGCTTGAACGGCGAGATCCAGCCGCTTGTAAGGCACCGCCGCCGCCACCGCCAGCGCGTAGCGGCGGCCCGAGCGGTCGTCGGTGGCGCCGGGCGCGGGGGTGAAGAAGCCGACGTCCACCGGCGGCGCCAGCACGTCGGCGTCGCGGCCGTAGTAGCGGCGGATGCGGGCGGCGACGAAGCGCGAGTTGGCGACGAAGCGGTCGACGCGCGGCGCCGAGCCGGCGTCCCAGGTGCGCAGCCCGCAGAGCACCGTCGCGCGGGCGAGCGCCACCGGCCCGCGCCCGCGCGGGAAGTAGGCGTGGCGCTGGTCCCAGGCATAGCGCATCGGCGTGTGGCAGTAGCAGAGGTGGTAGGCCTGCGGGCCGGGGATGGCACCCTTGGCGACGCAGTGGCTGCTGCTGATGACGAGGTCGTAGCCGTCGAAGTCGAAGCCCTCGACGGCGGCGGGGAAGAGCGGCAGGTAGCGGCGGTAGTGGCGCCGCACCGCCGGCGCGCGCTGGAGGAAGCTGGTGTGGATCGGATGTCGCTCGAGCGCCGGCGAGACGCTGCCGGGGAAGTGGAAGAGCGTGTAGATCGGCGCCTCGGGGAAGAGCTCGGCGATCGCCTCGAGCACTTTTTCGCCGCCTCGCATGCCGGTGAGCCAGTCGTGCACGAGAGCGACGCGCAGCGGGCGGCCGTCGGCGATCAGCGGGCGAGCTCGACGGCCGGTCGATGTGACGCTGGCGTCTCGGCGACTCGGCTCGTGGCCTTCGTCGCCGAGCTCCGCGAAGACCGGCCTCACGAGCGCTGGGCTCCGCCGTCGGGTCGCGGTGAAGCCGGAGCGGCCGCCGTGCCCGCGGCCGACGGCGCGCTCGCCGAGCCTGACGATGCCGGCACATTCGGCGCTCCCGCCGCCGCCGCGCCCGCGCTCTGCGCCGCCGCGCGCTCGGCGGCCATCGTCTCGGGGCCGAGCTTGGGCATCGGCCAGGTGCCGGAGGCGCTCAAGTTGGCGATCGGCGTGCCCTCGAGCACGCTCTTGTATACGGCCAACGTCCGCCGCGCCGTTCGCTCCCAGGAGAACTCGCGCGCCCGCCGCCGCCCCAGCTCGGCGAGCGAGGCGCGGTGGTGCTCGTCGGCGGTGCACTGGGCGATGGCGCGGGCGAGCGCCTCGACGTCGAGGGGATTGACGAGTTGCGCCGAGCCCTCGCCGATCTCGCGCAGCGCCGAGGTGTTCGAGGTGATCACCGGCACGCCCGACGCCATCGCCTCGACGACGGGCAGGCCGAAGCCTTCGTAGAGCGTCGGGTAGAGGAACAGCGTGGCGCCCTGGTAGATCGCCGGCAGCGCTTCGTCAGCAACCTGGCCGAGGAGGCGGATGCGGTTCGCCACGCCGGCCGCCTCGGCGCGCTGGCGCGTGCGCAGGTCGGCCTCGGGGCTGCCGCCGACGCAGACGAGGTCGGCCTCGAAGGGGTGGATCGCCTGCGCCTTGGCGTAGGCCTGGATGACGTTGTCGAGGTTCTTGTGGGGCTTCGGGTTGCCGACGAAGAGCAGGTAGGGCTGGGCGATGCCGAGCTGGCGGTGCCAGCGCTGGAGGTCCTCGGGCGACAGGCGCTGGTGGAAGACGGCGTCGACGCCGTTGTAGATCACCTCGATGTTCCGTCCGTCGGCGTCGAAGAAGCGCAGCAGGTCCGAGCGCGTGTTCTGCGACACCGCGACGACGCGATCGCTGCGCGAGAGCGTGCTGCGGATCATCCGCTGGGCGTAGAAGAACGCCAGCCGCGAGGGCAGGAACTCGGGGTAGAGCAGGTGGATGATGTCGTGGATGGTGACGACCGACTTGCAGGGCACGACGAGCGGCAGCACGTAGTGCGTGGCGTGGTAGAGGTCGAGGTCCATCCGCCACAGCCGCCACGACAACGCGAACAGCTCGCGCACGCTGTAGACCTTCGAGCGCTCGCGCACGAGGTGGAAGTTGTCGGGCAGGCCGGCGAGCGCCTCCGGGCCGTTGGGCCCGACGAGCAGCAGGTACTTGTTCTCGCGGTCGAGCTGCGCCAGCCCGCGCACCAGGTTGCGGATGTAGGTGCCGATCCCGAAGTCGCGGATCTTGCGCGCGTCGATGCCGATGACGGCCATGGTTAGGCGAGCGCCTCGAGGAAGACGGCCTCGAGCTGCTCGGCGCTCTTCTCCCACGAGAAGCGCGCCGCCTGGCGCGGGCCGCGCGCGGCGAGATCGGCGGCGAGGTCGGGCTCGGCGAGGATGCGCTGCATGGCGTGGGCGAGCTCGCCGGGATCGTGCGGGTCGACGAGCAGCGCGGCGTCGCCGACGACCTCGGGGAGGCTGCTCGTGTGCGCCACCACCGTCGGCACGCCGCAGGCGAGCGCCTCGGCGGCAGGCAGGCCGAAGCCTTCGTAGAGGCTCGGGTAGACGAAGAGTCGCGCCGCCTGCAGCACGCGTAGGTGCTGCTCGTCATCGAGCCGGCCGAGCAGCCGCACGCCCTCACTGGCGAGACTGTCGAGCCGCGCGTGCAGCTCGCGGCTCTTCCAGCCGTAGCCGCCGGCGAGGAGGAGCGGCGGCGTTTCGGGATGCTCGTCGCGCAGCCCCAGCCAGGCGTCGAGCAGCAAGCCGACGTTCTTGCGCGGCTCGAGGGTGCCGGCGTAGAGCACGTAGCCGTCGGGGCAGCCGAGATCGCGACGCGTCGCCTCGATCTCCGCCACGCTCGCCGGCGCGAAGCGCGGCTCCACGCCCGCCCAGACGACGCGCAGGCGATCGGCGACCTCGGGAAAGAAGTCGCGCACGTCGGCGGCGGTGGCCTCGGAGTCGGCGACGATCCGCCTCGCGCGCGTCAGGCTGCGGCCGAGGAACGGCAGCTGCGTCACCCGCACCTTGAGGCGATGCGTCTCGGGGAAGAGCAGCGTCGTCAGGTCGTGCACCGTCACCACCGCCGGCAGCTCGCCGAGGAGCGGCAGCGTCTGCAGGGGCGACCAGAAGAGGTCGACGTCGCCGCGACCCAGCCGCCGTGGCAGCTGCAGCTGCTGCCAGAGCAGACCATAGGGGGCCGGCTGCGCCTCGAAGGCGATGCCGTGCTCGCGCATCCAGGCGCCGTCGCGGGGCTCGCGGTGCGCCACCGCCAGCAGATCAAAGCGGCCGCGGCGCGCCAGCGCCGAAAGCAGCGCGCGGGTGTAGACGCCGATGCCGGTGGGTTGGTCGAGCACGGCTCGTACGTCGACGGCGAGACGCGGTTTGCTCGCGTCGGATGGTCTGCGTCGGTTCCCATCGGAGCGGCTGTCAGGCATGAAGGGGGAGGGCTCACGGGCTCGCTGCGGGAGCGGCGACTTGCTCGGCCTCGTGCGAAGAGGCCGGCGCCGCCGCGGATGGCGCGGGCGCGGCCTCGGTGGAAACCGCCGCCGCTTGGCCGGCGAGTATAGCCGCGGCCTCCCGGCCGGCTTCTTCTCCGGAAAGGGCGCCTCCGGCGCCCTGCCGCGCAGCTGCGGCACGCCATGCGTCGACGTGTGCGGCGGCGGAGCGGCGCCAGTCGAAGCGCTCGGCGCGGGCGCGACCGCGCGCGGCGAGCTCGGCGTGCAGCTCGTCGTCGGCGAGCAGCCGCTCGAGGGCCGCGCTCCACGCGTCGACGTCGTGCGGCGGGGCGAACAGCGCGGCATCGCCGGCCACTTCGCGCAGCACCGGAAGATCGCTCGCCACGACGGGCACGCCGGCCGCGAACGCCTCGACGATCGGCAGGCCGAAGCCTTCGTAGAGCGACGGCAGCGCCACGAGGAGCGCGCGTCGATAGAGCGCGGCGAGCTGCGGCGGCTCGACGTAGCCGAGGTGCACCAGCCAACCCTCCGCCGTACCGCGCGCCACCGCGCGGGCGAGCTCGCTCGAGTGCCACCCCCAGCGGCCGCCGAGCACGAGCGGCGGCGCCTCCGGCCGCCGAAGGCGCAGCCTTTCCCATGCAGCGAGGAGCGCCGGCAGGTTCTTGCGCGGCTCCAGCGTGCCGACGTAGAGCCCGAAGGAAGACGGGGTGCCGGGCGGCGGCTCGGCCGCCGGCAGCGCCGCGAGTTGTCCGGGCCCGTGGTGGATCGCTCGTACGCGGGCCGGCGCCGTGCCGCGCTCGACGAGCTCGTGCCGCACCGCCTCGCTGGGAGTCACCAGCATCGCGGCCGTGATCACCGTCCGTTCGAGCCCTTCCGCCAATGCGGCGGCGGTGTCAGGCCGCGCCGCGTCGGGGAAGCGGTGGAGCGTGAGGTCGTGGATGGTGGCCACGCTCGCACCGCCGGCAAAGCGGAAGAGGCGCGGCGGCACGAAGTTGGGCGCGAAGAGGACGCGGTTGCCGTCGGCGGCGACGAGCAGCGGCGCGAGGCGTCGCAGAAGCTGCCGCGCGCGCCACGGCGGCACCACCAGCCCGTCGGGCGCGTCGTAGACGATCCGCTCGACGGCGGTGCCGGCGGGCACCTCGACGACCGGCTGCGGCGCGCCGGGGTCACCCTCGACGAGGCTCTGCCCGTAGAGGCGGAGGCGCACGTCGGGAGCGTCGGCGAGATGGGCGAGCAGCTGGTGCACGTACCAGCCGACGCCGGTGAGCGGCTCGTAGAGCGAGTTGACGTCGACGCCGACGGTGAGCCGCGGCTCCCGGCGGCGGCGGCGGATCGTCGCCACCAGCGCGGTCACCCACGCGGCGGTGCGCCGTAGCCGCCGCGGTGAGCCGAAGCGGCGCACGGCGAGGAGCACCTTCGCCAGCGCGGAGCGCGGCGCCGGCGGCGCCGGAGTGGCGTCGGAGGCGGCCGGAGGTGTTATCGGAGCTTCGCTGCCCAAGCGGCGCGCCTGCTGTCGACCGGAGGCGCAAAGTGTATCGTGCGCTCGATGCAGGAAGCGGCGGGCTCCGACTCCACGGCAACGGTTCCGGCGCACGCTACCGACGACGTCGTCGCCGAGGACGAACGCCAGCGCGTCGCCGCTGTCCTCGACCAGCTACGCGCCGGCGTGCGGCAGCGGCGGGCGGAGCTGGTGACTCTCGGCGGCTCGGCGCTCGCTGGCGACTCTGCGCACGACGGCGGCGGCAGCGACGCGGCGGCGAAGCTCGTGCAGCTCCGCCAAAGCGAATACGTGCGCGAGCCGGTGCCGACGTCGCATCGCCAGGGGCTCGGGCGCTGGATCGTGCTCGCGCGCAAGGCCGGCTACAAGCTGTTCGGCAAGTGGCTGGTGCGGCCGCTGCTCGAGCAGCAGAACGCCTACAACCAGGCCGCCGCGGCGCTGCTCCAGGAGCTCGTCGAGCGCGAGGAGCGGCTGGCGCGCCAAGTGCGCGAGCTGCAGGCGCGGCTCGAGTCTTACGAGGGCCGACAGCCGCCGCCGGGCGCAGGCGGAACTTGATCGGCGCCCTGAGTCGCAGCGCGCCGTGCGCGCGGGGTGGGGCTTGATCGACGGCGGCGGCCGCCGGGTCTGCATCTGCGCCACCCAGGTGCCGTTCGCGTGGGGCGGCGCCGAGATCCTCGTCGAGTGCCTGCGCGACCAGCTGCGCACGCGCGGCTTCGAGGTCGAGGTGGTGACGCTGCCGTTCCTCTGGCCGCAACGGCTCGACCTCGCCAAAGCGGGGCTCGCGTGGCGGACGCTCGACCTGCGACAGGTGAACGGCCGGCCCGTCGATCTCGTCGTCGGCACGCGCTTCCCGTCGTACCTCGTGCGGCACCCCAACAAGGTCGTGTGGCTCATCCACCAGCTGCGCCAGGTTTACGACCTGCTCGGCACGTCCTACAGCGACTTCGCGCCCGCCGACCCGCGCGACGCCCGCGCCATCGCCATGGTGCGGGCGATGGACCGCCGTGGGCTCGGCGAGGCGCGGCGAGTGTTCACCATCTCCGGCAACGTCGCGGCGCGGCTGCAACGGCACAACGGCATCGAGGCGCGCGTGCTCTACCCGCCGCCGCGGCTCGACGGCAAGCTGCGCGGCGGTCCCTTCGGCGACGCGGTGTTCACCATCGGTCGACTCGACGAGATCAAGCGCGTCGACCTGCTGGTGCGGGCGCTGGCGCAGACCAAGCATCCGGTGCGAGCGCGCATCGCCGGCAGCGGGCCGCAGCGCGAGGCGTTGGCGGCGCTGGCGGGGAAGCTCGGCGTGGCGGAGCGCGTCGACTTCCTCGGCTTCGTCGAAGATGAGCGAGTCGTCGAGGAGTACGCGCAGTGCCTCGCCGCCTTCTACGCGCCGTACGACGAGGACTACGGCTTCGTCACCGTCGAGGCGTTCCAGGCCGGCAAGCCGATGGTGACGACGGCCGACGCCGGCGGCGTGCTCGAGCTGGTGGAGGACGGCAAGAACGGCTTCGTCTGCGCGCCCGAGCCGCGCGCCGTCGCGGCGCGGCTCGATCGGCTGTGGGCCGACCGCGAGGAGGCGCGGCGGCTGGGTGAGGCGGGCCGCGAGCGTGTGCGCGAGATCGCCTGGGACCGCGTCGTCGAGGAGCTGGTGGGGGAGGCTTAGGCGCATGCGGATCGCCTACCTGAGCCCGCTGCCGCCGCAGACGTCGGGGATCGCCGATTACTCGGCGGAGCTGCTGCCGCACTTGGCGAAACACGGCCGCGTCGAGCTGATCCTCGACGAGGGGTTCATGCCCGCTCCTTCGTTGTCGATGGGATTTCCGACGCAGCGGCTGCGGCGGTTACCCGAGCTGCTGCGGATCGGCCACTACGACGCGGCGCTCTACCACCTCGGCAACAACCGCGACTTTCACGCCAGCATCTATCGGGCGCTCTTGACGCATCCGCCTGACGTGCCGGCGGTGCTGGCGCTGCACGAGCACGTGCTCCACCACCTCGTGCGCGACGTGACGCTGCACGCCGGCGACGCTGCCGGGTACGTCGAGACGATGCGCTGGTGCTACGGCCGCACCGGCGAGGCGATGGCGCGGCGCGCGGTGGCGACGGGCGTGCCGCTCGATCCGTTCCGCTATCCGCTCTGCGAGCGCGCCGTCGACGCCGCGGCCGCGGTCTTGGTGCACAACAGCACGACCGCGGACCGCGTGCTGGCGAGCCGGCCGCGGGCGCGCGTCAGCGTGGTGCCGCACCACTTGAGCCTCGATGCGCTGGCGGTGACGTCGCGCGAAGAAGCGCGCTCCCGGCTCGGCATCGGCGATGACGACTTCGTCGTGGCGACCTTCGGCTTCCTCACCGAAGCGAAGCGGTTGCCGGTGTTGCTGCGCGCCTTCGCGCGGCTGCGCGGCGAGCTGCCGCCCGAGCGGGCGTCGCGCGCGCGGCTGCTGCTCGTCGGCGAGGTGTCGCCCCATTACGACTTCACCCGCATCGCGGCGCCGGAGCTGATGGCAGGCGTCGAGGTCACCGGCCGGCTCGGGCTCGACCGCTTCCTGCTCCACATGGCCGCCTGCGACGTGGCGGTGAACCTGCGCTACCCGACGGCGGGAGAGACCTCGGGGACGCTGGTGCGGCTGCTCGGCCTCGGCAAACCGGTCGTCGTCTCGCGCGCCGGCGCCTTCGCTGAGATCCCTGACGGCTGCTGCGCCAAGGTCGACCTCGACGACGGCGAAGAAGACCTGCTGCTCGCCACGCTGCGCGCGCTGGCGCAGGACCCGTCGCTGCGGCAGGCGATGGGCGACAACGCGCGGCGCTACGTCGAGCCGCACACGCCGGCGGCTTCGGGAGCGGCCTACGCCGAGCTGCTGCGGCGCGCGGTGGAGGAGCGCTGGCGGCCGGCGCCCTGTCCGCCGCCGCTGGCGCCGTTCGCGCCGCACGATCTCTTCGCCGAGCTGGTGCGCGACACGGCGGGCGACCTCGCCGACCTCGGCGTCGGCGAGGACGACGACGAGGTGCTGGCGCCGATCGCGCGCGGTCTTGTCGAGCTCGACCTCGACCGCGCCGGGAGCGCCGGAGCGTGAGCGCGCGCGACGACGTTGCGTCGGGGGACGAGAGTCGACGCGCCGCCAGCGAGCCGTCGGCCGACCGGCGTCAGGTGGGCGAAGGGCCGTTGGCGGACGAAGCGCGGCGCGACGCTGGCAAAGGGCTGTTCGCGAACGATGCTCGTGCGAGCGACGTACCGCCCGCCCGTCATCGCCGCCGCATCGGCTGTTGGCTCGTTCTCCTCGCCCTGGCGCTCGCCGCCGTCGGCCACTGGGCCTACTGGTATCGCTCGCACTCGCACGAGATGGCGCCGGCGGCATCGCGGCTACTGCGCGAACGCAGCGAGCTGCCGGTGCGGCTCTGGATCCCGTACCCGCACCAGAACCTCGGCGCGCTCGGCCGCGCCGTCGAGCGGCCGCGCGAAGTGATCGACGCGGCGGCGCGGCTCGCCGGCCTGCCCGAGCCGACGCTGCCGCAGCTCGGCGGCTTCGGCATCCCCGCCTCGCGCGAGCTGCTGGTCACGGCGAGCGCCGACGGCAAGCAGGTCGTCGCGGCCATCCGGCTCTACCCGCTGAGCGCCGCGCTGGCTCGGCTCGCCGGAGTCGTTGCGCGCAACCCATGGCTCGCCGGCGGCGTCGTGAAGGTGAGTGGAGAACCGGCGCGCGTCAGCTGGGATGGCCTCACCTGGCGAGTGCGCAGTGACGGCGTCGCCGGCGGCGAGATCGCAAGCCGGCAAGACAACGGTGGCGGCGACGACCGGCCAGCCCTGGCCCTGCTCGAGATCGCCCAGGCGGCGCCGCCGCTCCCCGCCGGCCGCTATCCGCTGCGGCGCGAAGCTGGCGACGTCGTGGTGCGCCTCGGCGCGCCGGTCGCGGAGCCGCCGAGCGGCGGGCCGCCGCCGCGCGTGATCCTGGTGTGGACCGAGCGCCGCGCGAGCCGCGCCGAGGCGCTCTTGCTGATGGAAGGGGGACGCGAGGGCCTGCTCGCGAGCCTCCCCGCCGCCGCCGCTTGGGCGCAACCGGACGGCGCGTTGCGCGTGCTGCCCGGCGGCAGCATCCTGCGCCAGCTCACCGACCTGCGCGCGCGGCCGTTCGGCGGCGGCGAGCTCGCGGCCACCGAGCGCACGGCTGCCGCCCGCGCCGAGGAGCTGGCGCCGGTGTGGCTGCCTCTCGCGCGCGGGGAGAGCCGGCCGCCGCTCGCGCTCGGCTCCTGGCTCGCCATCGAGCCCGCGGCCGAGCAGGCCGAGCGCCTCCACCAGCTGCTCGGCGAGATACCGATCCTCGGCGCCGCCGAGGCGCAGCGCTGGGGCGACGTCGCCACCGTGCTGCGCGCCGCGCGCGGCTACCGGACGCTGTCCTGTTGGTTGGCGGAAGATGGCGCCGCCGGCGAGCTGCGCCTCAGCGCGGGTGCTGCCAGCGCGCCTCGGCAGTGATCCGCTCGCCGCGCGGTGAAGACCACGCGAGGCTCGCGCCGCGGCATCGTTGGTAGGCTCAACCCGTCGCGAGGGCGACGCGGCTCAAGGGTGAGATGCCGAGCCGGGAGCGATGAGATGGCGGAACGATCGGCCGAAGCTGCGGCGGCGTTCGACGCGCTCGGCACCAGCATCGCGGTCGTCGACCCCGCCGGCCGGGTGGTCGCCGTCAATCAGGAATGGCGCCGGTTCGCCGCCGGCAACGGCGGCGACGCTGCCGCCCTCGCCGAAGGAGTCGACTACCTCGCGGTCTGCGACCGTTCCTGGAGCGCGTCGGGCGACGAGGACGCACGCACGGCCGCGACCGAGATCCGCCGGCTGCTGGCGGGGGAGGGCGAGTCCTTCACCCTCGAGTACCCCTGCCACTCGCCGTCTCAGCGGCGGTGGTTCGCGGCGATCGGCACGCCGATGCTGCTCCGCGGCGTCCGGCACGCGGTCGTCGCGCACTACGACGTGTCGGTGAGCGTGCGGGCGCGCGAGGAGCTGCTGCGCACCGGCAGCGCGCTCGAAGACGCCAACCGCGAGCTGCGGCGCGCGCTCGCCGCGGAAGAGGAGGCCTCGCGCACCGACTTCCTGACCGGCGTGTGCGACCGCCGACACTTCTACGAGCTGGCCGAGCGCGAGCTGGCGGTGGCGCAGCGCGCGCCGACCGCGCGCTCTACGTGGCGAAGCGGGCCGGCCGCGACCGCTGCATCGCCTTCAGCGCCATCGCCGACGATCCGCTCGAGCGCACGGGCAGCTATCCGCGGCCGCCGATGACCTGAGGCGCGGAGCGGAGCCGCGGCAGCAGCGACTCCATTTGCGGTGCGGTGAGCCCGAGCTTCGGCGCGCTGGCGACGAGCGCGTCGAGGTCGACCGGATAGAGGTTGCGGCGGCGTGGATCGGCGAGGCCGATCAGGTTGCGCGGCGCGATCTGCGCTTCGACCCACGAGGCGAACGCCTCGCTGCCGGCGGCGAGCTGCTCGCGCGCCGCCGAGAACGTCGCTTCGAGCGCCTCGTCGCCGGCGCCGAGGAAGCCCTGCCAGCACCACGGCGAGCTTGGCGGCGCATCGAGCAGCCGCTGTCGCAGCTCTTCGAAGGAGACGGTGGCGAAGTAGAGGAAGGTGACCGCGATGAAGGCGCGCATGTCACCGCGCGCGGCGTAGGCGAGGGCGACGATGCGCTCGGTCTGCGCGGCCTCGCGGGCGAGCAGCTCGCCGTAGGCGTCGAGGCTGCCCTCGCCGCCGACGAGGAGCGCGGCGAGCCGCTCGACGGCGAGGAAGCTCTGCGCCAGGCCGGTGGAGAAGAGCGGATCGGTGAAGGCGAAGGCGTGCGGCAGCATCGCCCAGCGCTCGCCGCACGCTTGCGCGAGGTGGTGCGGCACGCGCGGCACCCAGCGCGGGCCGAGGACGAACGCGGCGTCCGCGAGCTGCGCCTGCAGCGTCGGGTAGCGGGCGAGGATCTCGCGCCACGCGGCCTGCGGGTCGCGCGCCGGGTCGAGGTCGTAAGCGCCCGGCGGTCCGTCGACGAGGAATCCGACGCTCGCGACGTCGTGGTCGAAGGGGAGCACGTACGTCCACCCTTCGGCGAGGAGGTGGTGCACGGCGGCGCGCTCGTCGGGGTACGGGCCCGGGTCGAGCTGCGCGCCTGCGGCCTCCGCAGCGGCGACGAATGAGCCAGGCGACGACGCGACGTGCGCGAAGAGGAGACCGGTGTCGAGCGCCGCCGCCGGCTCGCCGGGAGTGAGGCCGAGCGCGCCGGCGAGGAAACCGCCCGGGCCGCTGGCGTCGACGACGAAGCTCGCGCGCGCCGTCACGCGGCCCGACTCGTCAGCGCCGGCGAGGCGCACGCCGGCGTCACCGACCTCGACGCCGTCGAGCTGCGTCCGGTCGCGGTAGACGACGCCAGCCGCCTCCGCCTGCGCTACCAAGTGTGCGTCGACGTCGGCGCGTAGCCAGTGCGCGTCGGCGATGGCGTCGTCCGGGCTCGCCGCCACCAGCAGGCGGTGCTCGTTGTCGGGGCCGTTCGCAAACGGCTTGCCGCGCACGTGGTGGTAGAAGGTGAAGCCGCGCTTGAGACCGCGACGCAGCTGCGGCAGTCGCTGCTGCCAGCGGCCGTACGCCGCGAGGTCGTGCAAGTCGGGCATGCTCCACCGCGCCGCCAACCGTTCGAGCGCGAGCGCCGCGAGCGGCGTCGACGACTCGCCGATGGCGAAGCGCGGGTGCCGGCCGCGCTCGACGAGCAGCACGCGCTTGCCGCCGTTCTGAACGGCACGGGCGAGGGTCGAGCCCGCGCAACCGGAGCCGACGACGGCGAGGTCGAAGTCGCCGAGGTGTCGCGCCGTCATGAGCACGCACCGCACGCGATGCGCGCTTCGCCCGCTCCGTTGCGGGTCATGCGCAGCAGGCGAGCTCGGCGCGCATCGCCGCACTCGTGACAGGTGAGCAAGCGATCGAGGTCCCAGGTGTCGAGCGTGACGACGCCGTCGCCGGCGAGCGATAGAGAGCGGTCGAAGGCATCTTCCACGATCGCGGGCGTCGGCGGTGTGAAGTCGCCGGCGGCGGCGAGCCGGTGCATCGCTTCGCCATCGCCGCGGACGGGAATGAGCGAGACGTGCTCGACGCCGTGCGCGAGCGCCCACGCCGTGGAGCGCCCCGCCCACAGCGCCGCCTCCTCGGGCGGCACGAACGGCGCGCCGACGAGGACGAAGGCGCGCACTCCGGCGCCGATCGCTCGCAGGCGTGCCGCCGCCGACGCGAACATCTCCAACGTCATCGCCTTGCCGAGCCGCGGCAGCGCTTGCGGATCGATGGTCTCGAGCCCCATCGCCACCTGCAGGCGAGCGCCTCCGCCGTTCCCGTTCGTGGGCGGCTGAGCGGCGAGCCGCCGCGCGAACTGCTCCGCGCGCGCGCCGACGAGCCGCGGGTGGCACTCGACGATCACCTGCGCGAACGGCGCGAGGAGCTCGACGATCGCCTCCTCGTCCTCCTCCGGCACCGCGCGCTCCTCGAAGAAGTTGCTGGCGTTGTAGAGCTTGACCTGCGCCCCCGGCGGAATGGGCCCTGCTTCCGTGAGCGCGCGCGCGAGCTGCGCCGGCAAGGCGCCGCGCGGCGTTGGGCCGTCGAGCGTGTGGCGCCAGAGGTCGCAGAAGACGCACGAGAACGGGCACTCGGCGCCGGCGAGGAAGACGGTCAGCACCGGCGCGACGGCACCGCCGGGCTGCCGCTCCTCCTCCCAGCTCCAGCCGAGCGGCCGCCACGCATCGATCGGCGGCTTGCCGCTGCGCAGCCGGTGCACCGTCGCGGCGTCGACCGCAACCGCCGTGAACACCGCGTTCATCGCACCGCGGCGACGCTGGCGAAGTGAGCGCGATAGAGCGCTTCGGGCTGCGCCAGCCGCGCCGCGAGCGTCGCATCGCCCGCGCCGTGCTGGAAGCGGCGCTTGGGGAAGACCGGCAGCTCGACGTCGAGGTGGCGCCGCAGCCCGCGCGCCAGCACCTCGCCCTTCAACGCGTAGAGCCGTTCGTGGCTGCCGCCGGCGAGCTCGGCGAAGGGGATCGCCTCGGCGGCCGCCACCACCGCCGGCCGCGTGAACGGCGAGAAGGGCAGGAAGCCGTACCGCCGCGCGGGAGCCCAGCCGCGCACGCAGCCGCGGCTGTGGCCGCCGCTGTACGTCAGCGAGTGCTTGAGCGCCTGCACGCCCCACCCTTCCTGGTAGAGCATGCGGTTGTTGACCACGCTCCGGATGGTGAGCTCGGGATCCTCTTCGATCGGATAGTCCTTGAGGTTCTCGTCGCCGCCGTCGCCGTCGGCGAGGTGGCGCCACTCCGGATAGCGCTCGCGCAGCGCGCCGAGCAGCGCCAGCAGCACCGCCGCGCACTGCACGTCGAGCGGCCGGTAGTCCTCGATGACCTCGACCGCGCGCCAGGGGTCGACGGCATCGCTGGGCACCTCGAGGACCTCGAGCAGGAAGCCGAGCCCGAGCCGTTCGAGCACCGCGCGCGACTGCGCGAGGTCGCTGCCGCCGCCGTCGACCGCCAGCGTGAATGCCTTCAGCCGCGCCGCGCTCTGCCCGAGCGCAAGCAGCTGGTGATGCACCGCCAGCAGCACCGCAGTGCTGTCGGCGCCACCGGAGAAGAGCACCCCGATGGGCTCGCTCGCCGGCAGCGCGGTCAACCATTCGCGCACCTCGGCGAGTAGCGCGCCGACGTACGCCTCACCGATCGCGTCGAGGTCCGCCGGCATCGTCGCCATCACCGGCGCGAAGAAGCGCGCGTGCGCCGGCTGCGGATCGGGACAGCCGACGAGCCGCAGCGTCGTCACGTGGTGCGCCGGGACCATCCGCGTGTAGCTGGCGTGGAACTGGTGCCCGTACCCTTCGGCGACCAGGCAGTCGCGGATGGCGTCGATGCGCTCCGCCACCACCAACATCGGCCCGGCTGTCTCCTTGGCGAGAAAGAACCGCAGCGGCCGGTCAAGGCTGCGCGCCATGACGACGCGGCCACCGTCACGCGCCACCAGCGCGAACGAGCCGCGCAACTCGAGAGCGGCCTCCGGCGGTCCCGTGAGGAGGACATCGCGTGCCTCCTCGACGCTCGTTCCAATCAGCTGCTGGCTCGCCGGCTCGACCAGATCGATCACGCGGTGGATGGGCTTCTGCATCGGCCTTCCCTCCGCGGCAAGTCTATTGGGAGGTGCCGAGCTCGTACCAAGTCAGTTGAACGATCCCTGCGTGGCGCTCCACAACCGGCGTGTGACACCCGACTCGAAGCCGTCGGCGAAGAGGAGGGCCGGAGTGGCATCCGAGAGGCAGTAGAGGCGCAGAAGGTCCTCGCAGAGCGAGGGGCCCAGCGCGGTCCAACCGTCCGCCGTATCGACGGCGAGGCCCATCTCGCCGACGGCCGAGTGGGCGCCGGATCTCCAGTCGTCACAAGTCGCGGGGATGCGCTCCCCACTCGACGAGGTGCCTGTCCAAGTCAGCCCCGATGCCACCGGGCGTCCGAGCTCGTCGTGGTCGATGGCTGTGCCGAGAACGCCGTCGGTCAGCGACGCCAAGCTGCTGGCGAGCAGGAAGCCGTCAACACGCTTCCAAGGTCCGCTGGCGAAGCGGTCCCTGGCGTCGGTGTCGATATCGGAGAGCCAGGCCTTGAAGCTCTCCGGATGCGCCAGTCCGCCGGCGGCGGCGCGGGCGCGGCAGATGGCATCGCCCGCGGCGACGCCGACCGCGCCGCCCCCGTCGGGCCAGCTTCCCAGGTCGCCCGTGCCGGCGACCGAAGTGAGGAAAGCGAAGCGTCCGGCACGCACCGGCGACGGCGGAGCCGGCCCGGCGCCGGTCTGGATGCAGAGGAGACGGCGCGGCAGCTCGCATGCGTCCGTTGGGCGGTCGAACGTCCAGCGGTCTACCGTCCGCACCGCCGAGCCCGCCGTGCCTTCGACGATGGCCGATGCCGACTCCCAGTCGAAACAGGTGTCGTCGGAGGCGCGGCCGGAGGTGGAGGTTCCGGTCCACACCTCGTGCGGCAGCCCGACGGGATTCCCGTTCTCGTCGAGGCGGGCCGGGCTGAGGACGACGCTGGGGGATCCCGAGGCCATGGCGAGGAGCGAGTCGGCGAAGAGGAGGCCGTCGACGCGAGCCCAGGGTCCGGCGTCGGGATCGAGCGGCGTCTGTCCGCAGTCGTGGTCCTTCTCGCCGGAGAGCCCGAGGGCGCGACAAAAGGCGTCGTCATCGACGTCGGAGAGCCAGGCGCGGTACGAGCCCGCGCCGGGCAAACCGGCGCGCAGCGCGAGGGCGCCGCAGATGTAGTCCCCGGCCGCCAGGCCATGGAAGATGGCGGGGATCGGCGGCACGCCGGCGGGGAGGTTCCAGTTCTCGAGGTTCCCGGGCCCGGCGACCGACGTAACGAAGACCGTGCGTGGAGGGACGGCGCCGGAGGGCGCGGCGGCGATGACGACGAGCAACGCGACGAGCGACACGATCGAGGGCTTGCGCATGGCAGATCCTCCGTTGCGGATGCAGGCGCGGGTTCGGACCGCGTTCTACGGCCGGCCGTCCCAGTCGCCGACGACCGGCTGGTCGCCCTCGGCGCCGAAGACGACGGCGAGATCTGCCGGGCCCGCCGTGTTGCTGTTGCGCAGCAAGAAGGTGCCGGCGCGGAAGACGCCGATGGTGTCGACGCCGTCGCCGTCCCAGTCGCCGGCCACCGGCAAGTCGCCGGGCAGGCCGAAGGCGAAGGTGACGTCCGCCCCGCCGGTGTCGTTGGTGAAGCGGAGGAAGAACTCGCCGGTGGCCGGCCGGAAGACGCCGATGCTGTCGTCGCCGTCACCGTCCCAGTCGCCGGCGATGGGGAGATCGCCGGCGGCGCCGAAGGAGAACGTGATGTCGACCGCGCCGGTGGTGCCGTTGGTCAGGAAGACGCTGCCGGAGCGAAAGATGCCGGCGGTGTCGTCGCCATCGCCGTCCCAGTCGCCGGCGAACGGCAGGTCGCCGTCGGCGACGACGCCGAAGTTGAAGGTGATGTTGTTGCAGAAGAACGTGATCGGCGTGGCGTTGCTGCAGGGACGCACGCTCCAGGTGAGGACGATGCCGTTCGGGCTCTGGATGCCGGGCTTCGCCGAGCCGGTGCCGTTCCAGTCCCCGGCGACTCCCCGATCGCCGCTCTGGCCCAGGTTGACCGTGAAGTCCGGACTGCCGGCGACGTTGGAGTTGCGCAGGAAGAACTTGCCTTCGCTGGGGCGGAAGACACCGATCGTGTCGGCGGAGGTGGTGGCGATCTTGGCGACGAAGCCGTCGCTGGGGCTGCCGCCGAACGTGGGCTGAACGGCGCTCTTGCGCGGGAAGGTGCCGCCCGAGAAGGTGGTGCCGCCCAGGTAGACGTTGCCCCCAGGGTCGAGCGCGACGCCCGTGGCAACGTCGTCGTCGGCGCCGCCGAAGTAGGTCGACCAGAGCAGCCGGCCGGTCAGCGTGTCGATCTTGGCCATATAGCCGTCGCTGGGGCCGCCGAGCGTGGCGTCCAGAGGAAGGCGGCGCGGGAGGTTGGTCGACGTCGTCTGGCCGACGAGGTAGGCGTTGCCCGCACCGTCGACCGCGACATCCAGCCCGGACTCGCTCGACGAACCGCCCAGGAAGGTCGAGAAGACGAGCGTGGAGGCGTTGGGGTCGAGCTTGGCGAGGAAGGCGTCGACGCCGGCGTTGAGGCTGTCCGGGATCGCGCCGCCCGGAGGGGCCTGGAGCGGGAAGGTGGTCGAACCGGTCGTCCCGACGACGTAGGCGAAGCCGGACGCGTCGAGAGCGACGGCATGGGCGGAGTCCGTCCCACCGCCTCCCACGTAGGTGGAGTAGACCAGCGAGGCGGGCCCAGTGGCAGCGGGGTTGATCTTGGTCAGGAAGCCGTCTTGCCCGCCCTGGTTGGTGCTCTGGAAGAGAGGGCACACGTTGCAGGCGCTCTTCACCGGGAAGTCGGTGGATTCAGTCTCGCCGACCACGTAAGCGTTGCCCGCGGAGTCCACGGCCACGCCCAGCACTTCTTCGATGTCACCGCCGCCGAGGAACGTCGAATAGACGAGGCTCCTGCCGTCGGCGGAGAGGACGCTGAGGAAGGCGTCGCTGAAGGCGACACCGACGTTCCCGTCGAGCTCGCCACGCAGCGGGAAGCCGTGCGAGAAGCTGAACCCGCCCACGTACGCGCGTCCTGCAGTGTCCACAGCAACTGCCTGCGCCAAGTCGACTCGCTCGCCTCCAAGGTATGTCGAATAGGAAAGAGCGCCTTGGGGCGAGAGCCGAACCACGAAGGCGTCGGAGCCATCGACGCCGAACGGAAACGGGAAACCGGGGTCGAGCTCCCGCTGAAAGGCGAGCGCGGTAGTCGGGAAGTCGTCCGACTGGGTTTCGCCGGCGACGAAGGCGGAGCCGCCTGGCAGAACGGCGAAGCCAGTCGCCGAGTCGAGGCCTCGCCCGTCGATCAGCGTGGAGTACAACAGCGTGTTGCCGGCGGCAGAGATCTTGGCCACGAAGGTGGCGTTGATGCCCGCGAAGGTGTCGCCAGGCCGGGGGAAGTCCACCGACTGGGTCCTTCCCGCGAGAAACAGATTGCCCACCGAGTCCGCTCCCACGCCCACCACCTCGTCTCCGTCGATGCCGCCGAAGAAGCTCGAGTAGACGAGCACCGGGTCCACCACCAGCGGCAAGGTGGGATCGTGGGGACCGAGCTCGAAACCGACGCGGCCGCCGTCGTCGAGCCGGTAGCGAGACGAAACTTCTCGCCGCGCGCCGGCCACCTCCTGGTACGCCAACGGACGCCGCAGGGTCAGTGTTGCCTCGGCTAGCTCGAGCCGCAGATCGCCGGTCTCGGCCAGCGCCACGCGCCGGGCGCCGTCGAAGGACATGACGATCGACCGCGGGTCGGCGCCGGGCGCGATCACGAAGTCGTACTCGAGCTGACCGTTGGTGCCGTAGTAGACGACGTCGATGCCGGGGTAGACGCCGGTGAGCCGCGCGCGCCGGTACTGCGGAACGTCAGTGCGCCACTTCGCCGGGTCGTTGCCGACGTAGTAGTGGCTCACGCCGGGGAGCGGATCGAGGGCCGTGGCCGCCGACGGTGCTTGCGCGCCCTCGAAGCGCATGCGGAGCACCGCGGGAGCGGCGGCGTCGGAGCGGCCCCCATCAAGCTCGTCGGTTGGTGCGGCGCGAGCCAACCGCACGACCGCCCCGTCGTCGGTCGCGAACAGGGTGTAGCCCGGCCCGCGGGCGAGGAAGCGGACCTCCGGATCGGTTTGCCCCTCGTTGGGCTCGAAGGCGAGGGGCAGGTTGCCGAAGCTCGGCGAAAGCTGCGGTACCGCTGCGCTCGCTGCCGGTACGGCGAGCGCGAGCAGGAGGACGAGAAGCGTACGCAGTCGGGTCATCGGAGGTCTCCTTGGGTGTGGTCTCCGGCCCTGATGGCGTAACCGGCCGGCGAATCGCCTCACGCGTCGCGGTGTTAAGATCGACGGACCCAAGCCCTGGAGCCGAAGTGACTGTGAATCAAGGGGATGCGGCCTCCGACCCCCTGCCGTCGCCGGGCGACGTGACGGCGCTGTTGATGGCCTGGGGCGAAGGCGACCGCGCCGCTTTCGACGACCTCGTTCCTCTCGTCTACGAGGAGCTGCGGCGGCTGGCGCGGGCGAAGATGCGCGGCGAGCGCGGCGGGCACAGCCTGCAGACGACCGCCCTCGTCAACGAGGCTTACCTCCGCCTCGTCGACTACCGCCGCGTCCAGGCCCGCGACCGCGTCCACTTCCTCGGCATCGCGGCGCAGGCGATGCGGCGCATCCTCATCGACCGCGCGCGAAGCCGCCGCGCCGAGAAACGCGACGGCGGTCAGGCAGTGGCGCTCGACGAGTCACTCCCTCAGCTGGCGACGGAGCCGGCGCTCGCTCGCGCCGGCGAGCTGGTGGCGCTCGATGAGGCGCTCGCGCGGCTGGCGGCGGTCGACGCTCGCAAGGCCCGGGTCGTGGAGCTCAAGTACTTCGGCGGGCTGACCAACGACGAGACGGCCGCCGTGCTCGCGATCTCGGGGGCCACCGTCGAGCGCGAGTGGAGCCTGGCGCGCGCCTGGCTGCGGCGCGAGATCGCGGCCACGTGAGCGCCGAGCGCTGGCGGCGCGTGGAGCGGCTGTTCCACGAAGCGCTGGCGCAAGGAGAGACTGCGCGCGGCGCGTTCCTTGCCGCGGCCTGCGCCGGCGACGCCGAGCTCGAGGCGGAGGTGGAGTCGCTCCTCGTTCACGCACAGCGAAGCGACGCGCTGCTCGAGCACGACGCGCTCGACGAGGCGGCGCTGCTCGCGGACGACGCGCCGGCAACGACCTCGCTCGCGGGCAGCGAGCTCGGGCCCTACCGGCTCGAACGTCGCATCGGCGCTGGCGGCATGGGCGAGGTCTACCTCGCGCGTGATGGGCGGCTCGGGCGTGCGGTGGCCTTGAAGCTGCTCGACCCGTCGCTGGTCGCCGACCCGCGCCGTCGGGCGCGCTTCCTCAAGGAGGCGCGGCTTGCGGCGCTGCTCGACCATCCGAGCATCTGCGCCATTCACGAAGTCGGCGAGCACGACGGCCGGCCCTTCATCGCCATGCAGCTCGTCGAAGGCATGACGCTCCGCGACGCGACCGGCGGTCGTCCGCTCCCGTCGGAAGCCCTCCTCGACATCGCCCTCCAGGTCGGCGAGGCGCTCGCCTTCGCGCACGAGCGCGGGATCATCCACCGCGACGTCAAGGCGACGAACGTGATGGTGACGCCGCAGGGGCAGGCGAAGGTGCTCGACTTCGGCATCGCCAAGCGGCTCGAGGTCGAGAACGTTGACGTCGACGGCGCGGGCGCGCCGCGCACCGAAGGCACCGCGGTGGGAACGGTCCTCGGCACGCCGGGCTCGATGTCGCCCGAGCAGGCCTCCGGCGCGCGCACCGACCAGCGCAGCGATGTCTTCTCGTTCGGCGTGTTGCTTTACGAGATGGCCACGGGCCGCCCACCGTTCCAAGGCGGTACGTGGGCCGACCTGATGAGCGCCGTGCTGCACGAGGCGCATCGGCCGCTCGTGGCCGACGCGCTGCCTCCCGGGCTGCCGGCGATTGTCGACCGCGCGCTCGCCAAGCAGCCGGCCGAGCGCTACCAGACGATGGAGGAGCTGCTCGCGGACCTGCGAGCAGCGACGACGCCAGGCGCAGTCATCGCGCCGACGCCGATCGTCAGCGAAGCGGCCGCCGCGTCGGCGCCGCGCCGAAGGAGCGTCGCACGGACGATCGCCATCGCCGTCGTCTTTGTCGCGGCCACGATCGCGATCGCTTGGTTCTTCGTCGCGCGCGCGACCCGCGCGCCGTCGCGCGCCGCCATCCCCGGTGGCTTCACCCGCCTCACCGACCAGGCGGGCCTCGAGCACAGCCCGCGGCTGTCGCCCGACGGCGACGCGGTGATCTACGTCGCCGGACCGCGCGGCAACAACGACATCTTCTTGCAGCGTCTCGGGGGCGAAGGGAACGCCATCAACTTGACTGCGAGTTGTGCGCGCGACGACCGCGCGCCTGCCTACTCCTTCGACGGCCGTCGCATCGCCTTCCGTTCCGAGTGCGACGGCGGCGGCATCTTCGTGATGAGCGCCGGAGGCGGAGCGCGGCGAAGGGTCAGCGCCGCGGGCCAGGATCCCGCCTGGTCGCCGGACGGACGGGAGATCGCGGTCACCGAAGAGGCGATCACCGAGACGCCGCTCTATCGCGTCATCTCGCGGGCTACGCTCGTCGCGGTCGAGGTCGAGTCGGGACGCCGGCGGATGCTGCTGGCCGAGGACGCGGTGCAGCCCGCCTGGTCGCCGCACGGTCACCGCGTCGCCTTCTGGCGGGCGAAGGGAGGAGGGCAGCGCGATCTGCTGACGGTCGGCGCTCGCCGCCCGAGCGCGCCGGTGGCCCCGGTGGCGGTGACCGCCGATGCCGCCGTCGACTGGAACCCGGTGTGGTCGCCGGACGGACGCTTCCTCTACTTCGTCAGCGACCGCGGCGGCGTGATGAACCTGTGGCGGGTGCCGATAGACGAGCGGTCGGGGCGCCCGCTGGGCGAACCGCAGCCGCTCACCACCCCGACGCAGTGGCCGGCGGGACTGAGCTTCTCCCGCGATGGCCGTCGCATGGCCTACGCGGCCCTCGACCAGCGGACGACCATCCTCACCCGCTCTTTCGATCCTGAGCGCGAGGAGGTCGGTCCGGCCGTGACGGTCCTGCGCGGCTCGCGCCTCGTGAGCTCGCAGGACCTTTCGCCCGACGGGCAGTGGATCGCCTTCGCCAGCAGCCTGCCGCAGGAGGACATCCACGTCATGCGCGTCGACGGCAGTAGCCAACGACGGCTGACCGCCGACCGCGCCAACGACCGCGCGCCGCGCTGGTCGCCCGACGGCAGCGAGATCGCGTTCTACTCCAGCCGCGGCGGCAAGGCCTACGACGTGTGGACCGCGCGCGCCGACGGCAGCAGTCTGCGCGCCGTCACGGTGGTCGACCGAGAGGGGCTGCTCTTTCCGCTCTGGTCGCCCGACGGCAAGCGGATCCTGGCGACGCGGCGGCCGAGCAACGTCGTCATCCTCGACCGCCGGCGCGCGCCGCGTGATGCGGTGCTCGAGGTTCTGCCATCGATCGATCGCAATCAGGCGTTCGTGGGGCTTTCCTGGTCGCCCGACGGCCGGAGCGTGGCGGGGACGGGCTTCCGGGAGGGCCGGGTGAGCGTGCACGTGTACACGTTCGGCACGCGCACCTATCGCAAGGTCGCGGACGGTGGATCGGCGCCGGTCTGGCTCGCCGACAGCCGGCGGCTGCTCGTCGACTTCCCGGATGGCATCGCGGTGGTGGACACCGTCACCGGGCGGCAGCGCCGCATTGCGCCGCCAGCCGGATGGATGGCGCCGATCACGCCGTGGACGTTGAGCCTCTCCCGCGACCAGCGCACCCTCTCCGTCCTCGAGAGCGTGAGCGAGGGCGACGTCTGGCTGGCGACCCTGGCCGACGCGCCGTCCTGAGCGGCTGGCATACGCTTGCCCACCTTGAACCGGGAGGTGGGATGACTCGTCGCTGCCACGCCGCTGCACACGCGCTCGCGCTCGCATCGCTGCTGTCGTTCGGCATCTCGACATCTCAGGCCATCGCCGCCGAAGTCCCCACGCCCGAGAGCGTCCTCGGCTTCACACCGGGAACCGACCGCCAGCTCGCTTCATGGACGCAGGTGCTCGGCTACCTGCGCGCCGTCGACGCCGCCTCCGATCGCGTCTCGATCGAGGTCGCCGGCCGCTCGACGCTCGACAACGAGATGCCGGTCGTCATCCTCACCTCCGCCGCTAACCAGCAGCGCCTCGACCGCTACCGTGAGATCGCCCGCCGCCTGGCGCATCCGCAAGGGCTCGGCGCCGCGGAAGCTGCGTCGCTGATCGAGGAAGGGAAGGTCATCGCCCTCGTCACTTGCACCATCCACTCGACCGAGGTCGGCGCCACGCAGATGGCGATGCGCTTCGTGCACGAGCTCGCCACCACCACCGATCCCGACAAGCTGGCCTGGATGGACGACGTCGTGCTCCTGCTCATGCCGTCGATCAACCCCGACGGTCAGGTGCTGGTGCGCGACTGGTACGAGAAGCAGAAGGGCACCCTGTTCGAGGGCGGCCCGATGCCGTGGCTCTACCACCACTACGTCGGCCACGACAACAACCGCGACTTCTACATGCTGACGCAGAAGGAGTCGCGGGTCGTCAACGACGTGCTCTACCGCCGCTGGTTCCCGCAGGCGTTCCTCGACGAGCACCAGATGGGCTCGACGGGCCCGCGCATGTTCGTGCCGCCGCAGGCCGACCCGCTGGCGCCCGAGGTGCACTCGCTGATCTTCCGGCAGGCCGACCTGCTGGGCACCAACATGGCGCGACGGCTCGAGGAGGCGGGCAAGCTCGGCGTCGGCCACGACATGATCTTCGACTCCTACTGGCCCGGCGGCACCCGCAACACGGCGTGGTGGAAGAACGTCACCGGTCTCCTCACCGAGGTGGCGAGCGCGCGCATCGCGACGCCGATCTACGTCGAGCCGGGCGAGCTCGAGGGCGGCGAGAAGGGGCTGCCCGAGTACGGCCGGCGCTCCAACTTCCCCTCGCCCTGGCCCGGCGGTTGGTGGCGGCTCGCCGACGTCATGGAGTACGAGCGCATCGCGACCTGGGCGTTCGTCGAGGCGCTGGCGGAGAACCGCCGCGACTTCCTGAGGAACCTCCACCGAATGTCGTCGGAAGCGATCGCCGCCGGCGACGCGGGGCCGCCGTACGCGTGGGTGGTGCCGCCGTCGCAGCACGACCCGACGGCGGCGTGGAAGCTCGTCGACCTGCTGCTGCGTCATGGCGTGACGGTGACGCGCGCGACGGGCCCGCTGCGCGTCGGCCTCGCCGAGTACCCGGCGGGCACCGTGGTGGTGCCGGCGGCGCAGCCGTACCGCGCCTTCCTCCTCACCATGCTGCGGCCGCAGCGCTACCCGGAGGTCAAGGGCTCGGGGGGCGGCGAGATCCTCGAGCCCTACGACGTCACCTCGTGGTCGCTGCCGATCGCGATGGGGGTCGAGGTGGTGGAGGCGACGCAGCGGCCGGTCGGCGCGGTCGGGGCCGTCGAGGCGGCTCCCTGGCCAGGCGGCGACGTGGCGGCGGGCGCCGGTGGCTGGCTCGTGTCGCACGGCGCCGACGGCGTCTACCCGCTGATGAACCGGCTGCTGGCGCGCGGCGCGCGCGGGCTCGCCTGGCTGGCGGCGGGCGGCAATCTCTGGATCCCGCCTGGCGCCGCGACGGCCGAGGAGCTCTCGCGCCTGTCGCGCGAGCTGCACGTCTCGATCGCGCCGCTCGAAACGGCGCCGACCGGGCCGCGCCACGCAGTCGCCGCCGCGCGCGTCGGCCTCTACAAGCCTTGGATGGCGAGCATGGACGAGGGCTGGACGCGTTGGCTGCTCGAGCAGTACGAGTTCCCGCTCGAGACGCTCGACAACGAGGAGATCCGCAGCGGCGCGTTCACCGGCAAGGTCGACGTGCTGCTGGTCCCCGCCATCGCTCCCAACGTCATCGAGAAGGGGCGCCCGGGGAGCGCGATTGCCGACCGCTTGGGCGGTCGCCTGCCTCCCGAGTACGCCGGCGGCCTCGACGAGGGCGGGCCGCCGCTCACGGGCGGCAGGCGCGGCGACGTGGAACGCGGCGGCGGCGCTCGCATCAAGGAGTGGGTCGAAGGCGGCGGCACCGTCGTCGCGCTCGACGAAGCGGCGAGCTACTTCATCGAGCTCTTCGGCCTACCGGTCGTCGACGTCGTCGGCGAGCGCGACGCCGAGGTGCAGGCGCCGGGCTCGATGCTGCGGCTGCTCGTCGACGTCGCGCACCCGCTCGCCTACGGCCTGGAGGCCGAGGAGGCCGGCTACTTCGCCGACTCTCCGGCCTTCGAGACGGCGATCCCCGACGCGCGGTTCGAGCGCCGCGTGGTGGCGCGCTATCCCGAGGACGAGCGCGACCTGCTGGTGAGCGGCTTCTTGCGCGGCGGCGAGGCGCTGGAGCGCAAGGCTGCCGTCGTCGACCTGCGCGTCGGCAAGGGCCGGGTCGTGCTCATCGGCTTCCGCGCCCAGCACCGCGCGCAGACGGTGCGCACCTTCAAGCTGCTGTTCAACGCGCTCTACAAGGTGAGCGAGCCGGTACCGTAGGCGCCGCGCCCGCCTACGGGAAGACGCCGCCGCTCCAGCGCGTCAGCGTGCCTGTCTCCTCGCCGTCGGCGAAGAGGTCCGTGTTCACCCAGGTGCAGCCCGCGCCGTTGTGGATGCAGTCGACGCGGCCGGCGCCGCCGACCACCGGGTACAGCTCGCCGAGATGGTCCTCGGCGAAGCCGTAGAGGCCGCCGAATCCGCTCGCCCAACAGCTCGAGGCAACGGCGGCGGGGTTCGAGGGGTCCAGCGTGGTCGTCTTCCAGAGGTCACCGCACGCCGGGTCGCCATAGAAGTAGGAGCCCGCGACCGAGGGCACCATGCTGCCGCGGTAGCGATAGCCCCCCATGATCGAGGCCCAGCCGCCGTTATGGTGGCAGAGGATGGGGTCCCAGAAGCCGCTGAGGGGGCGCGGGAACTGGCCCGTGGTGCCGTTGTCGGTGGGGCAGAAGGCCGTGAGGTTGGCGAGGTTGCAGCCCGACTCGTTGTTGTTGCCGGTCTCGTACGCTTCGCGGCAAACCCAACCGAAGTTGACCGGCGCCGCGACGTTGGCGGGCTTGAGATGGATCTCCTCCCACTTGTTCTGACCCACGTCGCCGATGTACATGTCGCCGGTCGCGCGGTCGAAGCTGAAGCGGAACGGGTTGCGCAGGCCCATCCCCCACACCTCGTCGCAGGCCGGCTCCTGGCCGACGAAGGGGTTGCTCGACGGCACCGTGTAGTTGTATGGCCCGACGCCGCAGTCGTCCGGCGCGACGCCCGCGGGGTCGATGCCGCGCACGTCGATGCGCAGCACCTTGCCGTTCAAGGTGTTGTTGCGCTGTCCGTCGAGCTCGCCCGGGTCGTCGAAGACGCCGTTGCCGTTGACGTCGTCGCAGCCGCCGCCGCCGTCGCCGGTGGTGATGTAGAGGAAGCCGTCGGGCCCGAACGCCATCCAGCCGCCGTTGTGGTTGCCGACGGGGTGGTTGATGCGCAGGATGACGAGGGCCGAGGCGAGGCTGCCGGTGTCCGCGTCGACGGCCGAGCGGGTGTAACGCGCGATGGTGACGTCGCCGTCGCCGCCGGTGTAGAAGACGTAGATCCTGCCGTTGGCGAGGTAGTCGGGGTCGGCGGCCATGGCGAGCAGGCCGCGCTCGCCGCAGCACAGCACGGGGCCGCCGACGTCGTCGCGCAGGTCGAGGTAGGGCGTGCCGAGGAAGCTCGCGGTGCTCGTGTTCCAGACCAGGATGACGCCCTGTTGCGTGGCGACCAGCCGCCGTCCGCGGAAGTCGCCGGGATCGACGAAGGCGATCGGCGTCGTGCCGGTGGGGGGAAAGCTGGCCGCGGGGATGAGGGTCGAGGTGGCGCCCGAGGGCGGCGTGCAGCCGCCGCAGGCGACGTTGGTGCAATTGGTGGCCGCCGACGCAGGCGAGATGGACGACAGGCCCAGCGCGATCGCGACGGTCAGTGTGCGGGTGACCAGGGTGCCGGTGACGACGGTCAGAAGGCGGCTCGAGGTGGTGTTCATGGAAGTCCTTTTCTCCTCGCTTGAGCCTACGTCGGGGCGTCGGCCGGTCCAGCGATGCAGCTCACATGCCCCGCGGAGTGAGTACCTTGCGCCGAGAACAAGGGTTTGCCGCGCTTCGACCCTCATTTGACTCCCGCCGGACCTGCCGCTACGCTTCCGCGGCTACGGCGATGGGGCAGAGCTATGCAAGTCCGGCTCGAGCAGGTTCGCGAACAGCCGTTTCATTGGGACGAGACCGAGACGGTGGACGCGAAGGAGGTCGAGCATCCGGACGTGCAAGCGCTCTCTCCCGTGCGCTGGCGCGGTGAGATCCAGTTCGCCGACCCGGGATACCTCCTCACCGCCACCTACAGCTACCAGCAGACCCTGAGCTGCCAGCGGTGCTTGGAGCCGCTGGTGGAGTCGGTGGAGCAGCCGATGCAGCTGCTGCTCGTGCCGGGGGCGGGAGCCCCGGGCAGCGGCGAGCACGAGCTGTCGGAGACGGAGCTGGGGGTGGTGGAGGTCCCCGAGGATGGCGAGGTGGACCTGCGGCCGTTGCTGCTCGAACAGATCCTGCTCAATGTCCCGATGAAGCCGTTGTGCGTGGCTGCTTGCAAGGGGATCTGCCCCACGTGCGGGGCAAACCTCAACGCCGGCGATTGCGGTTGCGAAACGAAGGAAACCGACCCGCGCTGGCAGGCCCTTGCGGCCTTCAAGGAGCGGAAGAAGGACCACTGACCACGCGGCGCCGAGTGAGCTCGCGTGAGACCTGACAGCGAAAGGCTTCGACCATGCCAAATCCCAAGCGGCGTACCTCCAAGGCCCGGCGCGACCGCCGGCGCGCCCACCACGCGCTCGACCAGCCGGCCACCTCCGTCTGCCCCAACTGCCAGGAAACCAAGCTCGCCCACCGCGTCTGCCCCCACTGCGGCTTCTACCGCGGCAAGCAGGTGGCGGCGGTCGACGAGCAGCTGTAGGCCGCGCGTTCAAGGCGACAACCTTTGCGGCAGTCGCCTTAGTTTCCGCGATGCCCGCAACCTCACTCTTGATCCGGGCCCCCCTTTCCCCGGCGAGGGGAAAGGGGGGTTGGGGGGTAAGGGGTGGCAGACAAACCCAGCTCTTATCTGGAACGCCAGCTGACGCTTCGACCGTGATGGGCCACGGGCGATCCCTGGCTCACGGGTGCCTGCCGCCTTGAAGATCGCCGTGGATGCGATGGGAGGGGACCACGCCCCTAGGGCGGTGGTCGAGGGCGCGCACGCCGCGGCGATGGAAGACGGCGCCGAGGTGATCCTCGTCGGCCGTGAAGAGGTGGTGCGCGCCGAGCTCGAGCGGCTGCGCGATCATCGCGGAAAGATCGAAGTCGTCCACGCCGAGGAGGTCGTCGAGATGGACGACCCCGCCACGGCGCCGCTGCGCAAGAAGCGCCGCTCCTCGATCCGCATCGCCTGCGAGCTGGTCAAGGAAGGGCGCGCCGCCGCCGTCGTCTCGGCCGGCAACACCGGCGCGGTGATGACGGCGGCGATGAAGGTGATGAAGACGATCCCCGGCGTCGATCGGCCGGCGCTCGCCGCCGTCCTTCCCAACGCCCTGAGCGGCCGCACCGTGCTGCTCGACGTCGGCGCCAACGTCAGCACCAAGCCCCACCACCTGCGCCAGTTCGCGGTGATGGGCCACCTCTACGCGCAGCAGGTGCTGGGCATCCCCTCGCCGAAGGTCGGCCTGATGTCGGTGGGCGAGGAAGAGGGCAAGGGCACCGATTTCACCCGCGAGGTGTTCAAGGTGCTCAAAGACTCCGGCCTCAACTTCGTCGGCAACGTCGAGGGACGCGACGTCTACGCCGGCACCGTCGACGTCATCGTCTGCGACGGGTTCGTCGGCAACGTCGTGCTCAAGGCCTCCGAGTCGCTCGCCTCGATGGTGGGCAAGATGCTCGAGCAGGAGCTGCGCGCCAACCTCGTGCGCAAGGTCGGCGCCGCTCTCGCGATGCCGGCGTTGCGCGAGCTGCGGCGGCGCACCGATCCCAACCAGTACGGCGCCGCGCCGCTGCTCGGCGTGCAGGGGGGCTGCTTCATCGGCCACGGCCGCAGCAGCTCGACCGGCATCCGCAACTCGGTGCGGCGGGCGGTGGAGTTCACCACCCACGACGTGGCGGAGAAGATCCGCTCGCAGATGGAGCTCATCCACCGGCAGGAGGAAGCAGTCCTCGGCCATTCCGAGGTGGAGGCAGGATGACCGCCGAGCCCGCCACGCAGACCCAAGTCGATCCGCCGCTCGGCACCGCCGGCGGCGTCCTCGCCTTCCTCTTCCCCGGTCAGGGCTCGCAGAAGGTGGGGATGGGGAAGAGCTGGGCCGACGCCTTCCCCGCCGCCGCGGCCGTGTTCGCCGAGGCCGACGACGTGCTGCGGCTGCCGCTGTCGAAGCTCTGCTGGGAGGGCCCGGCCGAGGAGCTGCAGCTCACCGCCAACCAGCAGCCGGCCATCCTCACCGTGTCGGTGGCGATGCTGCGCGTCCTCGAGATGCACGGCGTGCGCGCCTCGCTCGTCGCCGGGCACAGCCTCGGCGAGTACTCGGCGCTGGTGGCGGCGAAGGTGCTCGACCTGGCCGACGCGCTGCGCCTGGTGCGCCGCCGCGGCGAGCTGATGCAGGAGGCGGTGCCGGTGGGGGAGGGCGCCATGGCGGCGGTGCTCGGCCTGCCGGCGGAAGAGGTCGAGGCGATCGTCGCCGAGGTCTCGACCGCCGACGAGGTGTGCGCCGTCGCCAACTACAACAGTCCCGAGCAGACGGTGATCGCGGGCAGCGCGCCGGCGTCGAGCGCGCCATCCCCCTGCTGCAGCAGCGCGGCGCCAAGCGGGCGCTGAAGCTGCCGGTCTCGGCGCCCTTCCATTCGCCGCTGATGCGGCCGGCGCGCGAGGGGCTCGAGCCGATGCTGCGCTCCACCGAGTTCCGCGACCCGCTGGTGCCGGTCGTCTCCAACGTCGACGCACAGCCGGTGACCACCGGCGACGCGGCGCGCGACGCGCTGGTGCGGCAGATCGACTCGCCGGTGCGCTGGGTGGAGTCGATCGAGTGGATGATGGGCGAGGGCGGCGTCACCCGCTTCGTCGAGGTGGGCCCGGGTAACGTGCTCTGCGGCCTCGTCAAGCGCATCTCGGGCTCGGGCCGCCCCGCCTTCTGCGGCGAGCCCGAAGGCTTGCCCGAGCTGATCGCTTCGCTGCGTCAGGAGGGCTGATGTTTCGACTAGACGGCAAGACGGCGCTCGTCACGGGCGCCTCGCAGGGCATCGGGCGCGCCGTCGCGGCGCTGCTCGCCAAGCAGGGGGCGCGGGTCATCGTCGCGGCGCGCAGCGTCGACAAGCTGGAGTCGCTGGCGCAGGAGATCGCGCGCAGCCGGCGGCCAGGCGCACGCGCTGGCGCTCGACCTGTCGCAGCCGGCCGAGGTGCCGCAGCGGCTCGCCACGCTGCCGGCCGAGTGGGCCGAGGTCGACGTGCTGGTCAACAACGCCGGCGTCACCGCCGACGGTCTCTTCGCGCGCATGAGCCTCGAGCAGTGGGAGCGCGTGCTCACCACCAACCTCACCGGCACCTTCGCCACCACCCGCGAGGTGATCCGCGGCATGATGCGCCGCCGCTGGGGCCGCATCGTCAACGTCTCGTCCGTCGTCGGCCTGATGGGCAACCCCGGGCAGGCCAACTACGCGGCGTCGAAGGCCGGCATGATCGGCTTCACCAAGGCGCTGGCGCGCGAGCTCGGCAGCCGCAACGTCACCGTCAACGTGGTGGCGCCGGGCTACATCGTCACCGCGATGACCGAGGTGCTGCCCGAGAAGGGGCGCCAGGAGCTCGAGTCGGTGATCGCGCTGCGCCGCCTCGGCACCGTCGACGACGTGGCGGCCGCCGTGCTCTACCTCGCCTCCGAGGAGGCGGCCTACGTGACCGGGCACGTGCTCAACGTCTCCGGCGGCATGTACATGTAGCCGGTTCGACCCCTGTCGCAGCTTTGTGCTAGAAACCGTCCGCTGAAACCAGGCCCTGAAGGAGGGAGCTCGAGATGTCCGTACAAGAGAAGGTCAAGAGCATCATCGTCGAACAGCTCGGCGTCGAGGCCGACGAGGTCACGCTGGAAGCCAGCTTCACCGACGACCTGGGGGCCGACTCCCTCGACATCGTCGAGCTGGTGATGGCCTTCGAGGAGGAGTTCGGCATCGAGATCCCCGACGAGGACGCCGAGAAGATCACTACCGTCAAGGACGCGGCCGACTACATTTCGGAGCGCGTTCCCAACTAGTAAGGCGCCTCTGACCCGCCGAGCTGTGCGGATGCGCGGTGTGCTATCGCCCCAACCCCTCAAGAGCAGACTGGGTTTGTCTGCCACCCCTCACTCCCCCAACCCCTCTCTCCCCTCGCCGGGGAGAGAGGGGCCCAGACGCCGAACAAGAGTAGTGGGCAGGCTTCCCCAAGCGGCGCGTCGTCGTCACCGGCGTGGGCCTGGTCTCCCCGCTGGGCGTCGGCACGCGCGCCACCTGGGACGCCCTCCTCGCCGGCAAGAGCGGCATCGGTCCCATCACCCACTTCGACGCCGCGGCGTTCCCTTCCCGCATCGCCGGCGAGGTGAAGGGCTTCGACCCCTCGCTCTTCCTCGAAAAGAAGGACATCAAGAAGACCGACGCGTTCATCCAGTACGCGCTCGGCGCCACCCACTTCGCGCTCGAGGACGCCGGCCTCCAGATCGACGCGAGCAACGACACGCGCGTCGGCGTCATCATCGGCTCCGGCATCGGCGGCCTGCCGCTGATCGAGGCGATGCACGACATCCTGCGCGAGCGCGGTCCCGACCGCATCTCGCCGTTCTTCATCCCCGGCCTCATCGTCAACATGGCGACCGGCCAGGTGTCGATCAAGTACGGCATCAAGGGGCCGAGCAGCGCGCCCTGCACGGCGTGCACGACGGGGCTCCACGCGGTGGGCGACGCCTTCCGCTTGATCCAGCTCGGCAAGGCCGAGGCGATGATCGCCGGCGGCACCGAGGGCGTCATCACGCCGCTGGCGCTCGGCGGCTTCGCCGCCATGCGCGCGCTGTCGACGCGCAACGACGAGCCGGAGAAGGCCTCGCGGCCGTGGGACCGCGACCGCGACGGCTTCGTGATGAGCGAAGGCGCCGGCATCGTCGTCCTCGAAGAGCTCGACTTCGCGCGCGCGCGCGGCGCCGCGATCTACGCCGAGGTGGTGGGCTACGGCATGAGCTCGGACGGCTACCACATCTCGGCGCCGCACCCGGAAGGCGACGGCGCCGCGCGGGTGATGCAGGAGGCGCTCGCCGACGCCGAGCTGGCGCCCGAGACGATCGGCTACATCAACGCCCACGGCACCTCGACGACGCTGGGCGACATCGGCGAGGTGAAGGCGATCAAGCGGGTGTTCGGCGAGCACGCCTACAAGCTGGCGGTGTCGTCGACCAAGTCGTCGACCGGGCACCTGCTGGGCGCAGCCGGCGGCCTGGAGACCGGCATCCTCGCCCTGGCGATGAAGGAGCAGGTGCTGCCGCCGACGATCAACCTCGACCACCCCGACGCGGAAGCCGACCTCGACTTCGTGCCGCACACGCCGCGGCAGGTGGAGCTCGAGGTGGCGCTGACCAACTCCTTCGGCTTCGGCGGCACCAACGGCGCGGTGATCATGCGCCGTTACGCGGCCTAAGCGGCCCCGCGCGGACGGCGCCGGCGCCCTCGCCGGACGCCCGCATGGAACCTCGGCGAGGTTCCTACGTAATCTCCTCGGAGCGAAGCCTCGTCCCGACTGACCTACCGAGGAGATCCGCATGCGACGCCGACTCACGCCCGCGTTGACCATCGCTGCCCTGACCTTCGCCGCCCTCGCCGCCGTCCAACCCGCCGCCGCGGCCCCGGCGACCAAGACCGTCGACCACTCGATCCCCGCCGGCGGCGCGGTGACGATCGCCAACCTCGCCGGCCGCGTCGTGCTGACGCCGTCGGCGGGCGGGCCGGTGAAAGTGGTGGCGGTGGTCAACGCCGAGGGCAGCTCGCCGCAGGAGACGAGCGACCTCATCCAGGCGATGCGCTGGGTGCAGGAGCCCGACGGCACCTGGAACCTCGCCTATCCCGTCGACCGCTACGATGCCTTCGTCTTCCCCGACCGGCTGCGCTCGATGGGGAGCCAGAGCACGGTCAAGTTCCGCGGCCGGCGCGTGCGCATCTACGGCGGCGCGCGGCGCGACGTGCCGGTGCTCTACGCCGACCTCACGATCACCGTGCCCAAGGGCGCGCAGCTCAAGGTCGTCAACACCGTGGGCGGCATGCGCGGCGACAACCTGAGCGCCGACCTCTCGCTCGACACCGGCAGCGGCAACATCAAGCTCGACGGCGTGGCGGGCAAGCTCGACGTCGACACCGGCTCGGGCGAGATCGAGCTGAGCCGCATCGCCGGCGACACCAATGCCGACACCGGATCGGGCGACGTGACGATCGACGACATCGCCGCCGAGACGCTCAAGATCGACACCGGCTCGGGCGACGTGATGGTGACCAACGCCACCCTGCGCTCCTTCGACGGCGACACCGGCTCGGGCGGCATCTCGGTCGACGGCAGCGGCATCCAGACCTTCCGCGCCGACACCGGCTCGGGCGACGTGACGCTGCGCGGCGACCTCTCGGCGGCGCGGGTGATCGACGTCGACACCGGCTCCGGCGAGGTCGACATCTTCGGCGGCCCCGCCTTCGAGTTCGACCTCGACACCGACCTCGGCAGCGGCGACGTCTCGATCGGCTACGCCGACGCCGAGCTGCGCCGCGACCGCCGCGAGATCATCGGCGCCCGCCGTGGCTCGGGCCAGACCCGCGTCACCGTCGACACCGGCAGCGGCGACGTCACCCTGGCGCCGGGCACGGGCCGGTAGGCGGACCGCAGCGTCGGGCTCGTCGCGCCCGCTCGACCGCCGTTGGTCGAGCGGGCAGACGACCGTGTGCCTGCCAGTGCCGCGCATTACGGACAATCCTCGATCGCCTGGGGATAATGGCCTTACAAATTTCGGTTCGATCCCCGAGAAATCCAGGTTCGAGAGAGGAGTCCAGCCTCATGAGCGCCACAGTAGCTTCTGCCGGCCGCGGCGTGACCTTCGTTCTGGCGGTGGGATTCGCGCTGTTCGCCCCAAGGGCGGGTTTCGCTCTGTCGCTCGACGCGAGCTTCCTCACTCCGGCCATTCCCGCGACCGTGATCGCGGGCGAGCAGTACGAGGTGCAGTTCACCGTCGAGAACGCAGGTACGACCGCGTGGGACCCGGTGGGCGCGTCGTGCTCCCCGGACTCCTACCGGCTGCGCTCGGAGAACTCCACCGACAACACGACCTGGGGCTACTCGCGCCGCGAGCTGCCGAGCACGGTGGATGCGGGCCAGACCGAGGTATTCGGCGTTCTCGTGACGGCGCCGACGACTCCCGACACCTACGACTTCCAGTGGCGGATGATCAAGGAGTGCGACACGGCGTTCGGCGATCTCTCGCCCAACGTCGAAGTGGCCGTGCGGGCTGCCGATCCACCACGCGACGGCACGTTCCTGTCTCTGAGCGTGCCGACCCGGATGGTGGTGGGCGAGTCGTACCCCGTGAGCTTCACGGTGAAGAACGTGGGTACGGAAGCCTGGGCGCCCGTGGGCGTCGCCTGCGGCGCCTACCGGCTGCGCTCGACCAACTCCACCGACAACACGACCTGGGGCCGCAACCGCTTCGAGCTGCCGGCTTCGGTGGCCCCAGGCCAGACCGCGGTCGTCCACGGCGTCGTGACGGCACCGACGACTGCCGGCAACTACAACTTCCAGTGGGAGCTGATCAGGGAGTGTGACGCGCCGTTCGGCGATCCCTCGCCCAACGTCGTCGTGAGCGTCCAAGCGCGGGTTGCGCGCGACGCCCGGTTCCTGGCCCAGAGCGTGCCCACGACGATGGCAGCCGGGCAGCAATACGACGCCAGCTTGACAATCAAGAACGTGGGCACGGCGTCCTGGAGCCCGGTGAGCGCCACCTGCCCCGGCTATCGCGTTGGCTCCCAGAACCCGACGAACAACACGACGTGGGGTACGTCGATGTCGCGTCTCGACCTGACGGTGTCCGGCGGGGTCCTAGCCGCCAACGGGGTGGTGACCAAGGAGTTCACCGTCACCGCCCCGACGACCCCCGGCACCTACGCCTTCCGTTGGCGCATGATCGAGGAATGCGTCAGCTGGTTCGGGGACTCCAGCCCCAACACCATGGTGACCGTGGTGCAGTCCTGGACGGACGCGGACGCCGATGACCTCCTCGAGTGGGACGACACGGACGTCACCGTTCCCGAGGGCGTGGACGTCATCCTGGACACCGACCTCGACATCGGGACCCTGACCATCCTCGGCACGCTCCGCTGCGATCCTGCCCGCGACACCGTCATCGAGACCGACGGGATCCTGGTCCAGGGCGCCGGCGCCCTCCTCGAATGCGGCACCTCCGAGGCCCGTCACACCAAGAACTTCACCATCGAGCTGCGAGGCGATCGCGAGGTCGTCGAAGATCACGGCAAGCAGGCCATCGTCGTGATGGATGACGCCGTGTTGAGGCTTCATGGCCGCGCCTACTCGCGCACCTGGCTCCGCATCGACGAGGACGCGGACGCCGAAGACGAGACGATCCACCTGGAGGCGTCCGTGGATTGGCCGCTCGGCGCCGAGATCGTCATCGCGAGCACGACGTTCGACCCTGGGGAGGCGGAGAAAGCCACGTTGGCGGCGGCGCCCTCCAATGGTGGCCGGACCCTGACCCTCGAAGACCCTCTCGCGCACTCGCATACAGGCCACACGCAGAGCTACTCGAACGGCCTCTCTAGCCCCAACGAACGGACCTGGCAGCTGGAGGAGCGGGCCGAGGTGGGCCTACTGAGCCGCAACATCGTCATCCGGGGCACCCCCGGCAGCGGCGAGCTTGCCCTCACCGGGGGCCACGTCATGATCATGGATGGTGGCCGGGCTTACGTGGACGGCGTCGAATTCGATCGCATGGGCCGGCTCAGCCAGCCGGAGGCGGACCCGCCGGTCAGCGAGATGGGGAGGTACCCCTTTCACTGGCATCTCCTGGGCAACGCCGACGGACAGTACATCCGGAATTCCAGCATCCACCACACGTTCCAGCGGTGCGTCAACGTCCACGGGACCAACCGTGTCGTGGTGGAGAACAACGTCTGCTACGACCACCTGGGACACGGCTACTTCCTCGAGAACGGCAGCGAGATCGAGAACCACTTCGTCCACAACCTCGGCCTGCTCGGGAAGCGCCCGCCACTGGGCCGCGAGCTGCTCTTCTCCGAGAACCAGACGACTCGCATCCTGGCCTACGACCCGCCGGCGACGTTCTGGATCGCCAACCCGAACAACGACTTCGTGGACAACTCCGCGGCCGGGTCGATGGGCACGGGCTACTGGTTCGGCTTGAGCAATGCCGATCTCCCTGGTGAGTTGCCCAAGGCGACCGAGACGAACCTGTTGAGGTTCGAGCACAACACCGCCCACTCGTCCCTGACCGGCGTCTCCGTGGACGGCGCCCCGATCGGCGCGCTGACCGAGAACCCGAACAACGAGGAGGATCGGCGGATCGAGGCCAGTCACTATTCGGCGCCGGATCTTCCCGTGTTCCGGCGTCTGACCATCTTCAAGACCGCGGGGACGGGCTTCTGGGCCAGGGGCGACAAGATGGAGGTCACGGACAGCGTCTTCGGCGACAACCTGCGCGCGGCGACCTTCTCCTACCAGCAGAAGCTCAGCGATTCGCTGGTGGTCGGCATGAGCGACAACTACGACCTCGAAGAGATATACGCGGGCGTCGAGAACAGTCCCGCGCTACGGGGGGTCCTCGAGTCTGTCGACCGCGACAAGTTCATTGGCTGGGCGTGCGATCCCGACGACCCAGAGGCCCACCTTCAGGTCCACTTCTACGCGAAGAGCGATGGCGAAGCCGGGGCTCACGTCGTCGGCTGGGTCGAGGCGAACGAGGAGCGGGACACGGCGGTGGAGGGCGCGTGCGACGGCGACGCCGATCACGGCTTCGTGTTCACGATCCCCACGGATCCGGAACCCGAGGATCCGGCGTACACCCTCAGGGACGCTCTGCCGGATACCATCTATGCCTACGCCGTGAAGCCAGCTGTCACCAGCAGTTGGTTGCCGGGATCGCCCCGGGTCCTGTGGCCAGCGATCACCCCGGCGTCAAGCCCGCTGGACACGGTGATCCCGCCGGTGTTCGAGGCGGGACTGTCGACCCCGCTGAGCGACGTTTTCGGGGTGCCCGTGCCCCTACGGATCTGGGGCTTCGGTCTGTACGACGGCCCCTGGGTCATGGAAGACGTTCACTTCGCCGGTTTCCCGGCGGAGCCCTTGCTGTTGCCGGACGAGTCCACCGAGATCATCGCCTCTCCGTTCCCCCTCTTCGGCGGCGAACGGGAGGCAACCACCAACGCGGCCAGCGGGCTCACCTTCGAGGACCCGGAGCCGTACCGGAAGGTCTATCTCAGCGTGTTGGACAATCCCAACGGCGGAGAATGGGGACAGGCCATCATCGACGAGGACGGCTCTCTCATCGGCGACCCCGAGTATGAGGGCTACTCCGTCGTGGCCAGCCATCCCATCAATTGGGTGGAGGGGTGTGTCGATATGGAGGAGGAGTGGGCCGCTTACGTGTGCCCTGCGCGATACACGACGATCCGCATGATCCGGCCCGGGTACATACCCGGTGACCCCACCCTGACGTACAAGCTGCGACGGAGCGACGGTCCCATCGACGGCATGGTCGACGACCCGATCTACGACTTCACCTACCGCGGGCAGAACAAGTTCGCCGTGATCATGGACGGGGATTTCGAATACGAGCTCTACCCGGCGTTCGATCTCGACGACTGGACGGAGTTCGAGCTGTTCTACGTCAACCCCGAGGAGGGAACGCCAGTCATTCGTATCGCCGATCCGGAGGGCGATCTCCTCCTGGACGGCATCACCGCCAGCTCCAGCCTGGCGAGCGTAAGAGCTGCCGAAACGACCGCGTACTTCAAGTCGGGTGGCTATATCTACTTCAAGCTCGTCGCCGACTTCGAAAACAGTTTCTGGCCGCCCTTCACCGGCAAGAACATCACGAGGCTCTGTCGCGAGGAAATGTGCGGCCCCTGACGTGACACGGCCGCCGCGGCGGCGAGATCACATCTTCCCGTAGCTCGGACCGCCGCCGCCCTCGGGCGGCACCCAGGTGATGATCTGGTAGGGATCCATCACGTCGCAGGTCTTGCAGTGCACGCAGTTGCTGGCGTTGATCTGCAAGCGGCGGCCGGCGGGGGAGGCGGGGTCGGGGACGATCTCGTAGACGGCGGCGGGGCAGAAGCGCTGGCAGGGGTTGGCGTACTCCTGCGTGCAGCGCTCGACGCAGATCGAGGTGTCGTGCACGAGGAGGTGCACCGGCTGGTCCTCGTCGTGCGCGGTGCCGGAGTTGTAGACGTCGGCGAGCTTGTCGAAGGTGAGCTTGCCGTCGTAGGCCACCGGCGGCGGCTGCTGCAGCCGCTTCCCTTCCGGTGAAGTGAGCTTCACCATCCGCGCGTGCCCTGGCTCGGTGTGGAGGCGCGAGGCGACGCCGAAGCCGCGGCCGCCGGTGACCATGCCGAGGCCCGCCTGCAGCATGCCGGCGAAGAGGCCGCGGTCGAAGGCCTGGTGGAAGTTGCGCACCGCCCACAGCTCCTGCCGGATCCAGCTCGCCGCCACCTTGTCCTCGTAGCGGCGTAGCGCGGCGTGGCCGAGCGCGCGCGGTGCCGCTCTCGTCCTCGCGCAACGCCTCGAAGATCGTCTCCGCCGCCAGCATCCCCGACTTCATCGCCAGGTGGATGCCCTTCAAGCGCTGGCTGTTGAGCATGCCGCCGCTGTCGCCGACGAGCAGGAAGCCGTCGCCCGATAGGCGCGGCATCGAGTACCAGCCGCCCTCGGGGATCGCCTTGGCGCCGTAGTGCGTCATGCGGCCGCCCTCGAGCAGCCGGCGGATGCGCGGGTGCGTCTTCCAGCGCTGGAACTCCGTGTGCGGGTCGAGCCAGGGGTTCTTGTAGTCGAGGCCGACGACCAGCCCGGCGATGAGCTGGTCGTTCTGCATGCCGTAGAGGAAGCCGCCGCCGAAGGTGTCGGTGCCCAGCGGCCAGCCCATGGTGTGGATCACCATGCCGGGCGCGACGCGCCCCGGCGGCACCTCCCACACCTCCTTCAAGCCGATGGCGTAGATCTGCGGGTTGCGCCCTTCCTGCAGCTTGAACGCATCCTCGAGCTGCTTGGCGAGAGTGCCGCGCGGCCCTTCGCCGAGCACGGTGACGCGAGCGCGCACGTCGACGCCGGGCTCGAAGTTCGCCTTCGGCTTGCCGTGCTTGTCGATTCCCTTGTCGCCGGTGCGCACGCCCACGACGTGTCCACTTTCGATCAGCGCGAGCGCGGCGGGAAACTCGGTGAAGACGTCGACGCCGGCGGCCTCGACCTTGGGCGCCATCCACTTGCATAGCTTGCCGAGCGAGGCGACGTAGTTGCCGTGGTTCTGCAGCGGCGGCGGGATGATCGGCAGCGCCGCGGCGCGCTTGCCGGTGAGGACGAGCACTTCCTCGTCGCCCACCTCGCCTTCGAGCGGCGCCTGCTGCCAGTCGTCGGGAAAGAGCTCGACGAGCGCGCGCGGATCGAAGACCGCACCGGAGATCGCGTGGCTGCCGATCTCCTTCCCCTTCTCGAGCACCGCGATCGAGGGCGACAGCGGTTTCGCCGCGCCGCTCTGGTTGTGCCGCTCGATGAGCTTGGCGAGGTGATACGCGCCGGCGAGGCTCGCCGGGCCGGCGCCGACGAAGAGGACGTCGATCTCGAGCGTCTCGCGTTCCGGCTCGCTCACGGGGGCGGGATGCTACCACCGGCACCCTGAGCCCTTCGCACCGCGCTTTCCGCTCCTCCAGGATGAAGGAGAAAAACCATGCATCGAATTCGTCTCATGAACCTTGTGATCGGCGTCGCTGTGACGCTTTCCACTTCGCTCGTGGCCTCGGCGCAGGAAGTGATCAACGACGACCTCATCGTCATCGGCAGAGAGTGCGTCGGCACCGACTGCTCGGCCGCCGGCGAAGGCGGTCTCGACAACCTCAAGCTCAAGCACAACAACACGCGGCTGCTGTTCGAGGACACCAGCACGAGTGCCGGCTTCGCGTCGACCGACTGGCGGCTCACCGCCAACGACTCGTTTTCGGGCGGCGTCAACCGCTTCTCGATCGAGGACGCGACGGCGGTCACCGTGCCCTTCACCATCCGCGGCGCCGCGCCGACCAACTCGCTCTTCATCAGCAACATCGGCCGCGTCGGCATCGGCACGAGCTCGCCCGATGCTCGGCTCGACGTCGAGGCGTCCGGCACCTCCGAGATGCGTCTCACCACCACCGGCTCGAGCTCGTGGCGGGTGATCAACGACGCCGCGGGGTTCGGCATCGAGCTCGCGAGCGCCGGCTTCCGCGCCGTCCAGGTCGATGCCGCCGGCAACATGGAGATCGCCGGCCTGCTGAGCCAGGGCTCGAGCCGCGCCATCAAGACCAACTTCGCCGCCGCCGATCCGCGCGCGGCGCTCGGTCTGGTGACCGCGATGCCGCTGTCGTTCTGGAGCTACCGCGCCGACAGCGAGGTGCGGCACGTCGGTCCGATGGCCGAGGACTTCTATCGCGCCTTCGGCCTCGGCGCCGACGACAAGCACATCGCCGCCAGCGACCAGGCCGGCGTCGCGCTGCTGGCGATCCAAGGGCCTCGACCAGGTGGTGAGCGAGAAGGACCGCAAGATCGCGTCGCTCGAAGAGCGCGTCGCGGCGCTCGAGCGGCTGATCGCGGAGCTCGCCCAGCAGCGCTAACGGACGACGAAGAGGTAGATGCTGCCGTCGAAGGTGTCGGCGGGCCGGTAGCGGCGGAGCCAGTCGGTGGCTCCGCCGCGCTCGGCGCGCTCGAGACCGCGCACGAGCTGGTGGGCGGAGATGGCGTAGGCGCCCGGGCGCGGCCGCTCCCAGTCGGAGGCGAGCATCGGCTCGAGCGTCACGCCGTGCCCTTGCATGGGCACCGTGACGTCCGACATCGGCAGCACGCGTGCGCGGTGGATGCCGCGCGCCGCCAGCCACTGCGGCAGCCGGTAGAGGCTCTGCCCCCAGTCGAGGTTGGAGTCGTCGAGCCAACGCACGCCGGCGCCGCGGCCGCCGGCGAAGCGGTTGAAGTAGGAAAGGTAGCCGGGGAAGACGACGACGGCCTCGAGGGCGTGCGCCAGGAGGATGGCGGCGAGCAGCTGCGGCGCGAAGCGCGCGAGGCGATGGGCGCGCAGCAGCTCGGGCGCGAGCGCGCCGCCGAGGACGAACAGCAGCGGGTAGGCGGGGAGCACGTAGCGCACGCCGATGTCGACGGCGAGCGCCGACATCGCGGCGATCCAGCCGAGCGCCGGCAGCCACAGGTAGACGTCGTCACGCCAACGCTCGCGGCGGCGCGCCCAGGCGAGCGCGAGCCCGCCGGCGATCGCCAGCAGCTCGACGGGCGTGCTCTTCACCGCCATGGCGACGAGGAAGTACTGCGGGAAGCGCGGCGCGAAGTCGCCGGCGAGGTAGGCGCGGTAGCCGGGCAGGCTGTTGGCGTAGAGGAGCCGTGCGTCCGCGACGTATTGCAGCGGCGCGGCGAGCGACAGGTAAGCGAGGTCGAGGACGACGAGCGCGGCAGCGGCGACGACCAGCCAGCCGAGCAGCCGCCGGCGCAGTCGCGAGCGCCGTTGGCGAGCAGGTCGCAGAGGAGCATCATCGGCAGCAGCAGCACGGCGCTGAGCTTCGCCGCCAGCGCCGCGCCGAGCGCGAGGCCGCAGAACGCATAGGCGAGCCATCCGTGGCGCTCGCCGCGCGTGGCGCGCCACCAGAGCCACATCGTGGCCACAACTCCAAGCGCCGCTGCGGCATCGGTCGTCACCAGCGCGCCATGGGCGAGCGCGATCGGCGAGAAGGCGTAGAGCACGAGCGCCGCGAGGCCGGCCGCGTCGCCGAAGCGCTGCCGCGCCCAGACGAAGCACACCGCCGCGGCGAGCAGCGAGAGCGCGACGACGGGCAGCCGGCCGGCGCGCAGCATCGCCATGGTGTCGTTGCCGCCGCCGTAGGTCACCTCGCGGCCGAAGCGCCACTGGTCGGCGCGCGCGTACGCGTCGCCGTCGAGCGGCAGGCGCGGCCGCTGCGTGGACGCAGCCAAGCCGGCGAGCTCCTTCACCAGCGGCGGGTGCTCGCGGTTGAGCCGCACCTCGCCGGTCCTGACGATGGCGAGCCCGGCTGGCAGGTGGCTCACCTCGTCGAAGGTCGGCGACGACTCCCACATCGAACCGATCGCCAGCGCCGCGTGGAGCACCAACAACACGGCGGCGAGCAGGGCGACCCGCGGCCGGAGCGCGGCCCGCGTGTCGGCGGCGGGCGCGGGGCGAGAGGCATCGTCGAGGATGCGCGCATGATAGGCCGACCGCTGAGACGCGTTTGCAGCGACGGCGCAGCGCCCGTATACTGCCCGCACATTTCAGCTGATCTGGTGGGGGGTGAGACATGGCTCTCAGGGTTCTTTCCCTCGTCCATTCGCTCACGATCGGTAGGGACCCGCGGCGCCGCGCAGCGGCGAGCGCCAGGTCTTCGTGGCGCTCGAGCGACAGCGAGGCCGTGGGCTGGGCCCTCCACCGCGGCGCCGGCGAGGCTGCCGCGCCATGAGCGACGACAACGGCTTCGGCATCGAAGGGCTCGCCGCCGACGACCAGGCCTTCGCCGGCTCGCGCTTCTCGGAAGTGCGCCAGGCGATCTGGGCCAACCCGTATCAGCGCGTGTGGGGCGCCGCGGGAGAGCGGCCCTTCGAGCGCTTCCCGGTGACGCTGTGGGGCGCGTTGCGCGGCCTGCTGCCGTTCGGCAAGCCGTGGCTCCTCCTTTCCGCCGCCAAGCGCACGCTGGCGTCGCAGGCCGACCTGCGCTGGGGGCCGGACCGCAAGGGCTATCGCCGCCTCCTCCATGCCAACGGCATCTGCCTCACCGGCCTGTGGGAGATCGCCGAAGAGACGCCGTACACCGGCTACTTCCGCCGCGGCAGCCGCGGCCTGGTGATCGCCCGCTACTCGACCTGCTGTACCGAGACGCGGCGCGGCCACACGCGCTCGCTGTCGATGGTCGGCCGCATCTACCCGACGACCGACCCGGAGCACGCCGACCGCCTGCCGACGGCGAGCTTCATCACCCAGGAGGACATCGGCGGCGAGGACACCCCCAACGTCAACGCCGCCGCCTTGCGCAACGCGCCCAACACGACGCCGCTCAAGCGCGGCCTCGGCGCGCCGATCCTGATCGCCACCGGCCTGGCGCTCAACGTCGCCGAGACGCAGCCGACGTTCCGGCAGGTTTACCAGATCGCCGAGCTGGGGAAGCCGCGCGACGAGCCGACGCGCTCGCCGCTGTTCATGCAGTTGACGATGGATCCACGGCAGCCGGTCACGCCCGGCGACGACCTCGACTTCCGCGACGAGATCATGGCGCAGATCTACGACCGCGGCGATCCGGCGCCGAAGCGCACGCTGGTGTTCCGCATCGAGACCTCCGACACGGGAGTCACCAAGGGCAACCCTGCGTTCAGGGAGTACCGCGAGATCACCGGCTGGCGCTTCGTGGGCACGATGACCTTCACCGAAGCGGTGGCCTCGTTCAACGGCGATCGGGTGATTCACTTCCACCATCCGCGCTGGCGCGACGACGTCAACAACCCGGGCAGCACGGTGGAGTTGAAAAGTAGACGCGACGCAGCCGACGGCGCAAACCGGTAGTGTCCTAGTCTGAATTCTTGGGAGCACGGATCTTGCGCGACCTGCGCTGCCTCCGTCTGCTGGGGAATTGCACCGTCCGCGCCTCTTTCCGTCACGTTGTTCCCGTAGGAGTGCGATCCGAACGCCCCGTCATGCAGCCCTCGACGCGTCTGCCAATGCCCGAATCAGATACGCGCCACTTCCCCAATCACGTGAAGGCGCTGCGACCTCCAGCGGGGTCGAGAGCGTGCGGTTCTTGTACAATTGTTCGTGCGCGTGAGCGGCTTTTGTTGAAGCTTCCTGAACCAGGTTAGACCTCCGCGGACGTCCGACGGGCGGCGCATGCTGCTCCTCGTGGTGATGAGCGTGGGGGCGCCGGGAGTGCCATGGCCACAATGGATTTCTACATGCCGCCATGGGGCGAAGCAGCCGGAGAAGCTACCGTTACGTTGATTCTCGTTTCGAGCGGCGACCCGGTCGAAACGGAACAAGAATTCCTGGAGTTATCGACCGAAAAAGTTGATTTCGAGCTGGGTGCACCTGTCTCAGGCATTGTCGGTGTGCTCTACGTAAAGAGGGGCGATAAGGTCGCCGTTGGAGACAAGATCGCGACATTCTTCTCAACCGACCCGTATAGCCAGGCCGAGTACACGATCTACATGGCAGTCAGAAACCTTCAGAAGCTGGACGTGGACGTGCTTTGCATGGGGGCCGCCTCGGGCGGTTTGGCCTTCGAGAGTTTGTTGCCCCTGTTTCGCAAGTTGCTGGAATCAGCCCGAGAGCTGCGCGGTCTGTTCCTCAGACGTCTCGGCGAGAACACCATCAATGAGCTTCAGGGCACCATGTACAAGACTTGGAGCTGCATAAACCGCATCCGCCGTTTCCAACTGGATCTGGACGCTAACAGCGAGAAGCGAGCGGAGGTCGTCCACCACGTGGAGACGACACTGCCAGGTTTGCTCTCTCACTTCGACCACGTCCGGGAGATCGTCTCACGCCCGCGAATGTTCATCGGGTCGTCCAGGGCCAACGTCGCGTATGCCAACAGTATCCAGGAGCAGATCGGACCGCACGTCCGGAGCACGGTCTGGTTGGAGGACGCGGCGTTCTCCGATCCGAAGAGCACCTCTCTTCCCGCACTCTTGGAGGCACCTGCAAGATACGACTACGCCGTCTTTGTCATCGGTGCGCGTGAGGACCAGTCGCGGCAGCTGCTCGGCCTCCGTGTCCGCGATCTGCTGATCTGCACGATCGGAATCTTCCTCGCCAAGCTGGGTCGTGAACACGTTCGCATCATCAAGGCCCAGAACGAGGTATTCCATTTTCTGGAGGATCTCGTAGTCGCTAGCTACGACCCCGATGCCAGCATTGGAGAGGAGATGGCAAAGGCCTGTGGCAAGATTCTCCCTGCGACGCTGGATTCGAGCTTTCCCGGTCATAAAAAATGACAGAGCCCAAGGGATACGCGGCGTTTCTCAGCTATGCTCATCCCGATCTGGCGCTCGTCGAGGCCGTGCAACGGCTGCTCGCGGTTGTCGACTTGCCCGTGTTCGTGGCTGACGAGGCACTCAAGAAGGCGGGTACGCCGGAATGGGAAAGGGAGCTTCACAACGCGATCCGGAACAGCAGCTGTTTCGTCCCGCTGTTGACGCCGTCCTCGCTCAAAAAGCCATGGGTCCTCTATGAATCGGGAGCTGCTGACGCCTGCGGGCTTCGCAAGATCCCCGGGCGAGTCATGGCCGTCAGTATGGGGGACCTTACCCAGCTTCCTTTGGGGAACGTCCTTACCTATGACCTGTTCGACGAGGAGCAGCTTTGCAATCTAGTCCTGAGCGTCCTCGAAGGGTACGATCCGGCACGGAGATCCGGCATTGGGACGGTCCTCGAAAAGGTGCTCATCAAGAGCGATGAGCTCCGGCAAGTCGCCCGTCTCGCGCGGAGCCGGTGGGTCTTCATTGCGGGCAGTCGTCCGGAGGGCGATGTCTACCGGCCTGCCATCACGATAGAGCACGCATCCGATCGCACGGGAGAAGCCACGCTTCGCCTCATCACGCGAGACATCACGCTCGCGCTGCTCGGCGCTGGGTTCAGTGTCATGTCTTGTCCAGAAGTTCCGGACGTGGGGAAGATTGTCCAGGAAACCGTTCTGGAGCTGATCATGTCTGGCAGCGGCCTCAGCAGAGATCGTTTCCGCATCGCGGGCCTTTACGCAATCGACCGTATGTTTGGTGATGATCAGGCGGCTCAGGCGAAAAGAAGTTACATCGACGCCTGGCTGATGGACCTGCGCAAGGGCTATCTGTTGCCGACCGAGTGCCTCTTGGTGCTCGGCGGCAACCGGGGCACCGAAGAGGAAGTCAGAGCTGCACGCCAGCTGGGGTTGAGGATATGTTCGATCCCGAACCTCCTGGGATATGGGCAGGCGTTGTACGCTGAGGCCCATCACGAGAGTCACTTTCCAGTCACGGCGGAGGACAGGATCTGGAACCCCGATGTCTGCCAACGCCTTGTCTCCTTCGTTCAAAGGACGGAGTAGATGGCGGAATTTCGACCGCGAGCACTACCGCAAACCGTTCGCACAGCCTGCGCGGCGAGGCATGTCGCCGCGGCGGCCGCGGCGCCGTTCGCCTTGACAGCCCTCGCTGCGCGCGCTGTAATCCGCGCGCTACGACGAGGCCGATGACGATGAGCCACGCCAGCACCGATGCGCGTCGCGGGAACGAATCCCGGATCGCCGTCCGTTGCTGGTGGCCTTACGCGCAGCCTTACGTCTAGGGCGCGGTCGGGACCGTCCCGGCCCAGCTACCCGGGACGAGGCCAGCGCCGCCTGGAGGCGAGACCTCTCACCGGGTGTTCCCGTTAGGAGGTCGTCGCCATCCGCAGCAGCGAGCGCAGCAACGAGCCTGGCCGAGCGACTCTCGTCGCGACGCTGACGCGTCCGCCCACGGCGGGCGAGCTCGCGGCGTTGCCGGCGGTCGTCGAGTGGATCGAGGTGCGCGCCGATCTCGTCGGGGATCTCGACGCTGCCGCACTGCGCCAGCAGGCGCCTGGCAAGCGCTTGCTCTACACGCTGCGCAGCGCGGCGGAGAAGGGCGCTTTCGGCGGCGGCGCGAACGAGCGGCGGCAGCGGCTGCGCGCCGCCGCAGCGAGCTACGACCTGGTCGACCTCGAAGGCGACCGCGACGTCACCGCCGACCTCCTCGCCGCGGTGCCGGTCGAGCGGCGGCTGGTGTCGTGGCACGGCGCCCCCGAGCCGCTCGTCGACCTCGAGCATCGCGCCGGGCACCTGATGCGCACGCCGGCGCCGCTCTACAAGCTGGTCGTCTTCGCGCAGCAGCCGGCGGAGGCGCTGCTGCCGCTCGAGCTGCTTTGCAATCTCCGTCGCGACGACCTGGCGGCCTTCGCCGCCGGCGCCGTCGGCACCTGGACGCGGCTCGTGGCGCCTTACCTCGGCGCGCCGTGGGTCTACGGCTCGGCGGGGGAGGAGCCGGCGGCGCCGGGACAGCTGCCGGTGGCGCGGCTCGTCGAGGACTACGGGCTGCCGGAGCTGCGGCGGGTCGAGGCGCTGTTCGGCGTCGTCGGGATGCCGGCGCTGCACTCGCTGTCGCCGCGGTTGCACAACGCCGCTTATCGCGCGCTCGGTTTGCCGCTGCTCTACCTGCCGTTCGAGGCGCCCGCCCTCGGCGACTTCTGGCTCGACGTGGTGGAGGACGCGACGCTGCCCGACTGCGGCATGCCGCTGCGCGGCCTCTCGGTGACGACGCCGTTCAAGGCGAGCGCGGTGGCGGTCGCCGGTGCGTTGAGCCCGCTCGCCGAGCGGCTGTCGGTGGCCAACACGCTGGTCTGCCGCGAGGGCGTGTGGGAGGGCGACAGCACCGACGGCGAAGGCGTGCTGCAAGCGCTCGCCTGGCGCGGCGTGCCGGTGGCGGGCGCGCGCGTCGCGGTCGTCGGCGCGGGTGGCGCAGGGAGAGTGGCGGCCTTCGTGCTCGCGCAGGCCGGCGCCGAAGTCACCGTCGTGAATCGCGATGGCGAGCGCGGCGGCGCGGTGGCGGCCGAGCTCGGGCTGCCGTTCGCGGCGCTCGCGGAGTTCTCACCGGCGGGCTTCGACGTCGTTGTGCAGGCGACGCCGGTGGGGCGCCAGGCGAGCGATCCGCTGCCCTTCGCGGTGGAGGAGCTGGGGCCCGGCGTGGTCGTCGTCGAGCTGATCTACGGGCCCGAGCCGACGCCGCTGGCGCGCGCGGCCGTGGCTGCTGGCGCGGCGGTGATCGACGGCCGCGAGGTGCTGCTCGGCCAGGCTCTCGGGCAGTTCCGCCGCATGACGGGGCAGGAGCTGCCGCTCGAGGTGGGGCGGCGAGCGCTGGGGCTCGGCCATGCCGGAGCTCGGCCTGAGCGCGGCGAGGGTTGGGCGGAGGCGCCAGTGACCCTGGCGGGGCGGGATTCGGGGCGATAGAGTGAGGCGGAGCCCGGGGGCGGGTTGCGACTGACGGGGACATCGGCTTGCTCGCGGAGACGTGCGCGCGGTGCGCCCGCACGTCCGCACCTTCCTCGCCGACGCGCTGACGCCTCTCGGCGCCTACCGCCGGCTGGCGGCGCTGTCGCCGGTGCGCTTCCTGCTCGAGAGCGTCGTCGGCGGCGAGCGCGTGTCGCGCTACTCGCTGCTCGGCGCCGGCCCGCGCGAGCTGCTCTACGTCTACGCCGACCGCGCCGAGGTGGTGCGGCCGGGCAGCGCCCCCGAGCGGCTGCCAGGCGCGCCGCTCGCCGCGCTGCGCGCGCATACCGGCGCCTTCACCGCACCGGCGGCAAACGTGCCGTTCACCGGCGGCTGGGTCGGCTTCTTCGGCTGGGACTTCGTGCGCCTGATCGAGCCGACGCTGATGCCGGCGTTCGCACCGACCGTCGCCGGAGCGCCGCTCGCCGCGCTCGGCCGCTTCGACACCGTGGTGGTGTTCGACCACGCGCAACAACGCGTGCTGGCGATCGCCAACGAGGTCGAGGGCGAGGTCGACCGCGCGGCGGCCGAGGCCGAGCTCGACCGCGTCGCGGCTGTGCTCACCGGCGAGGGCGGCAGCGGCGGCGTCGAGCTGCCGGCCGCGCCCCTCGCGCGAGCGCCGCTGCCGCCGGCGAGCCTCGACGGCGCCGGCTACCAGGCAGCGGTGCGGCAAGCCAAGGAGCACATCGCGGCGGGCGACATCTTTCAGGTCGTGCTCGCGCGCCGCTTTACCGCGCGCACCGGCGCGGCGCCGCTGGCGCTCTACCGCGCGCTGCGGCTGGTCAACCCGAGCCCCTACATGGTGCTGCTCGAGCTTCCGGAGGTCGCGCTCGTCGGCGCCTCGCCCGAGATGCTGGTGCGCGTCGAGGGCCGCCGCATCGAGACGCGGCCGATCGCCGGCACGCGGCAGCGCGGCGGCGACCCGGAGGAGGACGCTCGCCTCGCCGACGAGCTTCACGCCGACGCCAAGGAGCGCGCCGAGCACCTGATGCTCGTCGACCTCGGCCGCAACGACCTCGGCCGCGTCGCCGCGCCGGGGACCGTGCGGGTGGCGAGCTTCATGGAGGTCGAGCGCTACAGTCACGTCATGCACCTGGTGAGCAGCGTCGTCGGCGAGCTGGCGTCCGGCCGCTCGGCGCTCGACGCGCTGCTCGCCTGCTTCCCGGCGGGCACGGTGTCGGGCGCGCCGAAGGTGCGGGCGATGGAGATCGTCGACGCGCTCGAGGCGGCGCCGCGCGGGCCGTACGCGGGCGCCGTCGGCTATCTCTCGTTCGGCGGCGACATGGACACCTGCATCACCATCCGCACCCTCGAAGTACGCGGCGGCGAGGTGGCGGTCTCCGCCGGCGCCGGCATCGTCGCCGACTCCGACCCGGCGAGCGAGCAGCGCGAGACCGAGAACAAGGCGGCGGCGATGCTGCAGGCGCTGGCGTTGGCCGAACAGCTGGAGGGGCGATGACGCGGCGCGACGGATGGTGCGCAGAGCGCACCCTACGCGGAGGCTCGCGATGAGCGCCGTCTCGATCCTCGTCGTCGACAACTATGACTCGTTCACCTACAACCTCGTCCAGCTGCTGCTGGTCGAAGGAGCGAAGGTCGAGGTGCTGCGCAACGATGCGGAGCCGGCAGCGGCGATGTTGGCGCGACAACCTGATGGCATCCTGCTGTCGCCCGGCCCCGGCCGCCCCGAGGACGCCGGGGTGATGATGGACCTCCTCGCCGCGCGCCCGCAGCTGCCGGTGCTCGGCGTCTGCCTCGGCCACCAGGCGATGGGCGCCTCCTGCGGCGCCACCGTCGACCGCGCCGTCACCTTGATGCACGGCAAGACCTCGCAGGTGCACCACCGCGGCGAGGGGCTCTTCGCCGGCGTGCCCGACCCCTTCGAGGCGACGCGCTACCACAGCCTCGAGGTGAAGGTGGAGACGCTGCCTCCCGAGCTCGAGCCGGTGGCGTGGGCCGACGACGGCACGCTGATGGCCATGCGCCACCGCGAGCTGCCTTGGTGGGGCGTGCAGTTCCACCCCGAGTCGGTGCTCACCCTCGCCGGGCCGCGCCTGGTGCAGAACTTCCTCGTGCTCTGTCGCGCCGTCAACGACCCAAGAACAAAAGCCGAACCACCCTCGTCATTGCGAGGAGCGGAGCGACGAAGCAATCTCGATCCTGCAAGCGCAGCAGGCGCGTTGGACGTCGAGATCGCCACGGGCCCTGCGGGCCCTCGCGATGACGAGTCCGGGGGCAGCTCACCGTGAGCGCTTTGCCGTTCCCCGACGCCCTACGCCGGCTCCTCGGCCGCGAGGACCTGACGCGCGCCGAGACCGAGGAGCTCTTCGGCCAGCTGATGGACGGCGCCCTCGACGCGGCGCAGAAGGCGGCGCTGCTGATCGGGCTGGCGATGAAGGGCGAGACGGCGTCCGAGATCGCCGGCGCCGCCGCCGCCATGCGCCGGCGCGTGGTGCCCATCCCGCACTCGCGCCCGCTCGCCGTCGACACCTGCGGCACCGGCGGCGACGGCCGCGGCACCTTCAACATCTCGACCGCGGCGGCGCTGGTCGCCGCCGCCGGCGGCGCCGCCATCGCCAAGCACGGCAACCGCTCGGTCTCCAGCCGCTCGGGGAGCGCCGACGTGCTCGCCGCCCTCGGCGTGCCGATCGAGGTCGAGCCCGAGGTCGCCGGCCGCGCCCTCGACGAGATCGGCATCGCCTTCCTCTTCGCGCCGCGCCTGCACCCGGCGATGCGCGAGGTGATGCCGGTGCGCCGCGCCCTCGCCGTGCGCACCGTCTTCAATCTCCTCGGCCCGCTCACCAACCCGGCCGGCGCGCAGGCGCAGGTGCTCGGCGTCTACGCGCGCGACAAGGTCGAGCTGCTGGCGCGCGTGCTGCTCGAGCTCGGCGTGCGCCACGCGCTCGTCGTCCACGGCAGCGACGGCCTCGACGAGATCACCACCACCGGCCCCACCTTCGTCGCCGAGGTGCCGCGATGGCGAGCTGCGCACCTTTGCCGTCGAGCCCGAGGAGCTCGGCCTCCGCCGCGTCGCCCTCGCCGCGCTCGCCGGCGGCGCGCCGGAGGAGAACGCGGCCCGCATGGAGACGCTGCTCGGCCGGTGGCGCCGACGCCGACGAAGCGCTCGCCGAGGTGGTGGCGGCCAACGCCGGCGCGGCGCTCTACGTCGGCGGCCGCGCCGCCACGCTGCGCGAAGGCGTCGAGCAGGCGCGCGCGCTCTTGGCAGCCGGAGCCGCGGCCCGTAAGCTCGCCGAGCTGAGGACATATCGATGAGCGGTCAGCCAGCGAAGGGCGAGCCGCCCGGCCGAGCTGCGGGCGAGGCCGAGCGCCAGGCCAAGGGCGGCGACGTCGCCGACATCCTGCTGCGCATCGTCGAGCGGCGGCGGCGGCGGCTGGCGCCCTTCGGCGGCGGCGAGATGCCCGACATCCTCTCCGCGCCGGCCGTGCTCGCCGCGCCCGACAACCCGTTCCTCGCCTCCCTGGCGCGGATGCGCGGCCGCGCCGTCATCGCCGAGGTGAAGCTCGGCTCGCCCAGCCTCGGCTCGGTGCGCGGCCAGTTCGACCCGCTCGAGGTGGCGCGCACCTACGCGCGGCAGGGAGCGGCGGCGCTGTCGGTGGTCGTCGAGCCCGACTTCTTCTACGGCAGCTACGAGCTGCTGCGCGGCTGCCGCCAGGCGAGCGGGCTGCCCACCATCGCCAAGGACTTCGTCGTCGACCCGCTGCAGCTGCAGTGGGCGAAGGACGCCGGGGCCGACGCCATCCTGCTGGTGGCGGCGCTCTACGCCAAGGACGAGCTGCACCGTTACGCGGCGGCGGCGCGCGCCCACGGCCTGGTGCCGCTCGTCGAGGTGCACGACCTCGGCGAGCTGTCGCGCCTCTCCGGCGCGCGCTGGGAGCTCGTCGGCGTCAACAACCGCGACCTGCGCACTTTCGAGGTCAAGATCGAGCACGGCCTGGCGCTCGCCTCGACGCTGCCCACCGAGGCGATCAAGGTCGCGGAGAGCGGCATCCAATCGCCGGGCGACCTCCACATGCTGCGCGCCGTCGGCTACGACGCCTTCCTCGTCGGCGAGCGGCTGCTGCTGGCGCCCGATCCCGGCCAAGCGCTGCGGGAGCTGCTGGCGTGAGGGTGCATCCGGAATGAGAGTAAAAGTCTGCGGCGTCACGCGGCCCGAGGACGCGGCGCTCGCCGTCGAGCTCGGCGCCGACCTGCTCGGCATCAACTTCTGGCCCGGCTCGCCGCGGGCGGTGACGATCGCGCAAGCGCGCGAGATCGCGGACGCCGTGCGCGGCCGCGCGTTGCTCGTCGGCGTGTTCGTCGACGAGGGGCCGGCGTCGATCGCCGCCGCCGTCGAGGGTGCGGGGCTCGACCTCGTGCAGCTGCACGGCGACGAGGAGCCCGACCTGCTGCGCACGCTCTCCCGCGCCGGCGTGGCGGCGGGGAAGACGATCCGCGCCTTCCGCGTCGGCCCGTCGTTCGACGCCGCCGAGGCGACCGCGGCCTGGGACGCCTGCTGGGGCTTCCTGTTCGATGCCGCGCGCCCCGGCTTCTACGGCGGCAGCGGCGCCGAGTGGCCCTGGCGCCGCGTCGCCGCCGCCGCGCCCGGACGCCGCGTGCTCGTCGCCGGCGGCATCGCGCCCGGCCGTCTGCGCACGATGCTTGCGACAGCCGGCGACTGGCGGCCTGGTCTTCCAGATCGGGCCTGGCGACCGTGGGGCATCGACGTCTGCTCGGGCGTCGAACGTGCACCCGGCCGCAAGGACCCCGCGAAGTTGCGGGCGCTGTTCGAGGAGATACGGGATGTCGAGACGCCGACGTTGGCCTGACGAGCGCGGCTACTTCGGGACCTACGGCGGCCGCTACGTCCCCGAGACGCTGATGGCGCCGCTCGCGGAGCTCTCGCGCGCTTACGACAAGCTCTCCGGCCGCCGCGCCTTCCGCAAGCAGCTCGAGGAGCTGCTCGGCGACTACGCCGGCCGTCCGACGCCGCTCTACTTCGCCGCCAACCTCACCGACGAGCTGGGCGGCGCCCGCATCTACCTCAAGCGCGAGGACCTCCTCCACACCGGCGCGCACAAGATCAACAACGCCATCGGCCAGTGCCTGCTCGCCCACCACATGGGCAAGGAGCGGGTGATCGCCGAGACCGGCGCCGGCCAGCACGGCGTCGCCACCGCCACCGCGGCGGCGCTGCTCGGCCTCTCCTGCACCATCTTCATGGGCGAGGAGGACATGCGGCGCCAGCGCCTCAACGTCAGCCGTATGCAGCTGCTCGGCGCCACCGTGGTACCGGTCGACGCCGGCAGCCGCACGTTGAAGGACGCCATCAACGAGGCGTTGCGCGACTGGGTCACCAACGTGCGCACGACCCACTACGTGCTCGGCTCGGTGCTCGGCCCCGACCCCTACCCGCGGATGGTGCGCGACTTCCACCGCCCCATCGGCGAGGAGGCGCGGCGGCAGCTCAAGCGTGCCACCGGCCGGCCGACGCCCGACCTCGCCGTCGCCTGCGTCGGCGGCGGCAGCAACTCGATCGGCCTCTTCGGCGCCTTCCTCGACGACCGCGCCGTGCGGCTGATCGGCGTCGAGGCGGGCGGGCGCGGCCACGGCCTCGGCGAGCACGCGTCGCGCTTCCACGGCGGCACGCTCGGCGTGCTCCACGGCACGCGCACCTTCGTGCTGCAGGACCGCGACGGGCAGATCGCGACGACGCACTCGGTGTCGGCCGGGCTCGACTATCCGGCGGTGGGTCCCGAGCACGTGCAGCTCTACGAGAGCGGGCGCGTCGAGTACACCTCGGTCTCCGACGAGGAGGCGGTCGAGGCCTTCCACAAGCTGGCGCAGACGGAAGGCATCCTGCCGGCGCTCGAGAGCGCGCACGCCGTCGCCGAAGTGATGAAGCGCGCGCCCAACCTCGGCAAGCGGATGGTGGTGCTGGTCAACCTCTCCGGCCGCGGCGACAAGGACGTCGACTCGGTGCTCGAGTGGGACGCCGGCCGCGCCGCCGAGCAGCAGGAGGCGTCGGAGGTGCTGCTCCACCCGTCGGCGCGCGGCTGGCGCACGCCGCGCGGCGAAGAAGGCGCAGAGCGGAAGGAGCGCGGACGATGAGCGCCATCGCCGAAGCCTTCGCGCGCGCCAAGGCGGAGAAGCGCGCCGCCTTCATCCCTTTCCTGATGGCGGGCGACCCCGACGTCGAGACGACGCCGCGCCTGCTCGAGGCGGCCGTCGCCGGCGGCGCCGACGTCATCGAGATCGGCGTGCCGTTCTCCGACCCCATCGCCGACGGCCCGGTCAACCAACGAGCCGCGGCGCGCGCGTTGGCCGGCCGCACGACGCTCGACGACGTGCTGCGCCTCGTCGCGCGCCACCGCGACCGGCTCGGCGTGCCGATCGTGCTCTTCACCTACTTCAACCCGCTCCACGCGCGCGGCCTCACGACCTTCGCCGAGCTCGCCTCGGCGTCCGGCGTCGACGGCGTGCTCTGCGTCGACCTGCCGCCCGAGGAAGCGGAGGAGGAGCTGCTGCCGGCGCTCCACGGCCACGGCATCGACAGCGTCTTCCTGCTCGCGCCGACGAGCTCGAAGGACCGCGTCAAGCGGGTGGCGGCGAGCGCCAGCGGCTTCGTCTACTACGTCTCGCGCACCGGCACGACGGGAGAGCGCGACGAGCTGCCGCGCGAGCTCCACCGCGAGGTGAAGCACCTGCGCCGCAAGCTGTCGCTGCCGCTGGCGGTGGGCTTCGGGCTGTCGACTGCTTCTCAGGTGCACGAAGTGGCGAAGATCAGCGACGGCGTAGTCGTCGGCAGCGCGCTCGTGCGTCTCGTCGAGGAGCACGCCGGCAACGGCGACCTGCCGGCGCTGCTCGAAGAGCGCGTGCGCGAGCTCGCCGCGGCGACGCGGCGATGACGGCTGAGGAGCAGCCCGGCGCGGCGGCTTCCGCCGCGACTCCCGAGGCGCAAATCGCGCGGCTGCGTCAGAACATCGACACCGTCGACGAGGTGCTGGTGAAGCTGCTCAACCAGCGCGCCAAGTGGGCGCAGGAGATCGGTGTCGTCAAGAAGACCGCCGGCATCGCCATCTACCAGCCCGACCGCGAGGCCAAGGTCGTGGCGCACGTCGTCGGCGCCAACCGCGGCCCGCTCGAGTCGGCGGCGGTGCAACGGCTCTTCGAACGCATCATCGACGAGTCGCGCCGTCTCGAGCGCACGGCGGAGCCGAGCGGCGAGTCGCACGCGGAGGCCGCGCCGTGATCGTCGTCATGTCGCCGGCCGCCGAGCCGGCCGACGTCGAGCACGTCATCGCCCGCCTCGTCGAGCGCGGCTTCGACGTCCATCGCTCGACCGGCGCCGAGCGTACGGTGCTCGGCGTCGTCGGCCCCACCGCCGAGCTCGACCCCGCCGAGCTCGAGCTGCTGCCCGGCGTCGAGGAGGCGCTGCGCGTCTCCAGCCCCTACAAGCTGGTCTCGCGCGCCTTTCACCCCGAGGACACGCTGGTGCGTGTCGGGGAGGTGGTCTTCGGCGGCGAAGAGGTGATCGTCGCTGCCGGCCCCTGCTCGGTCGAGAACGAAGACCAGATCCGCCGCACCGCCGCCGCTGTGCGCGCGGCCGGCGCGCGCCTGCTGCGCGGCGGCGCCTTCAAGCCGCGCTCCTCGCCGTACAGCTTCCAGGGCCTCGGCGAGGAGGGGCTCGAGCTGCTGCGCAAGGCCGCCGACGAACAGGGCCTCGCCCTCGTCACCGAGGTGATGGACCCGTCGCAGATCGGCCTCGTCTCCGGCTACGCCGACATGCTGCAGGTGGGCGCGCGCAACATGCAGAACTACGTGCTGCTGCGCGAGGTGGGGAAGGCGAAGAAGCCGGTGCTGCTCAAGCGCGGCCTCGCCGCCACGATCGAAGAGTGGCTGCTCTCCGCCGAGCACCTCGCCGTCGCCGGCTGCCGCGACGTCGTCCTCTGCGAGCGCGGCATCCGCACTTTCGAGACCGCGACCCGCAACACCATGGACATCTCCGCCATCCCGGTGATCGAGAAGCGCTCCCACCTCCCCGTCATCGCCGACCCCAGCCACGGCATCGGCATCCGCGACAAAGTCCCGGCCATGGCCCGCGCCGCGGTGGCAGCAGGCGCCGACGGCCTGCTCGTCGAGGTGCACTGCGATCCCGACAAGGCCCTCTCCGACGGCCCGCAGTCGCTCTGTTCCCGGAGCAGTTCCAGGCGCTGATGGACCAGCTGCGAATCATCGTCCCGGCGCTGGGAAGGTCGATCTAACATGCCGGCATCTATGAGCACGGTGAAGGAGCAAGCCGTGGAACTAATGGGCCATCTCCCAGATGACGCCACCTGGGAGGACGTGCTCTACGCCGTCTACGTGCGTAGGAAGATCGAGGCTGGTCTGAAGGACGGGGCGGAAGGGAGAGTCGTGTCCCACGAAGAGGTCAAGAAGCGGTTCGCATCGCGATGAACGCGGTACCAGACCCGATGCACATTTCGTCGCGCGATGCAGCGGCGGCGCGCGCTTCCGTGGAGTCCACGCAGCGGTCGGCCGTCGCGCCGGCGGCCGAGATCATTCAAGTGCCGACGACCGTGCATGGGCGGGTGCTGTTCGAGTCGCCGGCCGAGCCGACGGCGCTGTTGGTGGGATTCCACGGGTATGCGCAGCTCGGCGAGGACGCGCTGGCTTACTTGCGGCCGCTGGCCGAGGGTCGGCCGTGGGCGATTGCGGCGCCGCAGGCGTTGCATCCGTTCTATCGGCCGAAGGACCAGGCGGTGGTGGCGGGGTGGATGACGCGGCTCGACCGCGAGATCGCGCTGGAGGACAACGTCGCTTACACGACGCGCGCGGTCGCCGAGTTGCGGGCGCGCATGCCGAGCGCGCAGCGGCTCGCCATCGTCGGCTTCTCGCAAGGCGTGGCGATGGCGTACCGCACGGCGGCGCGCTGCGGGCAGAAGGTCGACGCGATGGTGGCCCTCGCCGGCGACGTGCCGCCCGAGCTGCGCTCGGTTGGTCCGGATGGCGGCTGGGGGACGCGCCCGGCCGTGCTCATCGGCCGTGGCGACGGCGAGCAGTGGTACACCGAGGAGAAGCTCGACGACGACCTCGCCGCGCTCGCTGCGCTCGAGATCCCCGCCGAGGTCTGCCGCTTCGCCGGCGGCCACGAGTGGGCGCCGGCGTTCGTCGAACGCGCCCGCGAGTTCCTCGCCGGCCATCTCGCGTGACCCCAGCCTCGCCGCGATCGCATTGGCTATATCCTTCGCGGCAAAGCCATATCTTTCGTCGATTCTTCGCGGTGCGGAGCAACCGACTCGCGTAAGGAGAAAACCATGGGTACCTACGTTCCTCCAGCCTCCCTCGCCGGCGTCCCGGTCGTCGACACGCGCGCCACTTTCGTGGCCCGCACCTACGCCCACCTCCTCGTCGCCGTTCTCGCGTTCATCGGCCTCGAGGTGGCGCTGTTCACCAGCGGCGTCGCCGCCCGGATCGCGGAGAGCATGCTCGGCGTCAATTGGCTCTTCGTCCTCGGCGGCTTCGTGGTGGTGAGCTGGATCGCCAGCCGCACCGCTCACAGCGCGCAGTCGCTCGCCGCCCAGTACCTCGCGCTCGGCGTCTTCGTCGTCGCCGAAGCGATCATCTTCGTGCCCTTGCTCTACATCGCCCAGAGCGTCGCGCCGGGCGTCATCCAGAGCGCCGCGCTGATCACCGCGGTGGGCTTCACCGCCCTCACCGGCATCGTCTTCGTCACCCGCAAGGACTTCTCGTTCCTGAAGGGCATCATCTTCTGGGGCTTCATGGTCGGCCTGGTGCTGATCGTCGCCGGCGCGCTCTTCGGCTTCCAGCTGGGGACCTTCTTCTCGGTCGCCATGATCGCCCTCGCCGGCGGCGCCATCCTCTACGACACCTCCAACGTGCTGCACCACTTCCCCGAGGACCGTTACGTCGGCGCGGCGCTCGAGCTCTTCGCCTCGGTGGCGCTGCTGCTCTGGTACGTCATCCGGCTGTTGATGTCGTTGCGGGACTAATTCGCCAGGCGACGCCCTGGTCGGTCAGCTTCCGTGCGGCGCCAGGCGCCGCCTCGGTCGCGTCAACTCCCGTGCGGCGCGAGGCGCCGCACGGTGGCCATCAGCTCGTCGGCCGCGACCGGTTTGACGAGGTGCGCGGAAGCCGGCCGACGGCCACGGCGCGGCGGAGATGGGGCCGGCGCCGCGTCGGCAGCGCGCTTGCACCGGGAGCGGCCGAGGAGGATCGCCGAATGACCGAACCGACGTCTCAACCGTTGTCCAGCTCGTCGCCGGACGTCACGCTGGGCTTGCCCGATCCCGGTCCGTCGGCGCCGTGGCCCGAGGGCTCGACGACGCTCGACAAGCGGCTGAGCGCAAGCACGGCGCCCGCCGCGGTCGGCATCGCTGGCCGCGCTGCGGCCTTCGCCGGCGCCGGCCTGCTGCTCGGCGCCGCGATCCGGCGGCGCTCGCCGACGGCGATCGTGGCGGCCGCCGCGGCCGCCCTGCCGCTCGCCTGGCGCGGGGTCACCGGGCGCTGGCCGCTGCCGAAGCAGCTCACCGTCACGCCGACGATCGTGAAGACGCGGCTCGTGGTGTGGCGGCCGCCGCGCGAGGTCTACGAGGCGTGGCGCGCCTTCGATCGCTTACCGGCGATCCTGCGCCACGTCGAGCGCGTCGAGGTGCGCGACGAGCGGCGCTCGCACTGGTGCGCACGCGTGCCCGGCGGCCTGCGTGTCGAGTGGGACGCCGAGATCACCGAAGACAAGCCGGGCGAGGTGCTGGCGTGGCGCTCGCTCGACGGCTCGCCGCTGCAGCAGATCGGCAGCCTCCATTTCGAGCCGTGGCGCGACGGCGCGACGCTACTGCACGCCGACTTGCGGCTGCTGCCGCCGGCAGGCGCTGCCGGCGCCGCGGTGACGGCGCTGCTGCGGCCGCTGCTCGTCGCCGAGGTGCACGAGGATCTGCGCCGGTTCAAGCACCTGCTCGAGACGGGCGAGGTGCCCACCAACGAAGGCCAGTCGCACGGCGAGCGCGGCTTGATCGACGTCGAGAATCCGCTCTGAGGAGGTGACTGACGATGCGCGCAGTCTGCTGGCGAGGCAAACACGAGGTGGCGGTCGAGAGCGTCCCCGACCCGCACCTGATCAACCCGCGGGACGCCATCGTCAAGGTCAGCTTGACCGCGATCTGCGGCTCCGACGTCCACCTCTTCAACGGCTTCATCCCGACGATGAAGAAGGGCGACGTTCTCGGCCACGAGTTCATGGGCGAGGTCGTCGAGGTGGGGCCGGCGGTGAGCAACCTGCGGCCCGGCGATCGCGTGGTGGTGCCGTTCACCATCGCCTGCGGCCGCTGCTTCTACTGCAAGAAAGACCTGTGGTCGCTGTGCGACAACTCCAACCCCAACGCGGTCCTCGCCGAGACCGCCTACGGTGCCTCGCCGTCGGGTCTCTTCGGCTACTCGCACATGATGGGCGGCTACGCCGGCGGCCAGGCCGAGTACGTGCGCGTACCCTTCGCCGACGTCGGGCCGATGAAGGTGCCCGACCACCTCTCCGACGAGCAGGTGCTCTTCCTCTCCGACATCCTGCCCACCGGCTGGCAGGCGGCGGAGCAGTGCGGCATCGAGCCTGGCGACACGGTGGCGGTGTGGGGGTGCGGGCCGGTGGGGCAGTTCGCCATGCAGGCGGCACGGCTGCTCGGCGCCGAGCGCATCATCGCCGTCGACCGCATCCGCGAGCGGCTGCTGCTGGCGCATGAGTGGAGCGGCGCCGAGATGGTCGACTACTCCGAGGTCGACATGCTGCCCGCGATCCGCGACCTGACGGGCGGCCAGGGGCCCGACCGCTGCATCGACGCGGTGGGTATGGAGGCGCACGGCTACGGGCTCGACGCGCTCTACGACCGCGCGAAGACCGCGCTGATGCTGGAGACCGATCGGCCCACCGCGCTGCGCGAGGTGCTGCACGCTTGCCGTAAGGGCGGCACGGTGTCGATTCCCGGCGTCTATGGCGGCGTGCTCGACAAGGTGAACCTCGGGGCCGCCTTCAACAAGGGCCTGACGCTCAAGCTCGGGCAGACGCACGTGCACCGCTACATGGAGCCGCTGCTGCGCCGCATCGAGGCGGGCGAGATCGACACCACGCGGGTGATCAGCCACCGGCTGACACTCGACGACGCGCCCGAGGCCTACCGCATGTTCCGCGACAAGCAGGACGGCTGCACCAAGGTGGTGATGCGGCCCGGCGAGTGGAACGGCGGGGCGGCGCGGAAGCTCGAAACCGAGCGCGAGACCAACGGGCGCTCCGACCCGGGCTTCGCGGGAGAGCTGCATTGAGGGTTGCCTGCGGACGGCGGAACGCGCGCGGCGCTCGTCGCCGGCGGTGTGCTCGCTGCCGGTCGGCGCGATGAGCGCGCTCCGCGCCTGGCGGACGCGGCGCGCGCTCGACCTCGACGGCCGCGTCGCCCTCGTCACCAGCGGTAGCCGCGGGCTCGGTGCGTCGCTGCTCACGCGGCTCGGCGACCGGGCGGCGCTGCGCAACCAGGATCTGGTCGGCGAAGCGGGCGCGTACCCGGTCCTGCGGACATAGCCTGCCGGCGCGCCTCGCCGGCCTTGCAAATCGCTGTTCGGCGTGTAGGATGACTCCTACTTAGCTGGGCAGGCGATTGCTAGACACCGGGAGTAGCGTCGGGCGGCTCCTCGCCCTCGCCACGCAGCAGGCCAAGGAGCACGCCGTGGTCCTCCTCGATCCCGAGGGGATCGTCGTCGGCTGGGTTGGCGGCGCGGAGTACCTCTTCGGCTACACGGCCGACGAGATGGTCGGCCAGAAGCTCGACGTCCTCTTCACCCCCGAGGACCGCGAGCGTGGCGTCCCCGAGCACGAGCTCGAGATCGCCCGCGCCAACGGCCGCGCCATGGACGACCGCTGGCAGATGCGCAAGGACGGCACGCGCTTCTGGGCGAGCGGCGCGGTGGTGCAGCTGCGCAACGAGGACGGCACGGCGGCGGGCTTCGCCAAGATGCTGCGCGACCGCACCGATCTCAAGGCGCAGCTCGAGGCGGCCGAACGGCGCGCCGAGACGCTCGGCGCCACCGACCGGCAGAAAACCCTCTTCCTCGCCACCGTCGCCCACGAGCTGCGCAGCCCGCTGCAGTCGCTCATGCACGCCGTCGAGCTGCTGCGGATGGGGCCGCTGGCGGAGCACGCCGCGGTGCCGGTGCGCACCATCGAGCGGCAGGTCGAGCTGATGACCCGCCTCGTCGACGACCTGCTCGACCTGTCGCGGCTGTCGGCGGGCAAGGTGAAGCTGCAGCCGTGCGTCGTCGACCTCAACGAGGTGCTGCAGCGCGCCGCCGACACGGTGCGGCCGGCGACCGAGAAACGCCGTCAGCAGTTCCACATCCTCCTGCTGCCGGCGCGCGTCGAGCTCGAGGCGGATCCCGATCGCCTGCACCAGGTCTTCGTCAACCTGCTGAGCAACGCGATCAAGTACACGCCGGAAGGCGGCAAGGTGTGGCTCAAGGCGACCGTCGAGGGCGAGGAGGCGGTCGCGCGGGTCGAAGACAACGGCGTCGGCATCGCCCCCGAGATGCTGCCGCGCATCTTCGAGCTCTTCACCCAGGAAGAGGCCTCGCGCCAGATGGACGAAGGCGGTCTCGGTCTCGGCCTCTCGCTGGTGCAAGAGCTCGTCTCCCTCCACCGCGGCACCGTCCAAGTGCGCAGCGAAGGCAAAGACAAAGGCAGCGAGCTCACCGTCCGCCTGCCGCTGCGTCGCACGACGCCGTTGTCAGAGCCCAGCCTGCCGAGCTGAATCCGAGACCGTCGTCAGCCCAGCGCTTCAGGGTCCCAGCCGAAGGCTCGAACCATCAGGTCGCGGCCGAGCCTCAACGCGGCGAGCCGCAGCCGCAGCTCTTCCTCTGATGCTTGCGGATGGCGTGAACGCAAACCCGCCATCGCCATGGCGTCGCTGGCGGCGTTGCAGTCGAGCACTCGCTGCATCTTTTCCTGAGCCGACATCCGTCGATAGGCCTTCACCATCGCATCGGCGATCGCCGGGTGAGTATCGGACGGCCTGGAGCGGCGAGCCCTCACGGCGAGGCATCTTAGTGCTGCCGCCAGGCACCTCTATACTCTGCGCGTGGTTTCGCACGGGCGGTCACAGCAGCGGCGTTTCGCTCTCGACGCGCCGCGCGAGGACCTCATGCGTCAAGAGGTCGAGGACGCCTTGAGGGCGAGCGCCAGCGAGCGCATGGCGGCGGCCGTCGCACTGCTCGACGCGGTCTACGAGCTCTGGCGCACACGGGGGATGGCGAATGACACGGGACTTTGCCGATTTCCTCGCTGCGCTCAACAGCGAAGGCGTGGCCTATGTAGTGATCGGAGGGATGGCGGTACTCTCGTACATCCCCTATAGGACCACCCGTGACCTTGACGTCCTGATCGAGCCGACGGCCGACAATGCCGCTCGTGCGCGCCGCGCCGTCGCTAGATGGGGCGGCTTCGAGCCGGTCTTCAGCGTCGAGGACTTCCTTTCCGGCGACATCCTCTCCTTCGGCGGGCTCCTGCGCGTCGAGATCCACTCGCGGGTGCCGGGTGCCTCGTGGGAAGAGGTGTGGGCCCATCGCGTCGACGGTGAGCTACTCGGGGTGCCGGCACCTTTTGCCGGACTGGACGAGCTGATCGCCATGAAGGCGGCGACCGGTCACCCGGAGAAGGACCTGCCGGATGTCGAACGCCTCCGCGAGATCAGGAAGCGCCGCGGCGAAGGCCGATAGCTCCCTTCGAACCCCGCGCCTGTGAGAAGCTCCGCGGCGCCAGCCGCAGCCGCCGAGGTCGGAAACGTCCCGCACGACGACGAGGGCGCATGAGAGCAGCACTCTTTCGCAAGAAGTCGATCGAGCAGATCCAGCGCGACGCCGAGGAGGGAATCGGCACCGATCACGGGCCGTCATCCGGCGAGCCGCACCTGCGGCGCACGCTGACCGTCGTCGACCTCACCGCCTTCGGCATCGCCGCCATCATCGGCGCCGGCATCTTCTCGGCGATCGGCAATGCCTCCTTCTACGGCGGGCCGGCGGTGATCTTCCTCTTCGTCTTCACCGCCATCGCCTGCGCTTTCTCGGCCCTCTGCTACGCCGAGTTCGCGTCGCGGGTGCCGATCGCCGGCTCCGCCTACACCTACGCTTACGCCACCTTCGGGGAGCTGGTCGCCTGGATCATCGGCTGGGACCTCCTCATCGAGTACGCCATCGGCAACATCGCGGTGGCGATCTCGTGGAGCGACTACTTCACCGGCCTGCTGTCGAGCATCCGCGTCGGCTCGTTCGAGGGCATCCACCTGCCGGCGTGGATGACGATGGATTACTTGTCGGCGGCGCGCGGTCACGCGGCGGCGGTCGGGGCACTGGGCCCCGGCGCCAGCGTCGAGGCGCTGGCGGCCAACCCCGACACCGCGCGGCTCGCCGATGCCTTCACCGCTTGGAACACGGCGCCGCAGCTCGGCAGCTTGCGCGTCATCGCCGACCTGCCGGCGCTCGCCATCGTCCTGCTCGTCACCGCCCTCATCTACGTCGGTATCCGCGAGTCGAAGCGGGTGAGCAACGTCATGGTCGTCTTCAAGCTGGCGATCATCTTCGTCGTCATCGGCGTCGGCGCCTTCTACGTCGATCCCGTGAACTGGAACCCCTTCGCGCCCAACGGCCTCGGCGGCGTGCTCAAGGGCGTCTCCGGCGTCTTCTTCGCCTACATCGGCTTCGACGCCATCACCACCACGGCCGAGGAAGCGAAGAACCCGCGGCGCGACCTGCCGCGCGCGATGTTCTTCTCGCTGGCGCTCTGTACGGTGCTCTACATCGCTATCGCGCTGGTGCTCACCGGCATGGTGAACTACAAGTTCCTGCAGGTCGGCGACCCGCTGGCGTTCGTCTTCGGACCGCAGGGCGCCAACCTGCCGTGGCTGCGCGGCGTGGTGGCGATCTCGGCGGTGGTGGCGATGACGACGGTGCTGCTCGTCTTCCAGCTCGGCCAGCCGCGCATCTGGATGTCGATGAGCCGCGACGGCCTGCTGCCGCCGATCTTCGCGTCCATCCACCCGCGCTTCAAGACGCCCTGGTTCTCGACCCTGATGACGGGGCTGCTCGTCGCCGTGCCGGCGCTGTTCATGAACCTGACCGAGGTCACCGACCTCACCAGCATCGGCACCCTGTTCGCCTTCGTGCTGGTGTCGGCGGGCGTGCTGCTGCTCGACGGCGGCGGGCGCGACGGGAAGTACGTCAAATACATCGACTCGCGCTGGGTCGTACCGTTCCTCTACTTCGGCACCTGGATCTACGCCGCCACCACCCGCCGCGAGTCGCTGGCGCGCTACTTCTCCTTCGTCGATCCGGAGAACCCGCAGGCGCAGGGCTGGGAAGTGATGAAGCACGAGATCCCGATGCTCGTCTTCATCGCCTTCGCCGGCGTCCTCGCCGTGCTCTGCTTCGTCAAGCGGCTGTCGCTCATCCCGGTGATGGGCGTGCTCACCTGCGGCTACCTGATGACCGAGCTCGGCCTCACCAACTGGATCCGCTTCGGCATCTGGCTGGCGATCGGGCTGGTGCTGTACTTCGCCTACGGCGTGCGGCACAGCAAGCTGGCGCAGCGGACGGCGGCGTAGGCGCCGGCGCGCGGCGCGCACGAAGAAGTAGCCAGCGCGCACCGGGCGGTCGCGGGCGGGGCGTAAGATCGCCGCATGCCAGCCACCGCCGTTCGTACGACTGCCTGTCCACTGGACTGCCCGGACTCCTGCAGCCTCGAGGTGCGCGTCGAGGACGGTCGCGTCGTCAAGCTCGACGGCGACCGCCGCAACGCCTACACGCAGGGTTTCATTTGCTCGAAGGTGCGGCAGCTGCCGGAGCTGCTCTACGGCCCCGACCGGTCTGCTCTATCCGGAGCGCCGCGTCGGCAAGAAGGGTGAAGGGCGCTTCGAGCGCATCTCCTGGGACGAGGCGCTGAGCACGATCGCCGAGCGGCTCGCGGCCGCGCGCGACCGGTGGGGCGGCGAGTCGATCCTGCCTTTCCGCTACGGCGGCAGCAACGGCATGCTCACCCACGAGGCCGTCGACGCGCGCCTCTTCCGCCGCCTCGGCGCGTCGCGGTTGCTGCGCACCGTCTGCGCCGCCGCCACCGGCCGCGCGGCGACCGGTCTCTACGGCAAGATGCCGGGCGTCGCGCTCACCGACTACGTGCACGCGCGACTGATCGTGGTGTGGGGCACCAACCCCTCGGCCACCGGCATCCACCTCGTGCCCATCGTGCAGGAGGCGCAGCGGCGCGGCGCCAAGCTGGTGGTGGTCGACCCGCGGGCGACGCCGCTCGCCAAGCAGGCCGACCTGCACCTGGCAGTGCGTCCCGGCGGTGACTTGCCGGTCGCGCTGGCGGTGATGCGTTACCTGTTCGAGAACGGGCGCGCCGACGAGGCGTTCCTGGCGGCGCACGCGACGGGCGCCGACGAGCTGCGTCGCCGCGCCGCGGAGTGGACGTTCGAGCGCGCCGCCGAAGTCTCGTCGGTGCCGGCCGAGCAGATCGAGGCCTTCGCGCAGCTGTACGCCGACTCCTCGCCGGCGGTCATCCGCTGCGGCTGGGGGCTCGAGCGCAACCGCAACGGCGGCTCGGCGATCGCCTCGGTGCTGGCGCTGCCTGCCGTGGGCGGCAAGTTCGGCGTGCGCGGCGGCGGCTACACGCTGAGCAACGGCGGCGCCTGGAAGGTCGACGACGCGACGGCGGTGGGGGAGCCCGAGCCGCAAACGCGCGAGGTGAACATGAACCACCTCGGCGAGGCGCTGCTCACCTACGACCGCCCGCCGGTCGACGTGCTCTTCGTCTACAACTCCAACGCCCTCGCCACCAACCCCGACCAAGAGCGCGTGCGCGCCGGGTTGGAGCGCGAGGACCTCTTCACCGTCGTCTTCGACCAGGTGCGCACCGACACGGCTCTGTATGCGGACGTGCTGCTGCCGGCGACCGCCTTTCCCGAGCACCACGAGCTGGCGCGCGGCTACGGCGCGCTCGTCATCCACCGCATCGAGCCCGTGGCCGAAGCGCCCGGCGAGGCGCGGCCCAACTACGAGGTCTTTGCCGACCTCGTCGCGGCGGCTCGGACTGGAGAAGCCGAGCGATCCGATTGGGTCCCGAAGCGTTGGAGCGCACGTTGCTCGGCGGCAGCGACGAGAACCGCGCCGCCCTCGCCCAGCTCGATAGCGCCCGCATCGGCGACGCGCCCTGTGGCCCCGAGCCAATCCAGTTCGTCGACACCTTCCCGCGCACGCCCGACCGCAAGGCCCACCTCGTCCCCTCGGAGCTCGACGCCGAGACGCCGTTCGGCCTCTACCGCTATCAGCCCGATCCCGCCACGGCGGCGGCGCCACTGGCGCTCATCTCGCCAGCGACCAACCGCACGATCAGCAGCTACCTCGGCCACTTGCGCCGCGGCAAAGTGCCGCTCGAGATGCACCCAACGGATGCGGCCGAGCGCGGCCTGCGCGACGGCGACCGAGTGCGCGTCTGGAACCAGTACGGCGAAGTGATCACCGCGCTGCGCCTCAACCGCGACCTGCTCCCCGGCGTCGCCTGCCTCCCCAAAGGCCTCTGGGCCAAACACACCGACAACGGCCGCACCGCCAACGCCCTCGCGCCGCCGACGCTGGCGGACCTCGGCGGCAACGCCTGCTTCAACGACGCGCGGGTGGAAGTGGCGCGAGCGTAAGTCGGGCAGCAGCGACGCCCCCTCGGCCCAAACGCGGCTAGGCTAGGGGGCACCGGTGACAGTCGCGCTGCCTTCTCTCGACGCCTTCGTGGCCGAGCTGGTGTTGGCTTGGCAGCGGATCGCGCTCTACCAGCCCGGGCACCCGTCGCGTAGCGAGGCGATCGCCAAGCCGCACCGGCTGCTCACGACGCTGCTGGCGCCCACCGGCGAGCTCGCGGTCGCCGTGTCGCGCGACGCGCTGGTGACGCAGGACGAGCGGCTGGAGTCGGTCCCCGCCCGCAAGCTCGCGGCGCGCTCTACCGGGCCGGCGTCGGCATCGTGCGCCTGCGCGAGGGCATCGAGCAGCGCGAGCTCGAGAGCCTGCTCCACCACTTGCCGCACCGCGAAGGTGGGCGGCCGACACGTCCGCTGTGGGAGGAGATGGCGCTCGCCGGCGTCGTGCACCTGCACGTCGAGCCGCTCGATTTTTCGGCCGTGCGCGCCACCGAGACGCTCGACGACGACGGCCTGGCGAGCGCGGCGCAGGACGACGAGCCGCTGTGGGACCAGATCCTGCGCAAGCTGCTCGCCGACGAGCGATTCGTCGCCGGCCCCGCTGTCCACGCCTCCGCGATGCAGCGCGCCTCGATGGCCGACGTGGTGCGCTTGGTGACCGACGTCTTGCAGCGTCGCGGCATCGCGCTGCAGCCCGGCGACGGCGGCAAGGCCGGCGACCCGCTCGACGCCCTCGGCACCTTGCTCGGCTCGGTCGTCACCGCGCACCTCGCCGACCAGCGGCAGCGCGGGACGCGCCGCGCGACCCTCCACCAGCTCGCCGAGCTGCTCGCCGCCATCCCCGAGGAGCTGCGCGAGCGGCTGCTCGACGCGGCGCTCGACCGCATGGTCGCCGGCGAGGACACGGCGGCCGACCTCCAGGCCTTCGCCGCCAGCGTCCCGGCGTCGCAGATGGTGAGCTCGCTGCGCCGGCTGCGCGAGCAGCAGGTGGCCTTCTCGGCCCCCGCGCGAGCGCTGGTGCAGGAGCTCGTCACCAGCGCCGGTCCGTCGGCGCGGGCGGTCGGCGCTGCCCGGCGATGCCAACGCGGTGGCCAAGCAGCTGCAGGACCTCTTCGCCGCCGAGGACGTCGACCGCGTCGGCCCGGCGGAGATCGACCGCCTGATCCTCGAGCTGCCCAACGTCGGCGCCTCGCCGCCGCGCTCCGCCGAGCTCGACGACCGCCTCGACGGCCTCATCGAGGAGAAGCAGCTCGCCGCCGTCGCCGGCGTGCTGCTCGAGCTGATGCAGAGCCCGGCCCTGGGCGAGGCGGAGCTGGCGGGCGTGGGGCAGCGCATCGAGTCCGTCTTCCGCGGTCTCCTCATCGCCGGCCGGGTGCGCTCGGCGGTCAACGTCGTCGAGCGGCTGCAGGCGATCGGCGGCGCACCGACGAGCTCGCCCGCCGTGCGGCAGGCGACGACGGTGTGCCTCGACAGCCTGCGCCAGCGTGCCGCCACCGTGGCGCTCCTCGACGCGGTGCGCAACGCGGTCGAGGACGCGCAGCCGCTGCTGCAGCGGCTGGTGACGCTCCTCGGGCCGCCGGCGGTGGTGCAGCTCCTGCTCGCGCTGGGCGAGGAGGAGGATCTGGCACGGCGGCGGCAGACCTTCGCGCTGCTCCTCGGCCTCGGCGCGGACATGGTTCCCTCGGCCATCGCGCTGCTCGGCGACGAGCGCTGGTTCGTGGTGCGCAACATGCTGTCGCTGCTGCGGCAGACCAACGCCCGCATCCCGCTCGCCAAGCTCCAGCCCTGCCTCGATCACGACGACCCGCGCGTGCGCGCCGAGGCCATTCGCTGCCTCGCGCTGCCCGGCGCGGCGCCGTCGGCGGCGCTCCTGGCGCGTCTCATCGCCGATCCCGACGAGCGCGTCTCGGAAGCCGCGGTGGCGGTCGTCGGCAGCGCCAAGCTCGCCGCCGGCAGCGAGCCGCTGCTCGCGCTGCTGCGGCCCGCCGATCCGCTCGGCCGCAACCGCGCGCTACGTCTCAAGGCGCTGCACGCGCTCGGCGAGCTCGGCGATCCGCGTGCGCTCGGCGAGCTGAAATCGTTCTTCCGCGGTTGGCTGCCCGGCGTCAGCGGAGACGAGCGGCGCGCCGCCTTCGCCTCGCTCGCCGGCTACCCGCCGGCGGCCCGGCGGCCGCTGCTCGAGCAGGGCCTGCGCTCGCGCGATCCCGAGATCCGCGCGCTGTGCGAGCGCCTGCTCGCCGCGCCGCCGCCGGCCGCCGCGCGACGGAGGGAATCGTGAACGACGGCGCCGGCGATCTGCAGCCGCTGGTGCTCGCGCTCGCCACCGGCGTCGGCGCGGCGTCGATCTACCCGGCCGGCCATCCGCGCATCGACGAGGCCGCGGTGCGCGTGGTGCTCGTGCTCGAGCGTCTGCTCGCCGAGCGCGGCGGCCCCGAGATCACGTTCCTCGTCGTCGACGGCGAGATGGTCGTCGACGGCCGTCCGCTGCGGCACGTGAGCACGTCCCTGCAGCCGCTGCTGCGCGCCTTCGCGCGGCGGCGCGTGCAGCGCCTCACCCTTGCCGCCGGCATCGCGGCCGCCGAGTGCCGGCAGTTCCTCGAGGCGCTGCTCGGGCGCGGCAAGCTGCGTTCGCTCGACCACCTGATCGTCGGCCGCGTGATGCTGGGCGCGGGCGGCGCCGAGCTGCTCGACGAGACCGGCGTGCTCGAGGGGCTGCTGCCGCTCAACGAGCGTGACGTCGACCAGGCGCAGGAGGCGTTCGCGGCGTTCACCGGCGGCGCGGTCGAGCAGCTCGACCGCATCGTCTGGCGGTTCATGGACGGCCTGGCGCAGGCGACGCCGGCGTTGCTGTTGCTGGCGCCGATCAAGGACCGGCGGCAGGCGATGTTCGTCCACGCGTTGAACGTCGGGCTGCTCACCGTCCTGCAGGCGCGCAGCCTCGGCATCGAGGGCACCGTCCTGCACGACCTCGGCGTCGCCGGCATGCTGCACGACATCGGCGAGACGCAGCTGCCGACCGACCTGCCGCGCGACGGCGACGGCCGCCTCACCGAAGCCGGTTGGGAGCTGGTGAAGAGCCACACCGAGCTGGGGGCGGCGATGCTCGCCGGCATGGAGGGCGTGCCGCCGATCGCGGTGCAGGTCGCCTACGAGCACCACCTGCGCTGGGACGGGCAGCCGAGCTTCCCGGAGCGCGCGCGGGGCCGCTACCCGTCTTTCGCCAGCCAGCTCGTCGCCGTCGCCGACAGCTACGACACCATGGTCGCCAGCCGCGGCCTGCAGACCGCCGAGGCGCGGCCGGCAGCGATGCGCGTCTGGCAGCAGCGCGCCGGCACCTGGCTCGATCCCTTCCTGGTGTCGAGCTTCACCGCCCTGCTCGCCGACCTCGACAAGCCGGGCGCGAGTGGCGCCGGCGGAACGTCGGGTTAGGCGAGCCGAGCCCTCTGGCCGAATACGTCCTCCTCCCAGCAGCCAGCACGCGATCTTGATGGCTCAGTGTCGAATCAGCGGCTGCCCCGGACGCTCGCCGGTCATCTTGCCGGCTTCGAGCACGACGACGCCGTTGACGATGACGGTGTCGACGCCTTCGGAGTAGACGTTCGCGTTCTCGAAGGTGGCGCGGTCGATGATTCGCTCGGGGTCGAAGACGGTGACGTCGGCGGCCATTCCCGGCCGCAGCAGGCCGCGATCTTGTAGGCCGACGCGCCGCGCTGCGAGCGAGGTCATGCGGCGCACGGCTTCCTCGATCGAGAACAGCCCCAGCTCGCGGGCGTAGTGGCCGAGCACGCGCGGGAAGGAGCCCATCGCCCGCGGGTGGTGGCCGCGCTGGCCGAAGGGGCCCGACAGCGAGAAGGCGCCGGAGTCGAGGTCGAAGGCGACCCAGGGGCGGCGCATGGCGTATTGCAGGTCGTCCTCGTTCATCGAGAAGCGGGCGACGACGACGTTGGCGCGGTCGGCTTCCACGAGATCGATCAGCGCTTCTTCGGGGCTCTTGCCCATCTCCGCCGCCACGGCGGAGAGCCGCTTTCCGGCCCACTTCTGCAGCTCGGGGTTGAGCAGGGCGACGATCTGGATGTCTTCCGGCGGCCGTTTCTTCCAGCCCGAGGTGTCCTGGCCGTTGCCTTCGCGGATCTCGCGCAGGATGCGGGCGCGCTGCTCGGGATCGTGGAAGCGCGCGATCATGGCGTCGACGCCGCCCGCCTGCGCCCACTGCGGGACGCTGGCGTCGAGGCCGTTGGCGCTGGCGACGTACGGGTAGACGTCGGCCGTGACGTCGATGCCTTCCGCGCGCGCCCGCTCGATGCGCGCCACGACGTCCTTCATGCGGCCCCAGTTGTTGCGGCCGGCGACCTTCAAGTGCCAGATCTCGACCGGGATCTTCGCCTCGCGGCCGATGGTGATCGCCTCTTCGAGCGCCGCCATCTGGTGGTCGGCCTCGTCGCGGATGTGGGTGGCGTAGATGCCGCCGTGCCGCGCCGCCACGCGCGCCAGCGCGACGAGCTCCTCGGTGCGCGCGTAGGAGCCGGGCGGGTAGATGAGCGAGGTCGAGAGGCCGAGCGCGCCCTGCTCCATGGCCTGCGCGACGAGCTCCTCCATGCGCCGCAGCTGCTCGGGCGTCGGCTGCACGTCGTCGCTGCCGAGCACGACCTGGCGCACCTGCGCCGCGCCGACGAAGGAGCCGAGGTTGATCGCCGGCCGCGCCGCGCGCAGGCGGTCGAAGTAGCCGCGGAAGTCGGTCCAGTCGACGGTGAGGCCGTACTTCTCGAGCCACGGGCGCATGTCGCGGACCGTCTCCGCGCTCGTCGGCGCCGCCGAGCCGCCCTCGCCGGTGATCTCCGAGGTGATGCCCTGGCGGATCTTCGACTCCGCCGTCGGGTCGACGAGCAGCGCATGCTCGGACTGCCCGAGCAGGTCGATGAAGCCCGGCGCGACGAAGTTGTTGCGCGCGTCGATGCGCCGCGCCGCGGGCGCGCCCGCGAGGTCGCCGATCGCGGCGATGCGATCGCCGCGGATGCCGACGTCGGCGCGGAACCAGGGCGCGCCGGTGCCGTCGACGACGCGGCCGCCGGCGATCACCAGGTCGTAGGGCGCGCCGGCGGCGCTCGCCGCGGCCGCGGCGCTGCTCGCCTCCGCAGCCGCGGCCGGCGGCGCGACCTCCGCGGGTGCCGGCGGCTCGCGCGCGCTCAGCGCCAGCAACCCCGCCGCGAGGCCGCGCAGGACGTTTCGCATGCCGCCGAGCTTAGAAGAACGAGGAGCCGACCCACGTGCCCCAGGTGTTCGTCGAGCTCGCGTACATGCTGTAGAACCAGACCAGCACCAGGTTCGACGGGTCGGCGCTCACCCCCGCGTAGTCGCCCCAGCGGTTGCGGCCGATGGTGTCCAGCTTCTCGTAGTGCGCGGCGCCGGCCTTGAGCAGCGCGCTCGCTTGCAGCGTGCCCAGCGGATCGGTGGACTTCCGGCCGGTGAAGAAGATGGAAGCGAACTCGTTCGTTCCCGAACGGCTGAACACCATCGTCAGGTTGCCGTTGGCGTCCGGCGACCCCGCCGGGTAGAAGTAGTGCAGGTTCGCGGCGCCGTAGACGCCCTGCTGCACGACGCTGGGGACGGCGGGGTTGATCTGACACCACTGGATGGATGCCCGGTTCGACGTCCCTCCCCAGTTGTGCGCGGTGGTGAACGCCGTCCACAGCGAGCCGCCGCGGAAGACGGCATGCAGCGCGCGCACGTCGCCGGTGTTGAGCGGCGGCGCGCCGCCCTTCTGGTCGGCGTTGGGGGGCAGGCTGTACGCCGATGCCGGCACCTGCACTCGCGTCAGCGTGGGCGCGGTCGTCGGGTTGACGACGCGCCAGATGGTGAGGAAGTTGCCGCTCGGGAAGGCGGTGTTCACCATGTACTCGACTTGCGGCGCCCCGAAAGTGTGGCACGGCTGGACAGTGAAGGCCCGCGTGTTGTTGAGGTTCTTCAGATTGACGAAGTCGAAGAACGGCGCCGCGCCGCCGGAGTAGGGGCCGGCCTTGGGGATGACGCGCAGCTTCACGTACTGGAAGCCGCCGTTGAACTGGAACATGTTGGAGGTGAGGTAGAAGGCCTGGTTGTCGACGCCGAGGGCGGGGTAGTCGGCCCAGTTGTTGGTGAGGGTCGCGCCGTCCGGCCGGGCGTCGAACTTGTAGTTGCGCCAGGTCCCGAGCGGGTTCGAGCTCGTCGACACCGAGAGCAGGTGGAAGGACTCCTGCGGGAGGTTGCGCACGGCGACGGCGATCAGCACCCAGCGGCCGGCGTGCTGGTCGTAGAGCGCCTTGGGATCGAAGATCGTCATGCCGGAGACGGTGTTGGCGAACCACTGCGTCAGCGTGCGCTGGAGGAGCGCCGGTCCGCCGGTCTTGTTGTAGATCGCCAGCGACGAGTTGACCGACAGCAGCACGTGGGACGGGCCGGTCGCCATCGTGCAGTCGGGCGGGATCCAGCCGGTCGCCGAGATGCCGGCGAAGTTGACCGAGCCGGTGGGCGCCAGCGCCGGCTCGCCGCCCGGCTCCATTGCCGGCGGCGCGGCCGACAAGGCGGCGACCTCGGCCTTCTTCTTGCCGGAGTCCTTGACCAGCTCGGCGATCTTCTTGGCCAGCTTGGCCTTCGGAGCCGCTTCCTTGAGCACCCTGAACTCTTCTTCGGGGATCGGGTAGCGCGAGGTGGACGGGCGCGGCTCCTTTCACCTCTTCGGCCGCCGCTGCCGTCAGCGGCTGCGGCCCGCCCGGCTCCCACTCCTTGCCTGCCGGCGCCTTGCCCGCGAGCGCCTTGCCGCCGGTCTTGAATCCCGCGGCGGCTCGCTCGGGTCCGGCTGCCGCTCGCTTCGCTTGGTTGCCGTCCCGGCTGCCTTGGCGCTCGCCTTCCTACTCTTCGCCTTCCTGGTGCTCGGCTTCCTCGGCTTCTTCGTGGTTGCCATGTGCCCTTTCCCCCAATCAGACGTTCAGGATGGTCATTCGCCCTGCCCCGGATCTTTCTGACCGTGCTTCGAGCGCGGCAGCGGGCGCGTCCGCGCCTCGCCCTTCAAGCGCTCGTACTCCGCATCGGAGATCGGCAGGCCGGGCGCCGGCGCCGCGCGCGTTCGCTTCGCGGGCCGCTTCTCGTCGTCGTCGTCGGGCGGCGTGGCGAGCGGATCCATCGCCGCGCCCGCCTCGGCGACGCCGGCGCACGGCTCGGCGTCCGCAGGTCGATCCGAAGCGTCGGAGTCGCCGTGGGTGGGCCGCCGGTCTTTCGTCATGTCGCGCCTCGGCCCGCGAGCGGGCGGTCGCGAAAACGTTTCCGGGATGATACGCCGATCAGCCGCGCGCGCCGGCGCGGCTGCGCGCCCGGCTGCGCCGCCGGCTCGACGCGCACGGTGAGCCGGTGGCGATCGGCGCAGTGCTGGACGAGCGTCAGCGCTCCGACCGGCGTCGACCAGCTGGCGGTGCGCTCCGGCGTCGCGCCGGCTGCCGCCGCCGGCAGCGTCGACTCGCGCGGCTCGCCGAAGGCGTTGCAGAGCGCCTGGCGCGCTTGCGCGAAGCGCTCCTCGAGGTGCCAGCCCGGCGACCTCGCCGCCGGCATCGGTCAGCTCGGTGAGCGGCGGCGACTGCGCCGCCACCAGCTCGACCGCGGGCCGGCCGCCGCCGACGACGTGTGCCCTGCCCTCGGGCGCGGGCAGCTCCTCGGCGAGCTGCTGCAGCCCCGCGTCGGAGCCGTCCCACTCCGCCGCGCCCAGCTTGCTCACCAGCTCGCCCATCGACTCCAGGAACGACGCCCGGCCCTTCCGCTTGGCGCGTCCGGTGCGCAGCCACGAGATCGCCGCCGGCAGCAGCGAGATGGCGATGATGACGAGCATCAGCACCTCGATGCGCTTGGCGATGCCCGGAAAGGTCTTGCCGAGCCAGTAGCCGGTGAGGGTCATCGAGATCACCCAGGTGGCGGCGCCGAAGACGTTGAAGGCGGCGAAGCGCCGGTAGGGCATCTTGGCGATGCCCGCCACGATCGGCGCGAAGGTCCGCAGGATGGGTAGGAAACGCGCGATGACGATGGTCTTGCCGCCGTGCTGCTCGTAGAAGAGCTGCGTCTTGATGAGGTGCTGGCGCTTGAACCACCGCGAGCTGGGGCGCGCGAAGAGCGCCTTGCCGACGCGCCGGCCGATGGCGAAGCCGGTGGCGTCGCCGGCGATCGCCGCGACGATGAGAATCACGTTCACGGTCAGCAGGTCGAGGTCGCCGCGGGCGCAGAAGATGCCCGCCGCCACGAGCAGCGAGTCGCCGGGGAGGAAGGCGAAGAAGCCGGTCTCGGCGAAGACGATGAGCGCGAGGCCGGCGTAGCCGCCCCAGCGGATCATCCCCTCGACGTCGGTGAGCTTGTGGAACAGGTCCTTGATGAGGTCGATCAACCGGCTCCTCCTCGCAAACGGCGGGGGAGCATAGCTCAGCATCGTCAGCGGCACCGCACGGCGCCGAAGGCGGCGCCACTAAGATGCGCCCATGACCGCAGCTTGGTGGCGACGGCGGCCACCGGACGATCCCGCCGCGATCCTGGCGAGAGAGCCGGGCCTCCTCGACCGCGTCATCGCTTCGCTCCTCGCCGTGCACCGGCTCACCGGCCGCGACGGCGAGCAGCTCGCATCCTTCGTCAGGCGGCGGATCGCCGAGAACGACTTCGCGGTCGTGCGCGAGCACAAGGGTGAATCCTCGTTGCTTGCCTTCCTGATGGTGATCGCCGAGCGTCTCGCCGTCGAGCACCGCGACGCGCTGTGGGCTCGCTGGCGCGAGGAAGCCGCCGCTGCCGGCAAGGCGGAGATCGCGGCGACGCTGGAACGCTTGGTCTACGAGCAAGCGCTGCCCTTTGACGAGGCGCTGCAGGCGGCGGCGCCGTCGACGACCCGCCGCGGCGCAGCGAGCTCGAAGCGTTGTGGGCGCGGCGGCCGTGGGGCGGCGTGCGGCCGATCCTCGACCTCAAGTGGCAGGACCTTTCACGGCGTCGAGGCGGGACGCTCGAGCGGGAGCCGACCGCGCTCGAGCGGCACCTCTCGGCGGTCCTGAGCCAGCTCGCCGTGGAAGAGCACCTGGTGCTGTACCAGCGGTTCGCCGGCGGGCTTCCGGTAGAGGCCATCGCCAACTGGCTCCGACGCCCTCCCGACGAGGTGTCGCGGCAGATCGACGGCCTGCTCGCACGTCTGCGCGAGGAGCTGGCGAAGGCGGGCGTCGAAGCGTCCGACGTGGCGGGCCTCCTCGCCGATCCCCGACCGGGCTACGCGAGAAAATCCGGCGAGACCTAGGGAGGGGGAAAACGGCCGGACGCGGCCGTCTAAGCAGGAGATGCCGGAATATCTCTGCGATGGCCGCTGAGGACGACGGCGACAACGGTCGCGACGAGCAGACGCCGGGCGACCGTCCGCAGGCGCCAAAGCCGGGCAATCCGCGCGACGACTTCAACGTCGTCGCCGGTCCCTGGTGGGGTGCCGGCGGGTGTCCGGACGCCGAGACGCTCGCCGTTTTCCTCGAAGGGCGCCTCCCGGATCCGCACCACCGGCGAGTCGGCGCCCACCTCCACGAGTGCCTGGCGTGCCGCCGTGTCTCGACCGAGGTCCTCGCCGGGCTGATCGCGAACGGCCAGAAGGCGGGGGAAGTCGACGAGACCCGGGGCGTGACCGCCACGGCGCTCGAAGAAATCGGGCGAGCGCTTGCTGCGGAGCTCGTCGCAGCGCCCTGGGAGAGCGAGCCGCGGGACGAGGAGAAGAGCGTCGCTCCGGAGCCCGCCAGAACGGTTCCGCCGCCACCTCGCAGGCGGAAGATCTCAGCCGCGGCGCTGGCGGCTGGTGTCGCGGCGGTCCTCGGCGTCGCCGTCCTGCTCGCCTGGTGGTCCTCCTCGCGCCAGCCGCGCCTTCTCGCTGCATCGTCGCCGCGCGAGCGGCCCTACGCGGCGCGCTTCACCGGCGACTTGCCCTGGGCGCCGGTGGGGAGCAGTCACGCCGCGACGGACTACCGCCTTCAGCTGCCCGCGGAGGCGCTCGGCTCCGTCGCCACTGCCGAGCGACGCGGCAGGCCGCCGGAGGCGCCGACGGCCGGCGGCCCTCGGCACGGCCGGCGTCGGGCAGGTGCTCGGCGGGCGTGTCGACTCCGGCGTCGAGACGCTGTTGCGGGCATCGGCAGCCCAGCCGCGTTCGGCCGAGCTGCTGAGCGACCTCGGCGCTGCACTGCTCGCGCGGGCCGAGGCGGGCGACCGGCGACCGGCCGACGGCAGCGCGAGCGTCATGGCAGAGGATCGCGACGCCGACCTGCCAGCGGGGCTAGAAGCGATCGAGCGCGCCCTCGAGATCTCGCCGCGCCTCGAGGAAGCGCTCTTCAACCGCGCGCTCGCGCTCGAGCGGCTGCACCTCCTGCGCTCGGCGCGCAAGGCGTGGCAGGCGTATCTCGACGTCGACGCCGACTCGCCATGGGCGGCGGAAGCGCGGCGGCGGATGGCGGCGATCGTCGTCCCCACGCGGCCCGATCCCGCCCGCATCCGCAGCGAGATCGCGGCAGCCGCTGCCGGCGGTGAGAGGCGAGCGGCTCGACGGAGCTGGTGTCGGCGCACCGGCAGCTCGCCCGCCGCAGCGTGCAAGAGGACCTGCTGCCGCGGATGGGGCAGCGCGTGGCTCGCCGGCGACCGTCGAGGAAGCGGACCGGCAGTTGCGCGCCGCCGGCGCCATCGGCGAGGAATGGGAAGTCCAAACCGGCGATCGCACGCTGCGCGAGGCGGTCGACGAGGTCGAGGCTCGGCAGGCAGCGCTCGCGAGCGGCTGGCCGCGGGCTACCGCGACCTGGGTGAGGCGAGCCGCGCGTTCGATGCCTTCGATCTCGACGCCGGCGCACGCTGCCGCGGAGCGGGCGCTTGCCGCGCTGCCGGCGACGAGCCCCGCTTCGACCTGGGCAGGGCTGGTGCGGCTTGCTTGCGTCTTCTATCGCGGCGCGCGAGGTCGAGGAGGATGGGCTGCGGCTCGTCAGCGCTGCGCCGTCGTGACCTGGCAAGCGTGGGTCGCGCCTACTGGATCGTCGGTCTCTGGTTCGTCGCCAAGCGACGGCATCTCCCAACGGGCCTTTCCTTCTACCGCCTGTCGCTTGCCGCGTACGAGCAGCTGGGGAGATCGACTCCATCGCTTGGCTCGAGTACCTCGTCGGCGATGCCTACGGCGCATGGGCGCGAGCGGCGCCGACTGGAAGCACCACCGGCTGGCGCTCCAGCGCGCACCGACGCTGGCCGAGCGCGAACGCGCGCAGTCGATCCGTGGTGTCGGTCGGCGATGCTGGCGGTGTTCGAGGAGCATCCTCGCGTCGCCGCCGATCTCCTTGAGCGAAGGCGCTGGCCGAGCTCGAAGCCGGGCAACCGGACCAGATCGCGCAAGCGTATCTGTGGCGCAGCTCGCGTGCTCCATCGAGCTCGGGCAGGACCACGGAGGCGCGGCGCGAGCTCGAGCGCGCGCGCAGCGTGGCTCGCGCGGGCGACAGCCGCTCGAGCGGCAATACCTGAGCGGCGACCTCAACCTGGCCGCGGGCCTGTTGGAGCGTCGATCCGCATCGCGCCGTCGATCACTTCACGCGAGCGCTGTCCCGGTTCCGCGATGTCGGGCTGCGCTGGCGACTGCCCGGCGTCTTCCTGGCTCGTGCGCGCGCGCAGCTGCGAGCCGGCGACCATCGCCGCCGCCGATGCCGACCTGCGCGCAGGGCTTGGTCTTGCTCGCACGAGCAAGCTGTGCAGCGGCGCCGCGACGATGGCCTGGATGCGCCGGCTGGACGATCCCGAGCGGCTCTTCGACGAGCGGGTCCAGCTCGCGCTTCGGCAAGGCAGCCCGAGGAAGCTCTCGCGATCGCGGAGGCAAGCCGAGCCCGCAGCTTGCAAGCGCTAGCGATCGCCGAAGTCTGGCAGGACCGCGGCATTCGCCCCGAGACGCAGCAACCGCGCGGCGATCCGCAGCGCGGCTCGCAGCCGGGACCACGCTGCTGTTCTACTCCTGGTTGCCGGATCGCGTCGTGTTGTGGCGGCTTCGGCGCGACGGTCTGCCTCTTCGTCGAGCTGCCCGACCACGCCGGCGGAGCTGGCAGCAGCTGGTCTCCGCGTTCGCGCCGACCTGCAGGGCCGACGCCTGGACCGCTCGACCAGAGAGACGGCGATGCGGCTGTACGCCGCGCTGCTGAGCCCGGCGCAGCTCGGAGCCGAGACCTTGGTCGTCGTCCCGGACGGAACGCTCCACGGACTTGCCGTTCGCGGCGTTGATCGATCCCGAGAGTGGGCGGTTCGTCGATCGACGAGCACGAGCTGACGATCGCGCACCAGCGCCTCCGCGTACCTGCAGAGCCACGCTCGCTGGCAAATGCACGGCGAGCAACCGGCCGACGCGCTCGTGGTGGGAGACCCCCACGTCGACCCTCTCCTGTTCCCTGGACATCCGGCCGCTCGCAGGCGCGCGGCGGGAGGCTCGCGCAGTCGCCGACCTCTACCCGCGCCACGAGCTGCTCCTCGGCGGAGCCGCGACTCGCGAAGCCTTCCTCGCCGCGCTCGGCCGTCAAGCAGTGGTCCATTTCTCGGGCCATGCGATCGCCAACCGCGTCGATCCGGCGCGATCGAGCCTGCCGCTGGCACAGGACGCCGGCGGTGCCGAGGCTTTGCTCGACGCCGCAGAGATTGCCAGGCTCGACCTGACCGGCACCCGCACGGTCGTGCTGTCGGGATGCGAGACGGGAGTCGGCGAGGACGGCGCGGGCGAGGTGCCGCTGAGCCTGGCGCGAGCCTTTCTCGCCGCCGGCGTGCCGAACGTAGTGGCGAGCCTGTGGCCGATCGCCGACGCGCCTTCAGCCCCGCTGATGACCGCCTTGCACCGGCGGCTGCGCAGCGGCGAGCGGCCGGCCGCGGCCCTGCGCGGCGCCCAGCTCGAGCTGCTGCACGGCAGCGATCCGAGCTCTGCGGTCGCCCGCCGTTTGGGCCGCGTTCGAAGCCTTCGGCGGCTGACCTTCCCGCCAGCTCCGTGCCTCGGCACGCCTGCGCGATCCGCCGCGGGCGAAGCCTCGGCACGTCGAGGCGCGCACGTCGCGCAGCGTGCGACGCGCGCAGTGCTCGCGATACTCCACGCTCGCGGGGGCCGCCGCGCTGACGTCGCGGCTCTGTCGCCGTCCGACACTTCATCAATCCACTCGGTGCCAAGGAGATCTCGACCATGGGTTCAGCCGTATCAAGTGCCTGCTCGGCTTCTCGACGACCTACAGCAATCCGCTGACGCAATCGCTCGAAGACCACGCCTCGACGATGGACGCGAGCTACCGGGAAAGCCAGCTCCACTGGCTGACGGCTCTCAGCACCCTCCACGACGCCGTCGACGCGGCGCTCGCCGGCGACGGCGCGGCGGCGGCGCGGCAGCTGCTGACCGGGCAGCGGCAGCTCGGTGCCTGCAACGACGGGCTCACGGCGCTCGGCCAGGCGCTCGTCGAGCTGCGTAGCGATCTCTTCGAACGCGGCGGCGTCGATGCGGCCGAACCGCTCCTCGCGCGCGAGCCGTTCTTCGGCGAGCTTGACTACGACGGCCTCTACCGCGAGCTCGCGGCCGCCGGCGCAGTGCTGCCGAGCCGCGTCTACTGGGACGAGGCGGCCTCACGCGTGCGCGACGGCGGCGCCCGCGGCGGCTGCCGCCTCCTCGAGCGTCACCTGCGCGAGCTGCAGAGCGATCTGCATTCCTTCATCGCCGACGTCGAGGCGGCAGGGCGGCTTCCGCTGCGCGCGATGGCCGATGCCCTACACGGCGCGTTCGATCGCCGTTTCCCGCGTGATGACGGGCTACACCCGCCTCATCACCACCTTCGGCTACGTCTCGCTCATCTGCGAGCGCGCCATGCATGCCTACGAGCAGTCGGCTGCCCGGCACGACACCGTGCCGGCGCTGATCGCCAGCTGACCGTAGCGTCGCCTACCGACGCCGGACGGCCCTCGCCGGGCCGTCCGGCGTCATCTCCGATCCGTCGCGCATGGGCGGCCAGTCGGGCGTGACGCTCCTCACGCCGGCCGGGAATGTTCCTCGCGTAAACTACGGTTGCTATCGACCAGATCGGCCCGCAGCGTGCGGGACGGTTGCATCCGCTCCCCGGGAGGGGACGCGGCGGCTCTGGTGGGCTGGGGCGGCCCCAGGAGCTGGGTGGGTTGGGACCCACCAACGACGGTCACGCCCAGAGAGGAGGTGGTCCAGTGAAAAGTCGACCTACGGCTACTACGGAGGTGGCGTCCCCGTAACGGGTACCTCCGGCTGCGCGTGGCGCGCCACTGGATCCCCCACTGCGCGGGGTCAACCCAACGCCACTGACGTGAAGCCAAAGGCCCTCGGCGCCGCAAGGCGCCGAGGGCCTTTCTTCATCTGCCTTTTTTTCATCTACCGGGAACTTGTCGCATAACCTCCGCGTTCCTCGCACGTATGAACGACACGATGTCTTCTCGCCCGCTCGGAGCCTCGCCGGCCAACCGCGACTCGGCCATGCTGCGCCTGCGCGGCGTGCACAAGAGCTACACCGTCGGTGCCAACACGCTGCACGTGCTCAAGGGCCTCGACCTCGACATCGGCGCCGGCGAGCTGGTGGCGATCATGGGCGCCTCCGGCTCCGGCAAGTCGACGCTCCTCAACGTCCTCGGCCTCCTCGACGGCTACGACGAGGGCGAGTACCACCTCGACGGCCAGCTGGTGCGCAACCTCTCCGAGAAGCGGTCCGCGATCCTCCGCGGCGCCCTGCTCGGCTTCGTCTTCCAGTCCTTCAACCTGATCGCCTTCAAGACCGCCGCCGAGAACGTCGCCCTGCCGCTCTACTACCAGGGCGTGCCGCGGCGAGTGCGCAACCGGCTCGCCGAGGAGATGCTCGAGCGCGTCGGCCTGCGCAACTGGGCGGAGCACCTGCCGCGCGAGCTCTCCGGCGGCCAGCAGCAGCGCGTCGCCATCGCCCGCGCCTTGATCTCCAAGCCCAAGGTGATCCTCGCCGACGAGCCCACCGGCGCCCTCGACTCGCAGACCTCGCTCGAGGTGATGGAGGTGCTGCGCGGCATCCACCGCGAGGGCGTCACCGTCGTCATCGTCACCCACGAGCGCGACATCGCGGCGATGACCGAGCGCGTCATCCGCCTGCGCGACGGCGAGATCGAGAGCGACCGGCGCACCGCCGACATGAATGGCGGCGCGGTCGCCGCCGGCCACGTGCCGCCGTCCGTCGGCCGCGAGCAACCGACCGCCGCCGCGACGGCAGGCTGAGGTCGAGGTCCCCATGCTGAGGCTCGACACCTGGCAGGAGATCCTCGACACCGTGCGCAAGAACAAGCTGCGCACGATGCTCACCGGCTTCTCGGTGGCCTGGGGGATCCTCATGCTCGTCGTGCTGCTCGGCTCGGGGCAGGGGCTCGCGCACGGCGTCGAGTACGGCTTCCGCGACGACGCCGTCAACTCGATCTGGATGCGCAGCGGCCAGACCTCGGTGCCCTACAAGGGGCTGCGGCCGGGCCGCAACGTGCAGTTCACCAACGAGGACTACGAGAACATCCGCCAGGGCGTGCCGGGCGTCGAGCACATCACGGCGCGCTTCTTCATCCGCGGCAACCTCACCGTCGCCTACGGCAGCCAGACGTCGAGCTTCGACGTCCGCTCGGTGCACCCCGACCACCAGTTCCTCGAGAAGACGATCATGGTGGAGGGCCGCTTCCTCGTCGCCGCTCGACCTGCGCGAGTACCGCAAGGTGGCGGTGATCGGCACGCGCGTGCACGAGATGCTCTTCCGCGGTGCGCCGGCGATGGGCAAGTACATCAAGATCAACGGCGTCCCCTTCCAGGTGGTCGGCATCTACACCGACGAGGGCGGCGAAGGCGAGCTGGAGAAGATCTACCTGCCGATCACCACCTCGCAGCGCACCTTCAGCGGCGCCAACCGCATCTCCATGGTGATGATGACGGTGGGCGACGCCGGCGTCGAGGAGAGCACGGCGATCGCCGACGACTTGAAGACCCGCATGTCGGAGCGGCACGACTTCGATCCCGCCGACGAGCGCGCCATCTGGCTCAACAACGGCGTCATCGAGTTCCAGCGCTTCGTCAACCTGATGGCGGGCATCCGCGGCTTCGTCTGGGTGATCGGCATCGGCACCCTGCTCGCCGGCGTCGTCGGCGTCTCCAACATCATGATGATCGCGGTCAAGGAGCGCACCCGCGAGATCGGCGTGCGCAAGGCGATCGGCGCCACCCCGTGGTCGGTGCTCGGCCTGGTGCTGCAGGAGGCGGTGCTGATCACCGCCGTCGCCGGCTACGTCGGCCTCGTCGTCGGCGTGCTGGTGCTCGAGGTGATGTCGCGCGCCATCAGCGGCTCGGACTTCTTCCGCAACCCCGAGGTGCACTTCGGCGTCGCCGTGTCGGCGACGCTGCTGCTGATCTTCGCCGGCACGGTGGCCGGCTTCTTCCCGGCGCGCCGCGCCGCCGCCGTCCGTCCGGTCGAAGCTTTGCGCGAGGAGTAGCCGATGGCCTTCTTCGACCTCGACCACTGGCAGGAGATCAAGACCGCGCTGCTGCGCAACCGCACGCGCACGGCGCTCACCGCCTTCGGCGTCTTCTGGGGGATCTTCCTGCTCATGGTGATGCTGGGCTCGGGCACCGGCCTGCGCAACGGCGTCACCCGCGGCTTCTCCGAGGGCGCCACCAACAGCTTCTTCGTCTGGACGCAGCGCACGCAGAAGCCCTACCGCGGCATGCCTGCCGGCCGCCAGATCCAGCTCGACAACAGCGACGTGCAGGCGATCCGCGACAAGGTGCCCGAGGTCGACATCGTCGCGCCTCGCAACCAGCTCGGCGGCTTCATGGGCGGCAACAACGTCACCCGCGGCAGGAAGGCGGGAGCGTTCCAGGTCACCGGCGACTACCCGGCGATCCGCCGCATCATGTCGTTCCGCATGGAGGAGGGGCGCTTCGTCGATCCCCTCGACGTCGCCGAACGGCGCAAAGTCGCCGTCATCGGCAGCCGCGTGCGCGACGTGCTGTTCAAGGAAGGGGAGGACGCGATCGGCGACTCGATCGAGATCCGCGGCGTCTACTTCCAGGTGGTGGGCGTCTTCTCGTCGCTGCAGTCGGGCGACCAGGGAGAGCGCGAGTCGCAGACGATCTTCGTTCCCTTCACCACCTTCCAGCGCGCCTTCAACTTCGGCGACCGCGTCGGCTGGCTGGCGGTCACCGTCGACCGCGGCGTCCTGGCGACGGTGGCCGAGGAAAAGGTGCTCGAGCTGCTGCGCTCGCGCCACAAGGTGGCGCCCGACGACGCCCGCGCCTTCGGCCATTGGAACATGGAAGAGGAGTACGAGAAGATCCAGGGCCTCTTCGGCGGCATCTCGATCCTCGTCTGGCTGGTGGGCATCGGCACCCTCGCGGCCGGCGCCATCGGCGTCTCCAACATCATGCTGATCATCGTCAAGGAGCGCACCAAGGAGATCGGCATCCGCCGCGCCGTCGGCGCGCGGCCGATGGCGATCGTGTCGCAGATCGTCCTCGAGTCGGTGATCCTCACCGCGGCGGCGGGCTACGCCGGCCTGGTCGGCGGCATCGCGCTCATGGAGCTCGTCGGCAACCTGCTCCCCGCCGGCGACAACACCATGTTCACCAACCCCGACGTCGGCGTCGCCCAGGCGCTGCGCGCGCTCGCCATCCTGATCGGCGCCGGCGTGCTCGCCGGCCTGGCGCCAGCGCAGCGCGCGCTGCAGGTGAGCCCGATGGTGGCGCTGAGAAGTGAGTGAGTCGACAGCGTTGATTCGCGATCGCTCGGTGAATTCGCGATCGTGCGGTGATCCGCGATCGTGCGGTGATTCGCGGTTCCGTAGGGTGCGCTCTGCGCACCAATCCCCGTCCATCTCCATTCGTCCCGTGAAGGTGATTCCGTGAAACGAGTCCTCTCCATCCTCCTCGGCATCTTCGTCCTCGCCCTCTTCGGCGGCACCGTCTGGTTCCTGTGGGCGAAGTCGCGCAAGCCCGAGACCGTCTACCAGACCGAGACGGCGAAGGTCGCCGACATCGTCAAGAAGGCCGTCGCCACCGGCTCGGTCGTGCCGCGCCGCGAGGTGGCCATCAAGCCGCGCGTCTCCGGCATCATCGAGGAGCTCTACGTCGAGCCCGGCAAGCAGGTGAAGAACGGCGACCTCATCGCCAAGGTGCGCCTGGTGCCCGACATGGTGAACCTCGCCAACGCGCAGAACCGCGTCGCCAAGGCGAAGATCGGCCTCGAGAGCGCGCAGGCCGACTTCGAGCGCAACCAGCCGCTGGTCAAGGACGGCACCATCTCGCGCGCCGCCTTCCAGCCCTTCGAGACCGCGATGCGCAACGCCCAGGCGGAGATGGACGCGGCGCGCGACAACCTGGGGCTCATCCAGAAGGGGATCTCGCGCTCGACCGGCGGCGCCTCCAACACCCTGGTGCGCTCGACGATCGCCGGCACCGTGCTCGAGGTGCCGGTCGAGGTCGGCAACTCGGTCATCGAGGCCAACACCTTCAACGACGGCACGACGATCGCCGCCATCGCCGACATGAACGACATGATCTTCAAGGGCGTCGTCGACGAGTCCGAGGTCGGCAAGCTGCGCGCGGGGATGACCCTCCTCCTCACCATCGGCGCCGTCGAGGGCAAGCCGATCGAGGCCACCCTCGAGCACATCGCGCCCAAGGGAGTGGAGAAGGAGGGCGCCATCCAGTTCGAGATCCGCGCCGCCCTGCTGCCGCAGCAGGACGTGACGATCCGCGCCAACTACAGCGCCAACGCCGACATCGTCCTCGACCGCCGCACCCAGAAGCTCGCCATCGCCGAGTCGCTGCTGCAGTTCGACGGCGACAAGGCCTACGTCGAGGTGGAGACCGCGCCGCAGACCTTCGAGCGCAGGAACGTCGTCACCGGCCTCTCCGACGGCATCCAGGTCGAGGTCGTCTCCGGCGTCACCGCCAAGGACAAGATCAAGGTCCCGAAGGCGGTGTCGGCATGAGCGCGTAGTCGCGCGCGGCGCCGGCGGCTCGTAGAGCAGCAGCGCGCGGATGACCGCGCTCGAGTCCTCCTCGCGCAGCCGGTAGCTGTGCCACAGGAGACCCGCCTCGCGGCGCTCGCCCACTTCGGCGAGGCGGAAGAAGCGCTCGCCGACCTGGATGGTGACGAGCTCGTTCCACTCCGGCCGCGGCTCGCTGGCGAGCACCAGCAGGCCGCCGTCGTCGGTGGGGAGCACGCGGTCGGGGCGCGGCGGCCCGAAGCGCAGGCGGTGTTGCGTCGAGACGGCCGGCTTCCGCGCGCCGCGCCAGAGCCGCCAGCCGAGCCAGACGAGCGGCTCGCCGACCGCCTCGCGCGTGATGGCGAAGCTCACCAGCCGCGCGCCGCCGGTGACGACCGCCATCACCAGGAAGAGCGTCCACGGCGAGGTGAGCCAGCGCACCCACGCGAACGCGCCGCCCCACATGACGGCGAGGGGATCGACGTCGCCGTGCTCCAAGGCCGGGAGCGCAGCATCGGTGACCTCGTCGACCAGACCGCGGATGCGGCGCAGGTAGTCGTCGACCAGCGTGAAGAAACCGCCGAACGCTTCGACGAAGCCCAGCAGCAGCGACCAGAACGCGGGCTCGACGCCGTACCGGCGCGCGAATTCTTCGCGCGGCTCGCGCGGCAGCATCGCCGACCACACGCCGGCGAGCAGCGCCACCAGCCCATCCACGCGCCACCGGCCGTCGCGCGCCGGCACGGGCGGCGGCGGCCGGTAGAGCGTGCCCATCAGGGAGCGCCGGGCGGCGGCGCTTCCGGTGAAGCCGGTGCGGCGGGCGCCGACGTCGCAGCCTGCGCCGCCTCTTGCGCGCCGCCAGCCGCGGCGTGCGCGGCCTTCCACCGCATCGCCATCAGGATGCGGTTCCTGCCGCTCGGATGGTCGAAGAAGATGTATTCCTCGACCGGCCCCGGGTCGAGCTTGCGGTACTCGCCGAGCTTGAGCGCCACCTCGGCGAAGCCGTCCGGCTGCTGCGCGGTGCTGAGGCCGAACGCGTCGGCCTCGACCTCGTTGACGCGGATGATCGTGTTCACCACCGGCGTCATGACGAAGAACGCCACCGAGAGCAGCACCGCGAGCAGCGGCAGGCCGGCCGGGTCGTCGACGCCGCGGACGCCCCACCTCGCACCCCAGCGCCGGCGCGCCCGCTCGAAGCTGAAGCGCAGGAAGGCGAAGGCGGCCGCCAGCACCAGCCCGAGCTCGAGCAGGCCCTCGTAGACGTGGTTGAGCACGTAGTGGCCGAGCTCGTGGCCCATCACCGCCTCCACCTCGGCGGGCGAGCAGCGCTTGAGCAGGTTGTCGTTGAGGCTGATGCGCTCGGTGCCGAGCAGCCCGCTGACGTTGGCGCTGATGCGGTTGCTCTGCTTGGAGGCGTCGAACACCCACACGTCGTGCGCCGGCACGCCGTTGGACTGCGCCATGCGCAGGATCGGGTCGCGCAGCTTGGGGTCCTCGAGGCGCGTGTACTTGTTGAACAGCGGCGCGATGAAGACCGGCGCGATGACGACGACGAGCGCCAGCAGCACCAGGCTCACCAGCGTGCCCCACACCCACCACGTGCGCGGCGCACGGCGGAAGACGCCGTAGAGCGCCATCAAGGCGAGGGTGCCGAGGATGAGGCCGACGCCGAGCCCCTTGAACTGCTCGTTCATCCACTCGCCGAAGCTCTGATTGGAGAGGCCGTACTGGTGCTCGCGCACGTGGCCGGTGTAGACCGACAGCGGGAAGCCGAGCAGGAAGGTGAGCAGGATGTAGCCGATCGCGTAGATGCCGGTGCGCAGCGACCGGAAGCGCGTCGTGCGCTCGGCGAGGTCGCGCAGCCGGCGCGAGATGCCGGTGCCGAGCAGCACCCAGGCGACGGCGAGGCCGTAGAGGAAGCTCCACAGCTGCAGCCAGTAGCCGCCCTCGAAGTAGGAGTCGGAGCGTTCCTTCTTGTCGGCAGGGACCTTGGCGAGCCACTCGCGGGTGGCGGCTTCCGGATCGAAAGCGAGGGTTGGGCCGCTGCTCGCGGCGGAGCTTGCCGCGGGATTGGGCGAGGAGGCTGCGGCCGGAGCCGGCGTTGCGTCAGGCGACGCAGCCGCGCTCGGCGGTGACGCGGCGGGCTCGCTCGGCGGCGTTTGCGCGAGCGCGATCGAGGCGAAGGCACAGAGGACGAGCAACGAGGCCGAGACGCGACCGGCTCGGGTCATCGGGCACCTCATGGTTCAGCAGACCAGTGTGCCCGCAGCATAGCCCCGTTTGCGGCGCGGCCGGCTCGGATGCGCGGGGCGCCGGCTCAGATGCGCTGGCGCGCGGGCACGAGCAGGCCGAGCGAGCGCGCGCAGCCGTGCACCGCGCAGGGCAGCAGCACGCGCAGCCGCGGCCAGCTCGGGTCCTTGAGCAGCCCGGCCGTCGCCGGCTGCGCCGCGTCGTCGACGACGCCTTGCAACGGTTTGCCGGCGGCGATCGCCAACCGGATGCGCTCGGCTACCTCGGGGCGGCGGCGCAACAGCAGCCGCCAGGCGGCGGCGTCGGCAGCGGCTTGCAGGTCGGGAGTCGCGGGGGCCTTCTTGCGTTTGAGCATGAACATGACTTACGCCTCTTTTTCGCCATGATGCGCCCGCTTCGTTCCAGCTGTCAAGCCCCGGCGTGCGCGGAGGCGCGTGAGAGGATCGCGCGCCATGGCGCCGGAGCCCGCGCTCGAGATCACGGTTCGCGCCGCGCGCGCGGACGACGCAGCGACGATCGCCGACTTCAACCTCCGTCTCGCCGACGAGAGCGAAGGGCTGGCGCTCGACCCCGCGACCGTTCGCGCCGGCGTCGAGGCGCTGCTCGCCGATGCGACGAAGGGCCTCTACTTCGTCGCCGAGAGCGGCGGCCGCATCGTCGGCCAGCTGATGCTCACCGTCGAGTGGAGCGACTGGCGCAACGGTCCGATCTACTGGCTGCAGAGCGTCTACGTGGTGCCCGAAGCGCGCGGCAGCGGCGTCTTCCGCGCCCTCTGGGAACGCGCGCTAGAAACCGCGCGCGAAGCCGGCGCCCGCGCCGTGCGCCTCTACGTCGAGGAGCACAACCGCGCCGCGCAGGAGGTCTACCGGCGCGTCGGGATGGAAGCCTCCGGCTACCTCGTCTTCGAGCGCCAGCCGGTCTGAGCGCGCACCGCGCTCGCCGCGCTCGCTGACGTCGCTTCGCAAGAGCGCGGCGTCGTGCGCTGATCCGACTCGCCGATCGTTTGCGCGCAAGAAGGTGGCGACGGCTGCGCGCCGATCTCCACTTTCGAGGAGGCATTTCATGGCGAGAACGCGTTCCTTGCTGAGCGTGACTTTGCTGACGCTGACTGTCGCCGTTCCTGGCGCCGTACGCGCCGCCGGCTCGCCGGGCGGGCATCTCGGCATCACCGAGGTGGCGGTCGACACCGCGACCGAGACGATCGTCATCACCGGCCACGACTTCGGTCCCGCCAGCCGCCTCAGCGTGCGCCTCGGCGAGATCGGCGACGTCACGCCGCTCTGCTCGGCGCAGCTCGCGACGACGCCGCAGACGATCACTTGCGACTTCTCGACCGCCGGCGGCCTGCCGCCCGACGGCGACTACCTGCTCACCGTCTCCACCGGCGACGGGCAGAGCCAGAGCGACGAGTACGCGCTCACCATCGGCGCCACCGGCGTGCCGGGCCCTCCCGGGCCGCCGGGACCTCCCGGTCCTCCTGGTCCGCCCGGCCCTCCCGGCGAGCCGGGCGAGCCCGGGCCCGCCGGTCCTCCGGGTCCCCCTGGCCCGCCGGGTCCGCCGGGACCTCCAGGCGGTTCTTCGCTCACCTTCTACACGCGCTCGGCGGTGGTCCTCGCCAGCGACGGCGCGAACGTGGAGAAGATCACCGTCGAGGCGTTCTGCGACGCCGGCGATACGGTGACGGGCGGCGGCTTCACGCACAACGTGCTCGCCGGCGGCCACAGCACGCCGGTCGACATCACCAGCGCGCCGAACGGTACCGGCACCGGCTGGGTGGCGTCGATCGAGCGCATCATGCCGGTGGGCTCGACGCTCACGGCCTGGGCGCGCTGCGCCGACGTGACGCCGTAAGCTCGCCGGGTGCCGCGCGCCGCGAAGACGCCGCGACGCGCAGCAGGGGCGGTGGTGGTGCGCCGCGAAGGCGGCGAGCCGCGCTACCTGCTGCTGCGCGTCTACGACTACTGGGACTTCCCCAAGGGCGAGATCGGCGCCGGCGAGGAACCGCTCGCCGCAGCCGTGCGCGAGGTGGAGGAGGAGACGACGCTCGCCGGCCTGCGCTTCCCGTGGGGCGAGGTCTACCGCGAGACGCCGCCCTACAGCGGCGGCAAGGTCGCCCGCTACTACCTCGCCGAGTCGCCGGCGGGGGAGGTGCGGCTGCCGGTCTCGCCCGAGCTCGGGCGGCCGGAGCACCACGAGTTCCGCTGGCTCTCGTACGCCGAGGCGCGCGAGCGGCTCGGGCCGCGCGTGCAGGCGATCCTCGACTGGGCGGATGCGGTGGTGCGCGGCGCGGGCTAGCGCCGCGCGCCGATGCGAGAATGCGCGCCCATGGGCTCCCTGCCGCCGGAAGCCGTCGGTGACCTCGCGCACTTGCTGCAGACCTCGATCTCGCCGATCGCGCTGATCTCCGGCGTCGGGCTGCTGCTGCTGTCGATGACCAACCGGCTGTCGCGCGTCATCGACCGCTCGCGCTCGCTGAGCGCCGACCTGCGCACCTCGATCGACGAGGCGAGCGCCGCCCGCGAGCGCGCTCAGCTGGCGGTGCTGGTGCGGCGCGCGCGCCTGCTGTGGACGTCGATCGCCTCGGTGATGGTCACCGTCCTCTGCGCCTGCACGATGGTGCTGATGCTCACCGCCATGGCCTTCCTGCAGATCAACCTGCGCGGCGCGGTGGTGAGCCTCTTCTTCGTCGCCCTGCTCGCGCTCCTCGTCTCGGCGATCGTCTTTTTCGCCGACGTGCTGCTGTCGCTGCGCGCGCTGCGCACCGAGCTCAGCGACGTCTGGTCGCCGCGCCCGCCGTCGCCCGCGCCGTAGGCCGCGAACCCGCCGGCGAGCCGGCGCTATCATCCGGCTCATGACCCGCGTCAGCGCGGAGCGCCCGCTCGGCGACGCCGAGAGCGCGCAGCCGCCCACCGAGGACGCCGCCGCGCCCGGCGCCGCCACGAGCCCGTACGACGCCGCCGCCGACGTCACGCGCGCCGAGCGGCCGCCGCTGCCGGACACGACGGACGTCATCCTCGGCAGCCGCTCCGGCCACTTGCGCTTCGAAGCGCTGCTCGGCACCGGCGGCATGGGCGAGGTCTACCGCGGCTTCGACGAGCTGCTGCGGCGGCCGGTGGCGATCAAGGTGCTGCGCGACGACCGCCGCCTCTCGAAGCATCGGCCGCCGGCGCTTCCTGCGCGAGGCGCGCCTCCTGTCGCGGCTGCGCCACCCCAACATCTGCCAGGTCCACGACTACCTCGTCGGCCACGGCGACGACCTGCTCGTGCTCGAGCTCATCGAGGGGCGCCGGCTCGACGAGGCGATGGCGGCCGGCATCCCGCCGGCGCAGCGCTTCGACATCGCGGCGCAGCTGCTCGCGGCCCTCATCGCCGCCCACGACCAGGGCGTCGTGCACCGCGACCTGAAGCCCGCCAACGTGATGATCACGCCGCGCGGCGAGGTCAAGGTGCTCGACTTCGGCATCGCGCGCTCCGTCGCGAGGGTGGGCGCCGCCGTCGACGACGACCGCGTCACCGACAACGCCGAGAGCACTGCCTCGGAGGACACGCAGCACGGCACCGTCCTCGGCACGCTCACCTTCATGAGCCCCGAGCAGGCGCGCGGCGAGCCGGTGACGCCGGCGAGCGACATGTTCGCCTGCGGCCTGCTGCTGCAGGAGCTGTTCACCGGCGAGGCGGCGCGCGACGCTCAACAGCCGAGCCACGCGCTCGTCGTCGAGGCGACGAACGGCATCAGCCGTCCGCTGCGCGGCCTCGAGCCGCGCCTCGCCGAGCTGATCGGCCGCATGAAGGCGACGGCGCCCGGCGCGAGGCCGAGCGCCCGCGACGCCGCCGAGCGGCTGCAATGGCTGCGCGAGCTGCCGCGCCGCCGCCTTCGCCGCACGCTCGCCGCCGCTGGCGTCGTGCTCCTCGCCGCGATCGCGGCGGCGATGTCGTGGCAGGCGTGGCGCATCGGCCGCGAAGTCGAGCGCGCCAACCGCGAGGCGGCGCGCGCCGAGCACGAGGCGCGGCGGGCGATCCGCGAGGCGGAGGCGTCGCGCCAGGTCTCCGACTTCCTGGTGGCGCTCTTTCGCCGCTCCGATCCGACGATCGTCGCCCGACGAGCTGACGGCGCGGCAGATGCTCGACCGCGGCGCGGCGCGCATCGCCAAGGAGCTGGGCGCGCAGCCGGCGACGAAGGCGAAGCTGCTCGTCACCATGGGCCGCGCCTATCGCGAGCTCGCGCTTTATCCCGAGGCCGACAAGCTGCTCACCGAGGCGTTCGAGCTGCGCGAGCGCGCCTCGCCCAACGCCGGCGAGGAGACCGCCGAGGCCGCGCACGAGCTCGGCCGCCTGCGCGACTACCAGGCGCGGCTCGACGAGGCGCGGGCGCTGTTCGGCCGCGCGCTCGAGATCCGCCAGCGCGAGCTGCCGGCCGACGACCCGCGGCTGGGCGAGACGCTGACCAGCCTCGGCGCCAACAACTTCCGCGCCGCCCGCTACGCCGAGGCGGCGCCGCTCTTCGAGCGCGCGCTCGCCGTCGCCCGCCGTCACGGCGACGCGCTGGCGATGGCACGGCCGCTCAACAACCTCGCCAACGTGCACCTGCGGCTCGCGCACTGGGGGCAGGCGGCCGCGTTCTACGAGGAGGCGTGGCGGGTGGCGGAGCGCGCGTACGGCCCCGACCATCCGCTCGTCGGCCATCCCGATCGGCAACCTCGGCATGGTGCGGGTGCAGGAGGGGAAGCTCGCCGAGGCGGAGGCGCTGTTCCGCCGCGCGCTGGCGATCTGGGAAGCGGCGCTCGGGCCAAACAACGCGCTGGTCTCGTATCCGCTCAACAACCTCGGCACGGTGCGGGCGCGGCAGGGGCGGGCGGAGGAGGCGCGCGAGTTCTTCCGCCGCGCGCTCGCGATCCGTCAGACGGCGCTCGGGCCCGAGCACCCCGAGACCTCGATCACGCTGCAGGACGAGGCCGAGCTCGAGCGCTGGCAGGGCAACCCGCAGGCTGCCATGCCGCTCTACCGGCAGGCGCTGGCGATTCGCGAGAAGGCCTACGGCGGCAACCACCCGGAGGTGGCGCAGTCGCTACACGGGTTGGGGTTAGCGCTGCTGGCGCTGGGCGAGGCGGGGGAGGGATTGCCGCTGCTCGAACGGGCGCTCGCCGTGCGGCGAGCCACCCTTCCCGCCGATCACCCTGACCGGCTGGCGAGCGAGGAGGCGGTGGCGAGCGCGCGCCGAGGACCGCCGGCGGGGCCGTCAGGGAAGGCGGAGGCGGTCCCGCCGCGTTGAACCGGGTGCGATGAATCCGATCCGGCTCGGCGCGCGGACAAACCGGTGCGGCCCGAGCCTGGGTCGCGCTTCCGACGGAGAATGGCCCATGAAGAAGATCGCAGCTCCGCTGCTCGGCGCCCTCGCGCTCGCGGCCGTCTGGACGGCGGCGACGAGCTGCGGGGCGCAGGCGAAGACGCCGGCGGCAGGTGAATCGGCTCAGCAGGGATCGGCGGCGGCGAAGAACAGCGCCACCGCCGCGGCGGGAAAGGAGTGGAGGATGTTCCAGAAGCCCAGCGACGAGGAGCTGCGCGCAAAGCTCTCGGGGGTGCAGTACGACGTCACTCAGCACGAGGGGACGGAGCCGCCGTTCCGCAACGAGTACTGGGACAACAAGCAGGAGGGCATCTACGTCGACGTGGTGTCGGGCGAGCCGCTCTTCTCCTCGCGCGAGAAGTACGACTCCGGCACCGGCTGGCCCTCCTTCTGGCAGCCGCTCGAGAAGGACAACGTCGTCGAGAAGACCGACAAGAAGCTGTGGATGACGCGCACCGAGGTGCGCAGCAAGCACGGCGACTCCCACCTCGGCCACGTCTTCCCCGACGGGCCGCGGCCGACCGGCCTGCGCTACTGCATGAACTCGGCGTCGATGCGCTTCATCCCCGTCGACCGCCTCGAGGCCGAGGGGTACGGCGAGTACAAGAAGCTCTTCGAGCAGCCGGCGAAGAAGTAGCGGCTTGTTGAGGTCCAAGGCGGGCGCGGAGCCCGCCCTACGGCCCCACCCCAGCATCACTCGCGATCTGGTCGCCGGTAGGGCGCGCTCCGCGCCCGCCGTCCGCGTCGCCGATAAGATGCGGCGCGCATGAGATCGACAGCACGGGGCTCGGTTCGCGTTCGCCGTAGCGGTTGCCGCGGCGGCGCTCGCGGGCGCCGCCGCGGCGCGCCGGCCGGAAGCGACGCCGCCGGCGCCGGGCGATCCGCTCGCCGCCGAGCGGCTGCGGGCGCACGCCGAGTTCCTCGCCGACGACCTGATCGGCGGGCGCTTCACCGGCACGGCTGGCTACGACATCGCGGCGCGTTACGTCGCGTCGCAGCTGCAGCAGCTCGGGCTGCGGCCGGTGAACGGCGACTCGTACCTGTTGCCGGTGCCGCTCGTCGCGGCGAGCATCGACGTCCCGAGCGCGGCGTTCGAGATCGTTGCCGGCGGCGAGCGCCGCGCGCTGCCGTGGGCGGACGGCTTCGTCGCCGACGGCCATCCGCTGCTCGAGACGAGCGAGGTCGAGGCGCCGGTGGTGTTCGTCGGCTTCGGCATCGACGCACCCGACCTCGAGTGGGACGACTACGCCGGCCTCGACGTGCGCGGCAAGATGGTGTTGATTCTGCGCGGCGCGCCGGAGCGCTTCCCGCACGACGAGCGCGCCTATCACGCCAAGACCAGCCGCAAGCGCGCGGTCGCCGCCGCGCACGGCGCCGCCGGTCTGCTGTTCTTCCGCGAGGCCAAGGAGGCGGAGCGGTCGCCGTGGGAGCGCTCCGCCAGGAACGCCGGCAAGCGGCCGAGCATGGCCTGGCTCGAGCCCGACGGCGCGCCGCACGCCGTGGAGCGTGAGCTGCGCGCCCTCGCCAACCTGAGCGAGAGCGGCGCCGACGCGCTCTTCGCCGCCGCCGGCCGCACGCGCGCCGACGCGGAGAAGCTGGCGGGCGAGCCCGCGCGCGGCTTCGACCTCGGCGTCGCCGTGCGCCTCGCCTATCGATCGCAGCACCGGCGGCTGGAGAGCTCCAACGTGGCAGGGCTGCTGGCGGGCGCCGATCCCGCGCTGGCGGGCGAGGTGGTCGTCGTCTCGGCGCACCTCGACCACCTGGGCGACGGCGCGGCGGTCGACGGCGACTCGATCTACAACGGCTTCTACGACAACGCCATGGGCACGTCGCTGCTGCTGGAGACGGCGCGTGCCGTGGCCAGCGCGAAAGAGCGGCCGCGGCGCTCGCTGCTCTTCCTCGCCGTCACCGCCGAGGAGCGCGGGCTTCTCGGGTCGCAGCAGTTCGCGCACCATCCGCCGGCGGGCCTCGGCCGCATGGTGGCCAACGTCAACCTCGACATGCCGCTCTTCCTCTTCCCGGTGGCGGACGTCGTCGCCTTCGGCGCCGAGCACTCCTCGCTCGCCGAGCCCGCCGCCCGCGCCGCGCGCGCCGCCGGTTTCGAGCTCGGCGCCGATCCCCTCCCCGAAGAAGTCATCTTCGTGCGCAGCGACCAGTACTCCTTCGTCGAGCGCGGCGTGCCGGCGGTCTTCTTCGTCCCCGGCTTCACCTCGCGCGACCCGCAAGTCGACGGCGCCAAGACGAACCGCGGCTTCCTCTCGACGCACTACCACGAGCCCAGCGACGAAGCCTCGCTGCCCGTCGACTGGCCGTCGGCCGTGCGCTTCCTGCGCGCCAACGTGCTGCTCACGCGCGACATCGCCGACGCCGACCGCGCGCCGGAGTGGAAGCCCGGCGACTTCTTCGGCCGCACCTTCGGCGGCGCGCCGC
>CAWJWP010000022.1:0-64755 GCA_963846495.1 Thermoanaerobaculia bacterium | reverse complement strand
CCCTCGCCGCCACCGAAGGCCTGCCCACCACCTGCATCATCGACGGCATGGTGTTCGACGAGTGCCCGATCGGCGACGACGGGCCGCCCTGGGGGGGCGGCAACGGCGGCCTGACCCTCACCAGGCCGGACCTCGGCGCCCGCGGCGGCGGGTTCGCGATCGCTCCCGGCTGCCTGTCGGAGGGGCGCCCCTTCGAGGCCCACGCGGTGATCGAGAACTTCGGCGGCCTCGACTTCCACAACGTCCTGATACGGGTCGACTTCTACCTGGTGCATCCCAACACGGTCGCCTTCCTGCCGGGCAACCTGCTGGGCTCGCAAAGCTTCGTCTTCCCCCACGTGACGAGCGCCACCTTCGGCGAGACGGGCGTGCTCGTCCCGCTGTCGGGGACCCTGCCGGAGATCGCGCCGGGGTCCTACCAGCTGGGCATCGACATCGACGTCGACGACGAGATGCTCGAGCTGTCGGAGCACAACAACCGGGTGGTGGCCGGCAACGTGGTGGCGGTCGGCGACTGCGTGGACCTGGTGCCGGCGCTCGACGGCGCCTCGGTGAGCTCGCCGGTGGCGCCGGGCGGAACGCTGATCGTCACCGGCAGCGTCAAGAACGAGGGCGACGAGGCCCTCGTCGGGCCGCGCAGCTTCGCCATCCGCTATCGCGCCGTGCCGGAGGGGGGCGACGACCTCGGCGGCACCGTCCTCGGCGAGGTGACCGTGGCGCTCGCCGCCGGCGCCTCGCTGGTGCCCGGCGCTTCCCGCCTGGCGCCGCCGCTGTCGGTCGAGGTGGGCCTGCCGCCGGGCAACTACGCCATCGGCGCCGACGTCGACTACGACGAAGGCAACGAGGAAGGCGCCGTCGAGGAGATGGACGAGCGCAACAACTCGGCCCTCATCGGCAGCGTGGAGGTGAACGAGCGGCCGCGGGGGAAGGTCGACTACGTCGTGCAGGAGGCGGAGATCGTCTTCCTGGAGAAGGACCCGCTCGCCGCCGGGTTCCGGATGCAGGTCGCCATCCGCCTGGGGGACCTCGGCGGTGGCGCCAAGCCGGGCTTCTACCCGGAGGTCCGGCTCGTCGCCTCCGGCGACCCGTTCATCGGTGCCGACGACTTCATCCTGCGCGATTTCCCATCGGCGCAGAGCCTTTTCCCCTTCGGTCCGCATGCCTTGCTGTCCCGCCTCGTCACCCTCGAGGTGCCGTGGCCGGTGGAGCTGCCCGACGCCACCTACGCCATCGGCGTCATCGTCGACCCGCGCAACCAGGTGGCCGAGCAGCAGGAGGACAACAACGTGGCGGTCGCCGGCCGGGTGCAGGTGGAGAACGAGTGCGCGCGGCCGGCGTCCCTGCTGCAGGCCCAGGGGGTCTTCGAGGAGGTCTTCACCAGCCGGCGACCCGCTGCCGGTGCAGCCGTTCACGCACCCGGCGCTCAAGGGCCAGCTCTGCGAGTTCTGCTTCAACTGCGACCACGACGGTCTTCACCACCGAAGAGGACGACTGCAACATGGGGCTCGCCTACATCCACGCCAACCTCTTCATCCTCACCAAGCTCAAGCCGGCCATGCACCGCGCCTGCGTGACGACCCTCGCCGGCCTGGTCACCGCCGACCCGGCGATGGTGCTCGACGTCTACGCGGCGGCGAAGGAGTTCAAGCGGGAGCTGGCGCAGGCGAAGTTGCTGTGCGACATCAACCACGACGGGCCGGGGCGGCGCTACTGCGCCTGCAGCAACACGCTCTTCCTCAACTGGGCATCGGGTCCGAGCCCGGGAGAGTGCGTGTATCTCCCCTGAGACCGCCGCCCGCAGGCGGCGTCAGCACTCGGGCCCTCTCGATCAGGGCTTCGTGGGCGGCGCCGCCCGCGGATCGTCGGCGGGATTCACGTAGGTGATGGCGAACGGGCCGATGCCGTGGATCTGCAGCACGGTGTCGCCTTCGAACCAGACGAAGTGGTCCTGACGGCGCAGAACGCACCCGGATCGCCTCAGGCGCGGAGCGCTCGCGTCGCGGCGGAGGTGGTCGATCCGGCCGGGCAGCCGGTGAACTCCGCCACCGCCTCCTGGAAGCGCTGCCACGCCGGCTCGTGCTCGAGCAGGATGTGGTTGCGCGACTCGAGCTCGACGAAGCGGGCGTTGGGGATGGCGGCGGCGATGCGGCGGCCCTCGGCGAGCGGCGTCACCGCGTCGTCGCGGCTGTGCAGCACGAGGGTCGGCACCCGCACCTGCGGCAGCAGCGACACGACGTCGATCGCGCCGCGCGACTCGAGCAGCGCGGCGGCCATGTTGGGCGAGGCGCTCCGGCGGCAGAGCTCGTTGAACCAGTCGATCTGCTCGTGCGTGGCCTCGGGCGCGAAGCGCATGGTGAACGCCTGCACGAAGGCGGGGTGCTCCCTGCCCCAGCCCAGACGGATGAGCTCGATGAGGGCGCGGTACTCGCGCTGCTCCAGCGGATTGCCGCGCGCCGCCCAGCCCTGGGCGTAGCCGCCGTGGATCAGCAGGTGCGACACCTGCTCGGGATGGCGGACGGCGTAGTCGATGACGACCGCCGCACCCTGCGAGATGCCGAGCAGCGCGAACGGCTCGGTCGGTGCGGCGGCGGCGACGAGCTGCTCGAAGTCGGCCACCCGCCGCGGGAAGGAGAGGTCCTCGACCTCCCAGTCGGTCATGCCGCAGCCGCGCTCGTCGTGACGCACGAAGCGGAAGCGCTCGCCGAAGAAGCGCAGCCAATGGCTCCAACACGGGCTCTCCCACTCGTACTCGAGGTGGCTGAGCCAGTTGGAGGCCTTGATCAGCAACGGTCCGCGGCCCACCTCGGCCCAGGCGAGCTGCACGCCGTCGGAGGTCCGCAGGTAGCGGATCTGTTGGCGGAGCCGCAACGGTGGGATGCGCGCCGCCGGTAGCGTCGTCCCGCCGCGCAGCTCGGCGAGCAGCTCCGGCATCGAGGCGTAGCGATCGGACGGCAGCTTGGCCAGCGCGCGGTCGACGACGCCCGGCAGCGCCGCAGACATCCCGGGTGCGAGCTTCGAGCGGAGGATGCGGCTCGTAGAGCACCGCGGTCATCCGCTCGGCCCACGACTCGCCCGGGAAGGGCGTGCGTCCGGTCGCCATCTCGTAGAGCAGGACGCCGAAGGAGAAGATGTCGCTGCGCCGGTCGGTGCGCGCGCCCGCCGCCTGCTCGGGCGCCATCGAGCCGGGAGTGCCGAGGATGGTGCCCGCCGCGGTCGCCGCGGTGGAGTCGCCGAGGACGTCGACCTGCAGCCGTTTGGCGATGCCGAAGTCGAGCACCTTGGCGAGCCCCTGCGGCGTGACCATGACGTTCGCCGCCTTGACGTCGCGGTGGATGATGCCCTGCTCGTGGGCGGCCGCCAGCGCCTCGCCCACTTGCACCGCGAGCGACATCAGCACCTCGGGCGGCAGCGGCTGGCCGCCGATGAGCTCCTTGAGCGTGCGCCCGGCGACGTACTGCATGACGATGAACGGCCGCCCCTCGTGCTCGCCCACCTCGTGGATGGTGCAGACGTTGGGGTGGTCGAGCAGCGCGGCGACGCGCGCCTCCTCGAGGAACCGCGCCTGCGAACGGCGGTCGGCCCCGAGCGCTGGATCGAGGAGCTTGACGGCGACCTGGCGGCCGAGCCGGCCATCGCGCGCGAGGTAGACCTCGCCCATGCCGCCCCTGCCGAGACGCCGCTCGAGGTGGTAGTGGCCGAGCTCGGTGCCTGCCAGCGACTCCGCGTCCTCGGCATCGCCGAGGAGGGGCGCCGCCTCCTCGACGGCGTCGCGCTCGAGCAGCGCGTCGCCGCGGCGCGCCGCGGCGACCATCGACTCCACCTTGACGTAGAGGTCGGCGTCGCCGTCGCAGGTGGCCTCCAGCCACGCGGCGCGCGCGTCGTCGCCGAGCGACAGCGCCTCGTGGAAGAGCCGCTCGACCTGCTGCCAGCGCTCGGCTGTTCATGTGCCGGCGATGGCGCAGCGCAGCCAGGCGCGCGCCGCGCTCCACTCCCGCTCGACCGTCGCGCCCGAGATCTCCAGCGCGGCGGCGGTCTCGTCGTTGGTGAGGCCGCCGAAGTACTTGAGCTCGACGACCTGGGCCTTGCGAGCGTCGAAGGCCGCCAGCTCGGCGAGCGCTTCGTCGAGCGCCACCAGCTCGCCGGCGCGGACGCTCGCCTGCGCGTCGGCGGCGTCGAGGGCGAGGGCTGCGCCGGCGCCATCGCGCTTGACGGCGGCCCGCGCCCGCGCGCGGCCGATGAGGATGCGCCGCATGGCTTGCGCCGCGATGGCGAGGAAGTGCGAGCGGTCCCGCGCCCGCACGCGCCGGTAGTCGACCAGCCGCAGGTAGGCCTCGTTGACGAGCGCCGTCGTCTGCAGGCTGTGCCCGTCGCGCTCGCCGCGCATGCGCGCGTGGGCGAGACGCTTGAGCTCCGCGTAGACGAGCGGCAGCAGGCTGTCGAGGGCCTCTCGATCGCCGTCGCCCCAGGCGACCAGCAGCGCCGTCACGTCGTGTGCCGAGGGCATCCGAGGACCGTCCGATGCCGAGAGCCGAGTGCAAGGTCGAACGTCGCCCGCGATGCTAGCACCGGGCCGATGAGGCGATTTCGTCGCGGCTGGCGCCGTATGGAGCAGAGTCACCGGAGGTGCACCATGTTCAAGCGAGTCGCCTTCTTCGTCTACGGAGCCGCCTGCTACCTCGCCTTCCTCGCCACCTTCCTCTACGCCATCGGTTTCGTCGGGAACCTGCTGGTGCCGAAGGGCCTCGACAGCCCGCCGGCGCAGCCCTTCTGGCCGGCGCTGGGCATCGATGCCCTGTTGCTCACCGTCTTCGCGCTCCAGCACAGCGTGATGGCGCGGCCGTGGTTCAAGAAGATGTGGACGCGCGTCGTGCCGTGGACGATCGAGCGCTCGACCTACGTGCTCTGCGCCAGCGCCGCGCTGGCGCTGCTCATGTGGCAGTGGCAGCCGCTCGGCGGCGAGGTGTGGAGCGTCGAGTCGCCGCCTGCGCGGGCGCTGCTCTACGTCCTCTTCGCCGGCGGCTGGCTATTGGTGCTCGTCGCCACCTTCCTGATCAACCACTTCGACCTCTTCGGTCTGCGCCAGGTCTGGCTGTCGCTGCGAGGCAAGCCCTACACGCAGCTCGTCTTCGGCACTCCGGGTCCCTACCGGCTGGTGCGCCACCCGCTCTACCTCGGCTTCCTCTTCGCCTTCTGGGCGACGCCGCACATGACGGTGACGCACCTGGTGTTCGCGCTGGCCACGACCATGTACATCCTGGTCGCCATCCAGCTCGAGGAGCACGATCTGCTGCGCGAGCACGGCGAGAGCTACGCCGCCTACCGGCGCGCCGTGCCGATGCTGCTGCCGTGGCGGCGGCGCGGCGCGGGCGAGGCGGCGGGGACGCCAGCCGGCGCGGCGGCGGTCAAGGCGCGCACGGTCGGACTGCTGGTGATCGCGCTCGTGGCGTGGCCGCAAGTCGCGCAGGGCGCCAAGAAGGTGACGCTCTGTCACGTGCCGCCCGGCAACGAAGCTAACCGGCAGACGATCTCGGTGGGTGAGGAGGCGGTGAGCGCCCACCTCGCGCACGGCGACGAGGTCGGCGCCTGCGCGGCCGCTTGTCCGTCGAGCTGCGACGACGGCAACCTCTGCACCACCGACTCCTGCGGCGCCGACGGCCAGTGCGTGCACGCGCCGGTGAGCTGCGAGGACGGCGTCGTCTGCACGCGTGACGAGTGCGACCCCGCCGTCGGCTGCCTGCGCCTCGCCAACGACGGGCTGGCCTGCAACGATGGCAACGACTGCACGAGCGCCGATCAGTGCGCCGGAACGGACTGCCGCGGCACGGCGATCGCCGGCTGCTGCGCTGCCGACGCGCACTGCGATGACGGCGACCCCTGCACGGCCGACTCGTGCTTCCTGGGGGAGTGCCGGAACGCGGCGCGCACCTGCGCGGTCGAGAACAAGTGCCTGGCCGGCTTCTGCAGCGTCGCCTCGGGCGGCGCCTGCGAAACGACCGCGGTCAGCTGCGACGACTCCAACGTCTGCACCGACGACGGCTGCGACCCGCTGTTCGGCTGCACGCACGTCGCCACCAGCAATCCACCCGAGGCGCCGGAAGTCTCCTGCGCCGATGCCGCCGACAACGACTGCGACGGCGCGGTCGATCTGGCCGACGCCGACTGCGACCGCTGCGGCGACGGCATCGTGCAGGCGCCCGAGGAGTGCGACGACGGCAACCCCAACCCCTTCGACGGCTGCGACCGTTGCATCTTGGTCGACATCACTCCGGACTGATCGCGCCGGACTGCGGCCTGACGCGCTGATTGCGTCGGCGGCACGGTGCCGGACGCCCTACGGCTCGGGTCGTCTGGGACGGCCGGAGCTCGCCAAGGGCACCGTTGACTCGGCGGCTTCACCCGACTTGGGTGTAGCGATACCTCGGCTTGATCTCGTGATTGAGGTATGCGCCGATCGACTCGGCGGCCAGTAGCTTCCGGTACTCAGCCTCGGGAACGTCGAAGTATAGGTACACGGAACCGCTCGTGAACTCGACTTCCAGCGTCGACGAGCTGGCGTCGTAACCCAGGGACGCGACGGCAGTGGACTCGACAGGCGATCTGAACATGACGTCGGCGGTTACGTAGCACTCGACATCCGTTTAGACTGCCGGCGCGTGCTGAATTCGCCCATGGTGACTCGCCGGCGACTGTTGCAAGGGACTCTCGGAGCGTCGCTCGTGGGCGGGGTGGCGGCAGCGGCGCCGGGAGCGGACGCGGCGGCGACAGCGGCGCCGGCCCTCTCGCAAGGCGCACGCGCTCTCCACGTCGCCGTCGTCGGCGCCGGCGCTTTCGGCGGGTGGACAGCGCTCCACCTGCGGCGGCGTGGCGCCCGCGTCACACTCTTCGATGCCTGGGGCCCCGGCAACTCCCGCGCGTCGTCGGGCGGCGAGACGCGGGTGATCCGCGGCCTCTACGGGCGCGATCGGGTCTACGTCGACTGGGTGGTGCGCTCGTTCGCGCTCTGGCGTGAGCACGAGCGGCTCGTCGGGCAGCGGCTCTATCACCCGACGGGGCTGCTGTGGCTCTTTCGCGGTGAGGACGCCTACGCGCGCATCTCGGCGCCGCTCCTGCGCGAGGCCGGGCTGCCGATCGATGAGCTGACGCTCGAAGAGGCGGCGCGGCGCTACCCGCAGGTCCGGCTCGACGGCGTTCGCCATCTGTGGCTCGAGCGCGAGGCCGGCTATCTCCTCGCTCGCCGCGGCTGCGCCACGGTCGTCGAACGGTTCATCGCCGAGGGCGGCGAGTACCGCGAGGTCGCGGCGCGTCCCCTCGGGCGCGGCACGAGCGGCCGTCTCGCTGCCCTCGCGCTCTCCGACGGCAGCTCGCTCGCCGCCGACGCGTTCGTCTTTGCCGGCGGGCCGTGGCTTGGTCGTCTCCTTCCCGACAGCGTCGGCGCCCGCGTCCGTCCTTCACGCCAGGACGTGTTCTTCTTCGGCACCCCGGCCGGCGACGCGCGCTGGAGCGAGGAGCACATGCCGATGTGGGTCGATTTCGGGGCCGAGCGGATCTTCTACGGCATCCCCGGCAACGAGCGGCGCGGGTTCAAGGTGGCGGACGACACGCGCGGCGAGGCGTTCGATCCCGAGGCTGGCGAGCGCACGCCCTCCGCCGACGCGCTCGCTCGCGCCCGCGAGCTGCTCGCCGAGCGCTTCCCCGACCTCGCCAAAGCGCCGCTCCTCGAGTCGCGCGTCTGCCAGTACGAGAACAGCCCCGACGGCCACTACCTCATCGGCCGCGTGTCCAGCACCGACAACGCCTGGCTCGCCGGCGGCGGCTCCGGTCACGGCTACAAGCTCGGCCCGGCGCTCGGCGAGCACGTCGCTGCCCTCGTTCTCGGTGACGCCGAGCCGATCCCGATGTTCCGTCCCGACCGCGAGTTCGCGCCCGAGGCCGGCGAGAGCCAGCTCAAGTCGGAGTCGCATCCACAGCGGCGATAGCGCCGCTCTTAGCGTTTCCCTGCCCGTGCCATAGACTCGGCAGTCTGCGCCCGCCGGCGGCGGCGGGCGTTTGCGGGTCGCATGAGCGCGGGAACCCCAGACGCAGGCGCGGCGGGCCACGGCCGCTACCTCGCTTACCTCACCCTCACCGCCCTCGGCGTCGTCTTCGGCGACATCGGCACCAGCCCGCTCTACGCCTTTCGCGAGTGCTTCCACGGCGCCCACGCGATGCCGGTGTCGCGCGAGAACGTGCTGGGCGTGCTGTCGCTCATCTTCTGGACGCTCATCGTCGTTGTCAGCATCAAGTACCTGATCTTCATCCTGCGCGCCGACAACCGCGGTGAGGGCGGCATCCTGGCGCTCACCGCCATGGTGGTGCCGGTGCGGGCGGCGGCGGGCCGCTACCGGCTGCTGCTCATCCTCGGCCTCTTCGGGGCCGCGCTGCTCTACGGAGACGGCATGATCACGCCGTCGATCTCGGTGCTGTCGGCGATCGAGGGGCTCGAGATCGCCACGCCGTTCTTCACGCCGTACGTCGTCCCCATCACCATCGGCGTGCTCATCTTCCTCTTCTTCCTCCAGAGCCGCGGCACCGGCAGCGTGGGCAAGGTGTTCGGGCCCATCATCATCGTCTGGTTCACCGTCCTCGCGTCGCTGGGCCTCTACCGCATCGTCGACCAGCCGAGCGTCGTCGCGGCGGTCAATCCGCTCTGGGCGCTGCGCTTCCTCGTTCACAACGGCTGGGCGGCCTTCGTCGTGCTGGGCTCGGTGTTCCTCGTCGCCACCGGCGCCGAGGCGATGTACGCCGACATGGGGCACTTCGGCAAGCGGCCGATCCGCATCGCCTGGTTCTCGCTGGTGCTTCCCGCGCTGATGCTCAACTACTTCGGGCAGGGGGCGCTGGTGCTCGTCGACCCGGCGGCGGCGGAGCATCCCTTCTACCACCTGGCGCCGGAGTGGGCGACTTATCCGCTGGTGGCGCTCTCCACCGTCGCCACGGTGATCGCTTCGCAGGCGGTCATCTCGGGCGCTTTCTCGCTCACCCACCAGGCGGTGCAGCTCGGCTTCACGCCGCGCCTCGAGATCGAGCACACGTCGGCGCGCGAGCGCGGTCAGATCTACGTGCCGGCGGTGAACTGGGCGCTGATGATCTCTTGCATCACGCTGGTGCTCACCTTCCGCTCGGCGAGCAGCCTCGCCGCGGCCTATGGCATCGCCGTCACCTCGACGATGGTGATCACGACGCTGCTCTTCTACGCCGTCGAGCGCCGGCGGTGGAAGTGGCGGCGCTGGGCGGCGCTCTTGCTCTGCGGCCTCTTCCTCACCATCGACCTCGCCTACTTCGGCTCGAACCTGCTCAAGATCACCCACGGCGGCTGGGTGCCGCTCGCCATCGCCGTGCTCGTCTTCACCTTGATGACGACGTGGAAGACCGGCCGCCGCGTGCTCGCCGACCGCATGCGGAGGAGCACGGTGCCGCTGCGGCCGTTCCTCCAAGGGCTCGGCTAACGAGCCGGTGGTGCGGGTGTCCGGCATCGCCGTCTTCATGTACAGCAACCCGCACGGCGTGCCGCCGGCGCTGCTGCACAACCTCAAGCACAACCGCGTGCTGCACGAGACGGTGATCATCTTGACCGTCGAGACGCAGGAGATCCCGCGCGTCGACGCTGCCGAGCGGCTGCACGTGACGCCGCTCGACCACGGCTTCTACCGCGTCATCCTGCGCTACGGCTTCATGGAGGAGCCCGACGTGCCGGCCGAGCTGAAGCGGGTGCGCCTGCCCGGCCTCGAGCTCGACCTGCACCAGGTCTCGTACTTCCTCTCGCGCGAGACGCTGCTCGCCACCAAGCACCCGGGCATGGCGATCTGGCGCGAGAAGCTCTTCGCCTGGATGACGCGCAACGCGCGGCCGGCTACGTCGTACTTCAACCTGCCGCCCAACCGTGTCGTCGAGCTGGGGATGCAGGTGGAGATCTAACGAGGCTGACGCCTCAGACCAACGAGGCGTGTGAAGAGGGCTCCGGTCGAGCCTAGGATTCAGGCTGGCGCCTGATTTGGACCGCTTGGCGGTCTGGTGGTCCCGAAGACAGGGACCGCGGACGACCGGAGCCCGACGATGAACGTAGCACGGAGCGTTGCGGAGATCCTTGGCCAGCACGTCACGCTGGAGGTAGAGGGGATCGACCGGATGTACCTCAATGCCGTGGTCCCCATCCTCCAGAGCGAGCGCGGGATCGCGTGGTTCTTTCGGGAGTGTCGGGGGCAGAGCTTCCCTTCCGCAGCGCTGATGGCGCCGATGACTCGCGCCTTCGTCGAGGCGATCGAGAGCTACGTGAAGGCCGTAGGTGTCGAACTGGTGAGCTTTGAGAAGAAGCAGCGCAAGGATGACGTGGCTGCCGAGCATCGCCGAAGGTTTCAGGGTGTGGAGGGAGTGCTCTTCGTGGGCAAGGCGCAAGAGAAGACCGCTGTCTTCCGCACCGAGCGGCGGCGCAACCCGACCACCGGCGCCTCCTACGCCTGGCTCGTGCGGTCGACCGCCATGGTCAATCAGTACTACTTCTACGCCATCGACAGCGACTTCGGGCCGTTTTTTCTGAAGTTCTGCTCGTACTTTCCCTACAACGCCAAGCTCTGCATCAACGGGCACGAGTACCTCAAGCGTCAGCTCGAGCATCGCGGCATTCCCTACCAAGCGCTCGACAACGGCATCCTCTCGTGCGAGGACCCCGCCGTACTGCAGCGGATCTGCGAGGAGCTTTCGGCGGAGAAGATCGATGCGCTGCTGCGCAAGTGGCTGCGCTGGCTGCCGCATCCCTTCACGGCACAGGATCGCTCCCGCGGCATCCACTACGACCTGTCGATCCTGCAGGCGGAGTTCTCGCTCACGCAGGTCCTCGATCGAGCGGTCACGGGGAGAGTCTTCTTCGACGAGGTCATCCGCGAGAATCTCGACATCGGTCGCCCCGACCAGGTGCAGCTGATCTTCGAGCGCAAGATCGTGCGCAAAGGACCACGAGCTACGCCGGGCCGGTTTCGCACTCGTGTCATCACCGACGGAGTTTGCCCTTCGCTGCACGTGGACTACAAGGCCAGCCGCATCAAGCAGTACCACAAGGAGGGACGCGCGCTAAGGACCGAAACCACCATCAACAACACCCGCGACTTCAGGATCGGCAGAAGGCTGCACAACCTTCCCGCACTCCGGGAGGTCGGCTTCCGGGCCAACCGACGTCTGCTCGACGTCCAACGAATCAGCCATGACTGCGCGATCTCCGAAGAGAGCTTCCAGGCCTTCCAACGGCCACGTCTCGTCGCCGATCAACGTGCTGCGGCGCTGCGCTTCGCCGACGAGCGAGTCCAGGCGCTGCTCCACGCACTGATCCTCTTTCGCCTCTTGCCCAACGGCTTCTCCAACGCAGACCTCCGCCAACAGCTCGAGCCTCTGCGTGGCCGCCACACCTCTGCGGGCAGCATGACCTATGACCTGCGCCGCCTCAGGATTCACGGCTTCATCCGCCGCATCCCCCACTCCCATCGCTACGAAGTCACTCCAACTGGCCTGCGCTCCTCACTTTTCCTGACTCGTGCTCACGACCGACTGCTACGACCCGGCTCGACCACCTTCAACCCGGCTGCCGTCTACCCGCACCCAGCTCTCAGCGGCGCCTTCAGCCACCTTGAAGCCCAGATCGATGCCTGGGTCCGACGTGAGAAGCTCGCAGCGTGAAACTTGACTCAACCGGAGCGGTCAAAGCCGCTCAAGACCTCTAGCGCCGCGCTACTGGATGTAGCCGAGCGACTTCAGCTGCTCGAGCTGCTCGGGGGTGAGCGCCGCCGCTTCGCTCGCCTCGCCGAACTTCTTGGCGAGGGCGCGGTGCGCTTGCCATTGGCGGTAGAGGAGCCGGCGGTACTTGTCGACGAGGTCGGGGTGCGCATCGTTCACCGCGCGCGTCGCCTGCGGGTCGCGCTCGAGGTCGTAGAGGAGGAGTCGCGGGACGTCGGGGAAGTACGGGTGCACAGCGCCCCAGCGGCCACCGGCGGGCACGGCGTGGCGGCCGCGGTCCGGCGGTGCGGCTCCCGCTCCCGCCGCGCGCTTCGCGCCCGGCGGCGGTCCGATCTCGAGCGACGCGCCCCAGCGGCCGTCGACGACGTCGAGGTTGCCGACCAGCTCGCCGGTGGCTTCGTCGACGCGGAACTCGTCGAGGATGACCGGCCGCGCCTCGAGCGTCTCGCCGCGTAGCGCCGGCACGAGCGAGCGCCCCTGCGCGACTTCCGCCGGCGGCAGGCCGGCGAGGTCGAGGAGCGTCGGCAGCAGGTCGACGAGCGACACCGGCTCGCGCACGCGGCTCCCTGCCTGCAGGTGGCCCGGCCAGACGAAGAGGAGCGGCACGCGCGTCAAGTACGCCTCGAAGAGCGCCCCCTGCCAAGGCTCCGGCTGCGGCTCGATCAGGCCGCGGCCGAAGCGGGTGAAGGTGCCCGCCGGGTGGCCGTGGTCGGCGGTGACGACGAGCAGCGTGTTTTCCCACTCGCCGCGCTTCTTGAGCTCGGCGACGAACGCCGCCAGCGTCGAGTCCTGGAACGCCATCGTCTCGTCGTAGAGGCGCGCGGCGCGCCTCGAAGTAGTCGTGGCGCGGCACCTTGCCGCGCAGCAGCGCCTCGTCCATGAAGCCGACGATGCTGGTGGTGCCGAAGAGGCTCGCCGCCGCCTGCCAGAGCTGCCCCTCCCACTGCGGCAGCTTGGCGCGCTCCGCCTCCGGCAGGAAACGGCCGGCGAACGGCGCCTCCGGCTCGTTGGGCTCGTGGACGTCGGTGGTCTGGAAGTGCGCCCAGTAGGGCGTCGCCGAGTGCGTCTTGCGCAGCTCCCAGAAGCGCTGGTGGAGCTCGCGCGAGGAGGTCGAGTGGTGCTCGGTCTCGTCGTCGCGCAGCCAGTCGACGCCGCGCTCGAGGCCGACGAGGCGCGCGCAGTTGGGGTTGGTGGTGAGCACCGCCGTCTGGTAGCCGCCGTGGCGGAACCGCTCGGCCATGGTGACCGCCGCCGTGGGCACCGCCGTCGAGTGGACGCCGCGGCGCAGGCCGCCGAGCACGCTGTGCTGGAGCGAGGTCATGAACGACACCGTCGACGCCTGCGTCCAGGTCGCGTTCGAGTAGGCATGCTCGAAGACGACACCCTCGCGCGCCAGCTGCTGCAGGAACGGCGTCGTCGGGCGCTCGTAGCCGTAGAGGCTCATCAGGTCGGCGCCGCCGCCGTCGATGACGTAGAGGATGACGTTGGGCGGCACCTGCGTGCGGTCGGCGGAGCGATCGGCGGTGGCGCGCACGTCGGTGCGCGCTTTCGGGCGCGGCGGCGTCGCGGAGACCACCGGTCCGCCCCAGAGTGCCACGGCGCCCGGCTGCGGGCTGCTCGCCTCGAAGACGAGACGCGCGTCGGTGCCGGCGAGCGACGTCAGATCGACCGCGTGCTGGCGCCAGCTCGCGGCGTCGGAGACGGTCTCGGCGAGGAGCGGCTGGCGCTGGCCGTCGACCTCGGCGGCGATGCGATAGGTGACGGTCTCGCCAGGGTTCACCCCGAGCGCGAGGTCGAGGCGTCCCGGCCCGACGAGCCGCAGCGGGAAGTCGAGCGTCGCCGGCGCGTGGGCGTAGAGCGTGTGCCGCGTGGTGCCGGCGCGCACGACAGAGCGCGTACCGGTGGAGTGGTCGAAGCCGGCGCCGCGCGGCACCAGCGTGATCGCCTGCAGCTCGAGGCCCGCCTCGCGCGGCGCGGCGACGAGCAGCGCCAGGCTGCGCAGCTGCTCGCCGGTGTCGCCTTCGTGGCGGTGGAGCGGGATGACGTAGGTCTGCGTCGAGCCGTCGTTGAACACCGGCGGCGCGTCGCCGCCGGAGGCGAAGAAGACCATGAAGTCGGGCATCGCCTTCTCGTCGTCGACGTTGTAGGCGACGGTGATGCCGGCGAGGCGGTCGTGGCAGCGGGCGCGCACCTGTACCGCGTCCCAGTCGGCGAAGCGGAGGCCTTCGAGCGAGGCGACGAGGCCGCCGACGACCATCGGGAACTGCTGCGCGGGCGAGGCGCGCAGCTGCAGGCGCGTCGCGTCGCTCAGCTGCGTGAGCTCGATGCTGCCGAGGTCGGGGCGCTGCGGCAGCGCGAGCGAGCGCCACTCCGGGCGCGCCTCGTCGAAGCGCCACTGCCGCGGCTGGCGCGGCGGCGGCTCGGCGCTCTGCACGGTCGCCTGCGCCAGCGCGTCGGCGAGGTGGTAGACGTGGCTTTCGCTCGCCGAAGGAGGCGTCGCGCGCCGGCAGGCGGAGACCTGGCAGAGGAGGACGAGCAGCAGCGCGACGGTAGGGACCCGCGGCGCCGCGCAGCGTGGGACCCATTGCGGCGCGAAGCGCCGACGTCGGGCGCAGCCCGACGCGAGCGCAGCGAGCCAATGGGCTAGGTGCCAGGTCTGCCTGGCACCCGAGCGAAAGCGAGGCCGTGGGCTGGAGCGGCGGCGCATTCGTCGTGAGCTACGGAGGCGGAGCGCCGGCAGTTTACTGCGGTTGCGCGCGGCTCGACGGCGGTGCGAGTGGCGGGGTCGCGAGCGGTGGCGGCGGCGTCGCGGGTGGCCGTGGCGTCGGCGCAGGTGCCAGCGCCCAGACCTCGAAATCGGCGTCGGCGTGGAGCAGCCGAAAGCGACGTGACGCCTCGGGCGTGCGCAGCGGCGCCGCGTCGGCGCGCGGCAGCAGGATGTAGGCGGCGCGGTCGGCGCGCATCCGGTGTTCCAGCGCCCCTGGATTCGGCGAGCAGCGGCTGGAGTTGCCAAAACGCCCAGGGGCCGGAGTGCTCGCCGAGCAGCCGGCCCGCGGCGAAGCCGTGTAGGTGCTCGCACGTGAAGCAGAGCGCGACGTAGCGGCGACCTTGTCGTTCCTGCAGCCAGGCGAGCGCGCCGTAGCCGCGGTGCACCTCGGCGAGATAGGTGTCACGCTCCGCCGGCGTGAGCGGCACGTCGCGGTGGCGCCAGAGGGAATAGGCGCCGTAGGCCGGCCCCGGCACCGCGAGCGCCAATGCCAGCGCCGCTGCCAGTCGGCGCGGCGGCTCGCCGCCGCGGAGCCGTCGCCACGCCCAAGTCGCGGCGGCGCCGATCAGGAGCGTCCACAACGGCAACACGGTGGCGAGGTAGCGCGACACTTCCGGCATCGCCACGTAGGCGGGGAAGAAGCCGAGGACGACGAGCGCGCCGGCGCGCAGCCGCGGCGCGCGCCGGGGTCGCTGCAGGAGCGCGACGAGCAGCAGCAGCGAGCCGAGCAGGAGCGCCGGCGACAGCGGCGGCTGGTTGCCGGCGAGCTCGCGGTGGAAGACGCTGTTGTAGGGCAGCAGGAAGGTGCTCGGCTCCGCGTCCGGCGGGACGGGGTCGACCGCCTCCCACGCGCTGGTGCCGAAGAGGTTCGAGAAGTAGGGGAAGAGCGGATTACCCGTGCGCGCGATCAGATAGCCGTAGGGCAAGGCGGTCGCCACCAGGGCGGCGCCGCCGAAAACGAGGAGGGAGCGCCAGCGTCGCGCGCGAGCGAAGAGCAGCGCGACAGCGCCGACGGCGATGGCGTAGAGGCCGAGGTACTTCACCGCCGCGGCGGAGCCGGCGAGGAAGCCGGCAGTCGCCGCCCACGCCGTGGCGGCCTCGCTGGTGCGCACGCGCCAGAGGGCGTAGAAGGCGCCGGTGGTGAAGAGGCCGACGAGCGGATCGACGTAGCCGGTGCCGGCGAGGTAGGCGACGAGTGGGTTGCCGAGGAAGAGCGCGGCACCGAGCCAGCCGGCGATCGGCTCCTCGGCCTCGCGCCCCCAAGCGACGAGGAGCGCCGCGGTGGCGAGCGTGGCGAGCAGCGCCAGCTGGTGCGGCGCGCGCTCGCCGCCGAGCGCCAGGAGCGCTGCTTGTAGCCCTTCGGCGAGCAGCGGAAACGCGGGCACGCGCAGCTCCGGCACCCACGGCAGCCCCGGCTGCGCGAGGAAAGCGCGCGCGAAGGGCAAGTGGTAGGTCGTCTCGTCGAACGCGGTGGGCGGGTAGAGCGCGATGACGAACCCGCCGGCGGCAGCACCGGCGGTGAGCGCGGCGACAGCGAGGGCGCGGCGCGGACGCTGGCGAATCGCGGCAGCTGCATGCGTGACGAGGCGGCGCCATCCCGCCGTCGCGGCCGCGTGCGCAGCGACGGCGACGAGCGCGAGCGTCCACGGCGTGAACAGGTGAACCGCGGCGAGCAGCAACCCGACCTCGCCGAGCAGGGCGAGGCCGATCGTGAGCGTCAGCGGATGAAGCAGCCGCGCGGGGTCACGCCGCCCCCAAGTCGCCCATCCCGCCGCCCACGCAGTGGCGGCCAGCACCAACAGGCACCCCGCCTGCGCGAGCACGAGGACGAGAAGACTCACGGGGCGGTGACGATATCGCCACCCCCAGCTCGGGAAGGCTCAGTACTCGAGCCGCAGTCGCGTGCTCGGACCTTGTGCGCGAAGCGACAGGCGCACGGTGGAGCCGGCGTGCCGAAGGCGCCAGGCATCGGTGCCGGCTGGCTCGACTTGCCATCCCGCTTTCGCCAGCTGCTGTAGATACGGCGCGCGCACCGCGTCGGGACGGCGCGGCACTAGTAGCTCGACCCACTTGGCGCCGCCGCTGCGGCCCTGGTCGACGAGGCTCGCTTGCGGCGGCAGCGGCAGCGTGCGCGGGAAGCCGCCGGGCAGCACGCCGGCGAAGATCTCGGCGCGGCGCCGCTCCTTGACGTCGCGGGTGACGTCGACGCGTGCGTCGGGCGGTGGCGCCACTTCGACCGTCTGCAGCTCGCCCGGGGCAGGCTTGTTCGCCGTTGGCTTCTCGCGATCACCGCACGCCCACGCGCTCACGCTCGCGACGACGAGCGCGGCTGCGACGAGAGCGAAGCTGCGAGCAGAGCGAAACAACGGCACGCGCGCGCAAGCGTAGCAGTGCCGAGTCGTGTAGCAGCGCCGCCGCCAGTTAGCGGCGCCGCTGCCGACTCAAGCCTCGCCGACGCCCGCGCGCAACCGTGCGTCGAGCTCGCTCAGCGATCGCAGGTCGCCGCGCGGCGAGCCGCGGGTCAGCCACAGCGCTTGCATGCCGACGGCGCGGGCGCCCTCGACGTCGTCGCGGCGGCTGTCGCCGACGTGGAGCACGCGCGCCGACTGGAGCTGCAAGCGTTCGAGCAGCTCCTCGAAGATCGCCGGGTGCGGCTTCTCGACGCCGACCTCCTCCGAGTAGACGACGGTGTCGAAGAAGTCGGCGAGCCCGGCGTCGGCGAGGAGGCGCGGCAGCCGGGCGTCGAAGTTGGAGGTGACGGCGAGCCGCAGCCCGGCGGCGCGCAGCGTCGGCAGCGCCTCGCGCGCGTCGGCGAAGACCTGCCACGCCTCGACGTGCGCGAAGCGCTCGAACAGCTCGGCGGCGAGGAAGGGCGTCGGCGCCTCGAGCTCGAGGTGCGCCGCGACGCGCGCCACGAACTCGCGCCAGAAGCCCTTGGCGCCTTCGGGGTGGGCGCTGAAGCGGTCCTCGCCGAGGCGGGTGCGGATCGACAGCTCCTGCCACACCGCCGGCACCACCTCGCCGAAGCGCGACGGCTCGACGGCGTGGCCGTGGCGCGCGAACGCCTCGGCTGTAGATCTCGTGCAGGCGCGGCACGCCGAGCAGCGTGCCGGTGACGTCGAAGCTCACCGCCTCGACGAGCGGCCGCGGCTGCGGCGGCGAGCCAGCGAGAGCGAGCGGTATTTCAGCCATCGGCCGACAGCAGGTAGAAGGCGGCGATGACGAGCGCGTGGTGGATCTCGCCCGCGCGCACACGGCGCGGCACGTCCTCGAGCGGCACCAGCTCGACGACGAGCTCCTCGTCGAGCCCCGACTGCGGCACGCCCACGAGCTCGAGACCGGTGGCGAGGAAGGTGGCGCAGCGGTTGGCGAGGATCGCCGGGTTCGGCGTCACCTCGCCGAGCCGCCGCACGTCGCTCGCGCGGTAGCCGGTCTCCTCGAAGAGCTCGCGCGCGGCGGCGACGTCCGGCGTCTCGCCGGGATCGACGATGCCGCCGGGGATCTCCAGCGTCGGCGCGGCGATGCCGAAGCGCCACTGCCGCACCATGACGACGCGGCCGTCGTCGAGCAGCGGCACCACGTTGACCCAATCGGGCGCGGCGAGCACCAGCGCTTCGCGCTCCTCGCCGGGGCCGGCGCAGAGGCGCTGGCGCTCGAGGCTCAACAGCGGATGCTGGAAGAGCACTTCGCCGGAGCGCCGCTGCCACCGTCGCACGGGCGCGAGGATATCCGCGCCGCGGCCGGCTTCGGCTACGTGCGCTCGTCGTCGTCGAAGCGCAGCAGCCGCCAGGGGAAGGTCAAGAGCGCGGCGGCGAGCAGCACGTAGACGAAGGCGCCGAGCGGCGAGCCCCAGAGCAGCAGCACGAGCCAGGCGGAGAAGAGAGCGAGCGAGACGGCGAGGCGAATCATCGAAGCGCCCGCCGTCGCGCCGCCGACCGCGCGACGAGGTCGTGGCGTTCGCGGTGTCGCACGCGCAGCGACGAGCCGCGGCGAGCGGCGCAGCGGCGCGCGCTCACCAGCATCGCGCGCTCAGCCGTTCCACGCCTCGACCGGGTTGCTCAGCACGCCGACGCCGCTCACTTCGACCTCGACGCGCTCGCCCGCGTGCAGCGTGCCGACGCCCGACGGCGTGCCGGTGAGGATGAGGTCGCCCGGCTCGAGGGTGATGAAGCGCGACACGAACTCGACGAGCGCCACCGGGCCCCACGACATCTCGGCGACGCGGCCGCGCTGGCGCTCGACGCCGTCGACGCGCGTCACCACCGTGACCTCGTCGTCGGGCACGCCGAGGCGGATCGCCGGTCCCAGCGGGCAGAAGCTGTCGAAGGACTTGGCGCGGGCGAAGGTGCGGTCGCGGTTCTGCAGGTCGCGGGCGGTGACGTCGCAGGCGGCGCTCCAGCCGAAGATCGCCGCTTCCGCCTCGGCCGTCGAGACGCGCCGCGCCGTCCTGCCGATGACCAGCGCCAGCTCGCCCTCGAAGTGCACGTCTTCGCTTTCCGGCGGCAGCACGATCGGCTGCTGCGGGCCGGCGAGCGACGACGTCGCCTTGAGGAAGATGAGCGGCTCGGCCGGGATCTCGTGCCCCAGCTCGACGGCGTGCTCGCGGTAGTTGCGGCCGATGCCGACGATCTTCGGCGGCACGAGCGGGGCGAGCGGCCGCACCTGCGCGGGGTCGATCTCGTTGCCGAGCTCCCACCGCGCCGGCGGCACCTCGAAGGGCTCCGAGTAGAGGACGCGCAGCGAGCGCTCGTCGTCGCCCGCCGCCCAGCGGCCTTCGGGACCGAGTCGATAGAGCAGCATGGCGCGGGATTCTAGCGGTGGTCACTCCGGCGACGTGCCGCGTGCGCAGCCGCAGCCCGGCCAGGCGTCGCCGACTTCGACTTCCAGGCGTGCGGGCTGCACCTCGTTCGCTGCGGCGCCGTCGACGGCGAAGCTCGCTTCCAACTGGTAGCGGCCGTCCGGTAGCGGCGGCGGTGCGAGCGGCAGCATCACGTCGAGATCGCGTCCGGGCAGCAACGTGATCGGGAGTGGCGCCGCCGTCGCCGCGAGCTCTTCACCGTTGCGTCGCGCAAGTTGCGGCGATTCTACGGACTGCGGTGCGCGGGCCCGCGGCGGAGCAGCCAGAGGAAGAACGGCCCGCCGAGGAGCGCGGTGACGACGCCGACCGGCAGCTCGGCGGGGCGCAGCGCCGTGCGCGCGGCGGCGTCGCAGAGGGCGAGGAAGGCGCCGCCGCCGAGCACGCACGCCGGCACCAGCGCGCCGTGCTCGGCGCCGACGAGGCGGCGCAGCATGTGCGGCACCATGAGGCCGACGAAGCCCACCGGGCCGACGACCGACACCAGCGCCGCCACCGCCAGCGAATCGACGACGAGCAGCGCGAGTCGAAAGCGCGCGACGGCGACGCCGCGGCTCGCCGCCACCTCCTCGCCGGCGAGCAGGAGATCGAGATCCCAGCGGCGCGCCGCGTGCACGGCGAAGCTCGCCAGCACCCACGGCAGCAGCCAGAGCGGCTCGCGCCAGCCGACGACGGCCAGGCCGCCCATCATCCAGCGCACCATGCGCAGCGTGCCTGCGGCGTCGGTCAGGTACTGGAGCAGCAGGATCGCCGCCTGGCAGAGGAGCGCCACGGCGACGCCGGCGAGCAGCAGGCCGGCGCCGCTGCCGCCGCCGGCTGCCGCGCCGTCGCGGGCGCGGCCGAGCGTGACGACGAGCGCGGTGGCGGCGAGCGCGCCGGCGAAGGCGGCGAGCGCGGCGAGCGGCAATCCGAGCGAGGCGACGCGCGGCGCGAAGGTGAAGACGAGCGCGGCGCCGAGCGAGGCGCCGCTCGCGACGCCGAGCGTGTAGGGCTCGGCGAGCGCGTTGCCGAAGAGCGTCTGCAGCGACAGCCCGGAGAGCGCCAGCAGGCCGCCGGCGAGCAGCGCCAGCAGCACGCGCGGCAGCCGCAACTGCCAGAAGATCGCCGCCGTGGAGGGATCACCGTCAAGCAGCGCAGCGAGCGACAGCGGGCGGCTGCCGACGAGCGGTGCGAGGAGCGCGACGGCGAGCCAGAGGACAGCGAGCAGCAGCAGCGCGCGGCGCGGTGTCACGGAGTGATCCTCGCGACGACGCGGCCGCCCGGCAGCCGGTCGATCGACGCGGCGCAGGCGCCGGACGTCCACGTCGTCGGCGCCACGCGCTCAGACGGGCGTCGATCCGCCGTCATCAGCTCGATCCCCGCTCATAGCTCGATCCAGAGACGTCGCTCCGGTCCGGCGCCGACGGCGCGGAAGGGCGCGCCGTAGAGCTCCTCGAGCCGCGCCGGCGCCAGCACGTCGTCGGGCGGACCGTCGGCCGCGACGCTGCCGCCGACGAGCGCGACGATGCGCCTGCGCGAGCATCGCCGCGAGGTTGAGGTCGTGGGTGGCGAGCACGAGCGTTCGTGGACCGCTCGCCGCCGCGTCGCGCGCATGCAGCTCGGCGAGGAGCCGCGCCACGCGACGCTGGTGTGCCGGATCGAGGTGCGCCGTCGGCTCGTCGACGAGCCAGGTGTCGCCGCCCTGCACCAGCGCGCCGGCGAGCTGCACGAGCTGCCGCTCGCCGCCCGAGAGCGCCGCCAGCGGACGCGCGCGCAGCGGCAGCAGGTCGGTGGCGGCGAGCGCCGCGTCGACCGCGTCGTCATCGTTCGCGGTCGGGCCGCGCCAGCCGTCGCGGTGGGGGAAGCGCGCCAGCAGCAGGTAGCGCTCGACGGTGAGCGGCACCTCGACCGGCGGATGCTGCGGCAGGTAGACGAGCCGCCGCGCCACCTCGCGTCGCGGCGTCTTCGCGAGGTCGGCGCCCGCGAGCCGCACCTCGCCGGCGCTGGGCGCGAGCACGCCGGCGAGCAGCCGCAGCAGTGTCGTCTTGCCGGCGCCGTTGGGGCCGACGATGGCGAGCGATTCGCCGGTGCGGAGCTCGAGATCGAGCGGACCGACGACGGTCCGGCCGCCGTCGCGCCGCAGCAGAGCGCGCGCGGCAAGCAGCGGTGGCGCCGCAGCGGCGGGCTCTAGGCGCGTGTCGCGCTCCGCGCCCATTGCGGTGGCGAATCCACTGGGACGGTCGGCGTCGCTTTCGCGAGGCTCTGCATCGCCGTCGCTCACGGCGACGTGGCGGCGAGCAGAGCGCGGCGCAGCTCGCGATAGAGGATCGGCAGCCGAGGTCCCGGTACCAACGCCCAATCGCCGGCGACGACCGCGACCTTCACCGTCTCCGGCTGGAGGCCCGGTACGCGGCGCCAATCGGCGCGCAGCGCCGCGACCTCGGCGGCCGAGAGCGCCCGCGGCTGCAGCTCGACGATGACGTCGGGCTTTCGCGCCACGACCTCCTCGAGCGACACCTGCGGCCAGGAGAGCGGCGCGTCGGCGATGGCGTTCTTCGCCCCGAGCCGGCGCAGCAGCTCGTCGAGGAACGTCCCCGGACCGGCGAGCAGCAGCTGCGCCAGCTGGCCGCGCTCGCGCTCGGCGACGAGCAGCACGCGCGGCGAGCCCGGTCGCCTCCAGAGGCCCGCCGGCAGCGGCGCCGGCGCCAGCTCGCGCTCGAGCGAGCGCGCGAGCTTCTCGCCCGCCGCCGGCACGCCGGCGCGCTGCGCCACCGCCCGCGCCGCGCGCGCCACGTCGTCGACCGTCTCGTGCGGCACCACCAGCACGTCGACGCCGAGCGCCGTGAGCCGCTCGCCCAGCTCGCGCTCGCTGGGCAGCAACACCGCGAGGTCGGGCCGCAGCCCGACGACCGTCTCGAGCCGCGGGTCGAGCAGGCCGCCGAGCCGCGGCAGCTTCGTCGCCGCCGGGGGCCAAGCGACGTACTCGCCGACGCCGACGACGCGGTCGCCGAGGCCGAGCGCGAACACCAGCTCCGCCGCGCTCGGTGCCACGGCGATGATGCGACGCGCGCTGGCCGCAGGCCGCGCCGAGCTCGTCTGCGGGCTCGCGGTTGCGGTCGCCGCACGTGCATCAGCGCTCGCTGCGACGTTCGCGATCGCGCCGAGCGCAGCCGCCAAAGCGAACGCCGCAGCAGCGGCGAGACGCCGTCTCACCGCTTCCGCCTCACCACTCGAGCCGCACTCCGGCGATCACCGTCCTCCCGCTGGCGGGGAAGCCGAGCACCGGCTCGTACTCACGGTCGAGCGCGTTCTCGAGCCGCGCGTACGGCGTGAGCCACGGCCGCACAGCGAAGCTGCCGGCGAGGTCGAGCGTGCCGTAGCCGGGGTTCACGGTGTCAGTGTAGGGGAACTCGGGGTAGGCGTTGATCCGCTCGCCGACCCAGCTCACGGTGGCGGCGAGCACTGCCGCGCCTGGCCGTGCGATCGCCACCAGGTGCGCCGTCTCCTCCGGCCGGTTGCGCAGCGGCGTACCGCTCGTCCTGTCCTCGGCCTCGAGCTTCATGCCGCCGAGCCGCGCCTCGACTCCGGTCTGTCGGAGGCGGCCGCGCCAGCGCAGCTCGCCGTCGAAGCCGCGGCTCCGCGCACGGCCGACGTTCATGTTTCTGCCCGCGACAAAGTCGTAGGTGATCAAGTCGCGCTGGCGGCTGTCGAACGCGGCGATGTCCACGCTCCACGCGTCACGTTCCCAAGCGATGCCCACTTCCGCCGTGCGGCCGCGCTCGGGCCGCAGGTCGGGGTTGCCGGTGAAGGGGTAGTAGAGCTCGACGAGCGCCGGCGCGCGGAAGGCTTCGCCGTAGCTCGCGCGCAGCCGCAGGTCGCTCGTTGCCGCCAGCACGACGCCGAGGCGCGGGCTGGTGGCGCCGCCGAAGGTCGAGCTGTCGTCGCGCCGCACGCCGAGGTCGGCGGCGAGGCGGCCGCGCTCGAGGTGTACTTCGCCGAAGGCGGCGCCGGTGCGCACGCGCGCGTCGTCGAGGTTGGTGCCGAAGGTGCCGGAGTCGTCGACGCGCACGCGTTCCCACTCGCCGCCGCCGGCCGCCCAGCCGGCGCCGAAACGCCGCGTCGCCACCGCGCGCACGCGGTCGGCCTGTGAGTCGGTGTCGCCGCGGGTGAAACCGAAGGGGTCGTCGGGGTCGCGGAAGTCGTTCTCGTAGCTCACCTGCGACAGCGCGCCGGCGAGCTCCCAACCATCTGCCACGTGACTCCACGGCAGCGCCCACTCGCTCTCGCGCCAGGCGATGCTGCGGCGCGGGCTGGGCGTGAAGCCGACAAAGGGGATGCCGGTCTCGGAGTCGTTCCAGCGCAGGAGCAGCGATGCTTCACTCTGTGGCCGCGGCGTCCATCGCACGCGGCCCGAGAGCTCGCTCGCGTCGTACTCGTCGTTGCCAGTGCCACCGCGGCCGCTGCGACGATGGCCGGCGACGTCGCCGTGCAGCGGTCCGCGCTCGCCGCCCACCGCCAGCGTGGCGCGTCGGTGGTCACGCTGCCCCGCTTCGAGCGCCACGCGGCCGCCGCGCTCGCTCGTCGTGATCACCTGCACGACGCCGCCCATGGCGCTGCTGCCGTAGAGCGCGCTGAACGGCCCGGGCACCACCTCGACGCGCTCGACCGTGTCGGCGGCGAGGAAGGCGAAGTTGAGCTCATCCGAGAACGGATCGTTGAGCGGGATGCCGTTCCACAGCACCAGCGTCTGGTTGGAGTCGGCGCCGCGCACGAACAGGGAGGCGAGCTGCCCGCGCACACCGTAGGCGGAGGTCTGCGCGCCCGGCACCGTGGCGAGCAGCTCGGCGATCGACTCCGCCTGCCGCGCCGTCGCTTCGCTGCCGTCGACGACGCGCACCGTGGCGGGCACGTCGCGCCGCTCCTCGGCGACCGCGGTGGCGGTGACCTCGGTGGCTTCGCTGTAGATGGCCGGTGTCTCGCCGTCGGCGGTCTCGGCGGTCGCGGTCTCGTCGCCGCGCGCCGCGCGATCGTCCTGCGTGGCGGCTGTTTCGTCGACCTGCGTCGCCGCCGTTTGTTGCGCCCACGCCGCCGCGCCGCCGGCGCCGAGCAGCACGCCCACCGCGGCTGCAACGCCGGCGCCGCGCGCACGGCGCAGCCAGCGCTGTTCACGAATCGGGTCGAGGCTCATGGCGTCTGCTCCTTCGCTCCGCCGGAAGGAGTAGGCGGGCGGGTGGCAGCGCCACCGACCATCCCTCGCACCCCGGAGGAGAGGCTCGGCCCGCCGCGGCGTTCGCGACGGCGGGCTGGCGGCGTCGAGGAGGTCTCCTGGCTTCCGGATCGTCCTACTCCCGGACCTTCCCGGCGCCAGCCGCAGTGGGCATGGCGCCAGTGGTGTCCCGGTTTCGTCCCCGGTCACAGTGGCGGGGGCCGCGCCGGTCTCGCACCGGCTTCCGAGCGCCCCGACGCGCCTGGTTGTCAAAGTGCGGCCGGCAAACCCGGCCGCGTCGTCGAACCGTCTACTGCTGCGGAGTCGTCGGCGTCGTGGTCGTCGGCGCCGTGCCGGGCGACGGGATGGTGAAAGGCGCCGGCGTCGTGGTGTTGGTGGGGGTCGTGAACGGCGCCGGGGTGCCATCGGTCGGCGTGCCGCCCGGTACGCCGAAGCCCGGCGGCGTCGGCGACGGGAAGCCGGGGTTGAAGGTGGTGCCGGGGAAGGCGAAGCCCACCGGGATGCCGCCCGCCTGGCTCAGCTCGCCGGGCTGGAGGAACGGCGACTGCGCGGCGGAGACGGGGAACATCTGCCCGAACATTGCCGCCTGCTGCGCCTGCTGCTGCATCATCTTCTGGGCCTGGTCGATGTCGTTGGGCATGAAGCCGAGGTCGACGGTGACGGTGTCGATCACCCGCCCGTAGCCCTTCGTCTCCGACTGCGCGGCGACGTCGGCGATGAGCGCTTGCGGCAGCGAGATCTCGTTGCCGGTCTCGGCGACGAAGGTGACCTGGGTGGGGTCCCACGACGCCTGCTTCGGCTGATAGCGGCTCTCGAAGGTGGTGCCGTTGGTGAGGCGGATGGTGTAGACCTCGGCCGCCACCGGCAGGGCGAGGAGCAGCGACGCGGCGACCGCGAGCGACAGCGTGCGATGGCGCATAGGCACCTCCCTGAGCTCTGACTGCGGCAAAGTCTAACACGGTAACGGTTTGCGGCCTGCGACGCGTGTGACCGCGCGCACCCGCCGGCGGTGATCGCCCGCACCGCGCTGGCGTAACGACGTTCGCTGACAGCGCTCGCGCGCCGTCGCTACCATGCGCGCCAACGCGCACAGACGAGGTGGAAGCGGCGATGGTGAGCGGAGGCGGGGCGGCCACGAGAGCGGGTCGGTGGGGAGGGCCGCCGGGAGCGGCGCTCCTCGTGGCGATGGCGGCGTCGATCGGTGTCGTGCTCGCCGGCGAGGCGCCAGCGCAGACTTCACCGTCGGAAACGAGCGCCATCGGCGCGCCGGCGGCGGCGAAGCTCACCGCCACGCCGACCTTCTCGCCGCCGCCGGGCACCTACACCGCGCCGCGCACGGTCGCCATCGCCGTCGGCGACGCCGGGCGCGACGGTCCGCTACACGCTCAACGGCAGCGCGCCGTCGCGCAAGAACGGCATCGACTACGTCGGGCCGGTGACGTTGAACGGCAGCGTCACGCTGCAGGCGATCGCCTTCTCGCGCGGCAGGAAGGCGAGCTTCGTCGCCCGCGGCGTCTACACCGTCAACCCGGCGCCGCCGCCTCCGCCGCCACCACCGCCGCCGGGGCCGGGCAATGCGTTGCTGCTCGTCGCCGCGCTCACGCCGCAGTCGGGCGCGCTCACCCTCGGCAGCGGCAACGCCACGCTGCTGCTCGCCGCCGACAAGTCGAGCGGTGCCTTCCGCATGAGCTTCGGCAACCTGAGTGGGCCGCTCGCCGGCGCCCACGTGCACGCGCCCGACGGCGCCATCCTCTTCGACCTCGACACGGCGCCGGTGCGGCCCGACGGCTCGCGGCTGTGGACGATCGGCGACGCCGGCGCCTGGACGCGGGCGCAGATCGTCGCCGCGCTCGACGCCGGCACCTGCTACGTCAACCTGCACACGGCGCGCTATCCGTCGGGCGAGGTGAAGGGCTTCCTGCGTCCGGGCGGCGGCAGCGTCACCTTCGTGCCGCCGCCGGCGCCGCCGCCGCTGCCGACGACGAAACCGACCGCCGCCGAGTCGGCGCGCTTCCTGCGCCAGGCGAGCTACGGGCCGACGCTCGCCGACGTCGCCGACGTGCAGAACCGCGGCTACGCGGCGTGGATCGCCGAGCAGCTGACCCTGCCGCGCGCCTCGCACCTCGCCTACGTCGACGCGCTGCCCGGCGACCACGAGGACCTGCCGAGCGAGCACGCGCGCGAATCGATCTGGAAGCAGGCGATCCTCGGCCGCGATCAGCTGCGCCAGCGCGTCGCGCTCGCGCTCTCCGAGCTCTTCGTCGTCTCCGACCGCGACGACGACCTCGGCGGCGTCGAAGGGATCGCCGGCTACATGGACCTCCTCGCCCGCGACGCCTTCGCCAGCTTCCGCACGCTGATGCAGGACGTCACGCTGTCGCCGGCGATGGGCGTCTACCTCGACATGCTGAGCAACGACCGCGAAGACCCCCAAAGCGGGACGAACCCAGGCGGCAGGAACCCCAACGAGAACTACCCTCGCGAGCTGCTGCAGCTGTTCACCATCGGCCTCTACCAGCTGCACCCCGACGGCACCTTGAAGCTCGGCAACGACGGCCTGCCGGTGCCGACCTACGACCAGGAGACGGTGCAGGGCTTCGCCAAGGTGTTCACCGGCTGGACGTTCGCCAACCAGGACAGGAGCGAGGACTGGCGCTTCGAGTGGCCGGAGGAGGAGTGGCGCTCGCCGATGCAGGTGTGGCCCGAGCACCACTCGCTCTCGGCGAAGAAGCTGCTCGGCGGCATCGTGCTGCCGGCGACCGCGACGCCCCTGCCGGAGCAGGAGCTCGCCGCCGCGCTCGACAACGTCTTCCAGCATCCCAACGTGGGGCCGTTCGTCTGCCGTCATCTCATCCAACGGCTGGTGACGAGCAACCCGAGCCCGGCCTACGTCTACCGTTGTGGACAAGCGTTCGCGAACGACGGCGCCGGCACGCGGGGCAACCTCGGCGCCGTCGTGCGCGCCATCCTGCTCGACTGGGAAGCGCGCACCGGCGACGTGCTCGACCAGCGCGGCTACGGCCAGGTGCGCGAGCCGGTCGTGCGCTTCGTCTCGCTGCTGCGCGCGCTCCACGCGCGGCCGCCGCAGGACGGACGCTTCCGCTACTACTGGCTGGGCAGCACCGAGTGGGGCATCAACCAGGCGCCGCTGCAGGCAACGACGGTGTTCAACTTCTTCGAGCCGACCTACGCGCAGCCGGGAGCGATCGCCAACGCGGGTCTGGTGTCGCCGGAATTCCAGATCACCAACGAGACGAGCGTCTTCGGCACCGCCAACTACTTGCACGCGGTGCTCTTCGACGGCTACGCCGACGACGATACCGAGATCACGCTCGACTGGTCGGAGCTCATGGCGCCGAGCACCGACGCGGCGCTGCTCGACCGCGTCGACCTCCTCTTCTACGGCGGCCGCATGTCGGTGAGCACGCGCGCCACGCTCACCGCGATGCTCGCCGATCCCGACTTCCCGACCGACCGCCGCGAGCGAGCGCAGACCGTCGTCTGGCTGGTCGCGCTGTCGCCCGAGTTCGTCGCCGGACCGTGAGCGAGGCACTGGTGAGGAGAAGAACGTGATGCGCGATCGTGACGACGCCCTCGCCGCGGTGGTGAGCCCGTGGACGCGGCGCCGCTTCGTCAAGGGCGCCTGCGCGGCGGTGGGGATGACCTCGCTCGCCAACACCGTCTTCGACCTGCGGCGGATCGCTTCGGCGGCGGTGGGGCCCGCCGACTACAAGGCGCTCGTCTGCCTCTTCCTCTACGGCGGCAACGACGGCAACAACATGGTGGTGCCGCGCGGGCCCGAGCACGCGGCGTACGCAGCGGCACGCGGCGGGCTGGGGCTGCCGCTCGGCTCGCTGCGCGCGCTTTCGGGCACGACGCCCGACGGCCGGCAGTGGGGCCTCCACCCGGCGCTTCCCGAGCTGCACGCGCTCTACACGCAGGGCAAGGCCGCCATCGTCGCCAACGTCGGTCCGCTGGTGGCGCCGCTCACCCGCGCGCAGTACGAGGCCGGTGGGGCAGCCGTGCCGCCGCAGCTCTTCTCGCACAGCGACCAGACGCTGCACTGGCAGACCTCGCTTCCCGACCAGCCGGCGCGCTCGGGCTGGGGCGGCCGCATCGCCGACTTGATCCACGCGGCGAACGGCAATGCGCAGCTCTCGATGTCGATGTCGCTCGCCGGCAACAACACCTTCCAGGTGGGGAGCGCCGTCACCCAGTACCAGGTGTCGCCCGACGGCAGCATCGGCCTCGGCTGGTACTACGACGGCAACGAATGGAACGACCCGCCGTCGACGGCGATTCGCCGCTTGATGAGTCAGAGCTACGGCAACCTCTTCACCCAGGGCTACCGCGACGTCTTCTCGCGTGCGCTCGCGCAGGACCGGCTGCTCGCCGGCGCCCTCGAGGCGGTGCCGCCGCTGCAGACGACGTTCCCCGACAGCTACGTCGGTCGGCAGCTGCAGATGATCGCGCGCCTCATCTCGGCGCGCGGCGGTCTCGGCTTGCAGCGGCAGGTCTTCTTCTGCGCCGCCGACGGCTACGACACCCACGGCGAGCAGGTGGGCGGGCAGGCGGAGGTGGGCGCGCATGCCGACCTGCTCGCCGAGCTCGATGCGGCGCTCGGCGCCTTCTATCGCGCCACCGTCGAGCTCGGCGTGGAGAACGCGGTCACTACTTTCACCGCCTCCGACTTCGGCCGCACCTACGCCAGCAACGGCGACGGCTCCGACCACGGCTGGGGCAACCACCACCTCGTCGTCGGTGGCGCCGTCGGCGGCGGCCGCATCTACGGCGACATGCCGGTGCTCGCCGTCGACGGCCCCGACGACGTCGGCGAAGGCCGCTGGATTCCCACCATCGCCGTCGACGAGTACGCAGCGACGCTCGCGCGCTGGTTCGGCGTCGCCGCGAGCGACCTGCCGCTGGTCTTCCCCAACCTGGGGCGCTTTCGGCGCACCGACGTCGGGTTCATGGTGTAGCAGGCCGCGCCGCCGGGCGCCGTTCGCCCGGCGCGCTTATGCTTTCAGCGCAAGAAAGCGGCAGAATGCGTGTTGCAGCGAGTGGTGCCCGGTCCTAAAGGTCCACTCTGCAAGGAGGATTCGTCGATGAAGAGAGCCCACGTCCTCGCCGCCGTTCTCGCCGCCGTGCTGCTGGTGCCCGCCATCGCCGAGGCGGCGCGCGACCGCCGGCCGAGCCCGCAGGAGATCCTGCACAGCCCGCGGCTGCTCGCCCGCTATCTGAACCTCACCGATGCGCAGAAGGCGCAGGCCGAGCCGCTCTTCACCACGCTCAACAACACGCTGCGCTCGATCCACGAGCAGGAGAAGCAGGTCCGCGAGCAGCTCGCCACCGAGCTCGCCAAGCCCGCTCCCGATGCCTGCACGGTCGGCGGCTACGTGGTGCAGATCGACGGCTTTGTCGAGCAGCAGGCGGCGGCGCTGCGCACCTTCGACACCGCCTTCTCTGCCATCCTCACTCCCGAGCAGCTGACGAAGTACAACGCCTTGAAGGAGCTCGCCGGGAGAGGCGGACGCGGCTGACGCGCGGTCGGCTCGGCTAGCTCAGCTCAAAAGACCAGCGCGTACCCCACCTTGGCGAACAGCGTGCGGTTGCTCTGCACCAGGCTCCGGCCACTCGAGTCGGGACCGAAGTAGCCGTCGGAGTAGCCGAGGAAGAACACCGTCTGCGGGTTGAGCTTGTACGAGAACAGCAGCTGGTTGAACAGGTCCTGCGACTCCTTGCCGACCGGGAAGGTGTAGAGCGAGGGGTCGCGGACCAGGTCCTGGTACTGGCTGATCACGCGCAGGAAGGTGCGGACGTTGAACTGGTAGGTGGCGCGCAGCTCGGCGAGGTGGACGCGGAAGAGTCGCCCGCCGCGCACGTCGAGCGTCTGGTAGTTGTCGGAGACGTCGAAGAGCAGGTGGCGGCCGACGTTGACGCTCGCCTGCGGCCGTAGCCGCACGATGCGGCCCTGCCGCGCGTTGTCGTAGTCGATCTCCTGCCCGATGCGGCCGTCGAGGTTGGCGTAGACCGACGCCGAGGGGCGGAGCTCGCCGAAGAAGACGACGAAGTTGCGGTCGAACGAGCGGCCGGCGAAGAAGCTGTCGCCCAGGCCGACGTAGATCTGCCCGAAGGACTGCTTCGGCCCGTTGAACCAGAAGTAGGGCGACACCTGCCGCTGCAGCGGGTTGCCGTCGCTGTCGTAGGTCCAGGTGCTCTCGGCGGCGAGCGTGAAGCGGGTCCACCAGTGCTCGCCGTTGTCGGCGTACCAGTACTTCTCCAGGATGCCGTAGCCCTTGCGGTAGCCGACCTGGGGGATGAAGCCGAGGTCGGCGCGGAAGTCGTCGCTGGCGTCCTGGTATGACACGTACCGCATGTTGGTGCGCGCGGTGTGCTGGTAGACGAGGCGCGAGGCGTGGCCGCGGAGGCTGCCCGTAGGCTGACCGAACCCCTGCGAGATGGTCCCCGGATAAGCGGTGTCCGAGCCCAGCACCTCGATGCGGACCGCCTCGCCCTCGCCCCAGCGGATCAGGCTGTCGATGCCCAGCACGCGGTTGTGGTAGTCGGTGCCCTGGCGGCTGGTGAAGATGGCGCCCATCGCCGAGCCGGAGCCGGCGAGGTCGCGGCGGTAGCGCAGCACGGTCGAGAGTGTTTTCCTCGTCGAGGAAGGCGAGGCTCGAGAACTGGCTCGCGGGCAGCAGCAGGTTGGTCTGCGAGTCGCGGGCGACGATGGCGCCGAAGGCGTGCTTGCCTTCCTTGCCGGTCAGCTTGATGCCCCACGACGGGTCGGCGATGTTGCGTGTGTAGACGGCGTTGATGCGGGTCTCGAAGAGGTCGGCGCCCTCGAGGAAGAAGGGCCGCTTCTCGGGGAAGAAGAGGGCGAACTGGGTGTTGACGGCGAGCTGCGCCGCGTCGGCCTCGACCTGCGAGAAGTCGGGGTTGATGGTGGCGTTGAGGGTCATCCCCGGGGTGATGCCCCAGCGGCCGGTGAGGCCGGCCTCGATCTCGCCCTCCTCGTCGAAGTCCTGCGACGAATCCTCGCGCGTGCCGGTGAAGTTGCCGGTCATCGTCGGGTCGAGCTCGATGTTGCGCCCGGGGGTGATGCCGGCGAAGCCGGTGAGCTTCGATTCGTTGCACAGGTAGCAGTTGCGGCCGCGCGGCAGCGCGTTGAGGCCGAGGCGGTAGCGGTGATCGCGCGGCCAGATGCGCAGCGCGTCGATGCCCCAGGTCTGCGGTCCGCTGCCGCTGGCCTTGAAGCGGAGCGACGAGAACGGGATCGCCATCTCCACCGTGAAGCCCTCGGCGGTGAGCTTGCCCGCCGACGCCCACAGCGCGTCCCACGAGGTGTCCTCGTTGCCGGTGATGTCGTTCTGGAAGAGGTCCATCTGCACGCCGAGCGGGTTGACGAAGAACTCGAAGGCGCGGCGCTCGTCGTTGAAGGTGTCGAGGACGACGCCGACGAAGTCGTCGGAGAAGGCGGAGTCGCGGTCGCGCAGGCGGGCGCGGATCTTCTGCGGCTCGGGGTCGTGCGCGCGCACCGCGACGTAGAGGTTGCGGCTGTCGTGCGTGAGCCACATCTCTGTCTTCGCCGGCGCCGGCGTGTTGTCGCCCGGATTGGTCTCGTAGTCGAGGGTGAAGGTGGCGGGCTGCTGCCACGGCTCCTCGTCGAGCGTGCCGTCGACGCGGATGTCGGCGCTGGTGGAGCTCACCGGATAGGTGCGCTTCGGCGCCGCCTCGGCCCCGGCGGGCTCGGCGACGGTGGCGGCGGCGGTAGCCGGGGGCTCGGCGCTGCTGCCGCCGGCCTCGGCTTCCGGCGTCGGCGACGGAACGGGCTCCGGCGGCGGGTCTTGCGCGCGCGCCGCGAGCGGCGTTGCCGCCATCACCAGAGACAGCAGCCAAACCCTGGATCGCCGTTGCCGTCGTCGCACTTGTAACCTCCTGGTGGTGCCGCGTCGAGGCGGCGCGAGCCGGCCGAGGGGCCGGGCTCCCCGCGTCACCCCCTTGTACTGGCCGAAGGCGAAAAGGTTGCTGGGGGCGGCGCCGGATAGCGACGTTTCGCCGCCGGTGCTGGTGGTCGCGCGGCTGGCAGCTGGCAACGCACTCGGGCACAATATGCCGACCCGAAGATGGCCTGCGACGAAGCCCTCCTCCGCGAGCTGGGTCCTTTCGCGCTCCTCGACGACGAGGATCGTGTCGCGCTGGCGCAGCTCGTCGACCTGCGGCAAGCCGCCGAGGGGCAGGTGCTGTTCCACTCCGGCGACCCCGGGGAGGCGCTCTACGTCGTCGCCAGCGGCGAGGTCGAGCTCTTCCTGGAGGACAACGTCGGCGAGAAGATCATCGTCGCCGTCGCCTCAAAGGGGGACCTCTTCGGCGAGCTGGCGCTCCTCGACGAGGGGGCGCGCAGCGCCACCGCGCGCACGCGCACGGATTGCGAGCTCGTCGAGGTGGCGCGCGACGACTTGCTCCGTCTGGTGCAGCGGCACCCCGACGCGGCGATGGCGCTGCTCGCCGCCATGGCGGGGATGACGCGGCGCACCAACGAGGCGCTGCGCTCGCGGGTGGTGCCCAACGCCAACCAGGAGATGGACGAGCGCATCACCGGCCTCCAGCGCATCGCCGACGCCATCGCGTGGTTCTCGGGCAGCATGCTGTTTCTCTTCTTGAACGCCGGCTTCTTCGCGGTGTGGATCGGGATCAACACGCTCGACCTCGGCATCCCCGCGTTCGATCCTTTCCCCTTCGGCCTGCTGACGATGATCGTCTCGCTCGAGGCGATCTTCCTCTCCTGCTTCGTCCTCATCAGCCAGAACCGCCAGTCGCAGAAAGACCGCGTGCGCTCCGACGTCGAGTACGAGGTCAACGTGCGCGCCGAGCGCGAGGTGGCGGCCCTGCACGCCAAGGCCGACCGCCTCTACGAGCAGATGATGGCGAGGTTCCGCGACGTCGAGAAGCGGCTCGAGCGCGAAGCGGTCGGGCGTTAGGGCGCAGGCTCGCGCACGACGGCGCCGCCTTTGACGACGAGCACGACGCGCTCGAGCGCGGCGGGATCGGCGAGCGGATCGCCATCCACGGCGACGAGGTCGGCGAAGTGGCCGGGCTTCAACGAGCCGACGCGGTCGCTCCAGCCCAGCATCGCGGCGGCGCGGGTCGTCGCGGCCTGCAGCGCCTGCAGCGGCGTCATCCCGAGCTCGACGAGGGCAGCCGCCTCGCGCGCGTCGAGACCGTAGGGAATCACCGTCGCGTCGGTGCCGAGCGCCACCGGCACGCCGAGCGCGATGGCGCGCCGCTGACGGTCGCGCACCTTCTCGGCGTTGGCGGCGGCGCGCTCGATCGCCGCAGCGGGAGCGCCGTTGGCGGCCGCCTGCTCGCGCCGCCAGCGCAACCGATAGAACGTCGGTACGAGCCACGTGCCGCGCTCCACCATCAGCTTGGCCGCCGTCTCGTCGACCAGCGAGCCGTGCTCGATCGAATCCGCTCCCGCACGCACCGCGGCGGCGATCGCCGCCGGCCCCTGCGCGTGCGCGGCAACCTTCAACTTCAGCTTGTGCGCCTCGCCGACGATCGCGGCGAGCATCTCCGGCGGTACCTCGACCGTCGCTTCGTCGTCGGGCCCTGGTACGACTCCGCCACCGGCGCAGATCTTCACCCACGAAGCACCGGAAGCCGCGAGCTTGCGCACGTGCGCGAGCGCCTCGTCGACCGTGGAGAAGACGCCCTGCCCGGGGAACACCTGCGCGCACACCCCGCCCTTGAACCCGAGCGGCGCGCCGGCGGCGACGATGCGCGGTCCGACGACCTCGCCGCGGTCGACGGCATCGCGCAGCACCAGATCCGCGCCCTCCGGCGCCCCGCAGCTGCGTACGGTGGTGAAGCCGGCCTCGAGCGTCTTGCGAGCTGCCTCGCGCGTCGCCTCGCTCTTCCCATCGTCCCACGTGAGGTGCACATGCACGTCGATCAACCCCGGAAGCACCGTGGCCGCGGGAAGGTCGATCACCTTCGCGCCGGCCGGCACCGTGATCGTCGCGGCCGGCCCAAGGGCGGTGATGCGGTCGCCGTCCGCGCGCAGCGCCCAGCCCGCATGCCGCTCGCCGCTTGCCACGTCGACGACCCATCCGGGTCGCACCACCATCACCTGCGCCGCCGCGTTCGAAGGACTCGTCGGGGAACCATCCGCCGCGGCGCTCGTTGCCGGCACGGCGGTCGCGGAGCCGGCGCTTGCACACGCGACCATCGACCCGACGAGGACGACGACCATCGCTCCGCCAGCCAATGAGGCGAGCTTGCGCATTCAGTACACCTCCGCAGACTGCGTCTAAGCGGTGTACGAACGTCGCGCTTCTGAGTTGCGAGGAAGGCTAGCGGTAGGCCTTGCCTCGCGGCAGCACGTGCAGCACCTCGAGCACGTCGCCGCGAGTGCGGAAGCGAACTCGAACGTCGCCGACGCGAAGTCGATACTCGGGAGGATCGACGTCGGTGAGCTTTACGACGTCGCCTTGGTCAGTGGCAACTAGGCGGTCGAGCGCGGCGCGGACTCGCTCCAACGTTGGACGATCGAGCTTTCGCGCCTCTTTGATGGCGCGGGGAGTCCAGGCAACGACCCGGCTCACCGAAGACCCAAGCGGCGTAGAGCTTCCTCGTGTGGGATCAGCTCCCCGCGGTCGGCCTCTGCCCGCGCTTCGGCGACCGCCGCGCGCTCCTCTTCCGTCTCCGGCTCGTCGTCGAAGGGAGCTTCTTCAAGGGAGCGCAAGACCGGGTCCACTTCGACGGCTGTGTCGCGCAGCGCGCGCAGCAGCCGCTCGGCCGTCGGCAGGTCGCGTTCGTCGAGGTCGTCCACCAACTGGCGAAGGGCGTCGCGAGTCATGGTGGTTCTCCGTCGAATGGTGCGCCCGACAGGATTCGAACCTGTGGCCTACAGCTCCGGAGGCTGTCGCTCTATCCAGCTGAGCTACGGGCGCAAAGAACCAAGCGAACGTCAGGAAGGTCGCCGCTTCACGTCGGCGGCCGGGTCGGCGGGGTTGGCCTGCCTGGAGGGATTCGAACCCCCGACCCGCGGCTTAGAAGGCCGCCGCTCTAGTCCAGCTGAGCTACAGGCAGCCGTCCGGGTCCAAGTCTAATCGAGTCGAGCATTCAGGCCGGCGGCCCCACGCATCCAGGCCTCCGATCTGTGATCGGGGCGCCCAGATTTGAACTGGGGACCCCCTGCGCCCAAGGCAGGTGCGCTACCAGGCTGCGCTACGCCCCGTCAGAGCCGCGAAAGCGGCGCAGAGTGTAAGGCTGCCCCGCAGAGGAGTCAAACAGCAGAAAGCAAAGAAGCCTTCCCGCCATCGGGAAGGCTTCTTCAGGGATCACGAGCCTTCGGGGGCCGACCGGGAAGGCGCCCGGCCGAGCGAGTTGCCGACTACCAGCTGAACGCTACGCTGCCGAGCGCCCGGCGGCCGATGAGGTCGCCGCCGAAGCTCTCCCAGTGCTCCTCGTCGAGGACGTTGCTGACGTTCACGCCGAGCGAGACATGGTCGGTGATGCGGAAGTTGCCGCCGACGTCGACCACCGTATAGCTCGGCACGTCGCCGACGAATGGACCCACCGCCCAGCGGAAGTCGTCGACCCAGCGCCCGCCGACGTTGAAGTCCCAGCGGCTCGCCGCGTAGGTCGAGCGTGGCGCTCGCCTGGTTCTCCGGCGAGTTGGGCAGCAGCAGGTCGCGCTCGTTGGTGCTCTCGATGTCGAAGTCGAACCAGTTGTAGTTGAAGCCCACCGTCCACTGGTCGGTGACGTAGTAGTTGAGGCCGAATTCGATGCCCTGGGTGTCGGCGCGGCTGGCGTTGGCGTAGGAGACGACGATCGTCGGCTGGCCGCCGATGGTGGTGAGGCCGACGCGGTTGCCGCCGAGCAGCGCCAGCGCGCCGTTGATCTGGGCGATGAGGGGCGCCGGCAGCGCCCCCGGCGGCTGATAGGTCGGGAACGCGGGGTTGACGCCCGGCAGCAGATCGGTGACGAAGTTCTCGATCTCGCTGTTGTAGTAGTCGACCGTCAGGTAGGTCTTGCCGCCGATGATGCCGCTGTAGCCGACCTCGTAGGTCTTGATCTTCTCGACGTCGAGGTCGTTGTTGCCCAGCGCCCGCAGCGGGATCACCGCCAGGCCGAGGTTGACGGTGCCGCCGGTGGCGGCGAGCACGGCGGCGTTGAGCGGCGCGAAGCTGGTGATCGGCGCGCCGGCGGGAGCGGAGAGGAAGAGCTCCGAGTAGTTGGGCGACTGGAAGGCCTGGTTGTACGACAGACGGATCGTCTGGTTGGCGCTCGGCGACATGACGAGCGCCAGCTTGGGCGAGAACTCGGCGTCGTGGACGTCGGCGTCGTCGTAGCGCCCCGCCGCCACCACCTTGAACTTGTCGGTGAAGGCGTACTCGAGTTGCCCGTAGCCGGCGATCCGCTCGCTGCCCACCGGGTTGAACTGGGTGAGCGTGGAGACGCCGGCGGCGTTGCGGGTATCGATCTCCTCGTCCTTGTACGCCGCGCCGAGGATGACCTGGCCGCGGTCGCGCGCGAAGCCCCAGTTGGTCTGCACCTCGGCCGCCCAGTTGGTCTCGTCGAGCACCAGGTTGGCGCCCGAGGCGAGCGCGAGCTGGCGCGGCGCGTCGCGCTGGTTGTGGTAGGCGAGGAAGTTCCAGTGCTGCGAGCTGAAGTTGCCGCGGTACCACGCCCGGTCCTGCTCGAGCACCTGCACGCGGCCGATGCCGGTCTGCAGCACCGGGCCTTCGGAGTGGGACCTGCCGCCCTCGACGGTGAGGAAGTTCTCGCCGAAGTAATGGTCGTAGCGCAGCCCGCCCGACCACAGCTCGTCGTCGAGGCGCGCCACCGGCACCGCCTCGGGACGCTGGAAGCAGTTGCGGTTGGGATCGTTGGGTTCCAGGGCGCCGGAGCAGAAGCGGCTGTACTCGACGCCGGTCGCCGCGGTGCGCGAGCGGTAGAAGTCGTCGCTCTTGGTGTAGCTGCCGGTGACCTTCAGGTAGTCGGCTTCGGAGAGGCCGCCCGCCCAGCGCAGGTCGCCGCGCCGGGTGTCCAGGTCGCCGCCGGTCAGCCGGACGTTGCCGCCCTGGCTGTAGCGCGGCTGCTTGGTCGTCATATTGATGACGCCGTTGAAGGCGTTGGTGCCGTAGAGGGCGGCGCTCGGGCCGCGCACCATCTCGACGCTGGCGATGTCCTCGAGCGACGCCATCGACGACCAGTCGGCGGACATCAGGAACGGCACGCTGGGGTCGCGGCCGTCGACGAGCTGGGGGACGCGGCGGTTGAGCGAGCTGTTGAAGCCGCGGGTGTTGACGTTGAAGTCGTAGAGGCCGCTCTGGGTGAGCTCGACGCCGGGGGTGAACTCGAGGACCTTGGCGACCTGCCCGTGCGCGGCCTCGCGCTCGAGCTCCTGCTCGGAGACGACGGTGATCGCGGCCGGCGCCTCGACGATGCGCTCGCGGCGGCGCGACGCCGAGTAGACGGTGATCGTCTCGGCGTAACTGACGTCCCAGTCGACCGCCTGGTCGAGTCGCGCCGTGCGCCCGGACTCGATCGTGACGTCGGCCTCGTGCGTGTGCTCGCCGAGCGCGAAGGTCACCTTGTAGGCACCGGGCGGCAGGCCGGTGAGGGTGAAGTTGCCGTTGTCGTCGGTGATCTCGGCCACCGACGCCTCGTTGACGAGGACGGTGACGCCCGAGATCGGCCGGTCCTCTGGGCCGGTGACGCGGCCGGCGAGCTGGCCCGTCTGGGCGCTGGCCACGACCGGCAGCAGCAGAGCGGCGAGCGCGAGGATGACGGCGGTCTGCAGAAGGCGCTTGGCGTTCATCGAGAGACCTCCTCGAGGGCGTAGAGCGTCGAGCGACCCGGTCGCCTCGGGCGTGCCGGACCCGCCGGCTTCGCCACCATCCGCCGTGTCCTCTGCGCTGCGTTGTACGAGTGGCTTATATCACAGAAGCGCCCGCGCTCCTGTGCGCTCAAGCGAAGATTTGCGGCGCTTGCGGCGAGCCCGCTTGGTCGGTCTCGACCGCGCGCCCCTTGCCATCGCGGTAGCGGCCGCGGCCGGTGTGGAGGAGGCAGCAGTTGCGGCCCAGCCGCTTCGCTTCGTAGAGCGCGGCGTCGGCGATCTGCAGCAGCTCCTCGGCGGTGCGGCTCGGCACTTCGGGGAAGGCGGCGATGCCCGCAGAGATCGAGAGCGGCAGCCGCTCGCCCTCGTGCTCGACCTGAAGCTCCTCGACCTCGCGGCGGAGGCGTTCCACCATCGCGAGCGCCTCGGTGCCCGCGGAGCCATCGTAAAGCAGCGTGAACTCCTCGCCGCCGTAGCGGGCGCAGAGGTCGCCCTCGCGCAAGTGGCGGCGCAGCACTTCCGCCACGGCAACGAGTGCCCGGTCGCCGGCGGCGTGGCCGTAGCGGTCGTTGACGCGCTTGAAGAAGTCGAGGTCGACGAGCGCGACGGCGATCGGCCGGCCGCTCTCGCGGCTCGCCTCGAGGGCCTCGCGCAGGCGGACGTCGAGCACGCGGCGCAACGCCGTGCCGGTCAGCGGGTCCTGATGCGCCTGCGTGTCGAGCACGGCGCGATGGACGAGGCCGGCGAGCTGCGGCAGCAGCTGCTCGAAGAGCGGCGGCATCTCGTCGCGCAGCCGTCGCGGGTCGCACCAGAGCGTGAGCCGCGCCAGCTCGATGCCGCCGGAGAGCAGGCGCCGCTCGAAGATCTGCCACGAGGCGCGGCGATGGAGGCCGGGCAGCGGCGGCGGGTGCGCCGGCACGCGCGGCCAGCCCTCCTTCAAGCCCTGCAGCGCGCCGTCGGGGCCCGCGTGCCAGCTGCCGCCGGCCGAGGCGGGCGCCGTCACCTCGAGGTGGAACCAGGAGAGCGGCAGCACCTGCCGGCACTCGTGGAGCACTTGGGCCGCCACGTCCTCGCTCGCCGATGGGCTCGCCACCAGGCGCTCGCCGGCGCGGCCGAGCTGCTCGAGGGCGGCGCGGCCTACCTCGGCGCGGTGGCGAAGCCGGCGCTGGCGCCCCGCCTCGGCGGCGATCGCCGCCCAGGCGACGAGGACGAGCGCCGCCGTCGTCCAGCCGGCGTGCCGCCAGACGGCGAGCAGTACGACGCCGGCGCCCCAGCCGGCGACGTCGAGCAACAGGCCGCCGAGCGATCGCCACCAGCCGGGCAGCGGCGCGAGGCCGGCAAGACGGCGCTGCGCGAAGGGCAGCGCGGCGAGGAGGAGCGTCCAGGCGAGCGCGGCGGCGGCGGCACGTCCGAGCTCCGGCAGCGGCAACTGCCACGCTGCTGCGGCGGCGGCGGCGGCGACGGCGTGCAACGCGGCGTCGTCGATGGCGCGTCGGGTGCGCGAGCGCGGCGACCGGCGCTCGCGCGGCGGCAGCACCGCCGGTACCAGCGACACGGCCGCGCCGGCGATGAGCGCCACGAGCGTCGGTCCCGCCCAGCCGAAGAGCGCGCCCGCCAGCGGCAGCGCGGCGACGCCCGCGCCGAGTCCGACGCCCGCAGGTCGGTAAAGCGCCGCCGCTGCCGCAGCGCAGAGGAGGAGCAGGAAGCGCAGCAGCGAGGCACCGTCGCGCGGGAGCGCGTTCAGGCCGGCGACCAGCAGCGCGAGCCCGAGAACCGGGAGGAGCCAAGGCGCAAAGGGCGCGAGCGCCGCCGCCGCGGGCAGTCGAGGTCGCTCCGTCGCCGAATCGTTCACCGGTGGCTGCACCGTGCCGCCGAGCGTAACGAAGCGGTGGCCGATCTGCGCCATTGCACGTTGGGTCTCGCCACGGGTGGGCGGTGGTCCACCGCTGTGTTTGCCGCGTGCTACGCTGCCGACTCGTGGTCAGCGCCCGTTGACGCACTCGCCGCTTCCCACCGCTCCGCCTCCCCCTTCACCCGCTCTTGAACCGGCTCCGCTGTCGTCTGTACCCGGCGCGCCGGCGGAGCCCGAACGGCTCGACCGCGGCGTGCCGCCGGCCGAGGCCGAGCGCGCGCTGCGCGACCTCGAGCGCGTCTACCGTGTCTTTCTCGGCGGCGGTCATGACCTGCGTCGCCTGGTGCTGCGCGAGGCGTTCGTCGGCGACCCGGCGCGGACGCGAGGCTGGTGCCTCGACCTCGGCTCGGGCGGCGGGCACATCGGCGCCGACCTCGTGCGCGACGCCGCGAAGCGCGGCGAGCGGCTGGCGGTGATCGGCGTCGACGCCAAGCTGTCTCATCTGCTCGCCGGCCGGCGGCTGGGCTCGCCGCAGCTGCCGCTGGTGGCCGACGCCGAGGCGCTGCCGCTGCGCGAGGGCGCGCTCGCCTGCGCCTTCTCGCACCTCTTTTTCCACCATTTCGACGCCGCCGGCAATCGCCGGGTGCTCGCCGAGATGTGCCGGGTGGCGCGGTCGGTGGTCGTCGTCGACTTGCGGCGCGGCCGCCTGCTGCGCGCGCTCGTGCGGCCCGGCCTGCGCCTGTTGCGCCTCGGCGAGGTGGCCTACCACGACGGCATCGTCTCGGTCGAGCGCAGCTACGCACTGCGCGACCTCGACGACGTCGTCGACGGCCTGTCGACCGTCGAGCGGCGCCGTAGCTTCCCCTTCAGCTGGGCGCTCGTGCTGCGCGGCTGCGGCTGAGACGCTCAGCCGCTCGCGAACAGATCGCGCATCGCCGGCAGCACGCCGAAGCCGTCGGCGGCGCGCACGGCGACGAGCACGGCGCGCGCGACGGCTTCCTCGGCGAGCACGCCCACTTGGTGCGGGTGCGCCCGGCGCTCGCCGCTGGCGAGCGCGACGACGAGGTCGCCGTCGTAGAGCGTCAGCGCCGGCGCCAGCGTGCGGTAGAGGCCGCCGAAGGCCATCTGGCAGACCTTGAGCAGGGCCGGCTTGCCGAGAGCCGCGTCGGTGAGCACGGCGGCGAGCGTGGTGTTTCCTTCCCACGGATGCGCCGTATCGGGCGGCAGCGCGGCCATCACGCGCCGGGCATCGACTAGCTCGAGCGAGTCGGGCGCGGCGCGGCAGCCGGCGACGACGCGGCCGCCCAGACTCCCCGACGTCGCGCCTGCGGCGCTCCCGGGGTCGCAGACGTCGCCGGCGGCGTTGACCGCCACGGCGGCCGCCACCGTCACGCCGCCGGGAACGGTGAGCCGCGCGAAGCCGAAGCCGCCCTTCATCCCTTGCGGCGGGCCGAGCGCCTTGCCGACGGTGGCGCCGGTGCCGGCGCCGACGCTGCCCACCGGCACCTCGCCGCGGCCGGCGGTCGAGAGCGCCTGCTCGACGAGCGCACGGCCGGGGCGCGCCGCCGGATCGCCGAAGGCGAGGTCGAAGAGCACCGCAGTCGGCACGGTGGGTACCGTCGGCGCCGGCGCGACGCCCGGCCGCGTCTTGAAGCCGTAGCCGCGCGCCGCCAGCCACTCGGCGACGGCGTCTGCCGCGGCGAGGCCGAAGGCGCTGCCGCCGGCGAAGACGAGCGCGTGAGCGCGCGCCGCCACGTGATGGCCGGCGACGAGCGAGTCGAACTGCCGCGTCGAGGTGGCGGTGCCGCGCACCTCGGCAGCGGCCGTCGCACCTTCGGGACAGAGCACCACGGTCACGCCCGTCTTGCCCGCGAGATCGCTACCGTGGCCGATGGCGAAGGCCGGCATCACGAGGTCGGTCGCCGTCGGCGGCAGTGCGGGGTACGACGCCATGGCGCGCGATTCTATGGAGCGACCTGTGACGCGCCGATCACGGCAGCCGCGCTCGCGGGCGTTCGCCGCGCGAGCCGCGCCGCGCCGACGCGCCGGCCCGCAGCTCGCGCGCTGTCGCTCGTGCTGCGGCACGCACCGTCGCCGACCCGGCAGTACAATCGGGTCGGTGCGCGTCCGGCCCATCCACGCCATCTTCGTCGTCGGCTTGTTCGTCGGCGCCGTGCTCGTCGCCGACTGGGCGCTCGACCTGCGCACGCGGCGCTCCAAGACCGAGCGCGTGACGCCACAGAATGGCGTCGTCGAGCTCGACGTCGCTGCGATCGCGCCCGGCCAGGTGCGCTTCTACGAGTTCCTCAACCCGGGCAACCAGGAAGTGCGCTTCTTCGTCGCCCGCGACCGCGCCGGCGCCGTGCAGGTCGCCTTCGACGCCGCCGAGAACGACTTCAAGCGCAAGCTCGGCTTTCGGCAGGAAGGCGACTGGGTGGTCAACAACAAGTGCGAGACGGCGCTGCGGCTCGAAGAGGTCAACGCCGGCACCAGCGGCTGCCGGCCGGCGCCGCTCAAGCACCGGCTGGTGGGGCAGAAGCTGGTGCTGCAGGAATCCGACGTCCTCACCGGCTGGCGTTACTTCCATTAGCCGCCGCCCGCTCGACCTGCCGCCGCCGCCCTGGGTGATCGCTCACCGCGGCGCCTCGGCGGTGCGGCTGGAGAACACGATCGAAGCCTGCCGCCTCGCCGTCGAGGCAGGAGCGCCGATGCTGGAGGTCGACGTCCAGCTGGCGAAGGACGACGAGCTGGTCGTCTTCCACGACCGCGACCTGGTGCGGCTGGGCGGCGGCGACCGGCGGGCGGTGGAGCAGCTGGAGAGCCGCGAGCTCGCGGAGGTGGAGCTGGCGCTCGCGCGCAGGGACGAGCGGCGAGACGCTGCGTGGCCGCGCGCCGACGCTCACCGATCTTCTCGCGGCGCTGCCGCCGGCCTACCCGATCGATGTCGAGATCAAGCGTTTCGAAGCCAGCTACTCGTGGCTGGCGGGGGGAGTGGCGGACGCGCTGGCGGAGCGCCCGAACGTGCTGATCTCGAGCTTCGACGGGCAGGCGCTCGCCTACGTCAGGACGCTGCTGCCCGAGATGCAAGTCGCTCCCATCTCGGACCGCGCAGTCGAGCCGCTCCTCGATGCGGCGGCGAAGCTCGACGCCTGGAGCATTCACGTCCACCGCCGGCTCGCCAGCGCCGACCTGGTGGCGGCGGCGCGCGCGGCCGGGCGCCCGCTCCTCGTTTACACCGTCAACGACGTCGCCGAGGCGCGCGAGCTGTTCGCGATCGGCGTCTCGGGCGTGTTCACCGACGATCCGCAGCGACTGTTGCGCGAGCTCGGGCTGACCGGGTGATGCGCATCGCTGCCGTCGACCAGGGCTCCTCCTCGACGAAGGGCGCGCTGCTCGACGAGATGGGAACGGTACACGCGCGCGCCGAAGCGAAGGTCGGCGTGCGTCGCGACGGCAGCCGCGTCACCCACGATCCGGAGGAGCTGCTCGCCTCCGTGCTGCGCGTGCTCGCCGAGCTCGCCCGCGAGGGACGCCCTGACGCGATCGCTCTCGCGTGCCAGCGCTCGACCTGTCTCGTCTGGGAGCGCGCCGGCGCTCGCCCGCTGACGCCGGCGCTCTCCTGGCAGGACCTCTCCGCCGCCGAGCGCGCCGCGGCGCTCGAGCCCTACATGCTGGAGATCGCGCAGCGCACCGGCCTGCGGCTCTCGCCCTACTACGCCGGCAGCAAGCTCGCGGTGCTGCTCGACGAAACGCCCGAGCTGCGCCGGCGCGCCGAGCGCGGCGAGGTCGTCGCCGGGACGCTCGACGCCTTCCTCGTCCACCGGTTGACCGGACGCCCATCGACCGAGCCTGGCCACGCCGGCCGCACGCTGCTCTACGCGCTCGACGAGGACCGCTGGGACCAAGCGTTGTGCGACGCCTTCGGCGTGCCGCCGGCGGCGCTGCCGGAGCTGCTACCGAGCGCCGGCGAGCGCGGCGTGCTCGGCGACGTCGCCGGCCGCGAGCTCGCGGGCGTGCCGCTCCTTGCCCTTCTCGGCGACCAGCAGGCGGCGCTCGTCGGCAATGGAGGCAGTGGGGCGGACGGCGATGCCGCCGGCGCGCGCATCGCCGTCGTCCACTTCGGCACCGGCGCCTTCGTGCTCACCGCCACCGGCGAGGCGACGCTGCGCCACCCCGGTCTCCTCACCGCCGTCGCCTGGTCGCGTCGCGGCGACGCGGGCGCGCACGAGCGCCGCTTCCAGCTCGAAGGCTCGGTCAACAGCGCCGGCAGCGCCGTCGACTGGGCGCTGCGCGCGTTTGGAGCCGCGTCGGCCGGTCCCGGTGCCGCCGTTGTCCCGGCGGACACCCTCGCCCGCCTCGGCGCCGGCGAGCTCGACCCCGAGCGGCTGCCCGACTTCCTCCCCGGCTTCGTCGGCGTCGGCGCGCCCTGGTGGCACCCACACCCGGGCGCCACCTTCTCGAGCCTGGCGCTCACGCAGGGCTCCGACGACCTCCTCGCCGCGGTTCTCGCCGGCGTCGTCCAGCGCGCCGTCGACTGCGTGCAGGCCTTCGGCGCCGCCGCCGTCGCCCCGGCCGTCGTGCGCGCGAGCGGCCGCCTCGCTTCGCTTCCGGCGCTCTCCGGTCTCCTCGCCGACCTCTCCGGCCTTCCCGTCGAAGTGGTGGCGGAGGAGGAAGCCGGCTTGCGCGGCGCCGCCCGTCTCGCCGCCATCACCCTCGGCGCGCCGCCCTCGACCCTCGCCACCGCGCCGCCGCTGCGCGCGCGCCGCGAGCCGCGCTGGCCGGAGTCGCGCCGCGTCCGCGTGCGCGCCCGCTGGCGCGCTTTCGTCGACGCCGCCGCGGCGCTCCCTGCAGCCGCCTCGCCGCCGGCCGCCGGCTAGCCGCCGCCACCGTCAGCCGGGCCATAACCCCTTCTGTGATATACCTTGCCGGCTGCTCGGAGGGTGTATGTCCGGTCCTGCCGACTTTGTCCTCTACGAAGACGAGTTCCGCCAGCTCGAGGACGCCCTCCGCCGCCTCCGTCAGGAGTCCAACGCCAAGGCGGTCTTCCTGATCGACAAGAACGGGCAGCAGATCGCCTCCGCCGGCGAGGTCGAGCAGTTCGACACCACCTCCCTCGCCTCGCTGACGGCGGGCAACGTCGCCGCCACCGACGGCCTCGCCAAGCTCATCGGCGAGCGCGAGTTCTCGGTGCTCTTCCACGAGGGGCAGCAGGACCACATCCACATCTCGATCGTCGGCCGCCGGGCCATCCTGGTGGTGATCTTCAACGACCGCTCCTCCCTCGGCCTCGTGCGCCTGCGCGTCAAGCGCGCCTCCGGCGACATGGAGCGCATCTTCGAGAACATGGCGAAGAAGAGCGAGTCGGGCGACCGCGGCGGCGACGCGAGCCCCTTCTCGGAGATCACCGAGGAAGACATCGACGCCCTCTTCAGCGAGTGAAGAAGAGGGGCGAAGAGCATCTCGGCGGTGGCTGAGCCAGGCGCGGGCACATGACGTTCATCAACTACGCCAGCAAGGAGATCAACTGCAAGATCGTCTATTACGGCCCCGGCCTGGGCGGCAAGACGACGAACCTGCAGTACATCTACAACAAGACGGCGCCCGACGCGAAAGGGAAGATGATCTCCCTCGCCACCGAGGCTGACCGCACGCTCTTCTTCGACTTCCTCCCCCTCGACCTCGGCACCATCCGCGGCTTCACCACCCGCTTCCACCTCTACACCGTTCCCGGCCAGGTCTTCTACGACGCCAGCCGCAAGCTGATCCTGAAGGGCGTCGACGGCGTGGTGTTCGTCGCCGACAGCCAGCGCGAGCGGATGGAGGCCAACATCGAGTCGATCCGCAACCTGGAGTCGAACCTGAAGGAGCACGGGCTCGACTTGAAGACGATCCCCTACGCGCTGCAGTTCAACAAGCGCGACCTGCCGACCTCGATGCCGGTCGACGAGCTCTACCGCACGCTCAACTTCAAGCGTGAGCCCACCTTCGAAGCGGTGGCGCCCCAGGGCGTCGGGGTCTTCGACACCCTGAAGGCGGTGGCCAAGCTGATTCTCATCGAGCTGCGCAAGCGCTGAGTCGCGCGCAGCCTCGCCTCCGGAGCCCTCACATCCATGAGCAAGCGCTGGCAGAAGGTCGAGATCGCCTACCTGAAGAAGCACGCCGGTGACAAGTCGCTGCGTCAGCTGGCGGAGCGCTTCCACACCGACGAGGCGACGGTGAAGGCGAAGATCGCGGAGCTCGAGGGCGGCGGCGCCGCGGCGGCGGCGGAGACCGACACCGTCGACCACTACCAGCAAGGGATGGCGGCGCTCTACGCCGGCGAGTGGGAGCGTGCGGCGTCGCTCCTCGACGCGGCGGCGAACGACGGGCACGGCGAGCTGATGGCGCGGGCGCGACAGTTCGCCGCCGTGGCGCGGCAGCGGCTGGCGGAGGCGCCGCCGGAGGACCCCTGGCTGCGCGCCGTCTACGAGAAGAACCGTGGCCGCTACGGCGACGCGCTGGCGCTGTGCAGCGCCGACGGCCGTTGCGAGTCCGACGGCCGCTTCGCCTACCTGGCCGCCGTCCTGCACACTCTCGAAGGGGATCTCGAGCGCGGCCAGCAGCACCTCGACCGCGCCGTCGCGCTCGACCCGCATAATCGGGCCCATGCCCTCCACGACCCCGACCTCCGCCCCCTCCGCGAGCGCGCCGAGCCCGGCGACGCCGGCTGAGGCGCGGCAGGGGCCGGCGTCCCAGGCGCCAGCGTCGGTTCAGGCGCGGCGGGCGCGCGCCGGTTCGGTCGTGGCAGTCGGCGGTGGCAGCGGCCTCTCGGTGCTGCTGCGCGGCCTCAAGCAGCACGTGGCGAGCGGCGACTTGCAGAGCCTGACCGCCGTCGTCACCGTCGCCGACGACGGCGGCTCGTCGGGCCGGCTGCGGCGCGACTTCGCCATGCCCGCTCCCGGCGACATCCGCAGCTGCATCGTCGCCCTCGCCGACGACGAGGGCCTCCTCGCCAAGCTCTTCCAGTACCGCTTCGGCGAGGGGCGCGAGCTCGCCGGCCACTCCTTCGGCAACCTCTTTCTCACCGCGCTCGCCGGCGTCACCGGCGACTTCTACCAGGCGATCGTCGAGACCGAGCACATCCTCTCCGTGCGCGGCCGCATCCTGCCGGCGACGCTCGGCAACGTCACCCTGCGCGCCGTCGGCGCCTCGGGCAAGGTCTACGAAGGGGAGTCGGCGATCGGCCAGAGCGGCGAGCGGCTGCAACAGATCGAGCTCGATCCACCGGATCCGGCGGCATTCCCGCGCGCCGTCGACGCGATCCTCGACGCCGACCTCGTGGTGCTCGGGCCGGGATCGCTCTACACCTCGATCCTGCCCAACCTGATGATCCCCGGCATCCGCGAGGCGGTACGGCAGACGCGCGCCAACGTGCTGCTGTTGATGAACCTGATGACGCAGCCCGGCGAGACCGACCACATGGACGCCGTCGCTCATCTCGAGGCGATCGAGCGCTGGGCGGAGCCGGGGCTCGTCGACGCCGTGCTCGTCAACGCCACCGCGCCACCGCTGCCGCTGCTCGACCTCTACGGCAAGGAACGGGCGGCGCCGGTGCTCGTCGACGAGCGCAGGATCGCCGAGCATGGCGTGCAGGTGCTGGTCGACGACCTGCTCGGCGAAGGGGAGCTCATCCGCCACGACTCCGACAAGCTGGCGCGCGCGGTGCTGGCGCTGGCGCCGCTGCGGCACGACTCGGCGACCGATCCCGTGGTGGTGGCGACGCGCGCGGCGCTGCGCGAACGGAGGACCCCGTGAGCGAAGGCGCGCGCGTGGTGGCTGTCGTGCTTGCGGCCGGCAAGGGCACGCGGATGAAGTCGGCGCTTCCCAAGGTGCTGCACGAGGCGGCGGGTCGGCCGTTGCTCGCCTGGGTGCTGGAGACGGCGCGCGCCGCCGGCTGCGACCGCATCGTCGTCGTCGTCGGCCACGGCGCCGAGGAAGTGGAGCGCCGTTTCGCCGCGCCCGACGTGCGCTTCGTGCTGCAGGAGCCGCAGCTCGGCACCGGTCACGCGCTGGCGCAGGCGGCCCCCGAGATCGACGGCGAGGCGACGGTGCTGGTGCTCTCCGGCGACGTGCCGCTCGTGCGCATCGAGACCTTGCGCGCGCTGCTCGCGGCGGCAGAAGAGAGCGGCGCCGCGATGGCCGTCGCCGGCCTCGACGCGCCGGGGATGCTGGGCCGTGTGCTGGCGCGCGAGGACGGCCGTCTCGGCTCGATCGTCGAAGCGCGCGACGCAACGCCCGAGCAGCTCGCGGTGCGCACCATCAACGCCGGCCTCTACGCGCTTCCCGCGCCGGAGGTCTTCAAGCGGCTCGACGAGATCGTCCCCGACAACGCGCAAGGCGAGCTGTATTTGACCGACGCGGTGACGGCGATCGCGCAGGCGGAAGGCGGCGTCGCCCTCGTTCACCTCGACGACCCGCAGGAAGCGCTCGGCGTCAACACTCGCGCCGAGCTCGCGCAGGCACATCGCTTGCTCCTCGAGCGCAAGTTGAACGAGCTGATGCTCGCCGGCGTGACGGTGCTCGAGCCGCACCGCACCCGGATCGATCCCGACACGACGATTGGACCGGATACGGTGATCCACCCCGACGTCTCGATCCTCGGCCGGTGCACGGTGGGCGCCGGCTGCGTGCTGCACCAGGGCGCCTGGCTGCGCGACACGAGCGTCGCCGACGGCGTCGTCGTCGAGCCTTACAGCGTGCTCGACGGCGCCACGGTCGAGAGCGATTGCCGTGTCGGTCCCTTCGCGCGCCTGCGCCCCGGCACCGAGCTCGGCGCCGGCGCGCGCGTCGGCAACTTCGTCGAGGTCAAGGCGTCGCGGCTCGGCGCCGGCGCCAAGGCCAACCACCTCGCCTACGTCGGCGACGCCACGGTGGGCGAGAAGGCCAACATCGGCGCCGGCGTCGTCACCTGCAACTACGACGGCGTGAGCAAGCACAAGACCGAGATCGGCGCCGGCGCCTTTGTCGGCTCCGACACCATGCTGGTGGCGCCCGTCAGCGTCGGCAGCGGCGCCACCACCGCCGCCGGCTCGGTGATCACCCACGACGTTCCCGACGGCGCGCTCGGCGTCGGGCGCGCGCGCCAGCGCAACGTCGAGGGTTGGCAGCAAAGACGCAAGGCGAAGGGTGACGAGAAGCGGTGACGGGTTTACAGTAGGTGTCCGACGAAGGAGGTGACCGCCGGCCAGCGACTCAAACAAACCAGTACAGGGGGACGGACAGCGCCAGGTCCTGCCGTCGCGCAGGCGACAGTAGGAAGACGAGGTTGGAGGTTCCTCACCGCGAGGTGAGGCTAAATCCCGGGCCGAAACGCAAAACGGGCACGGGGTGAAAATCGAACGGATCGGCGGATGCCTCCCAGGATGCCACCTGACTGGAGCGCGCTCGCTCGCGGACGGCAAAGCGGCCCGGCAACGGGACGACAAAGGTCGGCGGGCGGCAACCACGGTCACCGTACCGTGGCGAAGAGCGGCTCCCCCCCACCAGGCCTCAGCGGACCGTCACACCGGCGATCCCGGTGGACGGATCGAGCGTTCCAGGTGCATCGCGGTCGCCGGGCTACCGGCTCGGCGCTCACCCAACGGAATGGTCAGGGGAGTTCGTCATGTGTGGAATCGTCGGTTACGTCGGTCCTCGCGAGGTCGTCCCGCTGCTGCTCGACGGCCTCAAGCGTCTCGAATATCGCGGCTACGACTCGGCCGGAGTGGTAGTGGTCAACGGCGGCGGCCTGCAGACCGCCCGCGCCGAGGGCAAGCTCGGCGAGCTGGTGAAGAAGGTCGCCGAGTCGCCGCTTCACGGCAGCTTCGGCCTCGGTCACACGCGCTGGGCGACGCACGGCCGCCCGTCGGAGCGCAACGCGCACCCGATCGTCGACGCGCGCGGCCGCGTGGCGGTCATCCACAACGGCATCATCGAGAACTTCGCCGAGCTCAAGAACGAGCTCAAGAGCGACGGCTGGACGTTCTCCACCGACACCGACACCGAGGTGATCGCCAACCTCGTCTCGCGCGAGCTCGACAGCGGCAAGGATCTGCTCGCCGCCGTCCTCGCTACGCGCGAGCGCCTGCAGGGGCACTACGCCTTCGCCGTCTTGCGCGGTGATCACGAAAATCAAAACGGCCATCGCGAGATCGTCGCCGCCCGCCAGGGCCCGCCGCTCGTGCTCGGCGTCGGCGACGGCGAGCAGTTCCTCGCCTCCGACCCCACGGCGCTCGTCAACTACACCAAGCGCGTCGTCTACCTCGAGAACGGCGACATCGCCCGCATCGACGAGGGTGGACAGGAGGTGCACGACAGCTCGGGCAAGCCGGTGCAGCGCCCCGTGCGCCAGCTCTCCTGGGACCCCGGCCAGGCCGAGAAGGGAGGCTACAAGCACTTCATGATCAAGGAGATCCACGAGCAGCCGAGGGTCGTCCAGGAGACCTTCTCGGGGCGCGTGGACTTCGAGAAGGGCCGCGTCGAGCTCGAGGAGCTGGGCATCGCGCCCGAGCGGCTGGCCAAAGTCGAGCGGCTGCACGTGCTCGCCTGCGGCACCTCCTGGCACGCGGCGCTCGTCGGCAAGTTCTTGATCGAGGAGCTGGCGCGGCTGCCGGTCGAGGTCGACTACGGCTCCGAGTACCGCTACCGCGACCCCATCGTCGACGGCTCGGTGCTCGCCCTCGGCGTCTCGCAGTCGGGCGAGACGGCCGACACGCTGTCGGCGATGGAGGCGGCCAAGGAGCGCGGCGCGTTGCTGGCGTGCATCTGCAACGTGCCGGGGAGCCAGGCGACGCGCATCAGCGAGGGCACGGTCCTCACCCACGCCGGCCCCGAGATCGGCGTCGCCTCGACGAAGGCGTTCACGACGCAGCTCGTCGCCTTCTATCTGCTGGCGCTCTACATCCGGCAGGCGCGCGGCGAGACGATCGAGCCGCGCCACCTGCAGAAGCTCTCGCACGTGCCGCAGGCGATCGAGGAGGCGCTCGAGCAGAGTCGCCGTATCGAGGACTTGGCTCGGCGCAGCGTGCGCGCCAACGACTTCCTCTACCTCGGGCGCGGCATCAACTACCCGATCGCCTTGGAAGGCGCGCTCAAGCTCAAGGAGATCTCCTACATCCACGCCGAGGGCTACCCGGCGGGCGAGATGAAGCACGGCCCCATCGCGCTCATCGACGAGGACCTGCCGGTGGTGGCGATAGCGACGGGTGACCGCGTCTTCGACAAGATGCTGTCGAACCTGCAGGAGGTCAAGGCGCGCGACGGCCGCACGATCGTCGTCACCGACCGTCCCGATGATGTGCGCGACATCGCCGACGAGGTGCTGGCGGTGCCCTCGGTCGGCGAGCTGTTGCAGCCCATCGTCAACGTCATACCGCTGCAGCTCCTTGCCTACCACATCGGCGTGCGGCGCGGCGCCGACGTCGATCAGCCGCGCAACCTGGCGAAGAGCGTGACGGTGGAGTAGCCGCAGCGAGCGCGGCGAAGGCTCGCGCGCAACGCGGCGGAAAAAAGAAAAATGGGCGAGGCGGCCTCATGGGAGCCGCATCGCCCGATCTGCCTGCTTCCTACAGGCCTTCCCAGTCGTCGACCAACGTACGCCAAGTGTCGTGCGTCTGTCAACTCCAGACGCGCGCCGTCTCCGGCGTAGCGGCGCGACGCTGTCTTTGTCGCCTGGCCGAGCGGCGCCGTCAGGCCTTGCGGCGACGGCTGGCGGTCCGCGCCATGCGCGCGGCCGGCTTGCCGATCGACGCCTTGCGCTCGGCGGCGCGCTCGATGATCCGGTCGTAGGCCTGCGGATCGTCGCGGGCGATGTAGTCGAAGAACGACGTGGTCTCTTCGTCGAGCGCCTCGGCGCGCGTCAACGTGGGGACGAACCTCGCCGTGCCCTCGCGGGTGCTCGCCGTCGCACCCAGCGACGCCAGTTTCTTCGCCACCTCCGCGGCCCGCGCGCCGTCGTCGGCGACGTAGGCGACGCTGGGACGGTGGGCCGCCGACACCACCACCTCGACGGCGCGATCGCGGTCGCCGACGAGGCCTTCGAGGTAGTCGATGACCTCGCGCTTCCTGGGGCCCTGCGCTTCGAGCAGCACCTCGATCGGCACCTCGGTGCGCAGGTAGCCCTTCTCGACGAGGCGGCTCAGGAAGGTCCGTACCGTCGTCAGCTTCCAGTCGGAGAAGAGCCGCCGGAACACCGAGGTGTCGCGGTTGGCTTCGTCGTAGACCTCTCGCGCCGTGGGCGCGCCCAGAGCCCAGCAGAACTCCATCGTCTGCCAGTCGCTGCGGGTCAAGGTCCTTCTCGGGGCCATGAACGATCTCCAGTTCTCTAGCGTACGCTCCGTACGTAGCGCTGCATCACCGCGCTGCACTATCGGCGTAGCATTCGCATTGTCGCACGACCTTGCCCGCCAGCAGAATGCCGTGCGACCATAACGGCATCTTTCACGCTCGCGACACGTAGTTCAAACAGCGTTGGGGCTTGCGCCCTGCGCCGACCCATCCAGCCTTGACCCAAGCCTCCGCCCTCCCGCTCGCCTCTCCAGCATCGATCGGCCGGTTCCGCATCGTCGAGCTGCTCGGCCAGGGCGGCATGAGCGTCGTCTACGTGGCGCACGATCCCGAGCTCGAGCGCCGGGTGGCGATCAAGTTGGTGAAGCGCGAGCTGAGCCGCAGCCGCGAGGCCGCCGGCCGGCTGCAGGCGGAAGCGCAGGCGATCGCGCGCGTCGACCACCCCAACGTCATCGGCGTCTACGACGTCGGCGAGTCGCCGCAAGGCCTGTGGATCGCCATGGAGCTGGTCGAGGGGGAGAACCTCAAGGACTGGATCCGCGGCGCGCCGCGCGCACAGCCGCGGCCGTGGCGCGAGGTGCTGGCGCGTTTCCTCGATGCGGCGGCGGGCCTTCAGGCCGCGCACGCCGCCGGCATCGTCCACCGCGACTTCAAGCCCGCCAACGTGCTGCTGCGAAGAGACGGCCGCGCCGTCGTCGCCGACTTCGGTCTGGCGCTGACGAGAGAAGCATGGATGCGTCTCGAGTCGGCGGGCCGCGCCGGCATCGCCGGCACGTTCCACTACCTTGCACCCGAGCTCTTCCGCGGCGGCACCGCCAGCGAAGCGAGCGATCAGTACTCGTTCTGCGTCTCGCTCTACGAGGCGCTCAACCTCGAGCTGCCCTTCCACGCCGCCAACCCGGCCGAGCTGATGGAGGAGATCGTCGAGGGGCCGCCGCCGTCGCGGCCCGGCATCCCCAAGTGGCTGCATGCCGTCGTCATCCGCGGCCTGCAGGCGGAGCCGGAGGAGCGTTGGCCGTCGATGGCGGCGCTGATCGAAGCGCTCCTGAGCGATCCCGCCGTGCGGCGGCGCAAGCGCTTCCGCGTCGCCGCGCTGTCGACCGGCTTCCTCGCCGTCGCCGGGCTGGGCTTCGTAGCGCAGAGCGCCAGCGTGCGCTGCCGCGGCCTCGACCGCGACCTGGGGCCGGTGTGGAGCGAGCCGGTGCGTACGCGCCTCGCCGGCGTGTTCAGCAGTCGGGCGTCGCTTACGCCGAAGACGTGTGGCGTCGCGTCGCGCGCCGGCTCGACGGCTACGCGGCGGGGCTCGTCGCAGGCAGAGTCGCCGCCTGCCGGGCGACCGTCTCGGGATCGCAGTCGCAGCAGCTGCTCGACCGTCGGATGGCGTGCTACGCCGAACGGCGCGACGACCTCGCCGAGGTGGTGGCGGCGCTGTCGCGCGGCGGCAAGCAATCGGTGCGGCGCGCCCCGCACGCGCTCGAGGCGCTGGGCAGCCTCGACGCCTGCCGGGACACGCGGGCGCTGCTCTACGCGCGCGTCTCCGTTCCGAGCGCGCAGTCCGAGGCTGCCGATCACGCGCTGCGTCGCGCCGCCGTCGTCGGCGAGACGACCGGCGGTGAGCCGGCGGTCGCCGCGGCGCGCGCGGCCGTCGCGGCGGCCCCGCCGGCCGACCACGCGCGGGTCGCCGAGGCCCAGCGCCAGCTCGCGCGCGCCCTGCTCGCGACGCGGCGGTTCGACGCCGGCGAGGCGGCGCTGCGCGAATCGCTGCAGGCCGGCTTCCGCAGCCGCGACGCGCGGCCGGTGGCGGCGGCGGCGGTCGACCTCGCGCAGACCTCGGTGAAGCGCACCTCGGCGCCGGTCAAGGAAGCGGAGCAGTGGCTCTTCGTGGCGCGCAGCGCGGCGGCGGCGGCGCCGTCGCGGCCGGAGATGATGGCGCGACTGCACAGCATCACCGGCGAGGTGGCGCTGCGCAACGGCGCGCTCGCGGTGGCGGCCAAGGAGTACACGAGCGCCGTCGCGCTGGCGAAGACGCCGGTGGTGCGGCTCGACTACCAGATGGGTCTGCGCCGCGTGCTCGAGCAGACACCGCACGCGGAGCAGCGCGCGCTGCAGCTCGCCCGCGCGACGCTGGCGTTGGGCGACGAGGCATTCGGGCCCAACCACCCCGACACCGTGCTGCTGCGGGTCGGCCTGGCGATCGAGCTGCGGCGCTCGGATCGCCCCGCCGAGGCGGCGACGGTCGCCCGCAAGGCGCTCGAGGACGCCCGTCGCATCGGCTTGCCGGAAGGCGAGGGCGCCGCCGAGAATCTGCTCGGCAACCTGGCGCAAGACCGCGGCGACCTCGCCGAGGCGCAGGCTCACTTCGAGAACGCGCTCGCCGCCTACCTGCGCGCTTACGGGCGGCGCAGCAGCCTCACCGCCGAGGTGCTCAACAACCTGGCCGAGCTGGCGCTCCGCCGCGAGCGGCTGGAGGAAGCCGAGCGCCTGCGCCGCGAGGTGTTGAGCATCAACCAGGTGGTGCTGGGACCGCGACACTCGTTCGTCGCCGAGGACTTGAGCGCCCTGGGTCACGTGCTGGTGCTGCGCGGCAAGGTCCGCGAGGCCGCGAGCGTGTTGGCCGACGCCCTGCGCTTGACGGAGGAGCTCTACGGCAGCGACAGCACGGAGGCGGGCATCGCGCGGCTCGACCTGGCGCTCACCCTGCCGACGGCGGAGGAGCGCGTGCGCGCCGCCGAGGCCGGTTGGCGCATCGTCGAGGCGTCGACCGACGAGACGAGCGCCGACCGCGGCCTCGCGATGAGCCTCTACGGCGAGCTGCTGGCGAGCGCCGGCCGACGCGCCGACGGGCTGCGCTGGATGCGGCGCGGGACGGCTCTGCTCGAGCGGGTGGTGGGACCCAGCGACGACCTCACCGCCGAGGCGCGGCGGCGGCAGGCCCGCTTCGAGCAATCGGCCGCGATATATGCTCAAGTGGAGACAAAAGGGGTGGGACGATGAGAAGGGTGATGGTCGTCCTGGTGGCCGCCGCGGCGCTCGGCGCCGCGCTGGTGGCGCCGGCGGCCGGCGATGACTGCCAGCGCCGGGCCCGGCGGTGCTCGACGCCGCCCAGCCCGCGGGCGAAGGCACAAACCACCGAAGCCAGGCTCGTGGCCGCGGCACGCCTCGCGCCGGGCGAGAAGATCGTCGTGCCGGTCGCCTACCACGTGGTCTACGGCTCGTATCGTGCGCGGCCGAGCGAGGAGCCGGACGACCTCGCGCACGCGCCTCCGCTGGCGCTGACGCAGCAGCAGACGAAGACGCTCAATCGCGCCTTCCGCGGCACCGGCTTCTCCTTCCGCACCGTCGAGACGACGCTCTCGAGCTTCGCGCGCTGGGACGATCCGGAGAGGGCGGTCGGCGACCCGCCGTCGCTCGACGAGCTCATGCCGATGATCCGCGACCTGACGGCCAACCGCCACGACATGCTGCACGTCTTCCTGATGCGCCGCGCGCCGAACCGCGCCGCGCCGGCGGAGACCAAGAGCATGTTCGAGAGCGAGCTGCTGGCGGACGGCATCATGATGGATTGGGACTACCTCCCCTACGTCGAAGCGCTGCGCCCGAACGCCGACCGCATCCTGCGCCGTTACTACTTCGAAGGGGACACGCTGGTCCATCTCGTCGGCCACTACGCGGGGCTGCTCGACACCTTCCAGGAGGACGAGAGCGACTGCTGGTTCACCTGCGCGGACTCGAGCGACTTCGTGAGCGACACGCCGGCGCACCGCTGGACCTGGGACGATCATGAGGAGCTGCGCTGCATCCCGCTCGACACCTGCCCGGGCTTCCCGGGGATGGACCCGATCACCAATTACATGAACCTCGAGCCCGACCTCTGCGCCAGCGAGTTCACGCCGGGGCAGATCGAGCGCATGGAGCGCATGGTGCGCACCTTCCGTCCCAACCTCATCGTGCGCGCGCCATCCGGCGCGCAGTAGCCGAGGTCGAGCGGGGAGCAAGGGCGATGGTCCGGCGGACGTCGATCGCGTTGGCAGCGGTCGCCGTGCTATGGGGCCTTGCGGCGGAACCGGCCGGCGCGACCTGCGTGCTGAGGGGCCGGCGATGCTCCACGCCGCCTCCCACGCGGACGGGCGGACCGAAGGCCGCCATCGAGGCCGAGGCTGCGGTCGTCGCGGCGGCGCGGCTCGCGCCGGGCGAACGCATCGTCGTCCCGATCGTCTATCACGTGGTGTACGACGCTTACATTCGTGGGCCGTCCGTCGAGCCCGACGACCTCGATCACGCGCCGCCCCTCGTCCTCGTCGACCGGCAGACTGAGGTGCTCAACCGGACGTTCGGCGGCGCCGGGATTTCCTTCGTCCCCGCCGGCGTGGACGTGCGCAGCTTCGACATGTTCCGGATCACGTCGGCGCCGGGAAGCCATCCGGAGGTCGCCGAGCTGGCGGCGATGATGGGCTACTCGCACGACGAGCAGCTCGGTGCCCTCCACGTTTTCCTGCTGCGCTCCGTGGACAACGTCTCGTCGTCGCCGCACACGAGGGAGCTCTTCGAGGGCTCTGCCGGGACCGACGGCATCCTGATGAATCGGGACTACCTGCCCTACGACCCGGCTTTGTACCCGGTCGCGGATCCGGTGCTCAGCCGTCTGCACGGCGAGGGCGAGATGCTCGTGCACCTCGTCGGGCACTGGCTCGGCTTGCTGCACACCTTCGGCTCGCCCAGCCCGGACGTCGAATGCCGGCTCCGGCCCCGCTGCGGCCAGATCACCGACTACGTTGGCGACACGCCCATCCATCGCCTGCCAAACAACGAGATCGACCGCTGCTATCGCATGGACACCTGCACGAACCTGCCCGGCCTGGATCCGATCCACAACTTCATGAACATGGTCCCGGACTTCTGCGCCAGCGAGCTCACGCCTGGGCAAATCGAACGCATCGAGAAGCTGGTGCGCGCTTACCGCCGCTGCGACCTCATCCAGCCGCTGCCGCCGGGCTGCGGCGTCCGCCCGGACGTCGCGGACGGTCATTCGAAGCGGTAGCTGCACGACCAGCTTGGCCGCGACGGCGCGCATCGCAGGCCATCGCTTAGCATCCGCGCGTGAGCCCTTGGTCGGAGCAGGATTCCGCGCTGTTCCTCGACCGCGGCCGCTTCTACGTGCCGCACCGCGCGCGGCAAGTAGCGCTCGTCGCGGCGCTTGTGCCGCGGCTTCCGGAAGCGACGCGCGTTGTCGATCTCTGCTGCGGCGAAGGGCTGCTCAGCGAAGCGATCCTCGCCGCGCAGCCGGAGGCGACGGCCGTCGGCCTCGACGGCTCGCCGGCGATGCGCGACGCGGCCGAGCGACGGCTCACGCCCTTCGGCAATCGCTTCACCACTGCGACGTGCGACCTCCACGCACTCGATCTGCACACCGTGCTCGCGGTGGGGCCGCCCCTGCGCGCGATGGTCTCCTCGCTGGCGCTCCATCACGTCGACCACGCCGCGAAGCCGGCGCTCTACCGCCACCTCCACGACGCGCTGGCGCCGGGCGGCGCGCTCGTCGTGGCTGATCTCTACCGTCCAGCGCCCGGCGCCGCGTGGGACCAAGCGGCGGAGAGCTGGGACGCCGCCGTGCGCGCCGCGGACGCCGAGGCCGGTGCAGCCGGCGCCGCCTGGCGCCAGTTCCAGGACGACCGCTGGAACTGGTTCCGCTACCCGGACGCCTTCGACAAGCCGGCGCCGCTCCGCGACGAGCTAGCCTGGCTCGCGGCAGCCGGCTTCGCCGATGCCGACGTCTACTGGACCGACTGCGGCCACGCCGTCTTCGGCGGCACGCGTCGGCGTTGAGGCTGGCCCCGGACGGCGGGCGCCGAGCCCGCCCTACACGCGCCCGCGGGCCGACCGTTCGCGCGCGTCGAGGCGGGCGACGTCGGCGGGCTCCGCGCCCGCCGTCCGGCTGATACCCTCGCCGCGATGACGGCTCCCAAGCTGCGCGACTGGGCGCAGGAGCTCAACCCCGAGCAGCTCGCGGCGGCCACCCACGGCAAGGGGCCGCAGCTCGTCATCGCCGGCGCCGGCTCGGGGAAGACGCGGGTCATCACCTACCGCATCGCCTGGCTGGTGCGCGAGCAGGGCGTCGACCCGACGCAGATCGCCGCCGTCACCTTCACCAACAAGGCGGCGGGCGAGATGCGCGAGCGCGTCGAGCGCCTGCTCGGCACCGACTCGCTGGGCGGCTTCGTCGGCACCTTCCACCGCTTCTCGCTCGGCCTGCTGCGCCGCTACGCCGACCGCGCCGGCCTGCAGCGCGACTTCGCCATCTTCGACAGCGGCGACCAGATCAACCTCGTCAAGCAGGCGCTCGAGCTCGAGAACCTCGGCGAGACGCAGTATCCGCCGCGCGCCGTGCTCGCCGCCATCAGCTCCGCCAAGAACCGCATGATCGACACGGTCACGTTCGAGGCGCGGGCGCAGGACTTCTGGAGCCGCAGCGTGGCGCGCGCCTACCGCCGCTACCAGGGCCTCTTGCTGCAATCGGGCGCCGTCGACTTCGACGACATGCTGTTCTGGGCGGTGCGCATCCTGCGCAGCAACCAGGAGCTGATGGTGCGCTGGCGCGAGCGCCTCAAGTGGCTGCTCGTCGACGAGTTCCAGGACACCAACGCGGTGCAGATGGAGCTCGTGCGGCTGCTCGCCGGCGCTTCCGGCAACCTGACCGCGGTGGGCGACGAGGACCAGGGCATCTACCGCTGGCGCGGCGCTGAGCTCGACAACATCCTGCAGTTCGAGAAGCACTTCCCCGGCGCCACCGTGCGCAAGCTCGAGCGCAACTACCGCTCGACGCAGACGATCCTCGACGCCGCGGGCGCGGTGGTGGCCAACAACGAGTCGCGGCGCGGCAAGCGCCTGTGGACCGACGCCGGCGCGGGCGAGGCGCTGCGCGTCTACAAGGCGCAGGACGAAGGCGACGAAGCGTCGTGGGTGGTGCGCACGTTGCTCGAGCTGCAACGCGGGCGGCCGCTCTCCGACCTCGCCATCCTGGTGCGCACCAACGCGCAGACGCGCACCTTCGAAGAGGAGCTGCTGCGCCGCGAGATCCCCTACACGCTGGTCGGCGGCGTGCGCTTCTACGAGCGCGCCGAGATCAAGGACGTCATCGCCTACCTGCGCGTGCTGCGCAACCCGCGCGACGCCTACTCGCTCGAGCGCATCGTCAACCAGCCGCCGCGCGGCATCGGCCAGGGCACGCTGGCGACGCTGCGCCAGCAGGCGGCCGAGCTCGGTGTGACGCCGTGGGACGCCTTGCAGCAGGAGCAGGTGCTCGAGGACTTCCCGGCGCGCGGCGCCAAGGCGCTGCGCGGGTTTCGCGACCTGGTCGTGGCGTTGCAGCGCGAGGCCGAGACATTGGCGTTGCCCGAGCTGCTGCGCCGGCTGCTCGAAGCGACGGGCTACCTCGAGCTTTATGACAAGGGTGACGCCGACGGCGAGGCGCGCCTGGAGAACCTCGAGGAGTTCCTCTCCGCGGCGCAGGAGTTCGCCGAGCAGACGCCGGGGTTGCCGCCGCTCGAAGGGCTCACGGCCTTTCTCGACCACGTCTCGCTGACGACCGACCTCGACGCCTGGCAAGGCGGCGGCGGCGTGATGCTGATGACGCTCCACAGCGCCAAGGGACTGGAGTTCCCCATCGTCGTCGTCGCCGGGCTCGAAGAGGGCGTGCTGCCGCACTTCAACTCGCAGGGCAAGCTCGAGGACTTGGAGGAGGAGCGGCGCCTTCTCTACGTCGGTATGACGCGGTCCAAGGAGCGGCTGCTGCTGTCGTGCTGCCGGCGGCGGCGCATCGCCGGGCGCTGGCAGGACCAGCTCGAGTCGCGCTTCCTGCGCGAGGTGCCCGAACACCTCGTCGAGCTGGAGGAGAGCGAGGAGCGCTTCGTCGACGAGCGGGCGTGGGGCGTCTACAGCTTCTTCGACAAGCCGGCGCCGCGGTCGTGGGGTTCGGGGCTAGGCGGCAGCGGTGGCAGCGGAGGCGAGAGCGGACGGACGCCGGGGACGTTGGCGCGGTCAGGCGCGGCGGGCCCGGCGCGCTCGCCGGGATCCATGGCGGGCGCTCCGCCGCGCGCGGCGTCGGCGCAGGCGCGTCCCTCGACACCGTCGCACGCATCGTCGCCGATGGCGGCGCGCAGCGGCGTTGCGCCGATGCACCGTCCCGCTGCCGCGCCGCCGCCTCGCGCGGCGACAACCGCGGCGGGTGGCCTGCGGCGCGGCATGCGCGTCCGCCACCCGACGCTCGGCCAAGGCGTGGTGATGGAGGTCGAGGGCGAAGGCCCGACCGGCCGTCTCACCGTCTACTTCGAGAAGTTCGGCAAGCGCAAGCTGGTGGCGCAGTTCGCCAAGCTCGAGCCGATCTGAGAGCCGCAGCGACGGAGCGCACGTTGGCATAGTCTCCGACCGCCGATCGGACGACCTTGGCGGCCATGGACTTCGAGCCCTCCGCTCGCTCCCGCGACTACGCCGAGCGCGTCACGCGCTTCATCCGCGAGCGCCTCGTGCCGGCCGAGCGCGCGTACTACGAAGAGCTCGAACGCCGAAGCGGCACGGCGGCGACTGGCGGCGCTGGCGGCAGCCAGCGGTCATGCGCGTCGCTGCGGGCCCAGGCGCGCGCCGAGGGGTTGTGGAACCTCTTCCTGCCCGACGCGGAGCTCGGCGCCGGTCTCTCGACGCTCGACTACGCGCCGGTCGCCGAGGCCACCGGCCGGCACGCGCTGGCGCCCGAGGTCTTCAACTGCCAGGCCCCCGACAGCGGCAACATGGAGGTGCTCTGGAAGTACGGCAGCGCCGAGCAGAAGGAGCGCTGGCTGCGCCCGCTGCTCGCCGGCGAGGTGCGCTCGGTCATCTGCATGACCGAGCCCGACACCGCGTCCTCGGACGCCACCAACCTGCAGGCGACGATCATCCCCGACGGCGAAGGCGCGGTGGTCGTCAACGGCCGCAAGTGGTGGACGACGAACCTCGGCCACCCCGACGCCAAGGTGGCGATCTTCATGGGCCGCACGCCCGACGCGAGCAAGGACCGCCACCACCAGCACTCGATGGTGCTGGTGCCGCTCGACGCGCCCGGCGTCACGATCGAGCGCATGCTGCCGGTCTACGGCGAGTACGACCCGCCCGCCGGCCACGGCGAGGTGCGCTTCGAGAACGTGCGCGTGCCGCGCGCCGACGTCATCGGCGGCCTCGGCATGGGCTTCGAGATCGCGCAGGGGCGGCTGGGGCCGGGGCGCATCCACCACTGCATGCGCTGCCTCGGCGCGGCGGAAGCGGCGCTCGAGCTGATGGTCGAGCGCGGCACCTCGCGCACCGCGTTCGGCAAGCCCCTCATCGACCTCGGCGGCAACCGCGAGCGGCTCGCCGAGGCGCGCATCGCCATCGACCAGGCGCGCCTGCTGACGCTCTACGCGGCGTGGAAGCTCGACCGCGTCGGGCCGCACGGCGCGATGAAGGAGATCTCGGCGATCAAGGTGGTGGCGCCGCGCGTGCTGCAGAAGGTCGTCGACGACGCCATCCAGCTCCACGGTGGCGCCGGCGTGTCGAAGGACCTGCCGCTCACCGGCTTCTTCGCCCAGGCCCGCGCGCTGCGCATCGCCGACGGGCCCGACGAGGTGCACCTCGCGCTCATCGCCAAGCTCGAGCTCGCCGCGCGCCGCGCCGACGAGAGCGCGCGGTGAGCGCGGCCGGCGAAGCGCCGGCAACACTCACAGCGCCGCCCGGCGCTTCAGAGAGCGCGACACTGCGCGGCGACGATCGCACGGGCGCGGTGCGGCGCGGTGAAGAGCTCGACGTCGCGGCCGTCGATCGCTGGGTTCGCGAGCGGTTGCCGGAGCTGCCGCCGGGCCTCCCGGAGGTGCGACAGTTCTCGGGCGGCGCGTCGAACTGGACGTATCTGTTGCGCTACGACGCAGGTGGAACGCCGCTCGACCTCGTGCTGCGCCGGCCGCCCGCGGGCACGAAGGCGAAGTCGGCGCACGACATGGGCCGCGAGCACCGCATCCAGACGGCGCTGCGGCCGGCGTTCCCGTACGTGCCGGAGACGATCGGCCTCTGCGAGGACGAGACGGTGCTCGGCGCGCCCTTCTACGTCATGCGCCGCATCCCGGGCCCCATCCCGCGCAAGGAGCTGCCGGCGGGCTACGACTGGACCGTCGCGCGCACGCCGCGCGCTGTGCGAGACCGTCGTCGACCGTCTCGTCGAGCTCCACCGCGTCGACGTCGACGCCACCGGCCTCGCCGCGCTCGGCAAGGGTCCCGGCTACCCGCGCCGCCAGGTCGAAGGCTGGTCGCAGCGCTACGAGAAGGCGCGCACCTGGAACGTGCCGAGCTTCCGCCGCGTCCGCGCCTGGCTCGCCGAGCGCACGCCCGAAGACGCCGGCCGCTGCCTCATCCACAACGACTACCGTCTCGACAACCTGGTGCTCGCCGAGGACGACCCGACGCGCATCGTCGGCGTCCTCGACTGGGAGATGGCGACCGTCGGCGACCCGCTCATGGACCTCGGCGCCGCCCTCGCCTACTGGGTCGAGGCCGGCGACGACTGGATCGCCCGCAAGATGCGCCGCCAGCCCACGCACGTGCCCGGCATGCTGCGCCGCGACGAGGTCGTCGAGCGCTACCTCGACGCCATGGGCCTGCGCGCCGCCGCCGTCGACTGGCCGTTCTACGAGGTCTACGGCCTCTTCCGCGTCGCCGTCATCGCGCAGCAGATCTACTATCGCTACCACCACCGGCAGACGAGGAACCCGGCCTTTCGGAGCTTCTGGATCTGGGTGCGCTACTTCCATTGGCGCTGCCGGCGCGTGATGAAACGCGCGCCGGGCTGAGCCGTCGAGGCGCGCAAGAGAGAAGATGACGTCCGTCTGATAGCTGAGGGAGGCTCACCGCCGGCCACCATGGGCCGCGAGCTGCGCATTCATTCGAACCGTCGCGAGCGAGATCCACCATGGCCAAGACGAAATCCGCCACGCCGCACGAGCCCTCCTCTTCGCGTCCGACCAAGGAGCCGCCGCCGACGCGGCGGCTGCGGGTCTTCGCCTTCGATCCCAGCATCACCACCGAGATGGCGAACTACGACGTCAGCGAGGTGGTGGTGCGCATCCCGTGGGAGCGCGACCGCTGGTCCGCCGACGGCAAGACGCGCGAGAAGGGCCTCGAGAAGGGCCCGGTCGGCGACTACCTCGAGGTCGTCGACGTCGATCCGGCGAGCGAGCGGGTCTACGACCCCGTCGACCTCGAAGACCCGCACCTGCTGGCGACCGACGGTCTCGCCCCGTCCGAGGGCAACCCGCAGTTCCACCAGCAGATGGTCTATGCGGTGGCGATGGCGACGATCGGCCACTTCGAGCGCGCGCTGGGCCGGCAGCTCTTCTGGTCGGACATGGCGCGGCGCGTCGACTGGCCGTTCTACGAGGTCTACGGCCTCTTCCGCGTCGCCGTCATCGCGCAGCAGATCTACTATCGCTACCACCATCGGCAGACGACGAACCCGGCGTTTCGGAGCTTCTGGATCTGGGTGCGCTACTTTCACTGGCGCTGCCGCCGCGTGATGGCCCGTGCGACGAGCTGAACGCGCAGTCGAGCCGAGTAGGCGACGACGATCTCGTCCGTCTATTAGATTGTCCGGCAACGATCCACCTTCGACGGCGTAAACCGCGATGGGCGCAGGCAACCGATCCCGCCCCGCGCCGACATCAGCCAGCCGCGAGCCCAACTCGCCAGGCCGCACGGTGCGTTAGTCGACGCCGTCGGCAAAGGAGCCGCCGCCGACGCGGCGGCTGCGGGTCTTCGCCTTCGATCCCAGCATCACCACCGAGATGGCGAACTACGACGTCAGCGAGGTCGTGGTACGCATCCCATGGGAGCGCGACCGCTGGTCGGCCGACGGCAAGACGCGCGAGAAGGGACTCGAGAAGGGCCCGACCGGCGACTACCTCGAGGTCGTCGACGTCGATCCGGCGAGCGAGCGGGTCTACGACCCGGTAGACCTCGAAGACCCGCATCTGCTGGCCACCGACGGTCTCGCCCCGTCCGAGGGCAACCCGCAGTTCCACCAGCAGATGGTCTACGCGGTGGCGATGGCGACGATCGGCCACTTCGAGCGCGCGCTGGGCCGGCAGCTCTTCTGGTCGGACATGGCGAGGC
>CAWJWP010000021.1:0-198470 GCA_963846495.1 Thermoanaerobaculia bacterium | reverse complement strand
CTGGAATTCCGCCAAAGCCGGCATCGGGAATGACCGGATCGTACAGGAAGGCAATGCCGGTGACGTGCGCCCCCGAATGTCTTGGCGACGGAGACCGCGTAGTCGGCGGCGAAATCCTGCGGGGCGCGGCCGACGAGATTAACGACCAGATCCTTGATCATGGCGCGAACTCCACGTTGCGGCGCCGCCTTGCGCGGCTAGTGTTCCAATTCCGAAGTTCGCATCATTCCGCGGCGCCCTCGTTTGCGAACTTCGGAATCGAAGAACACTAGCACTTATTGGACTTAGTGTGGCTTTGGTTCAGAAGTCCGCATGTTGGACTTAGCCGCTAAGAATGATGCGGAATTCTGAACCGCCACACTAGGGCTACTTGCTGCCGTCCGCCTTGAATTGCTTGAGATAGGCCCACAGGCCGGCGATCTCCTTGTCGTCGCGGATGCCGACGAACGCCATGTTGGTGCCGGGCATCTCCGGCATCGGGTTGCGGATATAGTTCGCGAATATCTCGTCGTTCCAGGCGATGCCGGAATTCTTGTTGACCTCGGAATACTGATAGCCCTCGAAGGTGCCGGCCTTGCGGCCGTCGAGGCCGTTCAGCGGCGGCCCGAGTTCTCTGACCGTGGCGTTCGCCCGATGTCGTGGCAGGGCGAGCATTTGCCGAACGACGTCTCGCCGGCGGCCAAATCCTGGGCCGGCCCTGCTCCCGCCGACGTCAAAAGCGACCACGGCAATGAACCACGTCCGCATCACGCTCGCTCCTTTTCATTCCTCGCGCGCTGGCGCGCCCGCCATTCAGGAACCGGCAACGCATTCGAATGGCGCTCCGTCTCGAATGGCGCTCAAGCGTCCGCGGTGTCAACGGCCCAGACGGACGATTTGTTCCGTGATTCGATGCGCCACGTCGCTTTTTTGCATGCATGGCAGCGACTTCCAGGCCGCCTGACGATATAAAGGAGGCGTAACCTATCGGGCTGTGCCCTCGATCTGATCCGAGGCCCGCCCCGCTCTCATGGACCGCCGGTCTGAGGAGCCACCTTGTCGTCGCGATGCCGCCCCCCGATGCCGGCCGTGCTCGCGCGGCGCGACCGCATCGTCGCGGCGCTGCGCGCCATCGTGCCGGGCGAGGGCGTGATCGCGACCGAGCGCGAGATGCGGGCCTACGAGTGCGACGGCCTCACCGCCTACCGCCAGCTTCCGCATGGTCGTGGTGCTGCCGGAGACGACCGAGCAGGTGAGCCGCGTGCTGCGCTATTGCCACGCGAACGGCATCAAGGTGGTGCCGCGCGGCGCCGGCACCTCGCTCTCGGGCGGCGCGCTGCCGCTCGCCGACGGCGTCCTGCTCGGCATGGCCAAGTTCAACCGCATCCGCGAGATCGACTACGACAACCGCGTCGCCGTGGTCCAGCCCGGCGTCACCAATCTCGCCATCACCCACGCGGTCGAGCACGAGGGCTTCTACTACGCGCCCGATCCGTCCTCGCAGATCGCCTGCACCATCGGCGGCAACGTCGCCGAGAACTCGGGCGGCGTGCACTGCCTGAAATACGGCATGACCACCAACAATGTGCTCGGCGTCGAGATGGTCCTGATCGACGGCGAGTCGTGCGCCTCGGCGGCAAGCACCTCGACGCCGGCGGCTACGACCTGCTCGGCATCATCACCGGCTCGGAAGGCCTGCTCGGCGTCGTCACCGAGGTGACGGTGCGCATCCTGCAAGAAGCCGGAGACCGCGCGCGCGGTGCTGATCGGCTTTCCGACCGTCGAGGACGCCGGCGACTGCGTCGGCCGCGATCATCGCCGCGGGCATCATCCCGGGCGGCATGGAGATGATGGACCAGCCCGCGATCCACGCGGCCGAGGATTTCGTGCCATGCCGGCTATCCGCTCGACGTCGAGGCGCTGCTGATCGTCGAGCTCGACGGCCCGCAGGCCGAGGTCGACCATCTGATCGAGCGCGTCGAGGCGATCGCCGCGCGACTGCCGGCGCGACCACGCTGCGGGTCTCCGACAGCGAGGAGGAGCGGCTGCTGTTCTGGGCCGGCCGCAAGGCCGCGTTCCCGGCGGTCGGGCGCATCTCGCCCGACTACTACTGCATGGACGGCACCATCCCGCGCGCGCAGCTGCCGCACGTGCTCGAGCGCATGCGCGAGATGTCGGAGCACTACGGCCTGCGCGTCGCCAACGTGTTCCACGCCGGCGACGGCAACCTGCATCCGCTGATCCTCTACGACGCCAACAAGCCGGGCGAGCTGCGAGCGCGCCGAGGAGTTCGGCGCCGACATCCTGAAGCTCTGCGTCGAGGTCGGCGGCGTGCTCACCGGCGAGCACGGCGTCGGCGTCGAGAAGCGCGACCTGATGCCGGCGATGTTCTCGGAGGTCGATCTCAACCAGCAGCAGCGGCTCAAATGCGCCTTCGACGACAAGGGCCTGCTCAACCCCGGCAAGGTGTTCCCGACGCTGCACCGCTGCGCGGAGCTCGGCCGCATGCACGTGCATGCCGGCAAGGTGCCGTTTCCGGATATTCCGAGGTTCTAGGCCGATGCAGTTCGGTCTTTTTGCTTCGACCCAGGCCAACAGCGGCGACATCCGGCCGAGAGACCGGCGAGGGCTTCCGCGACTACCTCGACTTCAACGTCGAGGCCGAGGCGCTCGGCTATCGCTCCAGCTTCCTGGTCGAGCACCATTTCACCGGCTGGAACCAGGTCTCCGCCACGCTGACGCTGCTCGACCTGTGCTCGCGATGCGCACCACGACGCTGCGGGTCGGCACCGCCGTGATGGTGCTGCCCTGGCACAATCCGGTGCTGCTGGCGGAACAGGCCGCGACCCTCGATCTCATCTCCGGCGGCCGGCTCGATTTCGGCGTCGGCAAGGGCTACCGGCACAGCGAGTTCAGGGGCTTCTGCATCCCGCGGACGAGGCGGACGCCGCGCTTCGAGGAAGCGATCGAGGTCATCACCCGGTCGTGGACGTCACGCGAGCGCTTCTCCCATCGCGGCCGGTTCTGGCAGTTCGACGACATCGTGGTCGAGCCGCCGCCCGCGCAGCAGCCGCATCCGCCGTTCTGGGTCGCCGCCGGCAAGCGAACGTCGATCCGCCGCGCGGCCGCGCGCGGCTTCAACCTCATTCTCGACCAGTACGCCTCGACCGAGGCGATCGGCGAGCGCATCGCGCTCTACCGCGCCGAGCGCGAGGCGCACGGCCGGCTTTCGATCCCATGCAGGTCGCGGTCGCGCGCCAGCTCTATGTCGCGAAGGATCAGCGCCGATGCCGAAGCCGCGCTCGCGCGGCAGGCCCATACACGCAGCGGACGGTCGACGTGTCGCGTTCGCCCGGCCGCAAAGGCGGCTCGCACGTGCTGGCCTATGCCGACAAGGCCGGCGGCACGGAGGAGAACGCGCTCTATGGGACGCCCGATGAGGTTGCCGAAGGCTCGAAGCGCTGCGGGCGCTGGGCCGAATACCTCCTGCTGACGATTTTTGGCGGCAAAGAGCAGTTGCGGCGGTTCGCGCGCGACATCATGCCGGCGTTTTCGGTCGCCGCCGACCGGTCGCGGTCCCGGGCGAACCAAGCCCGGCCTGATCAGGCCGGCCGGGCGTCGCGAAGGGCGCCGCCGCCCGCCGGAAGCGCTCCAAATCTTAACGAGACCTAAAGAGATTTGCCTAATACGTAGACACGTATGCCCACTGTATTTGAGAACCGCGCCATATGCGCAGATTAAACGTCCGAATTGGTGCGAGGCTTGGGATTTTCGCATTCGTCGGCCTGATCCTGGTGGCCGGAATGGTCGGCAACCAGGCGCGGGTCAACGGGCTGACCCGCGATCTGATGAACAAGGCCTCTGAGAGCCGAGAGCTGCAACAGGCGGCCTTGGAGGCCAAGAGCAACCTCAACGAGCTGATCTCGATCGATCGCGATATCCGGCTGGCCAGGACCGCTACGGAAATCGACCAGATTCTGCAGTACCTGCAGAACTGCGTTGTCAGCGCCGATGCCGCCTACGATTCGGCGATTGCGATGGCGACGCTCGACGAAGACCGCGTGTTGCTCACCACCGCCAAGACCGCGTTCAACAATTACGTCGCGGCCGCACGCGAGATTGCCGGCGTGCAGTACGAGATCGTCGATCTGCGCGACCGGCAGATCGAGGAAAACGCGGTTTGGTCGCAGAACTTCGAATCCGTGATCAACAGCCCCGCTGTTGTGCGCGCGAACAATCGCCAGGCGCTCGAATCCAACCTTCAGCAGGCCAATTCGGAATTCATGCGGGTCGGGGCACTGTCCTGGAGCCGCTTCGTGCGCAACGACAGCGACGATCTCCGTCGCATTGCCGATGCCCTCGGCACCGCGGCGCTGGTGCTCGACGAAGCCCGCCTCATGGTGACCAATCCGCAGTTGCGGGCGGCGATCGAGGGTCTGCTGAAATCTCCGCCGCGCTATAAGACCATTGTCGAGGCGCTCACGCAGGCCGTGCGTGCGCAAGGCGATCTCCTGCGGCTGCGCGCGGATCCGCCGCGCGTCGAGGCGAGCGACATGCTCAGCTTCATGGCGACTGGAACGGATCAGCGCGCCGACCGGCTCGCGGCCTTGAGCTTCGCGGAAGCCGCGAGCGCCTCCTGGATCAATCTGGCCGTTCGGCGGGCTCGTTATTTTGGGGATGGTCGGCATCGCGATCCTGTCGTCCCTGACGATCGGAAGACCGATACGGCGAATCGCGGATGTGCTGCGCTCGCTCGCCCGCGGGCAGAAAGCCGTGGAAATCCCGTATCAGGACCGCCGTGACGAGGTGGGCGACGCCGCCCGCGCGGCCAGCATCTTTCGGGACAACCTGCTGCGGATGCAACAGCTCGAGGAGGAACAGAAACGTTCGGTCGAGGAGGCCGCGCTGCACGCCGCAACGAGACCCATCGTCTGGCTGGCGACTTCGAGGCAGTCGTGGGAGCGATTGTCACGACCGTCGACCGCGCCACCGGCGAATTGCACGGCACCGCGAAATCGCTGACCGAGACCGCGGAGGTGACCCACCAGCTCGCCAATGCGGTCTCGATCGCAGCGAGCGAGGCGTCCAGGAACGTCCGCTCGGTTGCCGTTGCGTCCGATCAGCTTGCTTCGTCCATTGCGGAGATCGGACAGCAGGCCGAGCAGTCGCGTGATATTGCGGGGGAAGCGGTGCGGCGCGCCTCGCTCACCGACGCGCGGATTGCGCAGATGGCGCGGTCGCCGGCCGGATTGGATGTGTCGAGCCTGATTACCGAAATCGCCGACCAGACCAACCTGCTGGCGCTGAATGCGACGATCGAAGCGGCACGGGCCGGCGACGCCGGCCGCGGTTTTGCGGTCGTGGCCTCCGAGGTCAAAAACCTTGCGAGCCAGACCGCAAAGGCGACGGAAGAGATCGCCGGGCAGATCGCCGACATCCAGCAGGTCACGAAGGATTCGGTCGCCGCCATCAAGGAGATCAGCTCCATCATCCAGCGCGTCTCCGAGATCGCCACCGCCATCACCTCGGCGGTCGCCGAGCAGCATGCCGCCACGCGCGAGATCGCCGTCAACGTCCAGGAGGCCGCGCAAGGAACCGACAGCGTCACCGCGCGGATCAGGAGCCTGGAGGTGGACGCCAGGGCGACGGGCGCGGCGGCGAACCAGGTGTTCAGCTTCGCGCGCGAGCTTGCCTCCGAGGGCAATACGTTGGCGCTGCAGGTCGAGAAATTTCTCCAGACCGTACGCGCGGCCTGAAATACCTGCTGAATTGGCGGCCTCACGGCTCTATACCCTCTTGATACCCTCTTGGGGGGAGGGCACCCGCACGCATGGATGTTCTCAAGCCGCGCGATAGCCATGATGTCGAAGCGGCAACGCAATGGGCGCTGGCCGAAGGAAAGGCGATTGAGGTCGTCGGGCAGGGCAGCAAACGCCTCATTGGTCGCCCTGCACAAACAGAGTTCGTGCTGGACCTGTCGGGCCTTGCCGGCGTCACGCTGTACGAGCCCGATGAGCTGGTGCTGTCCGCAAAGGCCGGCACCCCGATCGCCGATATCGAGGCGCTGGTTGCGGCGAGCGGCCAGGAGCTTGCCTTCGAACCCATGGATTTCGGCGCGATCCTCGGCGATGCGCCTGCCCGCGGCACGGTCGGCGGTGTGCTGGCCACCAACCTTTCCGGTCCGCGCCGGATCAAGGCCGGAGCCGCCCGTGAATCTCCCGCGCCTCCTTGAGGCTCTGGAAGAGGAAACCATCCTGGATGTTGATTGCATGCTTCGCCATCGGTAGCCATCCTATTGCCGGGACTTCCCGGCGTCTCGGTTCCTCAAAAAATCGAGAACACGACTGACGGCCGCATCGGGGTCGTCCGCCTCGAACCAGACCACGTCGGGCTCGCGGCGAAACCAGGTGGATTGGCGTTTGGCGAAACGGCGGGTGGCCCGGACCGTTTCCTCGACCGCTCGGTCGAGATCGATCTCTCCTCGCAAGTGCCGGACCAGCTGCCGGTAGCCGATCGCCTGAAACGCCGGCGAGCTCGGGTCCCAACCCGCCTCGAGGAGCGCCTCGACCTCCCCCACCCAACCCCTCGCGACCATTGCGGACACTCGGTCCGCGATCCGATGGTACAAGACCGCTCGCGACAGGGTCAATCCGATGCGGACGGCAGGCAAAGCGCCGTCGGCGAAGGGCTGACGCGCGATCCAAGACGTCTGCGTGCGGCCGCTGCCGAGCGCGATCTCGAGCGCGCGCAGCGTGCGCTGCGTGTCGCCTTCGGTGGTGCGCGCGGCGGTGTGCGGATCGAGGACGCGCAGCCAGCGGCGCAGCGCCGGTAGGCCGGCACGGTGACGTGCCGCCGCGAGCCACACACGCAGCCGCGGCTCGACGGGCGGCATCGGGCTGATGCCGGAGAGGAGCGCCCGCAGGTAGAGGCCGCTGCCGCCGACGAGGATGGGCAGGCGACCGCGCGCGCGGACGTCGTCGATGGCGGCGCGCGCGCGGCGCGACAGCTCGCCTGCGGAGAGCGGCTCGTCGGGATCGAGAAGGTCGAGTAGATGATGCGACACGCGCGCCCGCTCGTCGGCCGTCGGCTTGCTCGTGCCGACGTCAAAGCCACGGTAGACCTGTAGCGCGTCGGCGTTGACGATCTCGCCGTCGAGCTCCTCCGCCAGGCGGAGCGCCAGCGCGCTCTTGCCGGTGGCGGTGGCGCCGAGCACCACGACGACGGGACGCATCGGCGCAGTGTAGTGAAGGCCATGGCTAGAGCGGGCTCGCGCGGAGTCGCCAAGGATCGGCGAAGGTCAGGCGCACCATGCCGTCGAGGTCGGTGCGTCGAACGAGAATGGTGCGGCGCTCTAGGGCGGCGAGCACCTTCGGTGATGGATGCCCGTATGCGTTGCCGGTGCCGACGGAGATGAGCGCCAGCCGCGGATCGGCGGCGCGCAGGAACGGTGAGATCGTCGAGCTCGGGCTGCCGTGGTGCGCCACCTTGAGCACGTCGCAGGCGAGCGCGGGCGCGCCCCAGCGGCGCAGGAGCGCCTCCTCGCCAGCGGCGTCTAGATCGCCGGTTAGCAGGACGCGTCGGGCGAAAGTCTCGGCGAGCAACACCAGCGAACGGTGGTTGTCCGGGCCCTCACCGTCGCGCTCCGGGCCGAGCACGCGCAAACGCCAGCGGCCCACTCGTGCCGCGTCGCCGGCCGCGAGCTCGACGTAGGGCGTGCCGCGAACGTGCAGGCCGGCGCCGCAGCCGGTGCTCGCGATGCCGGACGGCGCCCACACCTGCCCCACCGGCAGCTCGCGCAGCAGGTCGACCGCGCCGCCGCAGTGGTCGCGGTCCGCATGGGTGACGGCGAGCACGTCGAGGCGGCGCACTCCGAGCGCGGCGAGGGCCGGCAGCAGCACGCGGCCGCCGAAGCCCGGCCGCCGCCAACCGCCGCCGTCGACGAGCAGCGTCGCGTCGCCGTCGCGCAGCAGCAGCGCGTCGCCCTGGCCGACGTCGAGCATGACGAGCTCCGGGACCGCGGATGGCGCCGACGGACCGCACCACCAGAGTACGGCCGCGACGGCTACGGCACGCGCAGCGAGGGTCCAGCGCGGCCGCGGCATCAGCGCACAAGAGACGAGCGACAGCGCGACAGTCCACGCCGCCCACCACGGCGCCTGCAGCGGCAACGTGATCCAACCGCTCGCCGGCAGCTGTTCGAGCCAGGCGAGCGGCCGCGCCAGCAGATCGAGCACGGCGAGCAGCGCGTCGGCACCCGCGCCGATGGCAAGCCGCAGCAGTGCCCACAGCAACGTCACGACGAGCGCGAGCGCGGACCAAGGCACCGCGATCAAGTTGGCGAGCGGCGAGATCAGGCTGATGCGGCCAAAGGAGGCGAGCGCCCACGGCAGCGTAGCGAGCTGCGCAGCGAGGGTCACCGCCAGCGGCGCGGCGAAGACGCCGAGTCGGCGAAAGCGCTCGCGCAGTGGAACCGCCAGCGCGAGAAGGCCGGCAGTGGCGGCAACGCTGAGCTGAAAGCCGAGGTCGTCCACCCACGACGGATCGAGAAGCACTAACAGCAGGCAGGACACGGCGAGACCGTTGAGCGCGGCAGGCAATCGCCGCAACAGCAGCGCGCCGAGCACAGCACCCGCCATGAGCACCGCCCGCAGCAGAGACGGCAGCGGACCGACGAGGAGCGAGTAGGCCAGCACGCCCGCTAGCGTTCCAGCGAGGCGCAGCCCGCGCGGCGCGCGCAAGAGTGCCAACAGAAAGACAGACGCCACCATGCCGACATTGAGGCCCGAGACCGCCACCAGATGAGCGAGCCCGACGCGACGCATCGCCTCGCGCTGCTCCGGCGGCAAGGCGGCGCCGTCGCCAAGCAGCAACGCGCGCGCGAGGCGCAGGCCTGGACGCGGCTCGTGCTCCTCTGCTTCGATTTGTGGAGGCGGAAATAGCCGTTGCCTTGCAGCGATCGCCGCGCGGCTCAGTGCGTCCGGCTCCGCGGTGATTTCGGCGAGGGTCGCGCTCTTCGCCCACAGGCTCCAGGTCCCAACCTCGGTGACAGTGCCGTTGCGGTAGACGCGCGGCGGTCGCAGGTAACCCCGCACGGTGAGCCCACCGCCGCACGCTGGCGGTGCCATCTCCGCCGGCAGGTGCACGCGTACGCGCGCTGCCGCCGCGCGCAACGCTTTCCCCTGTCGCACGTCGTCGACGTCGAGCCAGGCAGCGAGACCGTCCTCGTCGACCGCCCAGCAGCCGGCGACTTCACCGGCGAGGGTCACCGGCCGGGCCGGGTCGAGCGCGAGAAACGCCTGTCGCGGCCCGACCCACCGCACCTGCGCCCAGATCGCGCCCAACGCAAGCCACACCAGCAGCGCCCCCACCCGCCGGCCGAGCGCCAGCCCCGCGGCACCAAGAGCCACGAGCAGCGCGATCGAGGAGGACGGAAACCGCGCCGTGGCCCAGGCCGCGAACACCACGGCCACCGCGGGAAGGAGAAGCGGCGCGCGGACGGCAAGCGGGGGCGCTGCTGGTGTGTCCTGCACGCTCCATCAGACGGAATCTGCGAGCACGCCCTTGCAGCGACGACGATCTCGCACCGCCACGCCACCCGCGCAGCAACTACGCCGAGCCGCTCGGCGTCACAGTCACGGCAGTGGCATCAGAACAGCGTCAGCACCGGCAGCCCGACCAGCCGGCGCAGCCGCTGACGCCGTAGTTGGCCGCGCAGCGCCTCGAGGTCCGTGTCGCGGAAACGATCTCGCAGGCCTTCGAGGATCGCTTCGACCTCGGCGTCGAGCCGTTCGCGCGCCATCGGCTCCAGCGCTGCGTCGGCCTGCGCCAGCAGCTCGTCGTCGAGCCCGCGCAGTGCGGTCTCGACCTCCTCCGCCGTCCCGCTGAGCTCGAGCAGCCGGTGCTTCCACGCGTCGCGTTCGCCGAGCTCCTTCGGCAGCGCTGCGGCCAGCTCGGCCAGCCGCTCCTCGACCGGCGGCTCCTCCGCCGGAGCGCGCCGCGCCGGGCCTTGCAGCTCGCGCACCTCCGCCCACGCCGCCTCGACTGCCGGCGCGCAGTAGCGCAGGCTGTTGATGCGTCCGCGGGCGCCGCGCTCGCGGCGCTTCTCGAACACTTCTTCGAGCGTGGCAACGACGAGCCCCAGCGGCACTCCTTCGCGCCGCCAGCGCAGCGCTACCTGGAAGTCGGCCGGCGACAGCAGCAGCGGCGCGCCGCGCAGGCGCACGAAGGCGTCCTCGATGGCGCGGAACCAGGCGCCCTCGGCGTCGCTCGCGGGCGCCTCGCCGCCGCCTTCAGCGGTTGCGCTCATGGACGAGCTTCAGGCCGATGAGGGTCAGCTGCGGCTCGACCCGCGTGATGCGCTCGGAGCCGCCGGCGATCAGCTCGGCGAGCCCGCCGGTGGCGACCACCTCACGCAGGTCGGGCAGCTCGCCGGCGAGGCGGGCCAGGATGCCGTCGACGAGGCCGACGTAGCCGAAATACAGACCCGACTGCATGGCGCCGGCGGTGTTGCGCCCCACCAGGCGCGACGGCCGCCGGATGTCGACGCGGTAGAGACGCGAGGCGTGGGCGAAGAGCGCCTCGGCGGAGATGCCGATGCCGGGGCAGATGATGCCGCCCGTGTACTCGCCCGCCGCGTTGACGACGTCGAAGGTGGTGGCGGTGCCGAAGTCGACGACCACGACCGGCGCGCCGAACAGCTCGCGCGCCGCAAGCGCGTTGACGATGCGGTCGGCGCCCACCTCGGTCGGGTTGTCGTAGCGGATCGGCATCCCCGTCTTGACGCCGGGCTCGACGAACAGCGGCTCCTTGCCGAAGAAGCGGCGCGCCAGCCGGTCGAAGACGCCGTTGAGCGGCGGCACCACCGACGAGACGACGACCGCCGTCGCATCCCGGGGCTCGAGCCCGGCGCGCGCGAAGAGCGGCAGCAGCAGGGCGCCGTACTCGTCAGCCGTGCGCTCCGCGTCGGTTGACAGCCGGAAGCTCTGCACCAGCTCGTCGCCACGATAGACGCCGACCACCGTGTTGGTGTTGCCGACGTCGATCAACACCAGCAGCGATGCGCCGTCGCTGGCCTCGCGTGAGCCCGCCGCTGCCTCCGCTTCGCCGCCCCGTCGCTTCACAGCTCCTCCACCTCCGCCGTCACCAGCAGCTCCTCGCGGCCGTCGACGCCGAGCCGCAGCAGACCGTCGGGCGTCAGGCCGAGGAAGGTGCCCACCACCTCGCCGCCGTCGGGCAGCCGGCAGCGCAGCGTATCGCCCGCGAGGTGCAGCGAGCGCGACAGCCAGCGCGCCACCGTCACCTCGCGCGGCTGGGTGAGGCGCAGCTCGCGCGCCATCGCCTCGGTGAGGTCCCAGGCCAGCCTCGCCAGCGGCGGCGGGTCCGCGGTCTCGAGCGCGACCGACGTCGCCGCCGGCGTCGGCAGCTCGCGCTCGCCGTGGCCGTGGTTGACGCCGAAGCCGACGACGGCCTCGGGGCTGGCGCCCGGCCGCACCGCCGCCTCGACGAGGATGCCGGCGACCTTGCGGCCTTTGACCATGACGTCGTTCGGCCACTTGAGCCGGCAGGGCACCGGCAGGTAGCGGTCGAGCACCTCGGCCACCGCCACCGCAGCGGCGAGCGGGAGCACTGGGAGCCGCTGCGGGTCGACGAGCCGGCCGCAGACGGTGGCGTAGATGCCCAGCCCCGCCGGGCTCGACCAGCTACGCCCCTGGCGGCCCCGCCCCGCCGTCTGCTCGTAGGCGAGCAGCGCCGCCTCGACCGCGATGTCGTCCTCGGCCAGCTCGCGGCGGATGCGCCAGGCGAGGCGGTTGGTCGAGTCGACCCTGCGCAGCACCGCCACTTCGAGGCCGGTGCGTCCGCGCCGCCGGCTGCCCTCGGCGACCAGCTCGGCGAAGCTCGCGTCGGCGCTCAGGCCCCGAGCCCCTGGCGGAGCTGCTCGCGCCGCGCCCGCATCTCCGACAGGCGCAGCCGCTGCTGCTCGACCACCTGCGCCGGCGCCTTGCCGAGGAAGCCGTCGTCGCCGAGCCGCGTCTCGGCCGCCTGGATCTGCCCCTCGAGCTTGGCGAGCTCGCCCTGCAGGCGCTGGCGCTCGCCAGCGTCGAGCGGGCCGGCCTGGCTCTCCAGCCCCAGCCGCACGCCGGCGACGAGGTCCTGCGGCACACCTTCGGGCGGTGCGCCGTAGACGAGCTCCTGCGGCCGCAGCAGGAAGCGCAGCAGCGCCTCGTGCTCGCGCAGGAACGCTTCCACGTCGGGTGGCGCCGCGAGGTACAGCGTCACGGCGGCGCGCGGCGGCAGCGACAGCTCGGCGCGCAGCGCGCGCACGCGGGTGACCACCGCCTGCAGCGCCTCCATCTGCTTCTCGAGCGCCTCGTCCTCCCACGCCTCGACGGCGGCGGGATAGGGCGCGAGCGAGATCGTCTCCGGGTGCACGGCTTCGTGGCCGGGCAGCCGGTGCCACAGCTCCTCGGACAGGTGCGGCATCACGGGGTGCAGCAGCCGCAAGCTGCGTTCCAGCACGGTGAGCAGCACTTCGGCAACCCGCGGTCGCGGTGCGTCACTGTCGCTGGACAGCGCCGGCTTCGACAGCTCGATGTACCAGTCGCACAGCTCACCCCAGAAGAAGTGGTAGAGCCGCGCGCACGCCTCGTCGAAGCGGAAGGCCTCGAGCTGCGCGTTGACCTCGGCCGCCGTGCGCGACAGCCGCGAGAGGATCCAACGTTCGGGCGCCGCGAGGCCATCGACGGCCAGCTCCGTCTGCACCCGCGCCTCCCCCACCCGCGACAAGCTGTAGCGCGTCGCGTTCCAGATCTTGTTGCCGAAGGCGCGGTAGCCGGCCATGCGCCCGCGGTCGACGGGGATGTCGCGCCCCGGGCTGTCGAGCGCGGCGAGGGTGAAGCGCAGCGCGTCGGCGCCGTACTCGCCGATGAGCTCCTCGGGGTCGAGGATGTTCCCCTTCGTCTTCGACATCTTCTGCCCCTCGGCGTCGCGCACGAGGCCGGTCAAGTGCACGGTGCGGAAGGGCTCGGTGCCGGTGAAGTGGAGCCCCATCATCGCCATCCGCGCCACCCAGAAGAAGAGGATGTCGAAGCCGGTGATGAGCACGTCGGTCGGGTAGAAGGTGCGCCGGTCGACGGTGTCCTCCGGCCAGCCGAGGGTCGAGAACGGCCACAGTCCCGACGAGAACCAGGTGTCGAGCACGTCGGGGTCCTGCACCAGCTCGCTGGTGCCGGCGAGCCGCGTCGCCTCGGCGAGGTCGTGAGCGACGATGGTGCGGCCGTCGGGCGTGTACCAGGCGGGGATCTGGTGCCCCCACCAGAGCTGGCGCGAGATCACCCACGGGCGGATGTTCTCCAGCCAGTGCTCCCAGGTCTTCACCCACATCTCGGGCACCAGCGACAGCCGCCCCTCGCGCACCGACTCGAGGGCCTGCTTCGCCATCCCCTCGACGTTCAGGAACCACTGCGTCGACAGCAGCGGCTCGATCGGCTCGCCGCTTCTCTGGCTGTGGCCGACGTTGTGCTCGTGGTCCTCGACCTTGACGAGCGCGCCGTCGCCCTGCAGCCGTTCGAGCACCGCCTCGCGCGCCGCGAAGCGGTCGAGCCCGGCGAAGCGCTCCCCCGCCGCCGTCGCCATCTTCCCCTGCTTGTCGATCACCTGGATCGACGGCAGGCCGTGGCGCTGGCCGATGACGAAGTCTTGCGGGTCGTGGAAGGGCGTGATCTTGAGCACGCCGGTGCCGAACTCCGGCTCCACCGCCTCGTCGCCGACGATCGGCAGCTCGCGGCCGAGGATGGGCAGCACGGCCTTGCGGCCGATGAGGTGCCGGTAGCGTTCGTCTTCCGGATGCACCGCGAGGGCGACGTCGCCGAGCATCGTCTCGGGCCGCGTCGTGGCCACCACCAGCCGCTCGGGGTCCCCTTCGCGCAGCTCGGCGACCGCGTAGGCGACGTGGTAGAGCTTCCCCTTGACCGTCCGCGACTCCACCTCGAGGTCGGAGACGGCGGTCTCCAGCGCCGGCGACCAGTTGACCATGTACTCGCCGCGCTGGATGAGGCCCTCGCGGTAGAGCTGCACGAAGGCGACGCGCACCGCCCGCGACAGCCCCTCGTCGAGGGTGAAGCGCTCGCGGCTCCAATCGCAGCTCGCGCCCATCATCTCGAGCTGCTTGCGGATGTTGCCGTGGTAGTGCTCCTTCCACTCCCACATGCGGGCGAGGAAGCGCTCGCGGCCGAGCTGCTGGCGGCCGGTGCCCTCCTCGCGCAGCTGGCGCTCCACCATCAGCTGGGTGGCGATGCCGGCGTGGTCGGTGCCGGGAAGCCAGAGCGCGTTGAAGCCCTGCATGCGCTTCCAGCGCGTCAGCAGGTCCTGCAGCGCCGACTGCAGCGCGTGGCCCATGTGCAGCCGCCCGGTGACGTTGGGCGGCGGGATCATGATGCAGAAGCTGGGACGGTCCGACGGCGCCTCGGCGCGGTAGAAGTCGCGCTCGCGCCAGAACAGTTGCCACTTCGGCTCGTAAGTCGCGGGGTCGAAGACCTTTTCCATCTCGGTCGACATGAGAGCTGCGTATTCTACGAAAGGGCCGGCGCGGCGCCTGACGGCGCGCCGACGATGTGGTGGTGTGCTGGTGGGTGGCGCGACGATCGCGCCGCCAGGGGCTACGGGCTCTCGAGCTGACGCTCGAGCTCGCGCAGCCGGTCCTTGATGACCAGCTCCGCCATGTCGGGGACGACTTCCCACGCAACTTCGCGGACCAGGCGGTCGCCGATCAGCTCGACGACGCGGCGGGCGATGCGGTCGACGTCGGCGTCGGAGAGGGCGCCGTTGGCGGACGAAGCAGCGGATGCGGTGGCATTCGGTGCGGGCGGCGTGGATGCGGCCGCCGAATGGCCGGCGGCGCTGGAGGCGAGCACCGTGGCGGCGCTCGCAGCAGCAACACCGGCGCCGTACGACGGCGTCGCGGTCGAGTGCTGCTGCGGGCGGCGCGGCCGCGGCGGCCGGCTCCGGAGCCGACACCGGCGACCAGGCCGCCGGCCCACCCGGCTCCTCGGCCTCGGTCCACGGCGACGCCTCGAGCACCATGTCGTCGGGGACCTGCTGTCCGAGCGGTCCGGCGGGCTCGTCGTCGGCGCCGGCGGCGCCCGAGTAGAGCGCGCCCTCGTCCTGCGCCTCCGGTTCGGGCGGCTGCCAGATGTCCATCTCGTCTGCGGGCGTGCCGAGCACGACCGGGTCAGGGCCTTGCTCGGCCGCCGCGGTCAGCTCCTGGGCGCGATGGAGCAGCTCCTGCGAATCGAACGGCTTCTTCAGGTAGCTGTCGGCGCCGACGCGCTGCGCCTCGGCTTCCTGGAAGGGCTCGAAGGTGCCCACCAGCAACAGCACCGGCGTGCGCGGCCGCCACTGCTTGACCCGCTCGCAGACCTCGTAGCCGCTGGCGCCGGGCATGTGCACGTCGGCGATGACGATGTCCGGCTCGACCTCGCGCAGGCGCGCCACCGCGTCGTCGCCGTTGCTGACCGCGACCACCTCGTAGTCCTCGTCCATGAAGGTCAGCTCGACGACCTTCTGAATGGTGACGCTGTCGTCGGCCAGCAGGATCCTCTTGCCCATGGTGCGCAACCCCCCTCGGTGCCCGAAGTATAACGGGCAGTTAGGTCTTCGCGGTCTCGGCGCAAGCGGGGGCTTCGCGCCGCCAAACTCATCAGTGGCTGGCGAACCAGCCGATGAGATCGGTCGACGGCGCCGCGTGCCCGAGCTGGCGCAGCATGGTCGTGAGCTGGCCGCGGTGGTAGCCGGAGTGGTGGCTCATGTGCACCAGCGCCTGCCACAGCGGCCGGCGGTAGCTGTTGCCGCCGCGCGAGATCCACGACAGCTCGGTCTCGAGCTGACCGTCGGTGAGACCGGCGATGAAGAACTCCATGCCCGGCCACAGCTCCTCGAAGCCGGCGCGCACCGAGGCCAGGTCGGGCCAGTCGCTGACCTCGGGATACCGCTCCAGCGGCGCGCCGACGAAGCGCGCCAGCCACACCTGCTCCGAGCCGAGGATGTGCGCCATCGTGCCGAGCAACGAGCCGAAGCTGGTGCCGGTCGGGACCGTCAGGTGCTCGGGCGGGATCGTGGCCAGCGCGTCGAGGTGCTGCGTGTCCGCCCACATCGTGTAGGCGAGGAGCGAGCGCGAGAGCTGCGGCAGATCGGGCATCGCAATGACGGTTGTGCTCCGCGTGCAGCGCGGCGTCCCATTATCGCGCAGGTGCGCGCGACGGACCGGCGAACCGGCGGGCCTCCTGGGTCTCGAGATGGTCTGCCCCCAACGACGGCTCGAGGTGCGTCAGCGCGGCAGCGTAGGCAGTGCGCGCCTCGGACGCCTTGCCGAGCGCGAGCGACGCGCGAGCGACGGCCAGGTGCGCACGGCCGACTCGACTCGAGGGTGTGCCGGGCTCGGCGCTGCTCGACGCCAGAGCCAAGGCCCGCGCGGCATCGGATCGCGCGGCGTCCGCATCACCCACCTCGAGCTCGAACGCGGATCGGCGCAGCAACAAAACCGGGAGGTCCTGCTCCTCTCCGTGCGCAATCGCCCGGTCGTGTGCGACCCGGGCGGCGTCCACGTTGCCGCGGGCCTGCTGCAGGAGGCCCTGCATGGAGGCCAGCGAAGCATGCTGGTAGTGGCCGGCCGGCAAGGACGCCACTCTGGGCTCGAGCACGGAGAGCATGCTCGCCATGCCGGAGGGGTCGCGCAGCAGGTAACAGGCGAGGCTGCGATGGAACAACGCCAGCGTGCGCGCATCCTCGTTGCCGGCCAGCCGCGCCTGGGCCTCCGCCCGTTCCGCGTAGCGGCGCGCTTCCTCCAGGCGATCGAGGTCGATCAGGGTACGAGCCATGTTGCCGAGCAGCGTCGGCGAGACCCTGTCTTCGCCTCCTTCCGTGCTGCTGATCTGGATCGCCCGGCGAAAGAGCCGCTCGGCGGCGAGCGGCTGGCCCAGCGAGCGCCTCACCAGCGCCCAGTTGTTGAACAGGGTGCCCGCCCGTTCGGTGTCGCCCATCCCCATCGCGGTCAAGCGGTCTGCCGCGCGAGAAAAGGCGCCGTCGGCATCGCGTAGCCGGCCCGCCGCCCGGTAGGACTCGGCAACGTCCATCGCGACGCGCAGCTCGAGGAGCGGCGACCCTTGGCGCGATCCGTCGAGCAGACGCTGCGCCGCCAGGGTTCGCTCGACCGCCCGCTCGCTCTCGTCCGCGTCGCGCGCGATCTCGCCGCCGTGCAGCAGGCAGTGGACGCGATGCAGGAGGTACTGCGGCTCGTCCGGCACCCTGTCGAGCCCCTCTTGCAGGAGCTGCTCGGCGCGCGCGAAGTCGCCGGCGTCGGCCATCGCGCTGGCGAGCGCACACGTCGACTTGATGCGCGTGGCGAGGTCGGGACTCTGCCGCGCCAGCCTGTAGGCCTCGGTGAGGAGGCGGCGGCCCTTGGCGTCCTCCTCGAGGCCGCGGTACTGGCCGCCGATGGAGACCAGCAGCTCGGCACGGTTCTCCACCGCCGCGCCGCGTTGTCGCTCGACGATCCGCTCGGCGCGCGACAGCAGGTCGCCCGCGGTGAAGGGCTTGCCCCCAGGCGCCGCATCGGAGAGCAGGAAGCCGGTGAGCTCGTTGATGGCGTCGGCGCGCGACAGCTCGCGCAGCGCGAAGTCGCGCTGCGCGTCGGCGGCTGCGGCCTGGCGCGCGGCGCGCCTGGCCTCCGTGAGAGTGCCCACCAGGCCGGCCACCAGCGAGACGAGGGTGAGAGCGGTCAGCGCCACGGGTAACCGGTGCCGGCGCACGAACTTCCCGGTGCGATAGGCGAGCGTGTCGGGGCGGGCGCCGATCGGCTCATCGTCGAGGTGCCGACGGATGTCCTTGGCGAGCGACTCGATCGACGCGTAGCGCTCCTCCGGCCTTTTCTTGAGCGCCTTGGCGAGGATCGTGTCGAGGTCGCCGCGTAGCTGGCGCCGGAGACGGTCGGGCGTGGTGGCGCGTCGCGCGGCGGCGTCGTGCACCCCCAGGGCGGGTTTCGTGCTCCCGCCGGCGACCACGGTCGACGCGCGCGGCGGCTCGGTGTCGACGATGGCAACGAACAGGGCGGCCGGGCCCCGCAGGTCCTCGCCGGCCGGATGGCGGCCGGTGAGCAGCAGGAACAGCAAGGTGCCGAGCGCGTGCACGTCGGTGGCCGTGGTGATGGCCTCGCCGGTGAGCTGCTCGGGCGCGGCGAACTCGGGAGTCAACGCGCGGCCCGCCTCGCGGGTGAGCGCCGTCGCTTCGCCGCCGACCGCTTCCCCTTCGAGCAGCTTGGCGATACCGAAATCGAGGAGCTTGACCTGGCCCGCCGTCGAGACCATGACGTTGGAAGGTTTGAGGTCGCGATGAACGACCAGGTTGGCGTGGGCGTGGGCGACCGCCGCCAGGACGTCGAGGAAGAGTTGGAGGCGTTGCCCGACGTCGAGCCGCAGGCGGTCGCAGTAGCCGTCGATGCGCTCGCCTTCGACGTGCTCGAGGACGAGGTAGGGCTGGCCGCTCGGCGATACCCCCGCGTCGATGAGCCGCGCGATGTAGGGGTGCGTCAGCCGGGCGAGGATGCTCCCCTCGCGCTTGAACCGCTCGCCGGCGCTGCCGCCCACCAGGCCGGGGCTGAGCAGCTTGACGGCCGCGACTCCCTCGTAGCGACCGTCGCCGCGCCGCGCCAGCCACACGGACCCCATCCCGCCCTGCCCGAGCGGCGAGATCAACGTCCAGGAGCCGATCGTTTGCCCGCCGAGCGAGGCGAAGGACGAAGACGGCGGATCCGCCGGCTCGCCGTCGAAGGCCTGCCACGGCGTCTGATCGAGCAGCCCGGCGTCACCCTCGCCCGCGGCGAGCAGGCTCTCCAGGTCTTCGGCCAGCGCTTGGTCCTCGGCGCGCAATCGCGCCAGGAGGTCCTCGCGAGCCCCCACCTCGAGAGTCTCGGCGCGCGCAAAGAGCTGCGCCAGCCTCTCGCCGCGGCTCATGCGCGCGCCCGCGCGAGCTCGCGCCGCAGGAAGGCCCGCGCGTACGACCACTCGCGCTCGACGGTGCGCTCGGAGAGCTCGAGGACGGCGCCGATCTCCGCGTTCTCGAGGCCGCCGAAGAACCGCATCTCGACGATGCGGACGGTGCGCGGTTGCTCGCGCTCCAGCAGGTCGAGCGCGCGGTCGAGATCCAGCAGCTCGACCTCGCGGCCGGCGGCGGCGGGCAGACCGGTCGCCACGCTCAACGGCAGCTCACGGTGCGCCCGCTTGCCGGTGAGCCTCGCCCGCGCGTGGTCGACGAGGATGCGCCGCATCATCGTCGAGGCGATGGCGAAGAAGTGCGCGCGATCGGCCCAGGCGACGCCCTTCTGGCCGAGCAGCCGCAGGTAGGTCTCGTGCACGAGCGCCGTCGTCTGCAGGGTGTGGCCCGGCGTCTCGCGGGCCAGATGGCGGCGGGCGATGCGCTGCAGCTCGGCGTAGACGATGGCGAGCAGGCGCTCTTCCGCTGCGGAGTCGCCGCCACGCCAGGCCTGCAAGAGGCCGGTCACCTCGGTGCGAGGAGCATCGGCGCGCGCGCTCATGGGGCCAAAAAGTCTACTCGCGCCTGGAGCGTGTCGGCTGTGACCTGATTCCCCCGCGTCCGAGAGCAAGGAGGCCTTCACCATGCGATACCTCACTCGGACGCAACGTCAGGCCGCGGTCCTCGCGGCGACCCTCTGCCTGTCCGCGCTGCCGGCCGGCTCGGCGGGGCTCTACTCCGTCAATGCCGGCTTCCACGTCGAGGCCACGCTCTTCGGGTCCGGGCCGGCGAGCGGCGACGCGTTCGGCAGCGCGCTCGCGGCCGGCGACTTCAACGGCGACGGCGTCGCCGACCTGGCGACGGGAATTCCCGGCGACGACACGCTGGGCGGCGGCGCGGGAATGGTCCTGGTGCGCTACGGCGGGGCCGGCAAGGGCCTCACCGGCAGCGTCACGCGGATCGGCACTTCTCCCGACCACAACGCCGGCCTCGCCTTGGCCAGCGGCGACTTCAACAACGACGGCAGCGACGATCTGGCGGTGAGCGGCGACGACGGCGAGGGCTACGTGCGCATCTACTACGGAGGGGCCGGTGGTCTGCAGCAGACGTCGACGACGCGATACGACAGCCACACCTCGGGCATCGGCGGGGACGACTGTCCTCCCATCGGCACCTGCTACGAAGGCAGGGACACCTACGGCCATCTAGGCAGCGCCCTCGCCGCCGGCGACTTCGACGCCGACGGCTTCGACGACCTGGTGATCGGGCATGGCGAATACCGCACCGGCTTCGACGACAACACCGGCAGGATCATCGTGCTCTACGGCACCGCGAGCGGGTTGTCCACGGCAGGCCTGCGCAAGTTCACCCAAGGCCTTCCCGGCATGGACGGCAGCAACGAGACCAACGATTACTTCGGCGCGGCGTTGGCGTCCGGCGACTTCGACAACGACGGCTTCGACGACGTGGTCGTCGGGGTGCCGGGGGAGAACGAAGGCGGCGGCTTCTCGATGATCTACGGAAGCCCCGACGGCCTCACCGAAGTCGACAACGAGCTCCTGGCCCAGAACGATTCCGGCGTGCCGGACGAAGACGAGACGGGCGACAACCTCGGTTACGCCCTGACGGTCGCCGACTTCGACGGCGACGGCTTCGACGACGTCGCCGTCGCGGCGCCCTACGAAAACCTCGAGCTCCCCGACGGCTCGGTCGTGGTCGACGCCGGCAGCGTCCAGGTCTTCTCCGGCTCCGCCGCCGGGATCACCACCGACGGCGCCTTCGTGATGGACCAGAGCGGCACCACACTCGGCGTCAGCGAGCCATCGGACGTGTGGGGCCAGGCGCTGACCGCCGGCGACTTCGACCGCGACGGTTACGGCGACCTCGCGGTCGCCGCACCGGGCGAGTACCTGGAGTCCTTCGCCGCGGTGGGCGAGGTGACGGTGCTGCGCGGGACCTCGAACGGCCTCACCAAGGTGGGCGGCAAGGTCTTCCAGCAGAACAAGCCGGGGGTGCCCGACGGCAACGAGCAGGGAGACCTCTTCGGGCGGGCGCTCACGACCGGCGACTTCGACGGCAACGGCTACGCCGATCTCGTCATCGGCGGCCCCGGCGAGTCCACCGGCACGTTGACCCGCAATGGAGCCGAGTGGGTGCTCTACGGCTACCTCTTCGCCGACGGCCTCGAGCTCGCGAACCTCTCGGCTTGGCAACAGATCACGTCCAACCCGCGCAACGCGAACAACGTCTTCGCCTACCCGGTGACCGGCCTCGGGCCGCCGGCGAGCCAGCAGGCCCTCCGCGTCAACCTCCTCGACCCGGCCTCCGTGCTCTCCTACCCGGCCTGGATCATGGCGGGCTCGACGCGCGGCTTCAGTGACGAAACGAGGCTCACCGGATCGTTCTTCATCGACCCGCAGGCCCTGACGATGACCAACCCCATCCAGCTGATGTCCTTCACCGACGGGGTCGGTGCGGGCAGCAAGGCCCGGCTCGTCTTCGACCTGGTCCGCGTTGCCGCGGGCAGCAGCTGGGCCATCAACGCTGACTTCTGGAACGACAACCTCGGTGGCGGCGGGACCATCCAATTCGCGGCCAGCGGCACCTTCGCGGCGGTCGGCGATCCCAACGGCCGCAACACCCGCATCGACTACGAGTGGCGTGCCGGCAACCCCGGGCACCTCACGATGTGGAAGACCCGCTACGTGAGCGGCGTCCCCGATGCTGCCGGCCGGGTCCAGATGTTCTCCGTCGATCTCCCGGGGATGCAGAACGCGAGGATCAACTACGTCTACGCCGGCATGATCGGCGGCCAGACCGCGGGGACGTACGGCGCTCTCTACCTCGACGAATTCGCCTTCAGCGATTGACGACGGGTTCGCGGAGCCCGCGTCGCCGGCGACGGCACGCCGGCGCACCTCGACGCCCGATCGTCGGCGACGCTCGCTCCGCCTCAGATGTTGCGCCGGTACTCGCCGCCCACGGCGTAGAGCGCGTGGGTGATCTGCCCCAGGCTGCAGTGCTCCACCGCGCGCATGAGCGCTGCGAAGACATTGCCGCCGCCGGTCGCCGCCCCCTGCAGCTCGCGCAGCACCGCCGGCGCGGCATCCGCGTGACGCGCCTGGAACTCGCGCAGCCGCGCGATGCAGGCCTCCTTCTCCTCGCGCGTGGCGCGGGAGAGGGCGACCGCACGCGGCGCGCTCGCCTCTTCCGCGCCGCGCGGCGTGAAGGTGTTGACGCCGACGATCGGCAGCTCGCCGGAGTGCTTCTTGGTCTCGTACTCGAGCGAGTCGTCCTGGATCTTGCCGCGCTGGTACTGAAGCTCCATCGCGCCGAGCACGCCGCCGCGCTCGGTCAGGCGGTCGAACTCGGCGAGCACCGCCTCCTCCACCAGATCCGTGAGCTCCTCGACGACGAAGCTCCCCTGCGTGGCGTTCTCGCAGAAGGTGAGCCCGAACTCCTTGTTGATGATGAGCTGGATCGCCATCGCCCGCCGCACCGATTCCTCGGTGGGCGTCGTGATCGCCTCGTCGTAGGCGTTGGTGTGCAGGCTCTGCGCGTTGTCGTAGGTGGCGAGCAGCGCCTGCAGCGTGGTGCGGATGTCGTTGAACTCGATCTCCATGGCGTGCAGGCTGCGGCCGCTCGTCTGGATGTGGTACTTGAGCTTCTGGCTGCGCTCGTTGCCTGAGTAGAGGTCGCGCATCGCCAGCGCCCAGATGCGGCGCGCCACGCGGCCGATCACCGAGTACTCGCTGTCCATGCCGTTGCTGAAGAAGAACGACAGGTTGGGCGCGAAGTCGTCGACCGCCATGCCGCGGGCGCGGTAGAGCTCGACGTAGGTGAAGCCGTTGGCGAGCGTGAAGGCGAGCTGGTGGATGGGGTTCGCGCCCGCCTCGGCGATGTGGTAGCCCGAGATCGACACGCTGTAGAAGTTGCGCACGTCGCGCTCGATGAAGAGCTGCTGCACGTCGCCCATCATCCGCAGCGCGAACTCGATCGAGAAGATGCAGGTGTTCTGCCCCTGGTCTTCTTTCAGGATGTCGGCCTGCACGGTGCCGCGCACTTGCTTCAGCGTCTCCGCGGCGACCCGCTCGTACTCTTCGTCGGAGAGCAGCGCCCGCACTTCCTCCCAGCTGGTGCCGCGGAGGCAGTCGGGCTGCAGGCACTGTTCCTCGCTGATGGCGAGGCGCCCCTCGCGGCGCAGGAGCTTCCGCGCCTGCTGGCGGATGGCGGTGTTGAAGAAGAAGGCGAGGATCGTCGGCGCCGGGCCGTTGATGGTCATCGACACCGACGTCGTTGGGTCGCAGAGGTCGAAGCCGGCGTAGAGCTGCTCGGCTTCCTCGACGGTGAACACCGAGACGCCGCTCTCGCCGATCTTGCCGTAGATGTCGGGGCGCTCGTCGGGGTCTTCGCCATAGAGGGTGATCGAGTCGAAGGCGGTCGACAACCGCTTCGCCGGCTGCCCCTCGGCGAGGTAGTGGAAGCGCCGGTTGGTGCGCTCCGCCGGGCCCTCGCCGGCGAACATCCGCGTCGGGTCCTCCTGCATGCGCTTGAAGGGGAACACGCCGCCGCTGTAGGGGAACTCGCCGGGCGCGTTCTCGGCGAGGCGCCAGAGCAGGCGATCCCCCCAGCCGCGGTAGCGCGGCAGCGCCACCTTGGGAACGCGGGTGCCGGAGAGCGTCTCGCGATAGTTGTCGACCACGACGTCACGGCCGCGTACCTCGTAGCGGTAACGGTCGGCGCGGTAGGCGGCCTCCCACTGCGGCCACTCCTCGAGGATGCGCAGCGATGCCGGGTCGAGGCGCGCGCGCAGGCGATCGCGCTCGGCGGTAAGTTGCTCGAGCGCCGCGCTGCTGCCGCGGCGCTCGAGCAACTTCGACGCGCGCTCGACCGCCTCGAGCTCGGCGGCGAGGTCGGCCTGCTCCTCCGCCCACGTGCGATAGCCGCGCACCGCCTCGGCGATCTCGGCGAGATAGCGCTCGCGCTGCGCCGGGATGGCGTGGCCGCCGCCGTCGGTCGTGCGCTCCGGCCCGGCCGGGTAGCGGCTCTCCCAACCCAGCTCGAGCCGGTCGGCGATCTTGGCGATCAGGTGCCCGTAGAGCGCGTTGACGCCGGAGTCGTGGAAGTCGGCGGCGCTGGTGCCGAAGACCGGCAGCTCCTCCGGCGGCGTGCCGAACAGCTTCTGGTTACGCAGGTATTGCTTGCGCACGGCGCGCAGCGCGTCCTCGCTGCCGCGGCGGCTGAACTTGTTGACGGCGACGAGGTCGGCGTAGTCGAGCATCTCGATCTTCTCGAGCTGCGAGGGCGCGCCGTACTCCGCCGTCATCACGTAGAGCGAGAGGTCGCACAGCTCGACGACGGCGCTGTCTCCCTGCCCGATGCCGGCCGTCTCGAGAAAGATCAAATCGAAGCCGCCGTTCTCCTGCACCGTCGACAGCACGTCGCGCAGCGCCTCGGACACCTCGCCGCGCGCGCCGCGGGTGGCGAGCGAGCGCAGGAAGACGCGCGGGTGCTTGGCGGTGTTGAAGCGGATGCGGTCGCCGAGGAGAGCGCCGCCGGTGCGCCGCTTGGTGGGATCGACGCAGAGCACTGCAACGCGCTTGTCCGGGAAGTCGTGCACGAAGCGCAGCACCAGCTCGTCGGTGAGGCTGCTCTTCCCGGCGCCGCCGGTGCCGGTGAGGCCGACGACCGGTGCCGCCTTGGTGACGCCGGCGGCGCGCGCCTCGCGGGCGCTTGGTCCTATCCCTGCCGCGCGCGCTTCGCGCGCGCTTGCCCACTCGATGCTCGGACGCTTGCGGCCGAGCTCGACGAGGGTGATGGCGCGCGCCAAACGCTGGTGCGGATCGGCGTCATCCGCCAGCTGCGCCTCGCCCGCGTCGAAGTCGCAGCCCTCGAGGACGACGTCGATCATCCCCTGCAGGCCCATCCGCCGCCCGTCCTCGGGCGAGAAGATGCGGTCGATGCCGCCGCGGTGCAGCTCCTCGATCTCGCTCGGCACGATGACGCCGCCGCCGCCGCCGTAGATGCGCACGTGCCTGGCGCCGCGCTCGTCGAGCAGCTGGCGCAGGTAGGTGAAGAACTCTACGTGTCCGCCCTGATAGCTGGTGATGGCGACGCCCTGCGCGTCCTCCTCGATCGCCGCTTCGACGATCTCGGCGACGCCGCGGTTGTGGCCGAGATGGACGATCTCGGCGCCCGACGCCTGCAGCAGCCGCCGCATGATGTTGATCGCGGCGTCATGGCCGTCGAAGAGCGCCGCCGCGGTGACCAGGCGCACCGGATGCTTGGGGCGATACGCCTCCGGCGCGCGTTGCTTCTCGATCGCTACGGCTTGCGCCATGGCGCGGGATTATCCCACGGTGATCGGCAGCGACTGGGGCGAGAGATGCGAGCGGGCCCGCGGAAAACGAACAGCGAGAAAAACGAACGGGGGCGGCCGAACTAGCGTCAGCCGCCCCCCTTGCCGGATTCGCCTGCCCGGCACCTCACCTTGACTCCATGGGGAACCGCTCCGCCCACCGTCTACACCCAATCGCCAGCGTGCCGGACATGGGCTTGCTGTGGCGAGTTGGCATCTGATTAGACGGACGCGAGGGTCCGTTTTCCCCCACGACTTCGCAGGAGGGCGATTTCACCGTCAGCGCGGCTGCTGGCGTGGTCGTCGCCGCCGGTCGGGATCGGCATCAGGAACCCGCGGCGTCGCGACGTGAGGCCGTGGATTCCGGAAGGTCGCAGGCAGCCGTATCCACTGCACCGACTTGGGGTCGACGCCGCCGCTTCGCACCCAGCTCTCGAGCGCTTCGCGGAAGAGACGCTCGGCGGTCGGGTTGCGCACGCGGGCCCACTGCAGGCCGTACCAGCCCGGCGGATCGTTGCCCGACGCGCCGTTGACCGTCGGCACACCGGTGATCTGTGCCGCGTACATGGCGTCGAGGTGGGTCGGCATCGCGCCGCCTCGATCCGAGCTGCGGCTGACGACGAACGCCGCCGCATTGCGATCGACGCGGCGCGCCACCGCCGCCACCCAGCGGCGCTGCGCGTCGCGGTCGTGAGCTGTCGAGCGCCGCGAGCTGCTCGGCGGCGCAGGCCGCCATCAGCACCAGCGCGGCGACGCGGGCGCGGCCGCGGCGGCTGTCGGCCCAGATGCCGATCACGACCGCGGCGCCGATGGGGAACAGCAGCCCGACGCGCGAGATCGCCCGCGCGGCGCCGAACGAGGGCACCGCCTCGACGATCGGCTTCCACAGCGTGCGCCCGTCCACCATCGTCGTGGCGACGATGACGACTAGCACCGAGAGCACGACCAGTTTCACCGCCAGCCGGCGGCGGTTTATGGCTGCCGCAGCAGCCATCATGACTGTTGTGAGCAGACCAATTCCGACGGCATGCTCGAAATACCAGGGTAGCCGGCGGAACATGGCCGCCTTGCGCGTCCACTCGTAGGCGAGCGCCCCCGGCGACATGTAGAGCCAAGTCGCCGGCCGCGGCACCATGGTCTCGATCTCCGCCCAGGCTCGCGACCCCACCACGCTCTGCGCCGCACCGTAGTGTCGCGCCCAGGGCCACAGCGCGAGCGCCGTCAGCGCGGCGATCGCCAGCAGCGCCAGCCAATCGGCGCGCAGCCGCCGCCAGATCTCGCGTCGCGTGTCGCGCAGCACCAGCGCTACGGCACCGAGAACCGCGACGCCGAGCGCCAGGAAAAAGCCCTGATAGAAGCCGCCGTAGAGCTGCGCCACGAGCGCAGCCGCTGCCAGCGCCGCCGACGCTCGCCGCGGCCCCGGCCGCTCGAGCCGCACCCACCCCACGACACCGGCGAGCCCGGCACACACGTAGAACACGGGTAGTAGCTGGGAATGGCTGATCTGGTGGATCCGCGACGCCGAAGCCCCGACCAGCCAGGATCCGATCGCCGCCGCCGCCGGCGACAGCCCCACCGCGAGACGCAACAACAGGTATCCCGCCACTGCGCCGACCGCCACCACGCTCATGCACCACAGCGCATAGCTCACGTCGGGTTGCAGCCCGAGCGCTCGCCACGGCCAGTAGAGCGGCCCGAACGACACCATCGCGTCGCTGTACGCCAGCGCGTTCTCGCCGTGCGGGAAGTAGATCGGCAGGCCCCACAACGAGCTATCGACAGCTCGCCGGCTGATCCATCCCCACGAGTGCTCGAGGAAGAATGCGTTCAACCGCCCGTCATTGCCGTCGCCAGGGATGAGCGTGAAGCGCGACAGCCACACGTCGCGAAACGTCACCATCGTCATCAGCAACGCGACGCCAGCGACCAGCAACGCTTCAACCACGCGCCCGCCGGGCCACCACGTTTCACGCGGCACGTCGGCAGGCGCTGACAAAGCGGCGTCGTCGTTCACGGCATCGTTGATTCTGTCGCGACTCGCAGCAGCTCCGCGGCCTAGGCCGATGTGAAGCCGCTCATCCTCATGCCGTGATTCGAGTCATTGTCCGAGGGCTTCGCGGCCCGTAGGGTCGGAGGGCTTCCCCCACTCGAGACCAGGAGGTGCAACGCCTATGTGGAAGCGTCCCGACGATGTCGCCGTCCCGCCCCCCGTCGCGAGCGATCAGCCTCGCCCCGCCTCTCCTCCCCCAACCCCAGTCCGGCCGCCGGCGCCCTCCTCGCCGGCCCGGCTGGGGCCCTCTCTCCAACTCGAAGGCAAGCTCACCGGTGACGAGGATCTCCTCCTCGACGGCCGCTTCCGCGGCGAGATCCAAGTACCCGAGCACCAGGTGACGATCGGCGGCGACGGCCGCGTCGAAGGCGAGGTGCGCGCCTCCGCCATCGTCGTCGAGGGCGAGGTGCGCGGCAACCTCACCGCCTCGCAGCAAGTGCTGGTGCGCGCCAGCGGCCGCGTCCACGGAGACATCCGTGCGCCGCGCGTGGCGCTCGACCAGGGCTGCCGCTTCAAGGGCGCCATCGACATGGAGCCCAACGCCAAGTCGACGCCGGCCGACCTGCCCGAGCGGCGCGAAGCCCGCGAAGGTCGCGAGTCGCGCCGCGAGCGTGAAGCGGCCCGCGAGGTCGCGGCGCCGCCGACGCTGACGGCGAGCTGAGGTCCGACGGCGGGCGCGGAGCCCGCCCTACCGCGGCGCACCGGGCTCGTCGCCTGGCCTGCGTCGTCGCGTCGTAGGGCGGCCTCGCGGCCGCCGTCCGAACCGCGGCTCCCAAGTTCCGCAGGGGCGCCGTCGAGCCTCAGCCGGCCTTCGCCACAGGCGCGGCCGCCGACGGGCGCACGTCGCGCGTCGAGGCGGTGAGCTCGCGGCGCAGGTCGTCGAGCTCGGCGCGGTGCCGCTCGTGTGCCTGCACCAGCCGCCGCAGCAACGCCGCTTCCTCGGCCTGGCCGAGATGCTCCATGTCGTCGATCATCCGCGGGTAGAGGACCTCGCGCTCGTAGAGCTCCTCGGCGATCGCGTCGCGCAGGTTGGCCGCCTCGATTTCCACCTTGCCGGCCGCGGTCAGCAGCTCGCCAGCCAGCCGATCCTTCTCCGCCGCCATGGCGCGCCATCGCTGGGCAAGGTTCGTCTTCCCTGCCGCCGCCGCCTGCTCGGCGTAGGCGCGGTAGCTCGCCGCCGACATCGCCTCGGCGTTGAACGCCGTACGCAAGTGCTCCAAGTGGCGCGGCAGTCGCGACATCGCTCGATCCTCCCCTTTGCGTCGCGGAGATTATCGCAGCCATACGCGAGGGCGAGCCGAAGGTCGCCGAGCACTCGCCGGCACCCCTGCGCTAGCGCGGCGGACCCTCGGCCGCAGCCGTGCAACCCTTACCTTCATCCTGCGTAGTCAGCCCCGGGGCGGGGGCATAGGATCCTTGCCCCGTCTATGCGCAAGCGAACCGCGCTGCTCCTCGCCCTCATCGGCCTGCTGCTCGTCTGCGCCCTCGGGGCGAAGCTCATCGGGTTGCAGGGGCTCTACGTGCTGGCGCTGTCGGCGGCGCTGGTGCTGGTCGTGCTGTGGGGGGGCATCCGCCTCCTCCGCCGCTTCCTCTGGCGCGTCGGCCGCAAGCTCGCCTTCTCGTACTTCCTGATCGGCGTGCTGCCGATCCCGATGGTCGCGGTGCTCGTCGGCATCGCCCTCTGGCTGCTCGCCGGCGCGCTCGTCGGGCACCTCTTCCGGGACACCACCGTCTCCTTCCAGCGCGAGCTCGAGGAGACGACCGCCGCCGCCCTCGACGGCTTCCGCGAGGGACATCCGCGGCTGCGCGACGGCGACCTGCTGCTCGCCTACTACCGCAACGGCAAGAAAGTCACCGGCGCCACCTTCGCGCCCGAGTCCTGGCCCGAGTGGCTGGTGCAGCCGGACGGGATGACCGACGAGGGCCTGGCGCGTCACGTGCCGATCATCCTCGACCCGCGCGGCCGCACGACCGTCGCCGCCGCCGTCGAAGGCGGCGATGGCACCGCCGCGCTCGGCATCTACCAGGGTGAGCTCGACCGCGAGCTGCGCGAGCGCAGCGGCCTGTGGGTGGAGATCCAACCCTGGAGCGAGGCCGGCCAGCGCGTCAACGTCGAGCTCTTCGGCCATCACGTACCGGTGTCGCTGCCGATGTCGGACCGCAAGGCCGCCCTCCGCCGCGAGTTCTTCGGCACCGGCAACCGCGAGCTGCCGCTCGCCGACCGCCCGTTCTTGGCCTGGGTCGAGAAGCTCGGCCGCGCGCGGCCGATGGCCGGCGGCGGTCGCGGCGAGGCGCAGGATCTGGGCGCTCTGCTCAACGCCACGCCGCGCACCCTCGTGCGGCAGGTGGTGTCGAGCAGCGCCGACATCGACGCCGCGGCGTGGGGGATCCTGCTCGTCGTCGCCTTCCTGCTCTTCGACCTCTACGCCGCGGCGACGCTGATGGCGCTCTTCCTCATCTACGGCCTCTCGCGCGCCGTCAACCGGCTGTCGCGCGCCACCGACGCGGTGCGCAAGGGCGACTTCACCGTGCGCATCCCGGTGCGGCGCAAGGACCAGCTGGGCGAGCTGCAGCGCTCGTACAACGAGATGGCGGCGAGCCTCGAGCAGCTGGTCGCCTCCGAAGCGCAGAAGGAGAGCCTGGAGAAGGAGCTGCAGGTCGCCCGCGAGCTGCAGCAGAGCCTGCTGCCGAGCTCGCTCACCACGACCGAAGCCGTCGAGCTGGCGACCTTCTTCGAGCCCTCGGCCGCCATCGGCGGCGACTACTTCGACCTCTTGAAGCTCGACGACGGCCGCATCGTGATCGTCATCGCCGACGTCTCCGGTCACGGCCTCTCGGCCGGTCTGCGCATGGCGATGCTCAAGGCGGCGCTGGTGATGTTGGTCGAGCAGGGGCTGCCGGCACAGGAGATCTTCTCGCGCCTCAACCGCTTGGTGCGTGAGGGGCAGGGCAACGTCGGCTCGCGGCCGCTGGTGACGGCGACCCTGGCCACCTTCGACCCGCGCTGCGGCACCCTCGAGCTCACCAACGCCGGCCACGTCCCGACCTACATCCTCTCCCGCGGCAAGGTCCAGGAGATCCTGCTCCCCAGCCCGCCCCTCGGCATGCTGGGCGACCGCTACGCGCACTGCGAGGTGACGCTGCAGCCGGGGGACTCGGTGGTGTGGCTCTCGGACGGGTTGATCGAGACGGCCGACCATGACGGCGAGCCGTTCGGCTTCGAGCAGGTGGAGCGCACGCTCGCCGGCGGCGGCACGGCCACGCAGGTGCGCGACCGGCTCCTCGCTGGCGTGGCCAAGCACTCGGACGGCGCGCCGCCGGCGGACGACCGCACGATGATGGTGCTGCGCTACCTACCCGCGGCGGCTTCGGCCGCAGCCGCCGCGTGACTCCTGACCGCCGGCCTCGGGGTGAGCGCGACCGAGCCGCAGGCGAGGACGCGACCCTAGGGCTAGGCCGGACCGTCGCCTAGCCCTGGAACATTCCGCGCCGCCGTTCGGTTACCATCTGGCACATGCCGCGCCGGCTCGCGCTCCTCCTCCTGCTGGCCCTCGCCGCGCCCGCCGCGCGGGCGGAGCTCGTGCTGCTCCAGGGCGGCGACGTGCTCAAGGTCAAGAGTTACGAGATCGGCGAGGAGCGCGCGCGCCTGACCCTGCCTTCCGGCGGCGTCCTCACCGTGGCGTTGCTGCGCATCGACCGCATCCTCGCCGACGAGATCGTGCCGCCGCCCGAGGTGCCGCCGGCCGTCGAGGAGGCCGCCGCCGTTCTCCTCGACTTCCCCGCCGATGCCGCCGCGCCGCAGACGCCGTACGGCGCCGAGGTGCTCGAGGCGGCCCGCAAGTTCGAGCTCAATCCGCTGGTGGTGGCCGCGGTGATGCGCGTCGAGTCGGCGTACAACCACCGCGCCGTCTCGCGCGCGGGCGCCCGCGGCCTCATGCAGCTGATGCCGGCCACGGCGGCCCGCTTCGGCGTCGCCAAGCACGAGCTGTTCACCCCGACGCGCAACATCGAGGCCGGCACCCGCTACCTGCGCTTCCTCGTCGACCGCTTCGAAGGGGACGCGGTGCGCGTCTTCGCCGCCTACAACGCCGGCGAGAACGCCGTCGACCGCTACGGCGGCGTGCCCCCCTACCGCGAGACGCAGGACTACGTGCGCAAGGTGCTCTCCGCCCTCGGCGTGCCGGCGTCGACCTTCGACTCCATGGCCGGCGCCAAGACGGCGCGCGCCTCCACTCGCTGAATCCGGCCGCCAAGCGAACGTCACCGTGACGGCGCGTCGCCGTGCTCCGTATGAATCCGATATGCCGAACACCGCTGCCATGATCCGCGACCTCGAGACCGCTCCCGCCTCCACCGTCCTCGCCGACGCGCCCGTCGGCCAGCGGCCGCTCACCGAGATCCGCCCGCGCTTCATCTTCCAGGAGCTGCGCCGCGGCGTGCTCGGCCAGGACAAAGCGCTGCGCCACGTCTCGGTAGCGATCTACAAGCACACGACCGGCAAGGTCTCCGGCAACCTGCTGCTCGTCGGTCCGTCGGGCACCGGCAAGACGACGATCATGAACAACATCCAGCGCCTCTACCACGAGGTGCCGGAATACCGGCCCTTCCGCTCGGTCACCATCATCAACGCCAACCTCCTCGTCGACTCCGACCGCATGGAGTTCCGCCCCGACCGGCTGTTGACGGCGGTCGAGCAGCGGGCGCGCGCCATCCTCGGGCCCAACCCCGGCGCCGCCGAGCTCAAGGAGGCGATCGAGCGCGCCACCATCTGCGTCGACGAGATCGACAAGATGTCGTCGGTCGTCGCCGGCAAGCCCAACGCCATCGGCGTCGTGCTGCAGCAGGGCCTGCTGACGCTGATGGAAGGCGAGCTCGTCGTCCACAAGACCCACGCCTGGTTCGGCGAAGACGGCGACGGCGAGGAGCGCAACGTCAAGCTCGACGTCGACACCAGCCGCATGATGTTCCTCTGCGGCGGCGCCTTCGAAGGGATCTACGACCAGGTCTACGAGCGCGTCACCAAGCCGGGCAGCGGCGAGCGGCTGCGCACGCACACCATCCGCACCGCGGACGGCCAGGTGCGCATCGAGACCAGGTTCTCGCTCGCCGACTTCCTCAAGGCGCAGGACCTCTTCGAGTACGGCATGGTGCCGCAGTTCCTCGCCCGCTTCGACCAGACGGTGCTGCTCAACGACCTCGGCCCCGACGTGCTGAAGGAGATCCTCCTCCACTCCTTCGACTCGCCCTTCGTGCGCTCGCGCAACTTCTTCGACGTCATGGGCATCGACCTCGAGATCGAGGAGCTGGCGGCGGCCCTCATCGCCGAGAAAGCGGCGCGCGACGCCCGCACCGGCGCCCGCTCGCTGCGGCCGATCTTCACCGACCTCGTCAACGCCTTCGAGTTCGACCCCTGGGGCCAGGAGTCGCTCGAGGACAAGGGCGGCGGCAGGCAGCGGCTGCGGGTCACCGCGGACATGGTCCGCGAAGCGTTCGCGCGTTAGCGCGGAACAGTCGCACCGGCGCCCGCGCGCTGGCGGACGAGCTCCAGCAGCTGCTGGAGCTCGACCGAGCTCGGCTCGCTGCGCGCCACGGCGGCGACGAACGGCAGCGCCTCGCGAGCTGCACCGGGGCGGCCGAGGATCGACGCCAGCCCTTGCCAGGCCTGTGGGTGGCGGGGCTCGAGCGAGATGACGCGCGCGAGGTGGCCGGCGGCGGGCCCCAGCGCGTTCTGCTCTTCGTAGACGATGGCGAGCTGCAGGTGGGCGGCGGCGAGGTTCGCGTCCTCTTCGAGGGCGCGCTCGAGCGCCCAGCGGGCGCCGGCGGCGTCGCCCTGGCGGCGGTAGGCGGCGCCGAGACCGGTCCAGGCGAGAGCGAGATGCGGGCGCAGGCGGAGCGTGCGCTCGTAGTGCTTGACGGCTTCGGGCAGTCGCCCTGCTCGGCGAGGACGTTGGCGAGGTTCAAGTGGCCGAAATGGTTGCCGCTGGTGACCTCGACCATGCGACGGAAGACGCTCTCGCTGTCGCGCCAGGTGGCGATCTGGGCGCGCGTTGCGAAGCCGCACGCGACGAGCACTGCGGCGAGCTGAGCGAGCAGCGCGCCGCTGAGACGACGCTCACGAAGCTTCGAGGCGGCTTCCGCAAGGCTCCAGAAGACGGCGATCGCTAATCCGACCGACGCGAGATAGGTGTAGCGATCGGCGGCAGCTTGCTCGCCGGCTTGCAGCAGTCCGGAGACCGGGAGCAGGCAGAGCACCCACCAGCACCAGCCCACTGTGAGCCACGGCAAACGGCGCACTAGCGCAAGGGCAGCGGCCGTAATCACGAGGAAGAGAAGCGCAGCGACGGTCACGTGCACCGTCGACCAGCCCTCGGCGGGGAACGGATAGAACGCGGCGAGACCGGCAGGCGCGAAGGTCATCCGCAGGTAGGTCTCGTATCCCACCAATGCCGTGGCCGCGCGCTCGCCGAGCGGCACCGACTCGAGCTGCGCCATCGCGGCGCCAGCCCGCGCGCTCAGCAGCGCGCCGACGCCGGCCGCGGCGCTCATCGCCAGCCACGGCAACTTCTCGAGCAACAGCGGCCGCAAGCGCGCCGCCAGCTCGCGACCCACTGGCCATTGCGCCCCTGGCGAAGCGACGCGTCCGAGCGGCCACAGGTCGAGCAGCAGCATCAGCGCCGGCACGACGAGCGCCGTCGCCTTGCCGAGGATGGCCGCCGCGAAGGCGACGGTGACGGCAGCGTAGCGCCCCCGCGACGGCGCCTCGCGCCAGCGCACGTAGAGGAGCAGCGCCAGCAGGGCCCCGGCGGCGGACAGCAAGTCCTTGCGGCCGGTCAGCCATAGCACCGGCTCGACACGCAACGGATGGAGCGCGAAGAGCAGCGCCACCGCCGCCGCCCACCCGTCGCGCGCGCGCCCCTCGCCGGCGCGCACAGCGCGGCTCCACAGCAGGAAGACCAGCACCGCGTTGAGCGCGTGCAACAGCACGCTGGTGAGATGGTGCCCGTAGGCCACCTTCCCCCACAGCTGCCAGTCGAGCATCAGCGACAGCACGGTGAGCGGCACCCAGTGGCCGAAGAACTGCTCGCCGAAGGCGAGACGGACGCCGTCCCAGGTGAGCCCGCGCATCACGGCGCCGTAGCGCGGCACCGTCTGCGGGTCGTCGAGGTGGACGAAGCCGCAGTCGAGCGCCGGCAGGAAAACGAGCACGACGAGCGCGCCGAGGACGAGCGCCAGCGCGGCTCGCCGCGGACGCGAGGCAGCCGCGGGGCCCCTGCGGTCGGCGGCAGCGCTCATGCGGTCGTCGCAGCATAACAAGCCGGGCCGCGCGCTTCGCTGCAGCGGACACCGGGCTGCGCTAAGCTCCGCCCGCTTTTTTCGCTCGAACAGCGACTGCCACGGGTTGCCGCGGCGTCGCCCCACGGCACCCCGCACGATGCACGACGAGATCCTCGTCCGCTGCGAGACCTTCCACGGGCTCCCGCCCGAACGCCTGCGCTCGCTGGCGGCGCACTGCGCCGAGCTGCCGGTGCCGGCGGGGCGGCTGGTGTTCGCGCACGGCGAGGAGGCCGACGCCGTCTACCTCGTCGTCGACGGCACGATCACCGTTTTCCGCGACAAGGTCGGCAAGCCGATGCAGCTGCTCGCCCGCGTCGGCGCCGGCGAGCTGCTCGGCGAGATGTGCCTCTTCGACGAGACGACGCGCTCGGCGTCGGCGCGTGCCGCCAGCGAATGCCGGCTGCTGCGCATCGCCCGCGCGCCGCTGCTCGACCTGCTGCGGCTCGAGCCGTCGCTGGCGCTGCGCATCCAGAACACCGCGGCGCGCCGGCGCAGCCTCAACTCGGCGGCCGCCCTCGAGCTCGGCCAGCAGACGGAGGTGCGAATCCGCCTGCGCGCGCCGGTGCGGCTGCGGCTCGCCGACGGCAGCGTCGTGCCTGCCGAGCTCGCCAACCTCTCGGTGGGCGGGTTGTCGATCGCCGACGCGCCGGCGTCGTGGGTGCCGGGCACCACGCTCCGCTTCGAGCTGCTCGTCGACCACGAGACGCTGCCGGTCGACGGCCGCGTCGCCTGGCGCAACGACGATGCCGTCGGCATCGCCTTCGTCACCCAGGCCGCCGGTCACGAGCGCCTGATCTATCGCCTGCTGCGGCGGCTCGCCGAGACCCACTGAGCGCGCGGCTGCGCGCGGATGATCTCAGCCGCCGCCGGCACGGCGGACGATCCCGTCGAGGATCATCAGGAACGCCGCCTGCTGCTCCTCCTCGCCCTTCTGGATGACGCACAGGCAGCCGCGGCCGTCGAACTGGCGGTGCAGCGCGTCGGCGTGGTGGGCGGAGCGGATGATCACCCGCTTCAAGTCGACGCCCTGACGCCGCGCCTCCTCGAGCATCGCCTCTCCGTCGAGGCCCGGCATCTCCCAGTCGAGCAACAGCAAGCCGATGCTCGCGTCGAGATGCGCCACCGCTTCCGCCGGGTCGACGTAGGTCTCCACGCGCACCCGCTCGCCGTAGCGTCTTTCCAGCAGCTGGCGCACTGCCGCGCACTGAAAGCGCGAGTCGTCGACGACGACCGCGCGCACCGGCGCTGCTCGAACTTTGGCCATTCTCAGCTCGTCTCCATCTCGAGGTCCACCGCGGCCAGGCTGGGCAGCCCCAACGGCGAGGCCTCGAAGCCGAGCAGCCGCCACGAGTGGACGACGACGGTCGGCCCGTACATCAGCGGCACCAGCGGCGCCTCGTCGCGCAGCCGTTCGAGCACCGCCGCCCGCGCCTCTTCCGAGCGCTGTTCGCGGAAGCGCGCGAGGAGCCCATCCATCGTGCGGTCGCGCCAGCGGCTGCGGTTGGCGCGGTTGACCGGCGCCGCCTCCGGCACCGGCACGTGCTCGGAGGAGAGGTTGGCGTCGAGGTAGTCGGCGGAGTCGAGGGTGTCGGCGATCCAACCGGAGAGCAGCAGGTCGTAGTCGCCGGCGCGGATGCGGCGGTTGTACTCCTCGTTGGTCGTGGTGGGCACGACCTCCACCTGCACGCCGACGTCGCCGAGCTGCCGCGCGATGACGGTCGCCGCCGTCTTCGGCTGCGGCATGTAGGGACGCGGTCCCCACACCAGGATCATGCGCAGCCGCGGCGGCAGCAGGTCGCGAATCTCGCGCAGCAGCTCGCGAGCGCGCTCGGGCGCCGAGGTCAAGCCGTCGCGGAAGCTGCCCATGATCGGCGGCAGCAGGCTGGTGGCGGCGAAGGCGAGCGCGTTGGAGTACGAGGTGCGGGTGACCTCGACGCGGTCGATGGCGAGCGCCAGCGCCCGCCGCACGCGCGCGTCGTCGAGCCCCGGCCGCTCGGTGTTGAAGTAGAGGATCGCGGTGCTGGCGCCGGGCAGGAACTGCTTGCGCGCCTCGCGCACCTTCGCCACGTCGTCGCGCGAGAGCGCGCTCGTCAATTCGACCTCGCCCGCGTCGACGGCGGCGGCGAGCGCCTCATGGCTCGGGTAGGCGCGGAACTCGACCTCGTCAAGCGGTGCCGGCCGGCGGAAGTGCGGGTTGCGCGCGAGGCGCACGAGGTTCGCCTCGCCGCCCGCGTCGGCGACGACGAAGGGCCCGGTGCCGAGCAGCTTGCCGTCGCGCTGCAGCACGATGCCGGCGTAGCTCTGTGCCAGCACGACGTCGAAGCGCGGATTGGGCCGCCGCAGGCGGAACCAGACGCGGTCGCCGCGCGCCTCCACGGTGGCGGCCTTGGCGACGACGTCGGTCGAGGCGAGCGAATCGGCGGCGATCGCGGCGGTGAGCGGCGTGCCGTCAGAGAACTTGATCTCCGGCCGCACCGGCGCCGACAGCGCGGCGCCGCCTTCCTCCTCGCGCAGCGGCTCGGCGAAGAGGAGCGGCTTCGGCGGCCGGTCCTCGACCGGCAGCTCGAAGGGCGGCTCGAACACCTGTGTCAGCACCATCACAGTGCCGAGCTCCTGGGTGCGGCGCGGGTCGAGCTCGCCCGCCGCCGTCAGCGTGCCGACCCGCAAGACCTTCTTTGCCGCTTCCTTCTTCTTGCCGCCGCCCCCAAACCAACCCATCGGCTACTGTCTCCTCGATGATGGTAGCAGCGCCCGACGACCCGCTATTCCCGTTTCACCCCATCGTCCGCGATTGGTTCGCGCGGCGCTTCGGCGCGCCCACCGACGTGCAGCGGCGGGCGTGGCCGGCGATCGCGCGCGGCGAGCACGTGCTCGCCACGGCGCCCACCGGCAGCGGCAAGACGCTGGCCGCGTTCCTGTGGGCGCTCGACCGCCTGCTCTCCGGCGCCTGGGAGGGCGGCCGCGTGCGGGTGCTCTACGTCTCGCCGCTCAAGGCGCTCAACAACGACGTCGAGCGCAACCTGCTGGTGCCGCTCTCGGAGCTGACCTCGGTGTGGACGGCGAGCGCCGGCGCGCCGCCGGCGCCGGTGCGCGTCGCCGTGCGCAGCGGCGACACGCCGACCGCCGATCGCCGGCGCATGTTGCGGCGGCCGCCCGAGGTGCTGATCACCACGCCCGAGAGCCTCAACCTGCTGATCACCACCGCCACGGGGCGCGAGATGCTGGGCGGCGTCGCGACGGTCATCCTCGACGAGGTGCACGCGGTCGCCGGCACCAAGCGCGGCACGCACCTCATCACCGCCGTCGACCGGCTGGTGCGGCTCGCCGGCGAGTTCCAGCGCGTTGCGCTCTCGGCCACCGTCAAGCCGCTGCCGCGCATCGCACGCTTCGTCGGCGGTTGGACGCGGCACGGCAAGGGGGAGACGGCGAGCTACCGGCCGCGGCCGGTGTCGGTGCTCGAAGCGGCGGCGACGAAGGTCTACGAGATGACCGTCGAGCTGCCGGCGCAGCTCCAGCTCGAGGGTGGCATGCCGCAGGAGCCCGAAGGGGGAATCAGCGGTGGTGGCGCGCGCGGCATCGAGATCGCTTCGGGCGCTGCGCGCCCTCGCGATGACGGGGAACGCGACCGTGGCGCCGGTTCATCTGGGCGAGGCCATCACCGCATCGGCTCGTCATTGCGAGGAGCGCAGCGACGAAGCAATCTCGATGCTCGACTGCCGCATCCGGTGACGAACGTGCCCGGCTTCGTGCCCGGACCGCAGCGCAGCGAGGACTTCTGGCGCCCCTTCGTCGAGGCCCTTCGCGAGCGCATCCGCAAGAACCGCACGACGCTCATCTTCACCAACAGCCGGCGCATGGCCGAGAAGCTCGTGCGCTTCGTCAACGAGGGGCAGCCCGCCGACCTCGCCTACGCGCACCACGGCTCGCTGTCGAAGGAGATCCGCCTCGCCGTCGAGCGCCGCTTCAAGGATGGCCGGCTGCCCGCCCTCGTCGCCACCAGCTCGCTCGAGCTGGGCATCGACATCGGCGACCTCGACGAGGTGCTGCTGGTGCAGAGCCCGTTCTCGGTGGCGAGCGCGGTGCAGCGCGTCGGCCGCGCCGGCCATTCGGTAGGCGCCGTCTCGCGCGGCCGCTTCTACCCGCTCTTCGGGCGCGACCTGCTGCGCTCGGCGACGGTGTCGGCGGCGGCGCTCGAGCAGGACATCGAGCCGCTGCAGCCCATCGCGGCGCCGCTCGACGTGCTCACCCAGGTGGTGCTGTCGATGGTCGCCGCCGAGGAGCGCGAGGCCGACGACCTCTACGACGAGCTGCGGGCGAGCGACCCTTACCGCGAGCTGCCGCGCCAGCAGCTCGACCTGGTGCTCGAGATGCTCGCCGGCCGCTACGCCGACTCGCGCGTGCGCGAGCTGGTGCCGCGCGTCGCCATCGATCGCCTCACCGGGCGCGTCAAGGCGCGGCCGGGCGCGGCGCGGTGGATCTACACGGCGGGCGGCACCATCCCCGACCGCGGCTACTTCCACCTGCGCCTGCAGGGCTCGCTGGCGCGGCTCGGCGAGCTCGACGAGGAGTTCGTGTGGGAGCGCGGCATCGGCGACCGCTTCGTGCTCGGCGCGCAGACCTGGCGCATCGCGCAGATCACCCACAACGACGTGCTGGTGACCCCGGCCTCGGGCGAGGCGGCGATGGCTCCCTTCTGGCGTGGCGAGGACAACGACGGCAGCTTCCATCTGGCGAAGCGCGTCGGCGAGCTGCTGGCCTGGGCCGATACCTACCTCGCCGAGCACGGCGCCGAGACGCTGCCTGCGGCGCTCGTCGAGCGCGCTCCGCTGCGCGCGGAAGCCGCCGCCGAGCTCGTCGCGCTACCTCGAAGCGCAACGCGCCGCGACCGGGCCCGGTCTCCCCCACCGCCGTCGCTTGTTGATCGAGCGCGTGCGCGATCCGCAGGCGCCGGACCCGCGGCCGCGCCTGGTGCTGCACACGATGTGGGGCGGCCAGGTGAACCGGCCGCTGGCGATGGCGCTCGCCTCGGCGTGGGAGGAGCGCTTCGGCACGCGGCTCGAGGTGACGCACGACGACGACGCGCTGGCGCTCGAGCTGCCGCACGAGCTGCCCGGCGACGACCTGCTCGCGCTGGTCGAGAGCGAGCGCCTGCTGCCACTGCTGCGCCGGCGCCTCGAGAGCTCCGGCTTCTTCGGCGCCCGCTTCCGCGAGAACGCGGGGCGCGCGCTGCTGCTGCCGCGCGGCGACCAGCGGCATCGCGTACCGCTCTGGCTCAACCGCCAGCGCAGCAAGCGGCTACTCGACGGCGTGCGCGGCTTCCCCGACTTCCCGCTGCTGCTCGAGACCTGGCGCACCTGCCTGCAGGACGAGATGGATCTCGCGACGCTGCGCGAGCTGCTCGGCGAGGTCGAGCGCGGCGAGATCGAGGTCGTCGAAGTGACGACGAGCAAGCCGTCGCCCTTCGCCGCCAACCTCGGCTGGAAGCAGACCAACAAGCTGATGTACGAGGACGACACTCCGGAGGGCGGGCCGTCGCGGCTGGGCGACGACCTGCTCGCCGAGGTGACGCTCTCCGCGGCGCTGCGCCCGCGCGTGCCGCCCGAGGTGGCCGAGGAGCTGCGCCGCAAGCTGCAGCGCACGTGGCCCGGCTACGCGCCGGCGCCCGACGAGCTGGCGGACTGGGTCCGCGAGCGCGTGGCGATGACGCTCGCCGAGTGGCGCGAGCTGCTCGACGCGGTGGCGCGCGACCAGGGCGTGACGGAAGCGGAGGTGGAGGCTGCGCTCGCGCCGTCGCTGTCGCGGCTCGTCGCGTTGCGGCTGCCGGGCGGCGACGGGTCGCCGCTGGTTACCTCGGTCGAGCTGCTGCCGCGGCTGCTGGCCGTGCTCGAGCTCGCCGAGGAGGCGGTGACGCTCGCCTCGCCACTTGACGTCGACGCGCCGCTGGAGTCGGAGGCCGCGCGCGAGCTGCTCGCCCTCGCTCGCCGCACTTCGCCGGCCAGCGACGAAGCCGAGGCCGCCGTGGGCGAGCTGCTCGCCGAGTGGCTGCGCTACTACGGGCCGGTGCCGCGCGCGGAGCTCGCCGCGCTCTGGCGGCTCGACCCTGAGCGGTTGCTGCCGGCGCTCGACGAGCTGGTCGAGGACCAGCGGATCATCGCCGGCGAGCTGCTGGCGGGGGTCGCCGTCGAGCAGGTCTGCGACAGCGAGAACTTCGGCCGCCTGCTGCGCATGGTGCGCGCCAAGGCGCGGCCGCAGCTGCCGCCGCAGCCGCTCGAACGGTTGCCGCTCTTCCTGGCGGTGCAGCAGGGCCTCGCACCGCGTCGGGACGGCATCGAGGGCTTGCAGTCGGCGCTCGAGCGGCTGTTCGGCTGGGCGGCGCCGGCCGCGCTGTGGGAGACCGACCTGCTGCCGGCGCGGCTCGAGCCGTACCACACGAGCTGGCTCGACACGCTGCTTCAGGAGACGGACCTGCTGTGGCTCGGCGTCGGCAAGGAGCGGCTCACCTTCGCCTTTCCCGAGGACGCGCCGCTGCTGCGGCCGGAGGGCGCGGTCGTCGACGCGGCGCTGCTCGAAGAGGAGCAAGGCGCGGGCGACGTGGAGAGCGAGGAGGCCGAAGCGGGCGAGGCGGTCGGCGTTGCCGTCGCGAGCGCAGACGCGAGCGCCGGCGCCGCCGATGGCGCGGTGACCTCGCGCGGTTCGCTCTTCCCCGGCCCCGGCCGCTTCACCCTTCCCGAGCTGGCGTCGGCCTCCCACGGCGACACCGGCGCGCTGACCGCGCGGCTATGGAGCGCGGCGTGGGCGGGCGCCGTCACCAACGACACCTTCGCCGCGGTGCGGAAGGGCGTGCTCAGCCGCTTCCGCCCCGCTCCCGTCGAGGCGGCGCAGCCGGCGCCGGGGCTCACCGGCGGGCGTCTCATGGGCGCGCGGCGAGGCTTCGCACGCTGGCAGACGAGCCGCGCCTTCACCGGCCGCTGGTACCCGCTGGCGCTCCCCGATCCCGAAGCGGCCGCCGACCCGCTCGACCGCGAGGAGCGCCAGAAGGAGCGCGCGCGCCTGCTGCTGCAGCGCTACGGCGTCGTCTTCCGCGAGCTGCTCTCGCGCGAGCTGCCGGCGCTGCAGTGGCGGCAGGTCTTCCGCTCGCTGCGCTTGATGGAGCTCTCGGGCGAGGTGGCGGCGGGCGCCTTCTTCGACGGCGTGCCCGGGCCGCAGTTCGCCTCGCCGGCGGCGGTGCGGCGGCTGCGTCGCGACCTCCCCGAAGACGCGGTGTGGTGGGTCAACGCCCTCGACCCCGCCTCGCCGAGCGGCCTCGCGCTCGAAGGGCTGCGCGGCCTCTTCCCGCGCCGCGCGGCCGGAACTCATCTCGTCTTCCAGGGCAGCACGCTGGTGCTGACGTCGGAAGGACGCGGGCGGCGGCTGCGCGTCCTGGTGCCGCCCGACCACCCGCGCATCGCCGACTTCCTCGAGGTCTTCCGCCTCCAGCTCACCCGCGCCTTCGCGGCGTGGCGCTCGATCGAGGTGCAGGAGATCAACGACGAGCCGGCGGCCGCGAGCCCCTACGCGGCGGTGCTCGCGGCCAGGTTCCAGGTCTCGTCGACGGCGAGCGGCTTGCGGCTCTGGCGCCGTTACTAGCGCGGCTGCGGCATCAGCGCCGGCCGCGGTGACGAGGACCGCTCGCGCGCAGCTCCTCCATCACCGACTCGAGGCGGTCGAGCTTCGCCTTTTGCGTCGGATCGAGCAGCGTGGTGAGCTGCGCGCGCAGCTCCTTCCTCGCCGTCCGCATCGCCTGCTTGTTGGCGTGCAGCTGCTTGACCAGCTGACCGAGCGCGCCGTCGCTCGCCGCCGGGTCGTCGAGCGTCGTCTCGAGCTGCTCGCGCAGGCCACGCTGCTGCTCGAAGAGCGGCCGCACCTTGTCGCGCTGCTGCTCGAAGAGCTGGCGCGCGGCGGCGCGTTGCTCGTCGGTCAGGTCGAGGTAGTCGGCGAGGCGGCGCGGGTCGATGACGCCGGGGCCGCCGGGACCGCGGTGGCCGGGCGGACCGAAGCCGGGCGGGCCGCCGCGGCCGGGACCGCCCGGACCGGCGTCAGCGTAGAGCGCGGGAGCTTCGAAGTCGTCGAAGCCCATGGGATCGGGCGGCGGCTGGGCGAGGGTGACGGCGACGCCGGCGGTCATCAGCGCGGCGGCGGCGAGGGCGATGCGTTTGGAGATCACGGTGGCAGCTCCTTCTCCGTGCGGGCAGTGAGTGAATGTTCGTTCGTTCTCGGCGGGCCCGGGGTTGCGTCTGTCGGTCGGCGCTCCCGCTGGTTGGAACCCCACGTCGCGCGCTTTCCTGCGCGATCCGCGATGTGTGGTGAGGCGCGACGAAGCGAAGCTGGCGTTGCCACGCACGCCGCGAAGTTCGTGCGCAGCGTCAGCTGTTAACGTCGCCGCCGTGGCGGACGACGCACTGCTTCGTCTCGGCGAGCTTCCGTGGAGCGAGGTCAACGCGCTCGACCGCGACCGCACGGTGTGCATCCTGCCGGTGGGCGCCGTCGAGGCGCACGGTCCACACCTGCCGCTGCAGACCGACGGCATCATCGCCGCCGCGATGGCCGAGGAAGCGGCACGGCTCCTCGCGGCGCGCGACCTGCTGCCGCTGCTCCTTCCCGCCTTCGAATACACGACGGCTCGCTTCGCTTCGGGCTTCGCGGGCTCCACATCGGTGCGCGCCGAGATCGTCACCGCCGCGATCGTCGACGTCGGGCGCTCACTCGCCTACCACGGCTTCCGCACGCTCGCCTTCGCCAACGCTCACCTCGACCCGGCGCACCTCGGCGCATTGCACGCGGCGATGACGCGTCTGCTCACCGAAGACGTCCTCGTCGTCTTCCCCGACCTCACGCGCAAGCCGTGGGCGCTGCGCTTGACCGACGAGTTCAAGAGCGGCGCCTGCCACGCCGGCCGCTTCGAGACCTCGATCGTGATGGCCGCGCGCCCCGAGCTCGTGCGCGACGAAGCAAGGCGCGCGCTGGCGGCGAACCCGTCGTCGCTGTCGGTGGCGATCCGCGAAGGCCATGACACCTTCGAAGCTGCCGGCGGTCCGCACGCCTACTTCGGCGACCCCGCCGCGGCGTCGGCGGAAGAAGGGCGCGCCACCATCGCCACGCTCGGCGCCATCCTCGCCGAAGCCGTGCTGGCGGCGATGCCGCAGTGGTAGACGGACCTCGCGGGCGCTCGTAAGAAAGGATGCCGGCGACACGACGCCGGTTCCGGATCGCCGGAACTCGCGAGGAGCTCGCATGCGCGCCAACAGGGTCGGTTCACCGTCGTGCACCATCGTCGGAGCGCTGCTGCTCCTTGCCGCCTCGACCGCCGGCGCGGCCCGAGCCGGCACCGACAGCTGGACACCCTTCGGTCCCTACGACGGAAACATCCAAGCGGCGGTCGCTTCGTCGCGCGGCGACCTCTACGCGGTGACGGTCGGCGGGATCGCCGAGATCTGGCAGCTGCCGGCCGGCGCCAGCGTGTGGCGGTGGCGCAGCAACGGCCTCGGCCGCCCCTTGGTGCGTGCGCTTGCCGTGCACCCGACGCGATCCAATCAGCTGTGGGCCATCTCCGCCAACTCCAGCGACGTTCTCTTTCGATCCGTCGATGCGGGAGCGAGCTGGGAGCAGGTCGCTCCCGACAGCACCGGCTTCGACGCCGCCGGCCTCTGGATGATGCCGGCCGGTTCGTTTCCTGCCGTGCTCTTCGCCGACGCCGGCAGCGGCGATGCCCGGCGACTCATGCGCAGCGCGGACGGGGGTCTCTCCTGGCGCGCGGTGCCAGGCGCCATCGGACCAGTCGCCGCGGCGCCGGAGCGGCGCAACGTCGTCTACGCCGCCGCCGCCGGCGGAGGCGCGGTGCTGCGCAGCGATGACGGCGGCGTGACGTTTCGCGCCACGCGGCCGCCCGGAGTCGCGCCACAGGAGGAGCTTCGTGCCCTGCACGTGACGTACGGGCGCTACCCGATCGCCTTTGCGGCGTTCGCGGCAGCCGGGCTCTTCCGTAGCGTCGACGGCAGCCGCTGGGAGAGGGTCGCCGCCCCCGCCGGCTTCGGCTACCCCAGGGCCATCGCTTCCGATCCCCGCGACCCTCGCGTCGTGTACACGGCCGTCGACGGCGGGATCCAGGTCAGCACGCGGAGCGGCCGCGCCGGCAGCTTCCGCCTCCAGCATTTCCCCTACGGAGGGCTCGTGCCGCGGCCGACAGCGTTGGTGGTAGCCCCTGCGGGTCCGCTGGCGCTGGGCGGCGGCGACCTCTGGACCCGCAACGGCGCACGGATCGCCGAGACCGGCATCGTCAGCCTCGGCGCCGCCGGACTCCGTTTCGCCCCCACCGAGCCGTCGTCGCTCGTCCTACGCACCTACTGGGGCTGTGCCGACCCATGCTTCCGCACCTTCCTCTCGGGCGACGGCGGCGCCACTTTCCGGCGCCACGGCGCCCAGATCTCTCCGCGTTGGTTCCTGGACGTCTACGACGTCGCCTTCGATCCCGCCACCGCTACGCGCCGACTGGACGCCTTCGCCGGCTTTTTGATGCTGGTCGAGCCCGCTGGCTCCCACATGATGAGCGGCCCCACCATCTTCGGCACCCGACTGGTCGAGATCACCAGCGGCGGCCGGCTGCTCGCCGGCACTCCGCTCGGAGTGGCGGCGCGCCGGGACGACGGTGGGTGGAGCGTCACTCTTCCCGTCTCGACGGCGCGCGGCTCGTTGCGCGTGATCGACCTGCGCGCCGATCGCGGCGCTCCCGAGCGCGTCGTCGCCGGCGCGCTCGAGACGTTGACCAGCGCTCCCGCTTCGACCGATTTCGTCGCCTTTCGCAGCACCGATGCCGGTGCTACCTGGCACCCGCTCTTGGGCGGCGCGTCGGGAGTGGTCGACGTCGAGGCCGTCCCCGGCCGGCCGGCGACCCTCTACGCGCTCGTCACCATCGCTGCCGGCACCGGCGGTACCGAGCTCCGCCGCAGCGACGACGACGGCCGCACGGCGGTGACGATCCACACGTTTGCGGCGGCCGATTCGGTGACGGACCTCGCGCTCGACGGCGTGACCGGCGACCTCTACGCCGCGAGCGCCGCCGGCGTCCTGCACAGCCGCGACGACGGCGCGACCTGGGAGAGCACGCCGGGCTCGCTCACCACATGGGGCCCGTACCGCCAGCACATCCTGCACGTCTGGGCGCACCCCACCGAGCGCGGCCACCTCTTCGCCGCACCGGCGGACGGCGGGCTGTTCGAGAACCGGCTCAGCGACTAGCGGGCGGGCGTGGTCGCTGGCGTGGGTTGGCGCCGCACGCGATCGAGGTCCCAACACCAAGTGCGGTCGTCGCGATAGTCGGGCGGCCCCCAAACCGTGCGCAGTCGGCGTGCCGCGTCGGGGCCGGCGATGCGCAGCTGGTAGCGCACGCGGCCGTCGACCAGGAGCGGACCGATGCGCTCCTCCTCCGCCGGCAACGAGCGGTGCACGACCAGCCAGCGGCCACGGCTGCGCAGCAACGACTCCGCGTCGGTGCGCACCATGTTGCGGAAGGCGAGCCGGCGGTCGGCGAGCGGGCCGCCGAAAGCAGTGACGATCACGGGCCGCCGGTGCACCGTCTGGTAGAGACCGACGGCACGGTCGAAGCGCCACACGGGGTGCCAGGGCAGCTCGACGATCGCGCCGGGAGCGGCGCTCGCCAGCCAGGCGTAGACGGGCGGTGGACCTTCCGCCGGCAGCGCCGGCAGCGCCGGCAGCGCCGGCCGCTCGTCGGTGAAGCGCAGGAACGTGACGGAGTGGGCAAAGGAGCTGTGCCTGAGCGCCGGGTCGGTGAACGGACTCGCAGTTACCAGCGCGACAATGGCGAGCGCCGCGAGCGCCGGGTGCGCGCGACGCCAGCCACCGAACCAGGGACGTCCCAGCGCTTCGGCCGCAAAAGCGAGCGCGATCGGCAGCGCGGGCACCAGGTAGCGCGCCATGATGATCGGGTTTTGGTGTCCCTCGGGCGCCAGCACCAGGATGCCGACGACTTGGCCGACGGCGGTGACCGCGAGGAGCGTCGCTAACCGCGGCTCGCGACGTGCGAGGCGCACCGCACCCGTGACGACGGCGATCCCGAACGGGACGGCGAGCCACCACCAGCGCACGCCAGCGAGCCACACGGCCGTCTCGCCGATCGTCGCCGCCGACAGCTCGAGACTTCCCCGCTTGCCGGCCACCAGCGGCAGCGTCTCGCGCGCGGGCACGAGCAGTACGAGCAGCGCCGCGGCGATCGCTGCCGCCACGCCAACGAGCGCCCACACCCTGCGCCCGCGCTCGCGTAGCGCCCACGGCAGCGCCGCGAGGAGCGGCGCCAACACCAGCGGCACCGCACCGAGGTGGAACCACACCGCGGCCGCAGCGCATACGACGTACGCCGTGGCGAATCGCCATCCGCCGCGCCGCTGCCAGGCATCGAACGCGGCTAACGCCGCGCACCCGAGCAGCGCTACCGGCATGTACGAGCGCGCGACGCGGCTGTAGACGACGAGCGCCGGCGACAGCGCCAGCAGCCAGGCGAAGACGACCGCCGGCCCGGGGCCGAGCCGGCGCCACGCCCACCACGGCCCCAGCACGAGCATCGCCAGTCCGGCGACCAACACCGGCAACCGCACCACCATCTCGCTGAGCGGCCACCCGGCATCGAGCACGAGCCGATCGAACAGCGTCAGCGGAATGCAGTTGTCGGACACCTGATAGGTGAACAGGATCCCGCTCACCGGCCGCTGCAGCGCTGCCCGCACGGCGTGCAGCTCGTCGCCGCCCATCACCTGGCCGCGTAGGTTCCACAGCCGCAGCGTGGCGCCGGCGATCAAGGCGAGCGCCACCAGCAGCGCCGGCACGAGCGACTCGGGTTTGCGCACGTCGGCGGCATCTTAGGGCGGTCGCGATATCTTCCCGGCGATGAGCGAAGCCCCTCTCACCGGCAAAGGAGCCGTCGTCACCGGCGGTGGCCGCGGCATCGGCGCCGCCACGGCGCGGTTACTGGCGCAGGCCGGCGCCGCGGTCGTCGTCGCGGCGCGCTCGGCCGAGCAGCTCGCCGCGACCGCCGAGGGGCTGCGCGCCGAAGGGCACCAGGTCTTCGAGGTCCGCTGCGACGTCACCGATCCGGCGCAAATCGCCTCGCTGCACGAGCAGGCCACGGAGAAGCTGCAGAGCGTCGGCGCGAAAGTCGACATCCTCGTCAACAACGCCGGCGTCGCCCACTCGGCGCCGCTGAAGTCGATCACGCTCGAGGACTGGAACCGGCTCTTCGCCGTCAACGTCACCGGCACCTTCCTCTGCACGCAGGCCTTCGCGCCGGCGATGGCCGCCGCCGGTTGGGGGCGGGTCGTCAACGTCGCCTCGATCGCCGGCAAGATGGGCGCGCCCTACATCGCCGCCTACGCCGCGACCAAGCACGCCGTCGTCGGCTTCACCCGCGCCGTCGCCGCCGAGCTGGCGGCGCGCGGCGTCACCGTCAACGCCGTCTGCCCGGGATACGTCGACACCGAGATGACGGTGGATTCGGTGGCGCGCGTCGTCGGCAAGACCGGGATCAGCAGCGAGCAGGCCCTCGACTTCATGCGCCGCACCTCGCCGCAGAACCGGCTCTTCACCGCCGACGAGGTGGCCTACCTCATCGCCTCGCTCTGCGATCCGCGCGCCGGCGGCATCAACGGCCAGTCAATAGTGCTCGACGGCGGCGCGGTGCAGTCGTGAGACGAGGCGATCGACCCGCGTGAGCCCGCTCGAGATCGTCGACCCGCCGGAGCTGGGCCGGCCGCAGGGGTACGCCAACGGCATCGTCGTGCCCGCCGGGCGGCGGCTGCTCTTCGTCGCCGGCCAGATCGGCTGGGACGCCGAGCAGCGCCTCGTCGGCGACGACTTCGTCGAGCAGTTCGCACAGGCGCTCGCCAACGTCCTCGCCGTGGTCGATGCGGCGGGCGGCGAAGCGGCCGACGTGGCGCGGCTCACCGTCTACGTCGTCGACAAGGCCGAGTACCTGGCGAGCCGGCGCGAGCTGGGCCAGCGCTGGTACGAGCTGATGGGCCGCCACTACCCGGCGATGTCGCTGGTCGAGGTGAGCGGCCTGCTCGCGCCCGGTGCCAAGGTGGAGATCGAGGCCACGGCAGCGCTACGGTAGGGTGCGCTCTGCGCACCGTCTGCTCTGGTGCGCAGAGCGCACCCTACGCCGCCCCTGATGCACAGTCGCCGATAACGAGAGTCACGCATGCCCCTCAACTTCGACAGCTTCCGCTACGAGCTCGACGACGCCACCGGCGTCGCCACCCTCACCCTCGACCGGCCCGATCGCCTCAACGCGCTCACCTTCGAGGTCTACGTCGAGCTGCGCAAGGCCTTCCGCCAGCTCGACAGCGAGCCCGGCGTGCGCTCGATCCTCATCACCGGCAGCGGCCGCGCCTTCTGCTCCGGCGGCGACGTCGAGGACATCATCGGCGAGCTGTTCAAGCGCGACTTCCGCGGCCTGCTCGCCTTCACCCGCACGACCGGCGACCTCATCCTGTCGATGCTCCACTGCCGGCGGCCGATCGTCGGCGCGCTCAACGGCCTCGTCGCCGGCGCCGGCGCGGTGATCGCCACCGCTTGCGACGTCCGCATCGCCGGACCGAGCGCGAAGATCGCGTTCCTCTTCACCAAGGTCGGACTGTCGGGAGCCGACATGGGCGTCTCCTGGCTGCTGCCGCGCATCGTCGGCCTCGGGCGCGCGACCGAGCTGCTGATGACCGGCGACTTCGTCGACCCGCACGAAGCGCAGCGCATCGGCCTCTACAACCGCGTCGTCGCCGAGGACGCGCAGGTGCTGGCCGAGGCGCGCGCGTGGGCCGAGCGGCTCGCGCGCGGCCCGTCGTTCGGCCTCGAGGTGACGAAGCGGATGCTGCTGCGCGAGGCGGCGATGGACCTCGAGTCGGCGATGGCCGCGGAGACCGAGATCCAGGCGGCGTGCATGCAGGACCCCAACTTCCGCGAGGCCTACGAGGCGTTCAAGGCGAAGCGGCCGCCGGAGTTCAAGTGAGCGCGGCGCGGCGAAGCGACCGTGGCAATCTCGACATCGAGATGGCTTCGTCGCTGCGCTCCTCGCCATGACGGCTCATCTAAGGAGGCCCTCCTGAGCATCTCCGACACGCGGCCGATCGAGGCGTTCCTCGAGCCGCGCCATCGCGAGCTGGCGGCGGCGGTGGCCGCCTTCGCCGCCGCGGAGATCGCGCCGCTGCCCGCTCCCGCCGACGACGACGTGGCGCGGCGGCAGGCGCGCGACATCCTCGCGACGCTCGGCGCCGGCGGTTGGATCCGCTGGGCCATCCCCGAGGCGTGGGGCGGCCGCGCCGAGGCGCCCGACCTGCGCGCCTGCTGCCTCGTGCGCGAGGCGCTCGCCGCCGCCTCGCCGCTCGCCGACGCCGTCTTCGCGCTGCAGTGCCTCGGCTCGATGCCGATCACCCTCGGCGGCAGCGACGCGCAGCGGGCCGCGTGGCTGCCGCGCGTCGCGCGCGGCGAGGCGATGACTGCCTTCGCGATGACCGAGCCCGAAGCGGGCAGCGACGTGAGCGGCGCTCGCCACGACCGCGCGCCGCAGCGGCGACGGATGGGAGCTCGCGGGCCGCAAGACGCTCATCTCCAACGCCGGCATCGCCGACGTCTACTGCGTCTTCGCCGCGACAAACGCGGAGGCGAAGAGCCGCGGCGATCTCCTGCTTTCTCGTCCCCGCCGACGCGCCCGGGCCTCCGCTTCGCCGGCGCGCAGGTGATGGCGGCGCCGCATCCGCTCGGCGAGCTGGCGTTCGACGGATGCCGGCTGCCCGCCGATGCGCTGCTCGGCGAAGAGAACGCCGGCTTCAAGCTCGGCATGCGCACGCTCGACCGCCTGCGGCCGACCGTCGCCGCCGCCGCCTGCGGCATGGCCGCGCGCGCCCTCGACGAAGCGCTCGCGCACGCGCGCGAGCGGCGGCAGTTCGGTCAACCGCTCGCGAGCTTCCAGCTGGTGCAGGAGAAGCTCGCGTCGATGGCGACCGAGCTCACCGCGGCGCGCCTCCTCACCTACCGCGCCGCGTGGGAAGCCGACCGCGGCGCCGAGCGCATCACGCTGGAGGCAGCGATGGCGAAGGCCTACGCCACCGAGGCAGCGCAGCGGATCGTCGACCAGGCGGTGCAGATTCTCGGCGGCCGCGGCGTGCTCGCCGACAACCCCGTCGATCGCCTCTATCGCGCCGTGCGCGCGTTGCGCATCTACGAAGGCACGACCGAGGTGCAGCACCTCGTCATCGCGCGTCAGCTGCTCGGTTCCTAGCTGGCCCGCGAGGTCGCGCCATGCACGCGCGACCCAGCCTTTCTTGCATTCCGCCGCGGCTATCGGCGCAAAACGTACAGGCGATCGACGGCTGAGCCCTATGTCTCCGCCGCGCCGCGTCTCTTCACAGGCGCGCAAAAGAGCCGCCCCTGCCTCATAATGTCGGGGCGAGGTTCTTGCTTACGGGTTGGCTGGCGCACCCTCGACCATAGATGCAAACCGCCGCCGCATCCGTGCTGACCGGCACTTCGCTGCTCGTTGCAGCAGCGGTGCTCGGGCTCGGGATCTGGGTGGCGCTTCGCGAGCGCTGGCAGGCGGTGGGGATACAGTTCGCCGCCCTCGCCTTCCTCGTCGCCGTCTGGCTCTGCCTGCGCCGGCCTGGTGCTGACGAGTGACGACGTCACCACCGCGGTGGCCTGGGCGCGCGCCTCCTACCTCGGCGTGGCGCTCATCCCCGCGGCGACCTATCACTTCGCCGCCCGCCTCATCGGCCGCCACCGCGAGCAGCAGCGCGCCATCGCCCTTTTGTGGGCCGCCGGCTTCGTCCTCGCCGCCATCGCGCAGGCGACGCCGTGGGTCGTCCTCGGCGTCGACTTCCACCCGTGGGGGCATTACACCCTGCTGGCGCCGGCGGCGGTGTCGGTCGTCATCGTCTACCTCGGCGTGCTGCTCTCCGTCTTCGGCCTCTTCGCGCGCGAGCTGCGCACCTCCGACGAGAGCTCGCACCGCGAGCGCGCGGCCGCCTTCTGCGCCGCCTTCGGCGTCGGCTCGCTGGGCATGATCGACTTCCTGCCGTCGTTCGGCTGGGACATGCCGCCGCTGGGCATGGTGCCGGTGGCGGCGAGCATGGTGCTCGTCGCGCGGGCGGTGCGCCGCTATCGCCTCGTCGACGTCACCGCCGGCTTCGCCGCCGACAAGATCCTCGAGACCCTGCAGGGCGCGGTGCTGGTGTGCGATCTCGAGGAGCGCATCCGCGTCGCCAACCCCGCCGCCTGCGTGCTGCTCGGCTACCGGCGCGGCGAGCTGCTCGGCCTGCGCCTGCTCGACGTCATCGAGACGCCGCGCAACGTCGGCAACGCTTCCGACACGCTGATGCGCGGCGGCATCGTGCGCGACCGGCCGATGATCTGGCGCCGCCGCGACCGCAGCCGCGTCGAGGTCGAGGTCTCGGTGTCGATGATGCGCGACGACTTCGGCGCGCCTGCCGGCATGGTGTTCGTCGCCGGCGACATCAGCGACCGCGACCGCGCGGCGCAGATCGAGTACCAGGCCTTCCACGACCCGCTCACCGGGCTGCCCAACCGCACCGCGTTCAGCGACCGCCTCGAGACCCGCCTCGCCACCGCCAGCCTGCGCGGCACCCGCCTGGCGGTGCTCTTCCTCGACCTCGACGGCTTCAAGGTGATCAACGACTCGCTCGGCCACGGCGTCGGCGACCGCGTGCTGCAGACCCTCGCCCGCCGCCTGCGCCGCGCCGTGCGCGACGGCGACCTGGTGAGCCGCTTCGGCGGCGACGAGTTCACCGTGCTGCTCGAGATCAACAAGCCCGACGACGCCGAGGCGGTGGCGCACGAAGCTGTTGACCGCCGTCGCCGAGCCCTGCCTGATCGAGGGCGAGCGGCTCTACGTCACCGCCAGCCTCGGCGTCGCGCTCCACCCCGAGCACGGGGACGAGCCCGAGGTGCTGGTGCGCAACGCCGACGCCGCCATGTACGCGGCCAAGGAGCTCGGCCGCAACAACTACCAGTTCTGCGGCCACGGCCTCTCCGAGCGCGCCCGCGACCGGCTGCACCTCGAGGCGCAGCTGCGCCAGGGGCTGGCCGAGAACGCCTTCGAGCTGCTACTACCAGCCGATCGTCGAGCTCGCCACCGGCATGGTGGTCGGCGCCGAGGCGCTGCTGCGCTGGCACCACGACGGCGAGCTGCTGCTCCCCGACCGCTTCCTTGCCGTCGCCGAGCAGACGCTGCTCATCCGTCCGCTGGGCGACTGGGTGCTGCGCACCGCCTGCGCGCAAGGCGATGGCCTGGCAGGAGCGCTTCGGCTCCTTCCGCGTCTCGGTGAACCTCTCCGCCCACCACCTCGCGCAGCCGGGCCTCGTCGAGCAGATCGCCGCGCTGCTCGATGCCAGCGGCCTGCCGGCGCACCGCCTCGAGCTCGAGATCACCGAAGGCTCGGCGATGAAGGACCCCGAGCGCACCCGCGAGCGTGCTGGCGCGGTTGAAGGAGCTCGGCGTGCGCCTCGCGCTCGACGACTTCGGCACCGGCTACTCGTCGCTGTCGTACCTGCAGCAGTTCCCGCTCGACACGGTGAAGATCGACCGCAGCTTCGTCGCCAGCCTCGGCCACGCCCGCGGCGGCCTGGCGATCATCCGCGCCACGTTGGCGATGGCCCAGGCGCTCGGCCTGCGCGTCACCGCCGAAGGCGTCGAGACGCCCATGCAGCTCGAGCTGCTGCGCGAGCTCGGCTGCCACTGCGCGCAGGGCTTCGGCCTGGGGATGCCGATGACGGCGACGGATCTCGAGAAGGTGGTCCGCAGCTCCGGGCGCCGGAAGGCCACCGACGAGCGGCCCATCCTGACGCTGGATCCGGAGTCGGGCGGCTACCAGGGCAGCCGGGCGCCGCAAGAAAACTGAGCTCGCCGCAGCCTAGTCTCGAACCGTTCTGGCTACGGCGGGTCACCCCCGCGCGCGGGGCTCAAGGCGTCGTCGTCGCCAGCTCGCCGATCCAGCTCGGGGCGTAGACGATCCGCCGAGCGGTCGACAGCTCGGGCGGGTAACGCACCATGTAGAACGAGGCACCGTCGGGGGAGACCGTGAAGTTGCCGGGAAGCCTGGTGTCGAGCCCGAAGAGAGCCCGCGAGGAAGCCACGGTGAGCCGCTCGCCGGTCTGGACGGTTGCGGCGCAGACGCTGTCCCTGCCGTCCTCGGGCTGGGGGCAACGGTAGAAGATCTCGTCCCCTCGCGCGCTCCAGCGCGGCAGGGTGCCACCGCTGGCAGACACCCTCACCGGGATCCCCGGCCCCGGGTAGGGGCGGGCGTAGATCTCCGAGGAGCCCTCGGAGGAGACCGCATACGCAGCCCACCGGCCGTCCGGCGAGAGGTCGCCGTCGGACTCGAACTTCGCCGTGGCGACGAAGGGGCGTTGCGCCCGATCCCCGAGGTCGAGCGTGAGGAGGTCAGCTTCGCCGGCCTTGGCTTGCCGCGTGAACAGCAGGAACCGGCCGTCGGGGCTGACCGCGGCAGGGGTGTCCCAGCCCGGGCCGGTCGTGAGCGGCTCGAGAGGGCTGCCGCCGTCGACCGCTATGCGCACGATGGTCGGTGCGCCCTCGACGATCCTCGAGAAGAAAATCCATCGTCCGTCGTGGCTCCATACTCCGACCGCGAAGGCCTTGCCGTCGGCGGTGAGCCGAGTCCAGCGCCCGGCCGCAAGCTCGTAGGTCCAGAGGTCAGCCTCCTCGCCGCTCGAGCGGATGAAGACCGCGAGCATCCGGCCGTCGGGCGAGGGGAACACCAGCTCGTCGTAGGCCGCCCTGCGCTCGGCAACCAGCGAGACTCTCCCGAGGCGATCGAGGCGAACCAGCTCGGCCTCGAACAGCCGCGGCCATCCCGGGCTGAACACCAGCGAGCCCGCAGGGGAGAGGTCGAAGGCGGCCCCGCCGTTCGCGTGTGCCGAGACGTCGTGGAGCACCGGCCGCGGCTGGCCGGCGAGCTCCAGTCGCCCGGGGTCGAAGGGAGCGGCATAGAGCGTCCCCTGCCGACTGAAGACGAGCTGGCCCGCGGCGTAGCGCGGGTACGTGCCCCCGCGCGCCAGTACGTGCTCCTCGCCGGTCTCCAGCGAGTGCACCACGATCTCGTGATTCGCCTCGCCCAAGCCGCCATAGCGGACGAAGACGACGGCGCGGCCCCCGGGAAGGTGGCGCGGCCACCGCTCCAGCTTCTCTGGCCCATGGCCTCCCGTAAACGCCTGCGGCGAGCCACCGGCCGCGGCCACCCGCCGCAGCCCCGCCCCGCCCGAGAAGACGATGGTCCCGTCCTCGCCCCAACTGGCGCCGCGCAGGTGCGGAACCTCACAGATGACCTGCGGCTCGCCACCGGCGATGGCCACCTTGCGGAGGGCGCCGCGGGAGTGGAACGCCAGCCAGCGACCATCTGGCGAGAAGGTCGGGTCGGTCGCCCCCTCGGTGCCCGGAATCGCGCGAGCGCCGAGCCCCTCGACGGCCCGCAGGTAGAGACGGGACCCGATGTCCGGCGCGCGCACCGAGGAACGCGACCGAGCGGCCGTCCGGCGAGATCGCGAGCATCGCCTCGCCGCCCGTCGTGAGCGTCACGCCCGGTGGCAGCTGGAGCTCGAAGCGGCCACGCTGGGATGGCCGCGGACGCTCGGCGCGCATGAGCTGCCAGGCGAGCACGGTGAGGACCGCCACGCCGGCCGCCGCCGCGCTCCACGCCAGCGTCCGCCACCGCCCCCCACGGCCCCCCTCGCCCGTCGCCCGAGCAACGGCCGGATCCCGCTGTGCCTGCTCAGCGGTGCCGACGAGCGCCGGCGGCAGCGCCGGCGATGTCGGCGGCTCCGCCGCGGCGGGGGTCGCGGGTGCCGTCACGCCCGGCTCCACGGGGTGCACGTCGGCGAGGAAGCGGTAGCCGCGGCCGGGCAGGGTCTCGACGAAGCGCGGTGTCGTGGCCGAGTCCTGCAGCGCGCGGCGGATCTTGTTGATCGCCACGTTGAGCGCGGTGTCGACCTCGACGAAGGTGTCGTCGGACCAGAGGGCCCGACGAAGCTCGTCGCGGCTGACCACCTCTCCAGGCTGGCTCACCAGCCGAGCGAGGACCTGCGCCGGCTGCGACTGCAGCGGTACGCGCCTGCCGTTGCGCCGGAGCTCGCCCGAGCCGTGGTCCAGCTCGAAGGTGCCGAACCTGACGCAGTGGTGAGCGCTCATCGAGGCTCCGCGTCCAGCGAAAGGCAAAGTCTAGCACCGCGCTCGACGTTAAGACGTGCTCGGAAATCATTGATCGCCAGTGGTTTGGCGATCAAGGCCGGGATCAGCTCTGGCCTATGGCGCCGGCGGCTGGCGCCGCCATAGGTTGGCCCCGGCGGAACCACTTCACGAGGAAGAACGACGATGGCAAGAAGTCCGCGATGGTTATTTCCGCGGTGTGGGTCGTGGCGCTGGGCGGGGCGTCCTTGGCGACCCCGGGGTCTCACGTTCGCAGCCGTGAAGCCCTGGCGCGGGCGAGCTTCGTCGAGCCGGTTGACCTCAAGATCAAGGTCGGCAACGGACCGCTGGAGTTGATCCATGTCTCCAACGCGAAGCAAACGGCGTGCAGTGAGTGGTGACGGCCCCCGAGGGCGACACCGGCTGACACAGCCATCCGAGGCCGGTCGTGGTGCTGGTCAAGGCCCGTTCGCTCGCCTTCTACTCTTCCGACGACCCGGCGTGCGCTTCTTCTCGAGCCTCAAAACCGAGCGCACAGGTCGTCGTGTGTATCGGACTCGAGACGAGTGCAAGCCGACGTGTTCCATATATCGACCGGTTCTACAATTCTGGACGACGGCACTCGTCGCTAGGTGGCTTGAGCCGGATGGAGTTCGAGAAACGGGCGAAGCACACTTATGGTTGTTGTACGCGGAAACTGGGGCAGCCCAACAGGGAGCTACTATGAGTCTCCATCGAACCTTGGCCATGTGTGTGGCGTTCGCCATCGTGGCAGGCTGCCAGCGATCGCCAGTGGGTTCCGATGCAGCGGCCCCAACGCTGCCGGCGCCCAACCATGCCGGCGCCGCCGCTGTCCAGGTCCCGGCACAGGTCATGGCGCCTATCGTCGAGGAGGTCAATGGCAAGGTCGAGTACGCCTACCGCCATTACCAGGATCCAGAGATCGCACGCGTTTCCTACGCGTCGCCCATGTGGAATGGCGGCTGCTCAGCAACCATGATCGGACCGAGATTCGTGCTCACCGCGGCGCATTGCGGACCGGCCGAGGCCGCCCCGACGCAGACAGGGACCCTCACCTTCAACACCTACCTGTCGGACGAGACCTCGGTGAGCTCGGAGTCCTACATATGCCGAAGGCTCATCCACGGCTGGCCGCGACATGACCTGGCGCTCCTCTACTGCGGGGCGGGCACCGACGCCCTGGGGCCAGGAGACAAGTACGGATACCTCGACCTCGACACACGCGCGCCCGCCGTCGGGGACGCGGTGTATTCGATCTGGTGGAACACGGTCTCCACCGGACCGACTCCAGGCAGGATGCTGCCGCTCTATTCGGCGGGCAAGGTAACCAGCATCACCGAAAGGATCTGGGGCGGCCTGCTCGATGGAGGTCCCGCCGGCACACCCGTCGGCATCGGAACGGATACCTGGACGCAACCGGGTGCCAGTGGCTCAAGCCAGATCGACGCCACCACACATCGCATCCTGGTCGGACCGACCTCCACGGGCTCAGTCGACGCTCCCGGCCGCCAAGCTTTCTCGATGCGCACCTACCTCGATACCGAGCTGCTCCCGACCGCGGACTATCCCAATGGTGTGGGGCGCCTGCAGAACGTCACTGCCGGCAACTTCCCTACGGGACCGTACGACATCAACGGGTTCGTCGGCCTGGTTGACAAGGGCCGCGACAGCATTCTCGACGTCCAGGAAGCCATCGAGCTCGATATCGGCGAAAGCCGCCGCACGGCGTACTGGCTGGGCTTCGACAACCGGCGCCGCAACCGGCTCTGGGAAACCGGCATATCGGCCGTCGTGCATTTTTCCATTGACTACGCAGCCCGGGCCCAGCAGTTCGGCGTCCATGGCCCCGAACTGGTGCTCTGGCACCGGCGCCTGAATCTCAAGCTCAATACCAGCTACCGGGTGGGCGTGAAGGTGAAGACCACCAGCGCCTCGGACGCCGCCGCGCTCAGCATTGGCTTCGAACGCCCGGGGCAGGGGGCCTGGTCGTCCGCGCGCCTGGAGACAACGCCGGGCACGGAAGTGCTGCGGACTGCACTCCTCAGGACCGACGGAGACCCGGACCCCCACCTCGCGCTACGCACCACGGCAGCTTTCAGTGGGGCAGTCAGCGAGATCCAGCTGATCGAAGACGGCGCGACCAGCACCTTCGAGCTGGCCGACGAACGGCAGGGCTGGACCACGTTGCTTGGCGCGGGTCCTGGGCCGAGTCCCGCCAATTTTCTGCCCAGAGGCAGCAGCGCATCCCCCATCAGGCCGGACTTCGCCCTCGCGGTCCGTGCGGCACTGGGGACGGTAAACGCGGTTCGGACCGACAAGCTGCTCTTCCTGCCTAACCGTGGCCAGCGCTTGTGCTTCATGGTGAAGGCGCTTGTCGAAACCTCGGTTGCAGGCGTGGTGCGGATCCATTCCGGCGGCAGCCAGGTGCTCAACAGAACCTTTCCATTGACCACGTCGTGGCAGAACCACTGCTTCAACGGAATCCAGACGCCGTTCACCAACACCACGCTCACGTTTGAGGGCAATGATGGCAGTCCCAGGTATCTCGTGGACCAGGTCAGCGTATCCGTGGACCCGAATGTGATCGTCGCTCCCGAGGGGGAGCTCGATCCGACACCGTAGCGCGCAGCGCTCCCGCACTGCGCTTTCGAATCGTCCAGATGTTCCAAGGACGTCAGGTGATTGGCCCGGTTCGCATCATCCGACCAAGGGGCACAATACTATGAGCCGCTTCCAAAAGCTTCTGCGCGGCCCGCACGGTCCGGTTTCTCTTCGTCGCAATTTGCTCGGGACCCTTGCCCTGCTCGCCCTCGTCGGAGCGAGTAGTAAACACGCGCAAGACAGGAAAAAGACCGTCTATTCCGAGGACGCCGAATTCTACGTCCGGGCGCTCGGGAATCGCTGCCTTGATTTTGGCGACGAGGGGTCGTGGGCGGTCGGCCAGCCTGTCTTCATTTACCTTTGCAACGGGTCGGCCGCTCAGAGGGTCGGAGTGAAGGAGATCGCCGATGGCTCCCATGACGTGGAGCTCCGCGTCCGCGAGGCCTACTGCCTTGGGGTGAACGGGTCGGGACTTCAAAAGATCTTGGGTCGTCCTCTGGAGTTTCAGCTTTGCGACGGATCGTTCCGCCAGCGGTTCGCGCTGGATGGAGATGCTATCCTGATCGGCGGCCAGACCTCCGGACGGGTCGCGCGCGACTACGTCGTAGAGCCTGCAAACAATTTTACGACCCTTCGCACACCGCTCGTGGTCGGCACTCGCGACGTGGTGGATGCCGAGTATTTCCGGTTCCGAGCAGCGGACGGCAGTGAAGCACGCCCGCACTCGGGGTTCGTCATGGCGTCAAGCGAATTTGATCTGGATCGTGAGCTTTCATCAGGCGGCTGGGGCAAAGTCATTGAGCTCGATGACAGGCAGCCTATCCGCCTATCGGGCGATGCATCGAAAACCATCCCGGCGGGCGTGACCTTGCGCGGTTACAGAAAATATACCCATCAAGGCCCGGAAATCTTTCGGTGCAGACCCAGCACTCAGGCCGCGTTTGTCCTCACCGAAGACAATGTTCGATTGACGGGGTTCCGGTTTCGCGGACCAGTTGCGGATCCTGGACGCTGCCCTGATTATGTAAAGCCGGCGGGCTGGGTGAATGCCATTGAGGTTCATCCAAACGCGACTACCAAGACCCTTCCGCGCCTGCTCGTCGACCACCTCGATCTTGGATATTGGAACGGATCAGGCATCGACGTCGTCGGGCCGGACGCAGGCCCAAACCCGGATCCACCGAACCCCGACAACGACTATCTGACCGACTGCCCCAAGCCGCCGCTCACCTATCCGCGGCCAACGAGGTTTCGCGCGGTCGGGAATTTTCTTCATCACCTGAACCCGTATGGCGTTGTGACGGGCGATGGCGGCTTCATGCTTGTCGCCGCGAACGTGATGTATGACGTTCGGAATCACCCCATCGCATCCAGTGGCGCCAAGACGTCGGGCTATCTCGCCTATGACAACCTCTTTCTGAGCCCGTCGGGCAGCCATGAAATTGACGTGCACGGCAGCCTGCACCGCACCCATTGGTACGGGGGCATCGCCGGAAATTATTACGACGTTGGTTGGAACACGATATTGGGGCTCAAAAAGAGCTACAATGGAGAGTCCAAAGTCAACTTCAGCTTGCGCGGAACTCCCTGTCACCGCGCGGACCTTCACCACAACATTTTCCGCCGCAGCGAGAGTGAGTCCATTGAGTCACAGACGTTAGACCCAGCCAACAAACTCAAGCGCTGGGCGAATACCTTCAAGCAATGGGCCCCCCTGAGCGACCTTGGTGTGGGGGATTTTGACGGGGACGGCATCGATGATGTATTCGTGGGAACCGGGGCGGCCTGGTATTTCTCGTCCGGTGGCCGGGCCGAGTGGCGTTTCGTCAATCGGATGCCGGAAAAAGCCAGCGCGCTTCGCTTCGGTGACTTTGACGGCGACAGGCGGACCGATGTCCTCGCCCTCCGCAATGGCGAAATCCAGATCTCATGGGCTGGAGGATCGGATTGGCAGACCGTGAACGTGGCAGCCTGGGAGCTCTCAGACCTGGCTGTCGGCGACTTCAACGGAGACCGCCAGTCCGACCTCTTCCTCGCCACCGGTGCTCAGTGGTTCGTGGCCCCTGGGGCCAGGAACTGGGCGCCTTATTCGGCCCAGCCCTATCGGACGCGCGACATCCGTTTCGGCGATTTTACCAATGACGGTAAAACCGATGTGGTCGCCGTCGTGCGCGGCAAGTGGCGGATGCTCACCAAGCATTCGGGCCCCGAGGCGTGGATCGCCCTTCACCCCAGTCTTTCAGGACCACTGGCCGGGGTGATTGTCGCCGACTTCACCGGCGATGGTAAGGCCGACCTCGCCAAGAGCCCGATTGGCGGGTGGTGGATTTCCTCCGCAGGCATGGCGGGCTGGACAAAGCTCCGGTCGACGCCCTTTCCCGCAAACCTAACGCTCACCAGCTTAATCGGGCAACCAGTGGGCCGCTTCGACAATGGAGATGTCACCGCGGATGTCGTGTTGTGGTCGGGCCTGACCGGAGTCCATTTCAACCATGCGCCAGGCGGGCGCAATCCTGTTACGCGGCTAAGCCGACAAGCCATGAGATAAGCCAAAGGGCGCTCCACCTCCGCCCGCGAGTGAGCCTGACCTTCGGGTGGACGCCGACGAAGCGAAAGTCGCGGTGCCACGCCTTCATCGCTAGCGCAGGGGAGGATGCGGCCATTTCGGGGACACAATATGAAACTCCCCTCTCCGACGTGCAAGGAATCGGCAACCGAATGCGTTCGTCACGGACATGGCGCGACTCGCGCGGTGGCGAGAAGAGGTGCCAACAACCTCGGAACGAAGCCCCTGGTCAACCTCATTCCCTCTCGAAGCTTCTCGAATCGGCAGGCACCCTTACGATTGATCTAAACTGCTCGAATAACACCGACACGTCTACCGTTCGCACGTGGAAAACGCGTCGGTGTCCAGAATGGGACGATAAGGCACACCCTGCGGATTGAAGTAGGTCCTCACCGCGCCGCTCAGGGTGTCGGTGACGGTCATCTCTACCTCGACGTCCGTCAACCCTCCACTAAACACCCAGAACCGCTCGTTCAACGAGCAGGTGTCCAACACCTTGATCAGCACCTCGACATTGCTCTTTGTCGAAGAACCAAAAATATCCAGTATCATTGGTTAGCTGGACTGCCCGCGCAGCTCCCCTCGCTTCTTCGGCGGTTGGTGCCGCTCAGCGTACGCTTGCGAGCGCGCCAGCGATTATTGCTGCGACCCACTCCACTACCGCCGGCTTGCCGAACACGACGTCGCGGCGAGCGTCGGCGCCTTCGCCGCGCTGCGCAAGGACGAGGTAGCGGCCGCCGGCCTCTTCGACGAGGACGCGGCTCGCGGCGAGGTCCCAGGGCCGTAGGTCGAAGTCGACCATCGCGCCCAGCGCGCCCTCGGCGGCGAGAGCGTGGGCGAAGCAATCTGGGTAGATGCGTGCGCCGGGGTGGGCGGCGATCAGGCGCGCGAAGGCGGCGTCGGCGCCGGGGCGGGTGAACTGGCGGCGCTCGCCGAGGGCGATGACTTCTTCCAGCGGACCTTCGGGCAAAGGTGGCGCCTGGCGCAGCGGCTGACCATCGCGGAAGGCGCCGAGGCCGCGAGCCGCGGCGTAGAGGCGGCCGAGCGCCGGCAGGGCGATGACGCCGAGCAGCGGCTCGCCGTCGACCTCGAGGCCGAGGATGGTGCCGTAGAGGGGGATGCCGTGGCGGAGGCTGCGCGTGCCGTCGATGGGGTCGAGCAGCCAGCGGCGCGGCGACTCGGGGCGCACGATGCCCTGCTCCTCGCCGAGGATGCCGTCGTCGGGAAAGCGGCGCTCGAGCTCGGCGCGCAGCATGCGCTTCCACTTCGAGGTCGATCTCGCTCACCCAGGTGCGGTCGGCTTTGCGATGGAAGGCAACGGCGCCGGTGACGCGCGCGCGCACGAGCTCGGCGGCGCGCGCGACGAGCGCGGTCGCTTCGTCGAGGAGCGCGCGCAGGCTCAGCGGGCGAGACCGTCATCGCAGCGCGAAGATAGCGCGCGACGCGCACGACGTAGACTCGATTCCATGTGGAAGCCGCCGGAGCGGGTGAAGCACCCGATCCCCGAGGCGCGCTGGCCGTCGCGCGAGGAAGCCGCCGCGTCGCTGCTCTTCTCGCCGCTGCGCGTCGGCGCCGTCGAGCTCGAGCAGCGCACGTGGGTGCCGGCGATGGTGCCCTGGCGGGCGACCGACGACGGCTACGTCACCGAGGACCTGCTCGCCTGGTACGAGCGCTTCGCGCGCGGACGGCCGGGCGCGCTCGTCGTCGAGGCGACCGGCATCCGCGACATCCCGAGCGGGCCGCTGCTGCGCGTCGGCCACGACCGCTTCGTGCCCGGGCTCGCCGAGCTGGTGCGCACGGTGCGGCGCGCCAGCGGCGGCCATACGCGGCTCTTCCTGCAGGTCATCGACTTCCTCACCATCCGCCGCCGGCCCGAGCCGGAGACCTTCTTTCGCCGCTACCTGAAGCTCGAGGACCGCCACCGCGCCGCCTTCCCCGGCCTGGCCGATGAGGAGGTCCGCGAGCGCCTCCTCGCGCTTGCCGGAAGAGGCGCTCGCGGATCTCCTCACCGACCGCGAGATGGAGGCGCTGCTCTACGGCTACCGCGAGCGCGTCACCGACCTCGACCTGCCGCACATCGCCGAGCTGCCGCGCGTGCTGCCCGGCCTCTTCGCCGACGCGGCGGCGCGCGCGCAGGAGGCGGGCTTCGACGGCGTCGAGCTGCACTACGCGCACGCCTACACGATGGCGTCGTTCCTCTCGGCGCTCAACCAGCGGCACGACGGCTACGGCGGCGCGCGCGAGAACCGCATCCGGCTGCCGCTCGAGGTCTATCGCGCCGTGCGCGCGCGCGTCGGCCGCGACTTCGTCGTCGGCTGCCGCTACCTGTCCGAGGACTGCCTGCCGCACGGCAACAGCGTCGAGGACGCGGTGTTCTTCGGCGTCGAGCTGGCGCGCGCGGGGATGGACTTCCTGTCGCTCTCGCGCGGCGGCAAGTTCGAGGACGCCAAGCAGCCGAAGGTGGGGCGCGCGGCTTACCCGTACACCGGGCCGTCCGGGTACGAGTGCATGCCGACGGCGATCTCCGACCAGCGCGGGCCGTTCGGCCGCAACGTGCCGGCGGTGGCGGCGATCCGCACCGCGGTGCGCGCGGCGGGACTCCAGACGCCGGTCGTCGTCGCCGGCGGCATCTGCACCTTCGACCAGGCCGAGGCGCTGCTGGGCAACGGCGAGGCCGACGTCGTCGCCGCCGCCCGCCAGTCGCTCGCCGATCCCGACTGGTACCGCAAGATGCAGCTCGGCCTCGGCGAAGAGGTGCGCCGCTGCACTTACACCAACTACTGCGAAGGCCTCGACCAGATGCACAAGCAGGTCACCTGCAAGCTCTGGGACCGCGAAGCCCTCGACGAGCCCGGCGTGAAGCTGGCGCGAGAAGACAACCGCCGCCTGCTGCCGCCGGCGTGGCAGCCGCCCGGTGGGGCGAACGACCAAGTTGCGGCTGAGAATGCGAACGGCGCGGTGACGCCAAACGCTGCGCCCGGGCTCGCCGTCGCGGCGTCATCGCGAGGAGCGCAGCGACGAAGCGATCTCGATGCCGACGCGCTCGCCGGCGTCGGCGGCGACGACGCCGCCGCGCGCCGCTGACTCATGGAGCTCTTCGTCGGCACCAGCGGCTTCAGCTTCCAGCAGTGGAAGGGGTTCTTCTACCCCGCCGACCTGCCGGGGAAGGAGATGCTCCGCTACTACGCCGAGCGGTTGGGCACGGTGGAGATCAACAACACCTTCTACCGCATGCCGAAGCGCGAGCTGCTCGCCGGCTGGGCGGAGCAAGTGCCCACGAGCTTCCGCTTCGCGCTGAAGGCGCCGCAGCGCATCACGCACTGGAAGCGGCTCGTCGACGCCGGTGACAGCGTCACGTTTTTCCTGTCGCAGCTCCAGACGCTCGGCGACCGCCTCGGCGCGGTGCTGTTCCAGCTGCCGCCGAACCTCGAGCGCGAGCCGGTCGAGGAGCGCACCGAAGGCGAGCCGGGGCGGCTCGAGAAGTTCCTTCCGCTCGTCGCTGGATCACGCGCGCCGGTGGCCTTCGAGTTCCGCCACCAGAGTTGGGACGATCCGGCAGTGGGCGCGGCCGTCGTCGCCGCCGGCTGCGCGGTCTGCGCCAGCGACACCGACGAGTCGCCGGCGTCGATCGTCCCCGGGGCGCGCTTCGGCTACCTTCGCCTACGCAAGAGCGACTACGACGAGGTGGCGCTGCACGAGTGGGCGGCGCGCGTGCGCGACCAAGGGTGGGAGCGCGCCTTCGTCTTCTTCAAGCACGAGGAGGAGGGGCGCGGCCCGCAGCTGGCGAAGCGGTTCCTCGAGCTCGCCGCATGACGCTGCGGGTCGGCGTGCTCGGCGGCGGACCGGGCGGCCTCTACTTCGCGCTGCTGCTGCGCCAGGCGCTGCCCGACGCCGAGGTGACGGTCGTCGAGCGCAACCGCGCCGACGACACTTACGGCTTCGGCGTCGTCTTCTCCGACGAGACCCTCGGCGCCTTCCGCGACGCGGACCCGCCCAGCTATGCCGCCATCGCGGCGCGCTTCCGTCGCTGGGACGCGATCGAGACCTTCTACCGCCGCACCTGCACGGTGTCGCGTGGCCACGGCTTCGCGGCGCTGTCGCGGCGCGTGCTGCTCGCGCTGCTCCAGGAGCGCTGCCGCGAGCTCGGCGTCACGCTCGTCTTCGAGCGCGAGGTGCGCTCGCTCGCCGAGCTCGCCGCCGACGGCTACGACCTCCTCGTCGCCGCCGACGGCGCCAACAGCCTGGCGCGCCGCGAGCTCGCCGCCGCGCTGGCGCCGCGCGTCGAGCAGGGCGCGGCGCGCTTCTGCTGGCTCGGCACGACGCGGCCGCTCGAGGCCTTCACGTTCCTCTTCGCGGAGACGCCGCACGGCCTCTTCCAGGTGCACGCCTATCCCTACGACGACGGCATGGCGACCTGGATCGTCGAGTGCGCGGAGGCGACCTGGCGCGCCGCCGGTCTCGTCGATGCCGGCGAGGCGCGCACCGTCGCGTTCTGCGAAGAGGTCTTCGGCGACTTCCTCGCCGGCCATCCCCTGGTCGCCAACCGCTCGATCTGGCGCACCTTCCCCACCGTCGCCTGCGAGCGCTGGAGCGCCGAGGTCGCGCCGGCCGCGGACGAGCGCGCCGTGCCGGTGGTGCTGATCGGCGACGCGGTCCACACCGCCCACTTCTCCATCGGCTCGGGCACCAAGCTGGCGATGGAGGACGCCATCGCTCTCGTCGACGCGCTTCGCGCGCACGGGCCTGGTGATCTGTGGGCGGCGCTCGCCGCTTACGAGGAGTCGCGGCGCGTCGAGGTGGCGAAGCTGCAAAAGGCGGCGAAGACCAGCCGCGAGTGGTTCGAGGCCTGCGCCGCCGGCCGCTACCTCGGCCAGCACCCGCTGCAGCTCACCTTCAACATGATGACGCGCAGCAAGCGCATCACCTACGACAACCTCCGCGAGCGCGACCCGGCGCTGGTCGCGGCCGTCGATGGCTTCTTCGCGCGCACTGACGGCGCGCCGATGGGCTATCGATGGGACGGGACTGGTCAGGGTTGCCTAGGGCCAGGCGGCATCGTCTGGCAAGTGGAGCCCGATGGCACACGCTCCGGTGTCTCGCCGGCGCCGGCCGCGGATGCGCGAGCGCACCCTACACAACGTCCCGAGGGTGCGCTCTGCGCACCAAGACGTCGAGCCGGCGCCGCCGCCGATGTTTCTTCCGTTCCGCGTACGCTCGCTCGAGCTCGCCAACCGCATCGTCGTCTCGCCGATGTGCCAGTACTCGGCCGTCGACGGCACCGTCGACGACTGGCACCTCGTCCACCTCGGCAGCCGCGCGCTCGGCGGCGCCGGCCTCGTCATCGCCGAGATGACCGACGTCGAGGCCGAGGGGCGCATCACCCTCGGCTGCGCGGGCATGTACGAACGCGCACACGTCGCCGCCTGGCGCCGCATCGTCGACTTCGTGCACGCGCGCTCGGCGGCCAAGATCGGCCTGCAGATCGCGCACGCCGGCCGCAAGGGCTCCACGCACCACCCGTGGGAAGGCGACTCCGACTACCCACTCACCGCCGCCGAGGACGCCTGGCAGACGATCGCGCCCTCGTCGCTCCCCTTCAAGCCCGAATGGCCCGCGCCGCGCGAGATGACCGCCACCGATCTCGATCGCGTGCGCGACCGTTTCGCGCGCGCTGCGCAGTGGGCCGACGAGGCCGGCTTCGACTGGCTCGAGATCCACATGGCGCACGGCTACCTGCTGTCGAGCTTCCTCTCGCCGCTCGCCAACGTGCGGCGCGACGACTTCGGCGGCAGCCTCGAGAACCGCATGCGCTGGCCGCTCTCGGTGTTCGCCGCCGTGCGCGACGCCTGGCCGGCGCACAAGCCGATCTCGGTGCGGCTGACCGCTTCCGATTGGATGCCCGATGGCAGCGGCATGACCCCCGACGACGCGGTCGTCGTCGCACGCGAGCTGCGCCGGCTCGGCTGCGACCTCATCGACGTCTCCTCGGGCGGCAACTCGCCGCTGTCCCAGATCGACTTCGGCCGCATGTACCAGGTGCCGTTCGCCGACCAGATCCGCCACGAAGCCGAGGTGCCGGTGATGGCGGTGGGGGCGCTGCTCGGCGCCGACCACGCGAACACTGTGCTCGCCGCCGGGCGCGCGGACCTGGCGGTGATGGCGCGGCCACACCTCGCCGATCCGTACCTCACCGCGCACGCCGCGGTGCGCTACGACCACCCGGGTTACGACTGGCCCGGCCAGTACTCGCGCGGGCGCCCGCGCAAGTAGGGACCCGCAGCGGCGCGCAGCGCCGCCGCCAGCTCCGGCTGGCGGGCGAGCGAAGCGAGCGTGTGGGCTACGATCCGACGACGCATGACGTCCGACGCCGCGCCGCCGCTCTACGACCCGCCCGAAGACCTCAACCTCGCCGACTACCTCCTCGACGCCCGCATCCGCGAAGGACTGGGCGACAAGGAAGCGCTGCGGCTCGACGATCGATCGCTGACCTACCGCGAGGTGCAGGCGCTCGCCAACCGGGCCGCGCAGGCGTTCGCGCGCGCCGGGCTGCAGCAGGAGGAGCGCGTGCTGCTCGGCCTCGTCGACGGGCCCGATTTCGTCGCCGCGCTCTTCGGCGCGTTGAAGCTCGGCGCCGTCGTCGTGATGGCCAACCCGCAGCTCTCCGAGGCCGAGCTCGCCGGCATCCTCGGCTACAGCCGCGCGCGGCTCGCGGTGGTCGATGCGGCGGTGCTGCCGACCTGGGAAGCGGCTGCGCGCGGTAACCGCTGGCTGCGCGGCATCCTCGTCGCCGGCGACACCTCGGCGGCTTCGGCGCACGCACGCTTCGCCGACGAGCTCGCCGCCGGCACCGACGACTTCGAGAACGCCCCGACCCACCGCGACGATCCGGCGATCTGGCTCTTCTCGGGCGGCACCACCGGTCGGCCGAAGGCGGTCGTGCAGACCCATCGCTCGTACGCCAACACCACCGAGTGCTACGCCAAGCGCGCCGTGGGCTACCGCGCCGACGACGTGACGCTTGCGGTGCCGAGCCTCTACTTCGGCTACGCCACCGGCTCGAACCTCTTTTTTCCGTTCTCAGTCGGGGCCACCGCGGTGCTCTTTCCGGAGGCGCGTACGCCCGAGGTCGTGCTGGAGAAGATCGCGCGCCATCGCCCGACGATTCTCATCAACGTGCCGACGATGGTCTCGCGCCTCGTGCAGCACGTCGAGCAGCATCCGGAGATCGACGGCCGCGCCGCGCTCGCCTCGCTGCGCTTCGCCACTTCCGCCGGCGAAGCGCTGCCGGTGCCGCTCTACGAGCGCTGGCGCGAGACCTTCGACGTCGACCTGCTCGACGGGCTCGGCACCGCCGAGATGTGGCACATCTTCCTCACCAACCTGCCCGGCGAGGTGCGGCCCGGCACGCTGGGCCGCGCCGTGCCCGGCTTCGAGGTGCGCGCCTGCGACGACGAGGGCCGCGAGCTGCCGCGCGGCGAGGTCGGCCGCCTGTGGGTACGCGGTGGCTCGCGCGCCATCGCCTACTGGCAGAACCTGCCGCAGACGTTGGAGACCTTCCGCGGTGAATGGGTGGCGCTCGCCGACCTCGTCAGCGTCGACGAGGACGGTTACGTGACCTACTGCGGCCGCGCCGACGACGTGCTCAAGGTGGGTGGCAAGTGGTGTACGCCGGGCGAGATCGAGGCCTGCCTGCTGCAGCACCCTGCCGTGCGCGAGTGCGCCGTCGTGGGAGCGGAAGACGCCGCCGGGCTCACCAAGCCCGTCGCCTTCGTCGTCGCCGGCGACGAAGAGCCCATGGCGCTGGCGGAGGAGCTGCAAGGCCTTCGCCCTGGCGCGGCTCGCCGCCTACAAGCACCCGCGCCGCGTCATCGTCGCCGAGTCGCTGCCGCGCACCCACCTAGGTAAGGTCGACCGCGGCAAGCTGCGAGCGATGGCCAAGGGCTGAAGCCCGCCGGCGGCAGGCCTCGCGCTACTGATCCCGCAACAACGCCGTCGGGCGAACGACCCCTCCGCGCGGGCTGGCGACGACATCGGTCGCCGTCGCGGCGCAGTGACTGTTTCTCGATCTCATCGCAAATGAGATATCATTCTCATTAGATCGGGCCCGACCCATTTCACAGCTGTCCAACCGCATGCAACGCCAAACCCGACAACGCGACGCGATTCGTGCTGCCCTCGCCGACGCCGGGCGGCCGCTGTCGCCGCAGGAGCTGCTCCTCGCTGCGCGTGGGGCGTTACCGCGGCTGGGGCTCGCTACCGTTTACCGGACGGTCAAGGCGATGCTCGAGGACGGCGCGCTGCGTGCCGTCGAGCTGCCAGGTGCGCCGGCGCGTTACGAGCTCTCCGGCAAGGGGCACCACCACCACTTCCACTGCCGCGCCTGCGATGGCGTGTTCGAGGTCGAAGCGTGTCCGGGGCGCATGGGCGGTCTGCTGCCCGGCGGTTTCCGGCTGGAGCGGCACGAGATCATCCTCTACGGGCTCTGTGCTGGCTGCGGAGCGGCGCGATGATTTGGGCACGCCGGCTCGAGGACGCGCGGCTCCGATGGCTCGCCTTCGCGCTCGCGTCAGGGCTGTTCGTCGTGGGAGTCGCCACTTGGGCGTTGGCGTCGTACTTCGTTGCTGGCCGCCCAACATCGCAAGCCCTGCGGGTCGCGGTGACGGTGCCGCCGCAGGCGTGGCTGGTGCGACAGCTCGGCGGCGAGCGCGTTGACGTCGAGGTGCTGCTGCCGCCAGGTGCCTCCGAGCACACTTACGAGGCGACACCGCAGCAGGTGGCGCGGGTCGCCGATGCGCGCCTGGTCGTGCGGGTTGGTCACCCCGGCCTGCTCTTCGAGCGTCGCCTGCTCGACGGTAGGGACGCCGCGCCGCGATCGCGGCCGCTCGAAGTCGTCGACATGAGCCGTGGCGTCGCGGTGCTGCCGGAGCCGGGCAGTGGGCCGGGAGCGTGGGTGAGCGATCCACACCTGTGGCTCTCGCCCGCGGCCATGCGCCGCGCCGCCGAAGACACCGCGGCTGCCCTCGCGCGTCTCGACCCCAGCTCCGCCGCACTGTACGCGCGGCAGCTGAGAGCCGTTCTCGCCGACGTCGACGGCGCGGCCGCCGCCCTGCGCGCCGACCTCGGCGGGCTCGCCCACCGGCGTCTGTACATGGACCACCCATCGTGGACATACCTCCTGCATGACTTCGGCATCGAGCAAGTGGCGATCGAGCGCGACGGCAAGGAGCCGAGCGCGCGCCAGCTCGTCGATCTCGTCGAAACCGCGCGCCGCGATGGCGTGCGGACCGTTTTTGTCCAGCAGGGCCACTCAGACCACAGCGTCCGCGCGTTGGCGCAGGAGATCGGCGCCCGCGTCGTCACCGTCGACCCGCTGGCCGAGGACTGGCCGGCCAACGTGCGAAAGACGGCGCACCTCTTCCGCGAGGCGCTCGGTGGCTGAGCCGCACGCCAACCACTCGGCCGGCGACTCACCCGTCGCCGCGCATGATCCACACTCGCCGGCCGGCCACGTATCCACGCCAGGTGCGACGCGGCCGACACCCCTTCTCGCCCTGCGCGACGTGGTCTTCGCCTACGACGACGGCGAGCCGATCCTCGACGGCGTGACGCTGGAGGTCGGGCGCCACGACTTCCTCGCCGTCATCGGCCCCAACGGCGGCGGCAAGACGACGCTGCTCAAGGTGATGCTCGGGCTGCTGCAGCCGCAGTCGGGGTTCGTCTTCCGCTCGCCGACGCGCGCGAATGCGCTGGATAAGTCCATTCAGCGCGCAAGCGCGCTTGGTTACGTGCCGCAGTTCGCCACCTTCGACCGCGACTTCCCGCTGCGCGTGCGCGAGGTGGTGCAGATGGGCCGCCTGCGGCTGCGCGGCGCGCTGCGCCGCTACGACGCGACCGACCGCGCCGCCGTCGCCGCCGCGCTCGCCAAAATGGGGCTCGAGGAGATCGCCGACCAACCGGTGGGCCAGCTCTCCGGCGGCCAGCTGCAGCGCACGCTGATCGCGCGCGCTCTCGTCGGCGAGCCCGAGCTGCTGCTGCTCGACGAGCCGCTCGCCTCCGTCGACGCCGGCTATCGCGAGGTGCTCGTCGACACGCTGCGCGAGCTGCACGCGGCGATGCCGGTCGTCGTCGTCACTCACGACCTGACGCCGTTCGCCGGCGTCGTGCGTCAGATCGCTTGCATGAACCGCCACCTGCACTACCACCCCGAAGGCCGACTGACGCCCGAGATGCTCGAAGAGGTCTACGGCTGTCCCGTCGAGCTGATCACTCACGGCGTGCCCCATCGTGTGCTCGGCCACCACGCACACGAGTAGCTAGCGCCACGACCGCCTTCTCGACCTACGCACCGATCACGATGGACGCCCTGGCTCACCTGCTCGCCTTCGACTTCGTGCGCCACGCGCTTTTCGCCGGCCTGCTCGCCAGCGTGCTGTGCGGCGTCGTCGGCACCTTCGTCGTCGTCAAGCGGCTGGTGTTCATCAGCGGCGGCGTCAGCCATGCCGCCTTCGGCGGGCTCGGGATCTGTCATTACTTCGGCGTCGACTACCGTTGGGGCGCCGGCGCCGTCGCCATCGCCTCGGCGCTCTCGCTCGCCGGAGCCGGCCATGGGCGCGGCCGCTCGCACGACGCCACCATCGGCATCCTGTGGGCGGTGGGAATGGCGGTGGGCATCGTCTTCCTGCACCTGACGCCGGGCTACGCGCCCGACCTGCAGACCTATCTCTTCGGCAACATCCTCACCGTCACCGCCGCCGACGTGCGGCTCACCTTCGCGCTCGTCGTCGTGTTGCTCGCGCTGGTCGCGCTGTTTTGGAAGGAGCTCGTCGCGGTCGCCTTCGACGAGGCCTTCGCCGCCGTGCAGGGAGTGCCGGTGCGGCTCGTGCTCGCCGCGCTGATGGTGGCCGTCGCTCTGACTGTCGTCTTCCTCATGCAGCTCGTCGGCGCGCTGCTGGTGATCGCGCTGCTCACCATTCCGCCGGCGCTGGCCCTACGGCTCGTCAACGGCTTCCTCGCCGTGATGATCACTGCAACGGCCGCCGGCGCCGCGATGACCGTCGGCGGCCTCGCCGTGTCGTACGCCTTCGACCTGCCGTCGGGCCCGGCGATCGTGCTGCTCGGCGCCGCCCTGCTGCTGCTCGCCGACGGCTGGCGGCGCTTCTCACGTCGACTCGCACCCGCGCCGGCTCCCGCCGCAGCCGCCGTGGAGTAGCATCCCGGCCCGCATGCCGGATACCAACACTCACGACATCGAGTCGGTCCTGCGCGGCTGGGACGGCGAGGCGGTGGTCTCCCGCTTCGACCGCGAGAGCGGGGCATGGTTGTTCATCGCCCTGCACTCGACCGCCCTCGGCATTGCCGTCGGCGGCACCCGCATGCGCGTCTACCCCACCGCCGGCGAAGGGCTGCGCGACGCGCAGAGGCTCGCCGAGACGATGACCTCGAAGTGGGCGACGCTGGAGATGCCGATCGGCGGCGGCAAGGCGGTGATCGCCGTGCCGGGGCCGCTCGCGCCCGACGCGCGGCGCGGCCTCCTACGCCGCTACGGCGCCCTCGTCGAGAGCCTGCACGGCGCCTTCGGCACCGGCGAGGACCTGGGCACGACCCCCGAGGACATGGCGGTGATCGCCGAGACGACGCGCTACGTGCACGGCGTCGACGAGGGCCGCGTCACCGACCCCGGCCCCTTCACCGCCCGCGGCGTGCTGCGCGGCATCGAGGCGGCCGCGCGCGCGGTGCTCGGCCGCGAGGACCTCGCCGGCGTGTCGGTGCTCGTCCAAGGCGTGGGCGACGTCGGCTTCCCGCTGGCAAAGGAGCTCGCCGAGCGCGGTGCGCGCCTGCTGGTGAGCGACGTCGACGAGGGCCGCATCGCCCGCGCCGTCGACGAGCTCGGCGCTACCATCGTCGCGCCCGACGAGGTGGCCGACACCGAGCACGACGTGTTCGCGCCCTGCGCCATCGGCGGCGTGCTGTCGGCGGCGACCATCCCGCGGCTGCGCTGCCGCATCGTCGCCGGCTCGGCCAATGCGCAGCTCGATTCGCCCGCCGACGCCATGCGCCTGCACGAGCGCGGCATCGTCTACGTGCCCGACTACGTGGTCAATGCCGGCGGCGCGCTCGCCTTCGCGCTCCATGGCCGCGGCGAGCGCGACCTCGAAGCTCTGCTCGCCCGCATGGATCGGATCGGCGAGATCGTCGCCGCCGTCCTCGATGAAGCCGCCGCCGAGGGGACGACCCCACTCGCCGCCGCCGCGCGCCGCGTCGCGCGAACGCTCGAGCGCGGTCGGGGCGCGGCGGCCTGAAGCTGCGTTCAAACAGCCGTTTTACAATGTCGCCACCGCTGCGGGCGTCCCGTCCGCAGGGTCCCCCCGGAGGACGTTCGTGAAGAGAGCCCTGCCGCAGAGCCTCGCCACCCTGCTGCTCGCCGCCTTCCTCATCTCCCCCGCCATCGCGGCCAAGCCCGACGCCGACAAGCCCAAGGACAAGGACGCCAAAGACGTCCTCTCCTCCGGCACCTTCGGCGGCCTGAAGCTGCGTGAGATCGGCCCGGCCTCGACCTCGGGCCGCATCGCCGACATCGCCGTCGACCCTACCGACAACGCCGTGCGCTACGTCGCCGTCGCCTCGGGCGGCGTCTGGAAGACGACCAACGCCGGCACCACCTGGAAGCCGATCTTCGACGGCCAGCAGAGCTACTCCATCGGCTGCGTCGTGCTCGACCCCAAGAACCCACTCGTCGTCTGGGTGGGTACCGGCGAGAACAACAGCCAGCGCAGCGTCAGCTACGGCGACGGCGTCTACAAGTCGACCGACGGCGGCGCCACGTGGAAGCGCGTCGGGCTGGAGAGCTCCGAGCACATCGGCAAGATCCTCATCGACCCGGCGAACTCCGACCGCGTCTTCGTGGCCGCGCAGGGACCGCTGTGGAAGGACGGCGGCGACCGCGGCCTCTACCGTACGCTCGACGGCGGCGCCACCTGGAAGCGGATCCTCCACGTCAGCGACAAGACCGGCGTCACCGACGTGGTGATGGACCCCCGCGACTCCGACACGCTGTGGGCGGCCTCGTACCAGCGCCGCCGCCACGTCTGGACGCTCATCGACGGCGGCCCCGAGGCAACGATCTACAAGTCGACCGACGGCGGCGAGAACTGGCGCAAAGTCGAGAAGGGTCTGCCCGAAGGCGACCGCGGCCGCATCGGCCTCGGCATCTCTCCCGTCGATCCCGACGTGATCTATGCCTGGATCGAGGCGAGGCGCGACAAGGGCGGCTTCTTCCGTTCGAACGACGGCGGCGAGAGCTGGGAGAAGCGCAGCAGCTACGTCTCGTCGAGCCCGCAGTATTACCAGGAGATCGTCGTCGACCCCAAGCAACTCGACCGCATCTACGCCATGGACACCTTCCTCAAGGTGAGCGAGGACGGCGGCAAGACCTGGAGCAACGCCGGCGAGAAGAGCAAGCACGTCGACAACCACGCGCTGTGGATCGATCCTGCCAACACCGACCACCTCATCAACGGCAACGACGGCGGCGTCTACGAGAGCTGGGACCGCGGCAAGAACTGGGCGTTCTTCGAGAACCTGCCGATCACCCAGTTCTACCGCGTCACCGTCGACAACGACCTGCCCTTCTACAACGTCTACGGCGGCACCCAGGACAACTACAGCCTCGGCGGCCCGTCGCGCACGCTCAACGCCAGCGGCATCGTCAATTCGGATTGGTTCGTCACCCTCGGCGGCGACGGCTTCGAGACCGTCGTCGACCCCGAGGACCCCAACGTCATCTACACGCAGTACCAGTACGGCAACCTCTTCCGCTTCGACAAGAAGAGCGGCGAGATCGTCGACATCCAGCCGCAGCCAGGGCCGGGCGAGCCGGCCAGCCGCTGGAACTGGGACTCGGCGCTCATCGTCTCGCCGCATCTGCACACACGGCTCTACTTCGGCGCCCAGCGGCTCTACAAGACCGACGACCGCGGCAACACCTGGGAGGCGACCTCTCCCGACCTGACGCGGCAGATCGACCGCAACAAGCTGAAGGTGATGGGCCGCGTGTGGAGCGTCGATTCGGTGGCGAAGAACAACTCGACCTCCTTCTTCGGCAACATCGTCTCGCTCGCCGAGTCGCCGCTGGTGGAGGGGCTGCTCTACGTCGGCACCGATGACGGCCTGATCCAGGTCTCCGAGGACGGCGGCAAGACGTGGCGCAAGCAGGAAAAGTTCCCCGGCGTGCCCGACATGACGTACGTGTCCGACGTCGAGCCGTCACGCCACGACGCCAACGTCGTCTACGCGACGTTCGACAACCACAAGATGGGCGACTTCGCACCGTACGTGCTGCGCAGCAACGACCGCGGCAAGACGTGGAGCTCGATCGCCGGCGACCTGCCGAAGAAGGGCACCGTCTACACGCTGGCCCTCGACGGTGAGCAGCCGGACCTGATGTTCGCCGGCACCGAGTTCGCGCTCTTCTTCACCCGCGACGGCGGCAAGAAGTGGATCGAGCTCGAAGGCGGGCTGCCGCCCATCGCGGTGCGCGACCTAGACGTGCAGCGCCGCGAGAACGACCTCGTGCTCGCCACCTTCGGCCGCGGCTTCTGGGTGCTCGACGACTACGCGCCGCTGCGCCTCGCGAGCCGCGAGACGCTGGAGAAGCCGGCGGTGCTCTTCCCGGTCAAGGACGCGCTCGCCTTCATGGAGCGCTACCCGCACGGCGACAAGGACAAAGGCTTCTTCGGCGAGACCTTTTTCCAGGCCAAGAATCCGCCCTTCGGCGCCGTCTTCACCTACTACCTGAAGGAAGGGCTGAAGTCGCCCAAGGAAAAGCGGCAAGAGACGGAGGGCGAGGCGGCGAAGGAGGGGAAAGACGTCTTCTACCCCACCTGGGACCAGCTACGCGCCGAGGACCGGGCCGAAGACCCGGCGATCATCCTCACCATTACCGACGTCGAGGGCAACGTGCTGCGGCGCCTCACCGGCCCGGCGTCGAAGGGCTTCCACCGCGTGGCCTGGGACCTGCGCTTCCCGCCCTCCAACCCGGTGCTCGGTCCACCGGCCGGCGACGACGACGGCGACGGCCCCACCGGGCCGATGGCGCTGCCGGGCGCCTACCGCGTGCAGCTGTCGCAGCGCGTCGACGGCGTGGTGACGCCGCTCGGCGAGCCGCAGACCTTCAACGTCAAGCCGCTCGCCAACACCAGCCTGCCCGCCCCCGACCGTGCGGCGCTGGTGGCGTTCCAGAAGCAGACGGCCGAGCTGCAGCGCGCGGCGCTCGGCGCCTCGCGCGCCGTCGACGAGCTGCAGAAGCGGCTCGACGCGCTCACCACCGCCATCATGAACACGCCGCGCGCCGACCTGGCGCTGCGCCAGCAGGCGGTCGCGCTGAAGAACAAGCTGGAGGACGTCGACGTCGAGCTCAACGGCGACCCGACGATCGCGCGCCGCAGCGAGCCGGTGCCGCCGGCGATCGTCGATCGCGTGTCGCAAGTGGTCGGCGGCAGCTGGGGCTCGACCTCGGAGCCGACGGCCACCCATCGGCGCAACTACGAGATCGCCTCGGGCGAGCTCAGCGGCGCGCTGACCAAGCTGCGACAGACGGAAGCGGAGCTCGTGGCGCTCGAGAAGAAGGCCGAGGAGCTGGGTGCGCCGTGGACGCCGGGGCGGATCCCGACGTGGCAGGGCAATTGAGGCGAGGCATGCCCCTTGCTCCTCCAGCCGCCGCGCGCAAGCCCCACTGGGACGAGGGTTTGGCCGCGGAGGGACGCTGTTGGAGAATAGACGCCCGGTGCGTTCGACGTTGAGAATGGTCGCGCCGCGCTGGCTGGCCGAGCCGCTCCGCCAGGGCGGCTCCCGCTGGCGTCGGCGCCTCCCCATCGATCCGGCACCCGGCGGTCACGGGCACGCGATCCGGCTGCTCACCTTGAACGTGGCGCACGGCCGCAAGCTCGCCACCCACCAGGCGCTGCTGAGCCCGTTGACCGTGCAGCGCAACCTCGAGGAGATCGCCGAGGTGCTGCGTGAGTCGCGCGCCGACGTCATGGCGCTGCAGGAAGCCGACGGCCCCTCGGCGTGGAGCGGCAACTTCGACCACGTCGAGACCTTGACGCGGCTCTGCGACCACAGCTGCTACTTCCGCGGCGAGCACAACGCCTTCAATCTCGGGCGCCGCGCCGCACTGGCCTCGGGGACGGCGCTGATCAGCCGGTTCCCGATGCAATCGACGCGTTCGCTGCGCTTCGGCACTTCCTGGCGCGACACCAAGGGGTTCGTGCTGGCGACGGTACCGATACCGGCGTGGGAGGGGCTCGAGCTCGACGTCGTTTCGCTCCACCTCGAGCCCTTCAACCCGGTGGTCCGCCGCACGCAGGTGCGCCAGCTCACCGATGCGCTGGCGGAGCGCCACGGCGACGGCGGACGGCGGCGGCCGCTCGTCGTGCTCGGCGACTTCAACTGCTCCTGGTCAGACGAGACGCGGCAGCTGCGCCCGCTCGCCCGCGAGCTCGGGCTGCGCGCCTACCAGCCGCACCGGCGCGCCCCCACCTACCCGTCGCGCCGGCCCTGGCGGCGCCTCGACTGGATCTTGATCTCCGGCGACCTCGAGTTCGCCGGCTATCGCACGCTGCCCAACCCGGTGTCGGACCACCTCGGCGTCGTCGCCGACCTGGTGCCGCGCGCGGCCCGTGTTTCGCGCGGGGCGGCGACAGCCGCGGGATGGCAGGTGCCGGAGACCGCGGCGGCAGCAGAGCCGGCGACGGCAGCGGAGGCAATCGGGAATGGCTGAGCCGGATCGCGTCCCTACTCCTGCCGCGGGAGTCGCCCTCGCGGCCGAGGCGGCGCAAGCGCCGCTGCGCGCGGTGGCCGTCGGCCTCGGGCCCATCGGCGTGGCGACGACGCGGCTGGCGCTGTCGCGGCGCTCGCTGCAGGTCGTCGGCGCCGTCGACCTCGACCCCGCCAAGCAGGGCAAGGACCTCGGCGAAGTGCTCGGGCTTCCCGAGGCGGCCGGCGTCGCCGTCGAGAGCGACCTCGAGCAGGCGCTCGCCCGCCTCGACCCCGACGTCGTGCTGCTCTGCACCTCCTCCTTCATGCCGGCGGTGCGTGAGGACCTGCTGCGCTGCTGCCGCGCGGGCGTCGACGTCGTCTCCTCCTGCGAAGAGCTGCTCTTCCCGTCGCTGCAACATCCCGAGCTCGCGGCCGAGATCGACGCCGCGGCGCGCGCCGGCGGCGCCACGATCCTCGGCACCGGCGTCAACCCCGGCTTCGTGCTCGACTTCATCCCCGTCGTCGCCTCCGCCGTCGCCTACGAGGTCGAGCGCGTGCACGGCATCCGCGTCGTCGACGCCGGCCGCCGCCGCCTGCCGCTGCAGCAGAAGGTCGGCGCCGGCATGACGCGGGAGGACTTCGAGGCCAAGGCGGCAGCCGGCAAGCTCGGCCACATCGGCATGCGCGAGTCGGTCGCCCTCGTCGGGCGCGCGCTCGGCCTCGACCTCGACGAGGTCGAGCAGACGGTGGAGCCGGTGATCGCCACCGAGGAGCGGCGCACGCCCTTCCTCGTCATCCCCGCCGGCGCCGTGGCCGGCATCCGCAACCGCGGCTTCGGGCGGCGCGGCGGGCAGACGGTGGTCGAGCTCGATCTGCAAATGTACGTCGGCGCTCCCGACCCGCGCGACGAGATCTTCCTCTCCGGCGATCCGCCCGTACACCTGCTCTTCGAGGGCGGCATCTTCGGCGACTCGGCGACGGCGGCGATCGTCGTCAACTCGGTGCGGCAGGTGGTGGAGGCGCCGCCGGGGCTGCTCACCATCCTCGACGTGCCGCCGCCGCGGCTGGCGCGCTGACGGCGACGAACAACGGCGCCGCAGGGTGCGCCCGGCGCACCGTCCTCAAGCCTCGAGCGGGTCGCCGCGGAAGAATGGCTCCTTCACCACGGCGGTGCGGAACCCGTAGAGCGCCAGCGCCAGGACCGGGACAAGGCCGGCGAGCGAGAGGCCGAAGTACCAGGAGTCGGGATCGAGGGTGAGCGGCAGCTTGACGAGCAGGGGCGCCGTGCCGAGGTAGACCGCCGTTGCCAGCAGACCCAAGCGCAGGAAGGCGACCACCCACCCACACACCACGAAAACAAAGAGCACGTCCCCGAGCCCGGGCTCGGGCAACGTCCTCAGTACGAAGAGCAGCACCACAGCGGCTCCCGCCAGCACTTCGTGGCGGAGCAGGGCCCGGAGCACGGTGAGCAGGAAGGCGAGCAGCGGGGCGCCGAAGAGGCCCACCACGAAGTGGCTGAGCAGCACGTCAGCAACCTGATGCGGACCCAACAGAACGACGAGCTCGACTAGGGTCGAGGGGTGGTCTGCCAGCAGCTCCACACCCCGCACCACCGCTACCGTCGCCACGGCGCAGAGCACGCCGGCCAGCAGGTCGCGGCCGACCAGGGGATCGTGGACCTGCCCGGCGAGCAGCCGGCTCCAGGAGATCAGACGCGTCGGCCAGCGCCGGCGCACGTAGGGCTCCATGGCAAGGTAGAAGCAGCCGGTGAGCGCGCCGAGCAGGACGGCGGTGCCGACGCGGGCCCAGAGCAGATCGAAGCTCGGCCCCAGGCCGCCGTTCAGGGCCATGCTGAGCAGGCTCGCCAGCGCCACCATCCCCGCCAGCCGCCAGGCGCCGCGCCGATCGCCGCGCCCGCGTCGCACGTTGCGCCGCGCCAGCCACGCACCGCCCAGAAACGCGAGGACTGGAATGAGATCAGCCGGGTCTCCCGCCGGCGCGGGTTTCCCACGGTGCCACCCCTGCCAAGGCTCCCCGTCCACGCGCCAGGGCGCAATCAGCTCGAAGGCCACCGGGCGACCGCGGAAGGCAGCAGCTTCGACCACCAGCGGCACTCCCGGAAGATCGACGGCGCTCCCCTGCCAGGCGGCCACCTGGTCGTAGGGGACGTGCAGCGTTCGCCGTGACGCCGTCGGCCGGAAGCGGCTGGCATCGAGACCGGCTGCAGCGAACAGGGGCCCCCAGTCGGCCGGCTTCGGCGCGGCGCGGATCGCGTCTGCGGCCGGCACGGCCCAGAAGTGAAGCAGGCGGCCTTGAGTATCGACCTCGACCCCCACCATCCCGGGGATCTCGCGCGGCGGGTCGACGAAGCTGACCCGCGTCGAGGCGTCGTGGATGCGGTCGGGGAGCAGCGACCAAGGGCTCTCGCGGTACCAGAGATGGATCGCCCCGCCCCGGCCGCTTTCCAGCGCCGCCACGGCGCCGGGATGCTCGGCCGGTGCCCGCGCGGCGTTTCTCAGCTCGTAGTCGTAGTGCAGCCCGAAGGCGGAGTCGACCGGCGGAGCGGCGTGGCCCAGCCGTGCGAGAAGAGCGCGGGCTTGCCGCGCCAGCTCGCGAGGCGGCAGCTCGTGCGGCACGCGCCCGAAGACGGTGCCGCGCGACCCCATGGCCGCGATCGCTAGCAGCGCTGCCAACACGGCGCCGAGGCAGGCGAGCGCGACGCCGCGGGAGAGCCCGCCCGCATCGCCGGCCGCCGCCACCATCTCCGGCGACGGGGTCTCGCCGGCGGCGATCGCCGCGGCGAGTGGATCTCCTCCCGGCAGGGCGGCGGACACCGCCAGGGCCGAGCGTGGCCGGCGGCCCGGATCGGCGGCGAGGCATGCGAAGATCGCGGCCTCGATGCGCGGGTCGAGCCCAGGCACCACGGTCGAGGGCGGCGGTGTCCCGCCCTCGCGATGCTGGCGCAGGAGCTTGCCGAGGTCGTTGGCGGCGAAGGCGCGGTGGCCGGTGAAGAGCTCGTAGAGCACCAGGCCGAGCGCGTAGAGGTCGCTGCGCGCCGTCAGCTCGCCGCCGGCGAGCTGCTCGGGCGACATGTAGGCGGGGGTGCCCGCCACCACCCCGCGCCCTTCGGCTGCCACTCCGGCGAGACCGAGGTCGGTGATGCGGGCGCGGCCGCGGCCGTCGAGCATCACGTTGGCCGGCTTCAGGTCGCGGTGCAGCAGGCCGGCAGCGTGGATGGCGGCGAGCCCGACACAGATCTGCCGCGCCACCTCCACTCCCTTGGCCTCGGGAAGATGACCGATGCGCCGCAGCAGCGAGGCGAGGTCCTCGCCGTCGATCAGCTCCATAGTGAGGAAGGGCTGCGCCTCGTGCTCGCCGAGATCGTGCACCCGGCAGACGTGCGCGTCGGTGACCTGCCGCGCCGCGCGCACTTCCTGATAGAGCCGCGCGAGCGCCGCGGGGTCGGCGGCGAGCCGCGGCGGCAGGAACTTGAGCGCCACCGGCTGCTCGAGCTTGAGGTCGTCGGCGCGATAGACCTCGCCCATGCCGCCGCGCCCGACCAGCGAGACGATGCGGTAGCGGCCGGCCACCACCGTGCCAGGCAGGAAACGTGGCCCCGCATCCCCTGCGGTCGCCGCGGACGAGCTCTTGTACACGGCACCGGGCGCCGCGGCGAACGACTCGGTGGCCGCGGAGGTGGCATCGCTCGGCGGCAGCCCACCACCGCAGCGGGGGCAGAAACGCATCTCCGCCACAACGCTGGCGGCGCAAGCCGGGCAAGTGCTCATGACGAACCGGGAGCAGTCTACGCGCACGCCAAGGCGTCCCGTGTCCCTCGACGAGAAGCTTGGAGGTTGGCGGTCACCCCGCGAGCCGAGTGTTATTTATTTACGCCTTTCTTACGCTACACTCGATCTCCCCTTCGCTGCGAGCTGCCCGAAGGGAACGACGATGGCGCTGCCCAGGCTCAAACCCGATCTCGAGGTGCTGCGCGAGGCCCTCCCGGCCAACCTGGCGGGGCGGATCCAGAGCGCCCGCGAGCTGATCCGCACGCCGGAACAGCGACATCGCGAGCCGCCGCTGCCGAGTGGCTGGCCGGAGCTCGACCGCCTCCTCGCCGGCGGGCTCGAGCGCGGGGTGCTGACCGAGCTCGTCGGCGGGCTGTCGAGCGGACGGTTCTCGCTCGTCCTCCGGTTGCTGGCGCGCACGACGGCGCTCGGCGAGCCGGCGGCGCTCGTCGACCTCGGCGGCCACCTCGAAACGGAGACCGTGCGCCGCTGCGGCGGCGACCCGGAGCGGCTGCTCTGGGTGCTGCCGCAGGACGTACGGCGGGCGCAGGACGCGGCCGAGCGGCTGCTCGCCTGCGGCATCCCGCTGGTGGTGGTCGACCTCGGCTCGCCGCCGGTGCCGGGCGGCCGCGGCAAGGAAGGGGCATGGGTGCGGCTGGCCCGTGCGGCGCGCGACCGCCGGGCGGCGTTCCTGCTCGCCAGCCCGTACCGGGCGAGCGGCACCGCGGCCGGCGTCGTCCTCGACGCCCGCAAGGAGCGGGCGCAATGGCAGGGCAGCGCGGGCCCGTCGCGGCTCCTCGCGGGGCTCGACGTCAGCGTCTGTGTGGAGAAGTCGCGGTCGCAGGCGCCCTCCGGTGCGCCGCGAAGGGAGCGGCTCTCCTTGCAAGTTCGCCAGTGAGCCGCCGCCGATGAGCCGCATCGCCTGCTTGTCGATCCCGCTCTTCCCGCTCGCCGCCCGGCTGCGCCAGGAACCGGAGCTGCGCGAGGAGCCGCTGGTGGTGCTGGAGAAGAACGGCGAGGTCGCCTACGTCGTCACCGCCACGCGCGCGGCACGGCGGGCCGGCCTCGGGCCCGGGCTCACCCTGCCGCAGGCGCGCTCGTTCCTGCCGTCCGTGGTGACTCGCCTGCGCGACGCCGAGTGCGAACGGGCGGCGCAGGAGACGCTGCTCGAAGTGGCGGCGCGCTTCTCGCCGCGCATCGAGGACGCCGGCGAGGGTGTCGCCTACGTCGAGATGTGGAACGCCGAGCGCCACTTCCCCGGCGCGGAGCCGGAACGCGACTGGGGGCGCGCGCTGATCGCCGCCGCCCGGCGCACCGGGCTCCACGCGCAGGTGGGGATCGCCGCCACCAAGCTCGCGGCCCGCGTCGCCGCAGTCTCGCTCCCCTCACCCACCGTGGTGGCGACCGGCGCGGAAGCGAGCTTCCTCGCGCCGTTGCCGCTGGCGCGAATCGAGCCCGAGCCGGCGCTGGCGTCGCTCCTCGCGCGCTGGGGGCTCACGACCGTCGGCGACTTCGCCCGCCTCCCGGCGCATGAGGTGGCGAGCCGCCTCGGCGCCGAAGGGCACGAGCTCCACGCAGCGGCGCGCGGGCACGACTCGCAGCCGCTCGTGCCGCGCCCACCGCCCACCGAGCTCCACGAGGGAATGGACTTCGAGTGGGCGGTCACCAACGTCGAGCCGCTCCTCTTCGTCGCGCGCACGGCGCTGGAGCGGCTGGCGCAACGGCTGGAGACGCGCGGTCAGGGGTGCACGCGGCTCGGGCTGTCGCTCAAGCTCGAGCCCGACGGCTACTGCGAGCGCACGCTGGCGCTGCCGGCGCCGACGCGCGACGTCAAGACGCTGCTGACGCTGATCCGTCTCGAGCTGGCGGCGCGGCCGCCGGGGGCGCCGGTCCTCGGCTTCGCTTTCACCGTCTGGCCCGCGCGCACGCGCCAGGTCCAGCTCTCGTTGACGGGGCCGGCGCAGTTGTCGAGCGACCGCCTCGCCACCACCCTCGGGCAGCTCGCCGCGCTGGTCGGGCCGGAGCGAGTGGGCTCGCCGCACGTTCCGCCGGGACACCTGCCGGAGCGCTACGCCCTGCGCGAGTTCGCGCCGCCACCGCCGCCGCGGATGACCGTCGCGCCGACGGCTGAGGCGAGCGACGAGCGCCGGCCGCTCGTCGTCCGCATGCTGCGGCCGCCGATCCCCGTCGAGGTGCTGACGGCGATGCACGGGCCGAGCGAGGTCGAGGTGCCGTCGAGCGTCGGCACGCCGCCGCGCGAGTCGCCAGGACCGCGCATCGCGGGAGCGGCGCGGCAGGCCTCGGGCCCGTGGGTCGTTGAAGACGCCTGGTGGACGGAGAGCGCCGGCGAGCGCGAGTACTGGGACGTCGAGCTCTCCGACGGCGGCACCTATCGCTTATACCGCGAGCGCAAGAGCGGCGAATGGTTCGCTGACGGTATTTATGACTGAACGTGGCCGCACCGCAGCCCGCACCTCCGCGCCGCGACGTCGGCGGCGCGCGCCGACCGCACCGTACGCCGAGCTGCACGCCGCCTCGGCCTTCTCGTTCCTCACCGGCGCGTCGCTGCCGGAGGACCTGGCGGCATACGCGGCGGCGCTCGAAATCCCCACCATGGCGCTCGTCGACCGCAACGGCGTCTACGGCGCTCCCCGCTTCTACCGCGCCGCCAAGCAAGCCGGCATCAAGGCCGTGGTGGGCGCCGAGGTCGCGCTGACGAAGGACGAGCTGACGTCCGCCGTCGCCGATCCGCCCGACAGGCGAGCTCCCGCGGCTCACGTTATTAGTCGCCGACCGCACCGGCTACCGCAACCTCTGCCGGCTGCTGACGCGCGCCGCCTGCAGCCATCCCAAAGGCGAGGCACAGGCGACTTGGGAGATGCTGGCCGAGCACGCCGCCGGACTCCACTGTTTGACCGGTGGCGCCGAGGGTCCGCTTGCCCGCGCGTTGACGAACGAAGATCTCGTCACCGCAGACCGTCTGCTCGACCGGCTCGCCGGACTCTTCCCCAACGCCCTGCACGTCGAGCTGCAGCGCCACCGTCGGCGCGACGAAGAGCGACGCAATCAAGCTCTCCTCACGCTGGCGCGGCGGCGACGGCTTCCCTATCTCGCCACCAACGGCGTGCGCTACGCCGCGCGCGCCGACAAGCCGCTGCACGACGTCTTCGCCTGCATCCGCGGCCACACGACGCTCGACGCCGCGCGCGGGCTGCTCGACGCGCAGAGCGAGCGCCACTTGAAGGGCGCCGCCGAGATGAGCGCCCTCTTCTGCGACCTGCCCGAGGCCGTCGCCGAAAGCGCCGCCCTCGCCGAGCGCCTCGACTTCACGCTCGCCGACCTCGGCTACCGCTTCCCCGACTACCCGCTGCCGCCCGGCGAGACGCCGTCCTCCTACCTCCGCCAGATCACCTGGCAAGGGGCCGCCGAGCGCTTCCGCCCGCTCGACAAAAAGACCCGGGCGCAGCTCGAGAAGGAGCTGGCGCTCATCGAGAAGCTCGACCTCGCCGGCTACTTCCTCATCGTCTGGGAGATCGTGCGCTACTGCGAAGAGCAGCGGATCATGGTCCAGGGCCGCGGCTCGGCCGCCAACAGCGCGGTCTGCTACGCGCTCAAGATCACCGCCGTCGACCCGGTGAAGATGGACCTTCTCTTCGAGCGCTTCCTCTCCGAGGAGCGCGGCGAGTGGCCCGACATCGACCTCGACCTGCCGTCTGGCGACCAGCGCGAGAAGGTGATCCAGCACGTCTACGAGCGCTACGGCCCGCACGGCGCCGGCATGACGGCCAACGTCAACACCTACCGCGCGCGCTCAGCCGCCCGCGAAGTGGCCAAGGCGCTCGGCTACTCGCTCGAGCAGGTGGACAAGCTGGCCAAGCACCTCTCGGTCTGGCGGCACGACCTAGGTCTCGAAGAGCAGCAGTGGCTCGCGGCGGTGATGAAGGAGGCCGGCTTCGATGCCGCCGAGCCGCGGGTGCGCATCCTCGGCGACGTCTGGCGGCGCATCCAGAACCTGCCGCGCCACCTGAGCCAGCACTCGGGCGGCATGGTGATCGCCGCCGGCCGCCTCGACGAGGTGGTGCCGATCGAGCCGGCGACGATGCCGGGGCGCTGGGTCGTGCAATGGGACAAGGACGACTGCGCCGACTTGGGCATCGTCAAGGTCGACCTCCTGGGGCTCGGCATCCTGCAAGCGATGGAGGAGATGATCCCGCTCATCCGCACCCACGAAGGGGACGAGATCGACCTCGCGCACCTGCCGCAGGACGACGCGAAGGTCTACGCGATGATCCAGGCGGCCGACACCGTCGGCGTCTTCCAGATCGAGAGCCGCGCGCAGATGGCCTCGCTGCCACGCAACAAGCCGGAGACCTTCTACGACCTGGTCATCCAGGTGGCCATCATTCGTCCGGGGCCGATCACCGGCGGCATGCTGCAGCCCTTCTTCGAGCGCCGGCTGAAGCGCGAAAAACCCAGCTATCCGCATCCCAGCCTCGAGCCGGTCCTCAAGCGCACCCTCGGCGTGCCGATCTTCCAGGAGCAGATCCTGAAGATGGCGATGGTGGTCGCCAACTTCACGGGTGGCGAGGCCGAGGAGCTGCGCCGCGCGATGGGCTTCAAGCGCTCGGTCGAGCGCATGCAGGAGATCGAGCGGCGGCTGCGCGCCGGCATGACGAAGAACGGCATCTTCGGCGCGGCGCAGGACCAGATCGTGCGCTCGATCACCGCCTTCGCCCTCTACGGCTTCCCCGAGTCGCACGCCGCCAGCTTCGCCCTCCTCGCTTACGCCAGCGCCTGGCTGCGCGCCTACCATCCGACGGCCTTCTACGTCGCCCTCCTCAACGCCTGGCCGATGGGCTTCTACCACCCGGCGACGCTGGTCAAGGACGCGCAGCGCCACGGCGTCGAGGCGCGGCCGATCGACGTCAACGCCTCCGGCTGGAGCTGCCGCTGGGAGGCTTCGCCGCCGCCGCCCGCAACCGCCGCCAGCGGCGCGCTGCGGCTCGGCCTGCGCTACGTCCGCGGGCTGCGCAGGCAAGCGGGCGAAGCGATCGAGCGCGAGCAGGCGGCGACGACGTTTCGCAGCATCGAGGACCTCGCGCGACGCTGCCGGCTGCGCGCCGAGGAGCTGGCAACCCTCGCCGAGATCGGCGCCTTCTCTTCGCTGGGATTGAGCCGTCGCACCGCGCTCTGGCAGGCGGCGCGCGCGGCGCGGCCGGCGGGCGAGCTTTACGAGCAGTTGGCGTCAGCGGACGATGGCGACGCCGGGCTCGCCTCACCGCTACGCGAGATGGCGCCGCACGAGGAGACCGCCGCCGACTACGCCGGCGCCCAGCTCACGACAGGCCCGCATCCGATGACCTACGTGCGCGAGATCCTGCGCCAGCAACGCGTTCTCACCACCGCCGAGCTCGCGGAGGCGCCCCATCGAGGCCGCGTGCGCATCGCGGGCTCGATCATCGTGCGTCAGCGGCCGGGCACCGGCAACGGCGTCGTCTATCTCGCGTTGGAGGACGAGACAGGCACGGCGCAGGCATCGGTAAGCCCCGAGCTCATGCACCGCTGCTACCGCATCATCGTCGACTCGCCGGGTCTCGTCGTCGAAGGCGTCGTGCAGAAACGCGACGGCGCCGTCCTCCTGCGCGCCGAGCGCTTCTGGCCGCTTCCGGAGCTCACCAGCGCGCCGAGTCACGACTTCCATTGACGGCGCGGCCGTCAGCCGTTGCCGTCGTCGAGGACGTCGCGCACCCGCCGCGCCAGCACTTCGGCAGTGAACGGCTTCTCGAGCAACTCGACGCCGGGGTCGAGCACGCCGTGGCTGGCGATCGACTCGTCGGTGTAGCCGGAGATGAAGAGCACCTTGAGGCCCGACCGCAAGGCGAGCAGCTCATCGGCGAGCTGGCGGCCGCTCATGTCCGGCATCACCACGTCGGTGATCAACAGCTGCAGCTCGCCGGCGAGTTGGGCCGCCGCCAACGCCGAAGTGCCGCGATCCGCTTCGAGCACGCGGTAGCCGCGCATCCGCAGCAGCTGCACCACCAGGCTGCGCACCACCTCCTCGTCCTCGGCGACGAGAACGGTCTCGCGGCCGGCGAGCGTCTCGTGCGCCGGCTCCTCCGGCCTCGCGTCGGCGGGACGGTCGACGCGCGGGAAGAAGAGCTTGAAGGTGGTGCCGTGGCCGGCCTCGCTGTACACCCAGATGTAGCCGCCGCTCTGCTTGACGACGCCGTAGACCATCGACAACCCGAGGCCGGTGCCCTTGCCGCGCTCTTTGGTGGTGAAGAAGGGCTCGAAGATGCGCGAGCGCACCGACTCGTCCATGCCGGTGCCGTTGTCGCTCACCGCCACCATCACGTAGGAGCCCGCCTTGGCGCCGGCGTGCATGCGCGCGTAGTGCTCGTCGAGCTCGGCGTTGCGCGTCTCGATGAGGAGCTTGCCGCCGTTGGGCATCGCGTCGCGGGCGTTGACCAGCAGGTTGACGACCACCTGGTGGAGCTGGTTGCGGTCGACGAGCACGCGGCCGGTGTCGGGCGACAGCATGGTCGACAGCTCGATGTTCTCGCCCAGCAGCCGGCGCAGCATCTGCTCGAGCTCGCGCACCTCGTCGTTGGGCGACACCACCTCCGGCTGCAGCACCTGCTTGCGGCTGAAGGCGAGCAGCTGGCGGGTGAGGCTCGCCGCGCGCGCGGCGGCGCGGCGGATCTCGCCGAGGTCGCCGCGGATGCCGGCCGCCTCCTCCACCCGCAGCTCGGCGAGGTCGCAGTAGCCGAGGATGACGGTGAGCAGGTTGTTGAAGTCGTGCGCGACGCCGCCGGCGAGCTGGCCGACCGCCTCGATCTTCTGCGCCTGCAGCAGCTGCTCCTCGAGCTGCTGCTGCTCGCTGACGTCGCGCAGCACGCAGAAGGCGCCACCGATCGTGCCGGCGGCGTCGAGCACCGGCGCGTAGTGCCCTTCGAGCGTCCGCTCGCCGCCGCCGGCGCGGGCGATGCGCCGGCGCTGCGCCGTCACCCGCTCGCCGGCGAGGGCGCGACGGAACGAAGCGGCGAGATCGGAGGCTCCCACCTGCACCAGCACCTGATTGACCGGCTGCCCGACGCAGCGCTCGGCGGCAAGGCCGGTCAGCCGCTCCATCGCCGGGTTCCACACCTGGACGCGCGCCGCGCGGTCGACGCCGATGATGCCGTCGAGGCTGCTGCGGACGAGCGCCTCGGACATCTCCTGACGCTGCCCAGGAGGCATAAGCGGACGGTCGGCTGAGCTGGCGGCGTCGGCGCGCATCACGTCCCCCGCTTAGACGGCCGCGAGAAGCCAAATTCGCCGCTCGCGACGCGGCTCGATGCTGCCTCGACGCGATCCTCCGCCGCTCCGCGCTATGACGCAGTGTGACGGTTCACAGCAGGCGTCGTCGCCGCGGTCGACGGCAGGCCGCTTCTCCACTACAATCCGGCCAAATCTTCTTCATCCAACCCGCGTGTGCGGGAGGGATTAGGGTGCCGGGAGGTGCCGTGTCCTCGGAGTCGAGCCCGCGCGAGCTGCTGCTCGGGAACTTGGTGCTCCTGCGCGAGCTGGTGGGCTTCCTCGCCCGCCGCTATCGGCTCAACGCCGAGCACACCGACGAGCTCGAGTCCTTCGTGCGGCTGCGGCTCGTCGAGGACGACTACCTCATCCTCCGCCAGTGGCGCCAGCACAGCACGCTCAAGACCTACCTCACCGTGGTCGTGCAGCGCCTCTTCCACGACTACTGCAACCAGCTGTGGGGCAAATGGCGCGCCTCCGCCGCCGCCGTGCGGCTCGGCCCGTTGGCGTCGGCCCTCGAGGAGCTTCTCTACCGCGAAGGCTTGACCTTCGCGGAGGCCTGCCAGGTCCTCGGCACCCGGCGCGGTGCGAGCCTGCCCGAGCTCACGCGGCTGCGCGACGCGATCCCGCCGCGGCCAGGGCGGCCGCGCGCGGAGTCGCTGGGCGGCGACGAGGTGGCCGGGCCGGCACCGGCGCCCACCCCGGAGGAGGCGGCCGTCCAGCGCTCGGACGAGGAGACGGTGACCAAGGCCATTGGCGCCAGCCTGCGGCGGTTGCGGGCACAGGACCGCCTCCTCCTGCGACTCCACTTCGGCGACGGCCTGTCGGTCGCGGAGGTGGCGCGCGGGATGGCCGTGCCCCAGAAGGCGCTGTACAAGCGGCTCACCAGCGTCCTCAAATCGGTCCGACGGGACCTGCGTGAGGCGGGACTGGAGCGGCATGACGTCTCCCGGCTTCTGCAGCGCGGCCCGACGCTCGATTTCGGCCTTGCCACGGCGGGGGAAAACGAGCAGGCGCGTCCGTCTAAGCAGGGCGATGCAGACCACGACCACCAGCGCCAGCGCTGACCGGGTCCGGACCGCTCGTGGCCGGCTGCCCTGACGCCGAGACGCTGGCCGCCTACCTCGACGGCCAGCTTTTCCCCGAACAACGAGACCGCCTGGAAGAGCACGTGGCGGGCTGCGACGCCTGCGGCACGGCGCTGGCGGAGGCGATCCGCTTCCAGGGTGTCGGCATCGCCGCGAGCGAGGCCGAAGACGACAGCAACGGGAATCAGGAGCGCGGCGCGCCTCGTCGCTGGGCAGCAGCGGCAGCGCTGGCCATGCTTACAGGTGGGACTCTGTGGCTCGCGATACAAAGCGGGTCGGCGACCCGGAGCGGGTTGGTTGGAGACGCCTGGCCGCCTTGGCGGAGCGACCCCCGCGCGCCGTTGATCGCCGCTACGGCGCAGGGCAGGCCCATGCTGCCGCGGCTCACCGGCGGCTTTCGCTGGACGGGCTCAGTGGAGACCACACGCGCGCTTACGTCGCCGCCTTCGCCACCGGTGCCCTGGGAGTACTACGAAGCTGCGGCCAAGGTCCGTCGTGTGGCAGCCGATTCGCCGACTGCGGAGCGCCTGGGGGCGTTGGCAGATGCGCACCTTCTCACCGGCGACGTCGACTCGGCGCTGATCACGCTGGCGCGGGCGCTCGCCGCCGAGCCCTCCGAGCCTCGCTTGCAGAGCGATCTCGCCGCCGCCTACATCGCACGATCCCAACGGCAAGAACAGACCGCCGACCTCGCCGCAGCCGTCGAGACGGCGTCCGCAGCGCTGGCCTCCGAACCTGGCCTCCTCGAAGCACGATTCAACCGCGCGCTCGCTCTGCAAGGCCTCCATCTCGGCGGGCAAGCGCGACGGGCCTGGGAGGATTACCTCGCCGCCGAGACCGATCGCGACTGGGCGGCGGAAGGGCGTCGGCACCTGGCCGAGCTCTTGGACGGCAAAGCGCAGGCACACGTCGATGCGACGGACGCACTGCGGAGGCACGCGGCCCAAGATGACCGCAGTCTGGGACCTCTGGTCGCGGAGCATCGCTTCACCGCGCGGCGGCTAGTCGAGCTGACACTGCTCCCCGCTTGGGCCGAAGCACTGTTGACGGCGTCGGTCGAAGAGAGTCGAGCCCCACTTGCCACCGCCGCAGCAATCGCGCGTCACTACTCCGCACAGACTCACGATCACCGGCTTCGCGATCAGGTTGTCGAGGTTGCCTCGGCAACCGGTGAGACCGCCCGACGGCTCGCCGTCGCGCATCGCGCCCTCGCCGCTGGCGAGACGGCACTCTCTGCCTATCAAGTGGCGACGGCGCGCCGCGAGCTCCGCCATGCGTTGGCGTCGTTCCCGGCGACCAGCGTCGGCAAGCGCCGCGCCGAGGTGGAGCTGCTCGTCTGTGACTTTGCGGAGACGGGTGCCACGGATGCCACGCTCGTAGCGTTCGACGCTCGCGAGAGGATGACCGGCGCCGATCTCGCCACGCAGGCGCGCATCGCCTGGATTCGCGGGCTGATCGCGACGAATCGCGGTTGGGCCGCCGCGGCGCTCCGCCATTTCACGTCGGCGCTTTCGCTCCACCAGCGGTTGGGCGAGACCGAGCCGACTGCCTGGTTGCATTACCTGCTCAGCGAGGCGCATGCCGACGCCGGCGATCACCGTCGGGCCTGGCAGCACCGAGCCGCGGCTTTGGAGCTGGTGCCGAAGCTGCAGGATCCGAAGCGTCGTTACGGCATTCTGATCGGATCGGCGATTGCGAGCCTGCTCGGCGGCCGCCCCTGGCTCGCCGAGGCGCTGCTCGACGAGATCGAGCAGGCAGACCTACCGCTGCAGCCGTTCGAGCGCGCCGAGCTGCAGCTCTGGCGCGCTCGCCTGCACCGGCAGCTGGGTCGTAGCAGCGCCGCCGAGCAGGAGCTGGCTCGCGCCGCCCTCGCCGTCCGCTCACTCGAGGATCCGTCGGTCCGGCGGCGACTCGGCGCCGAGCTGGCCGCCAGCCGCGGCGCGATCGCCTCCACGCCGCGGCTGGCCGTGGCCGCGCTGTCGCGTGCGCTCGACGTCTTTACCTCGCTGAAGGCGGACTCGCGCCTGCCGGGACTGCTGTTGCAACGGGCTCGCGCTCATCGCGCCGGAGGAGATCTCGCCGCAGCGGAGCGCGACCTGCGTCGCGGTATCGCGTTACTGGAGAGCCAGCCGCTGCTGGCGCCGGAAGACGACGTCTGGCTCGCACGTCTCGACGATGGCCGCGGGCTCTACGACGAAATGATCCGGATCGAGCTCGACCGCCGGCGACCGGACAGCGCCTTCGCGTGGAGCGAGCGCGGAAGAGATCGCGAGTTGCAGCTGAGCCCCCTTGGCACCGGCAGGGCGGTGAGCGTGGGAAGCGTCGCCCAAGGCCTCGCCGGCGGTACGGCGTTGGTCTCTTTCGCGATGCTGGAAAGCCGCGTGCTGGCCTGGCGCTTCGACGAGCGCGGCGCGCGCGTGGTCGAGATACCGGCGGCTCGTTCTCGTATCTCGGGTGCTATCGCCGTCCTCGATGCCGACCTCGCAGCGCGCGAATGGAACGTGCGGACGGCCGCGGCCGCGAAACTGTTGTACCGCGTGCTCATCGAGCCGTTGCAGATCGACGCCGCCACCCATCGGCTGGTCATCGTTCCCGACAAGGAGCTTCACGCCGTACCCTTCGCGGCGCTGATCGGTGACCGCGGATACCTGATCGAGCAGCGGGAAGTCGAAATCGCACCGGGCGTCGCTTCGTATCTGCGTGCGCGCCAGCGCTGGCGCGAGCTGAGCGGTGACGATCCGAACGTGTTGGCCATTGGCGATCCCGAGCTGGACGGCCGGCAGTTCCAAGGCATGCAACGGCTGCCCGGCGCGGCTATGGAAGCCCGGCGAGTCGCCGGTTTCTATCCGGTGGCGACGCTGGTCGTCGGTCGGCAGGCGACCCGCGACAGCCTGGTCAACGCCGTGGGCCAGCACACGATCGTCCACCTGGCGACCCACGCGCTGATCGACGACTCCTATCCAGCACACTCCGCCCTCGCGCTCGCCGATGCGCACGACAGCGTCCACGGCAGCGTTTTGCGCGCCGACGAAATTCGCTCGCTCGACCTCGCCGGCACGCGGACCGTGGTGCTGGCAGCCTGCGGCGGAGCGCCAGACCCACTGGCGGCCTCCGTAGCCGGGCGCTTGAGCCTGCCTCGAGCTTTCCTCGCCTCCGGGGTGCCAACCGTGGTGGCGTCGCTGTGGCCGATTGGCGACCGCCGCAGCGTCGAGTTGCTGACCCGCGTCCACGCGCAGCTCAGCGCCGGAGCCGAGCCAGCCATCGCGCTGCGCCGCGCCCAGCTCGCGCTGCTCGCCAGCGGCGACGACTCGCTTCGCTCTCCCGCCACCTGGGCGCTGTTCCAGGCCCTCGGAGGCTGATCACGCCAGAGTTCGCTGCCGCCGCGCCCCGCAGCGGGCCGGCGTGCCGAGTGGTCAGGCGAATCTCTCTCGGAATGCGCCGACGTGCGCGCGGACCGCCGCTGCGTCGAACGCGGTCTCCGTGCGCTCGCGCCTCGAAACCTCACCTCATCTACTGGAGACAATCATGGCAAAGGGACCGGTGCAGTGCTTCCTCGGGTTCTCGACCACATACACCAATGGCTTCAGCGAGCATCTCGAGCGCCGCGCCGCCGCGCTCGAGCGCCACCACCGCGAAGCCAACGGCGACTTCCTGTTCGGGCTCAAGCGCCTCCACGATGCCGTCGATGCCGCCCTGGCGAACAACGCAGATGGCGTCAGCAGCGCGCTCGCCAACGGTCTCGATCTGCTCGGCTCGTGCAACGACCACCTCACGGCGATCGGGGAGGCGCTGGTGCGAACGCGCTCCGAGCTGTTCGAGCAGGAGGGCGTCGACGGAACCGACCCGCTCATCGCGCGGGAGCCGTTCTTCGCCGCGATCGACGTCGACGCGATGTACCGCGAGCTCGCCGCCCATGGTGCAGCGCTGCCGCAGCGCGTGTTCTGGGACGACCTCGCCGGCCGCGTACGCGATGGCGGCGCCCGCGCCGGGCTGCGCCTGCTGGACCGTCACCTGCGCGAGCTGCAGAGCGACCTGCGCACCTTCGTCGGCGAGGTGGAGAGCATGCGGAGGCTCCCCCTGGCCGAGTTGGGCCCGACGCTGCACAACACCTCGCGCGCCGTCGGCGCGATCACCGTGGGATTCATGCGGCTGCTCACGGCGTTCCTCTACTTCAGCATGATCTGCGAGCGGGCCTCGCAGCTGTACGAACAGGCAACCGGCAGCGAGCCTGCCGAGCTTGCCGCCGCGGGTTGATGCTCTGCGTGCGGGGACGCCGCGCGCGGCGCGTACTCCGTCTTTGTGCCGGGCGGGAGAACTCGCCCCGCCCGGCGCTCCACTTCCTGGCCTCCGCGGCCCAAACGAATGTCAAGTGCAGCGGAGCGCGCCTCGGCGCGCATGCTACGGTGCGCCGTCATGTCCGGCGGCGCGGAATCGTGGCCGACGACGTTGTTCGTCGACGGCGTCCGTGGCGAGCTCGCCGATCCGGTGGCGATCGAGGAGCCGTTGGAGATCCGAGTCGCCGCAGGTGACGGTCCGCCGGCGCCGCTGGCGGTGACGCTGCGCACACCCGGTCATGACCGCGAGCTGGCGGCCGGGCTGCTTTACGCGGAAGGGATCGTCGAGTGGCCCGCCGATCTGCTTGCCCTCGAAGAGTCGGCAGCCGGCGAAGCGCCCGGCAGCCGAGTCATCGCGCGCATCGCCTCGCGAGACGGCGGCGCGACCTCCGGCAGCGCGAACTTGAGCGCGCGGCCGTTTCTCTCCACCGCCGCCTGTGGGCTCTGTGGCAAGGCCTCCGTCGACGCGGTTTTTGCAAGTGGTTTCCCACCGCTTCCTGAAGGTCCTCGCATTGCGCTGTCGCTTCTTCTCGATCTGCCGCGCCGCATGGCACCGGCTCAGGAGCTGTTCGCCGCTACCGGCGGCATCCACGCGGCGGCGCTGTTCGACTCGCGAGGCGAGCTGCGGCTGTCGCGGGAGGACATCGGCCGCCACAATGCGGTCGACAAAGTCGTCGGCGCGCTCTTTCTGGCTGAACGTCTGCCCGCGAGCGAGAGCGCCCTCGCCGTTTCCGGCCGCATCGGCTTCGAGATCGTGCAGAAGGCGTTGCGCGCCGGCATTCCGATCTTGGTCGCCGTCGGCGCACCATCGACGCTCGCGCTGCGACTCGCGGCGCGTGCGGGGATGACGGTCGTCGGCTTCGTACGCGACGGCCGCTGCAACGTCTACTGCGGCGTCGAGCGGATCAGCGGCTGATCGCGTTCACGCCGGCGGCGCGATCGCTTCCGCGGCGATGTGCTCGAGCGCCGACTTGGGTCCTTGCACGGCGGTGCGCTGCATGAAGTGGTGCAGCCCGCGGATGCCGCCGAGCTCCTCGCCGCTGCCGGCACGGCCGGGCCCGCCATGCACCAATCCTGGCAGCACCGTGCCGGGCCCTAGCGATTCCGCCGCCACGTCGCCGGTGCCGACGTGGACGCGGCCGTTGTAGGGCGCCATCGCCAGCACCGCAGCGGCGACGAACGTGCCGTCGTCTGAGTAGACGCTCGACACCAACGAACCTTCGCCCAGCCCCACGAGCTCGCCGGCCTCTTCGGCGCTGCCGTCGTAAGGCATCAACGTCGCCACGGGGCCGAACACTTCACGTCGGTGCACCTCGGCTGCCGCACGCGGATCGTTCGCGACCAGCAGGCGCGGCGCCACGAAGCCGTGCTCATCCGGCGCTTCGCCTTGCCACGCGACCTCGGCGTTCGCGACGAGTGTCGAGACGCCTGCTTCGACGTCGCGCCGCTGACCCGCGCTCACCACCGGGCCCATGCCCACTGCTTCGTCGAGCGGATCGCCGACGCGAACCTGCGCCAGCCGCTCGACCAGCGCCGCGCGTGCTTCGTCGAGCCGCTCGCGCGGCACGAAGACGCGCCGCGTGGCGGTGCACTTCTGCCCCGCCTTCTGCGTCATCTCGTGCACGACTTCCTTGACGAACAGCTCCCAGGTCGGCGCGCCCGGCGCGACGTCGGGGCCGAGGACGGCGGCGTTCAACGAGTCGGCCTCGACGTTGACGCGCACGCCCTTCGCGAGCACGCGCGGGTGCGAGCGCATCTTGGCGCCGGTCGCCGCCGAGCCGGTGAAGGCGAGCACGTCTTGCGCCTCGAGGTGGTCGAGCAGGTCGCCGGCGGGACCGGCGAGGAACGTCCAGCTGCCGCGCGGCAGCGCGCCGCTTTGCACGAAGAGCTGCGCGATCCGCCACGCCACGAGCGCCGTCTGCGTCGCCGGCTTGACCACCACCGGCATGCCGGCGAGCAACGCGCAGGCGACCTTCTCCGCGAAGCCCCAGGCCGGGAAGTTGTACGCGTTGACGAGCACCGCCGCGCCGCGTCGCGGCACCCACAGGTGCCGGCCGGCGAACGGCGTCGCACGCCCGAGCGGCACCAGCTCGCCGTCGAGCAGGTAGCGCGCTTCGCCAAGGCCGCGGCCGAGGTTGGCGTAGAAAGCGAGCGTGCCGCTGGCGCCGTCGACGTCGAACTTGGCGTCACCTTTCGTATTGCCGCCGTTGCGCATGGCGACGTCGAGCAGCACGTCGCGGTGTTCGCGGATGATGCCGGCGAGCGTCTTCAGGATCGCCGCGCGTTGCGCGAAGCCGAGTGCGCGCAACGCCGGCCCGCCCACGTCGCGCGCGTGGCGCAGCGCCGCGCCGAGGTCGATGCCGGCCGTCGACGCCGTTGCCAGCACCTCGCCGGTCGCTGGGTTGACCAGCGGCGCGCCTTCGCCCTCGCCCGTCACCCAGCGATCCTCGACGTAGCTCTCGATCACGACCGGCTCTGCCATCGCTGTCTCCGGGAAAGTGGCGGCAACCGGAGCGGCGCCGCGTTGCGGCGTCTACGGTATCAGTGCCGCAGAAGCGCCGCGGCGGTGCGGCAACGGCAGCGACCTAATAAGGCTGCTGGCCGAAGAGCAGCTCGAAGCCGATGCCCACCATCAGCGAGCCCTCGCGCTTCTGGTGCGGCTCCTCACGCGGCCAGGTGTAGCCGACGATGACGTCGCCGAACAGGTGCGGCGCCTGCAGCGGGTGGCGGTAGATCCCGCGGATCCCGACCTCGCGCAGTTTCACCTCGGCGCCGGTGGCGCCGCGCCAGAAGGACTCACCGGCGATGGCGCGCCAGTCGCGGAGGTTGTGGTAGAGCACCAATGCGGAGCGCCACTCGAGCCCCTCGGTCGCCTCCGATATCGTGCCGACGTTGCCCCAGCGCACGAGCAGGTCACGGCGCAGCACGCGGTCCCAGTCGAGGCTGGTGGTGGAGCCGAAGCCGTCGCGGTTCTCCCAGAACACCGTCTCGCGGAAGCGCCAGACGTCGTCGCGGCCGAGGAAGAAGTTGCGCCGGTAACGGCCCTGCACGAACACCTCGGGCGAGGTCTTCACCCGCGCTCCGACGCCGAAGTCGACGCGCTCGAGATAGCGGCCAGGGGGCCGATAGCCGAGGCCCGCCAACCACTCGTCGCGGTCCTCCAGCCCGAACACCGCCGAACGGATGGCGAACCCCTCCTGGCGGTCGGTCTTGATGACCTCGGGGTCGTCGCGGCCGAGCACGAGACGCACCCGGCGCTCCATGTTCGGCAGGTCGTAATTGACGCGCAGCCGAACCCTTTCGTCGAAGCCGTGAAAGTCGGTATGCAGACCCGAGAGCTCGATCCGCCCCGACGTCGCGCGGGCATTCCTGACGTCGGGAGTGCCGCCGAAGAGGCCGTCGAACCAGAGCGTGGCCCCACAAAAAGTCTCCGCGAGCAGACGGCGGCTCTCGTTGATGAAGCCGGACGCCGGGTCCTGGTGACAGAGCTCGTGCAGCGAGGTCTTCTGCTGCTGCGGCTGCGCGACACCAGTCGTCGGCTCGGTCTCGGGGGCGGGCACCGGCGTCGGGGTCGTCGACTCCGCCGGCGAAGCGGTCGTCGGCTCGGTCGCCATCGGCGTGCTCGTTGGCACCGGGCTCGTCTCGGCGCCCGCCGGCTGCTCCACTGGCACGATGCCGGCGTCGACGACTACCGGAGCGCGGCGCGACGCGCAGCCGAGCGCGCTGCCGGCGGCGAGCAGCGATGCGGCAAGCACGAGCCGGCTCCGCGGGCGCACGACGACCATGCTACATGCGAGCACCGCTGGGCGTGCATGCGTCAACCCGCAAATCGCGTCGCGGGGGGGTCTTGACGCCACATATTACGTTTTCGCATAATCCGAAATCGAAATGAAACCGCGCCGCCCACCGCTCCAGCTGCTCTCCCCCATCCATCGCGCGTCGCGGCAGATCGGCACTTATCTCGAGGCCCGCTGTACAGCGCTCGGCGTGCTGCCGCAGGAGGGACACCTGCTCACCTACGTCGCCAGCTACTCCCCCGCCGCCGTCGGCGACCTCGGCCGCATCTTCGGGCTCAAGGGCTCGACGCTCACCAGCATGCTCGACCGGCTCGAGGAGCGCGAGCTGCTCCGCCGCCGCCTCAATCCCGACGACCGCCGCTCCTTCCTCGTCGAGCTCACCGGCGCCGGCGAGGAGATCGCCGCCGCCCTTCGCAAGGAGATCGATGTGCTGGAGGCCGAGGTGCTCCGGCGTCTTCCGCAACGCGACCTCGCCGGTTTCCGCGCCGTCCTCGACACCCTCGGCGCGGTGACCGGGGTCGACCTACGCAAAGGAGAGGAATCGTGACCACGCCGATGCTCGAGACCGCCCCGCCCGCGTCCAGCGAAACGAAGCCGCAGCCGTTCGTCGAGCCCTTGCTCGTGCAGCTCGCCTTCGAGCACTTCGCGCTGCACGCCAACGTCAAAGGGCTGACGCATGACGAGAGCCTCGGCCAACCGCAGCCCGGTGGCAACTGCCTCAACTGGGTGCTCGGCCACATCGTCTTCGCGCGCCAACTGTGGCTGACCGCAGTGCTCGGCGAGGCGCCGCTCTTCGACGCCGACACGATCGCCCGCTATCGCCGCGGCTCCGATCCGCTCACCGACGGCACGCTGGCGCTGCCTTTCGAAGAGTTGCTCGCCGCCTACGACCGCGCGCAGGGCCCGCTCACCGCCGCGCTGTCGCGCCTCACCGCCGAGCGGCTCGCCGAGCGCGCGCCGTTCAGCCCCGCGAACGACCCCAACGAGACGGTCGGCAGCCTGATCGCGAAGCTCGCCTTCCACGAGGGCTACCACATCGGCCAGACCGCTCTGCTCCGCCGGCTCGCCGGTCACTCCGGCGCCATCGCCTGACAGATCGCTCTCCGGGTCCGCGGCGGCAGCGCTCCCGCCGCGGACCCTCGCCCCCCGGCCCGAGCCTCGGAAATCCGCGCCGATTACCACTCTTGCGCGGTGATCTGCTAGGGTAAACCCGGATCACAACACAGCTCGCCACCCCGAAACGGGCCCGCGGCAGACCCATGTGACTGCCCGCGGCCACCCGCAAAGGAAGCGAGACGAAGTACCACAACCTCGGCTGCATCGCGCGTCCGCCACCGGACTCTGGAGGGTGATCGATGAGACGCATCCCGCTCGTCCGTGCCCTGTTCGCCGCCCTGGTCACGATCGTCGCCGCCGCTCCCGCGGCCGCGGTGCAGTCGGACCTCACCATCTTCATCGACTTCGACAACGATCCGGCAACGGGGTGCAACGACTTCGCCTCCGGCTTCATGGGCTACGACCAGCGCGTGGTCACCACGGTCGACACCACGACCGGGCCCAACGCCGCGATGGTGACGCAGATCGAGGGATTCGACTGCAGCAACACGCAGGTCTTCTTCGACGGCACCGACCATCCGGTCGGCATCGGCAACGGCGACCTCCCCGGCTTCAACGTCGTCGAGACCTACTGGCCGATCCCGGCTTCCCTTCCGCCGCCGCCCCTTCATCCCTGCCAGAACGAGCAGCAGCGTCGGTGCATCCGCATCGGGGCCTTCGCGCAGAACGCCAACGGCGGCAGCGACACCCTGTTCACGACCGACGGCACGGCCAACGGGGCGCCGATCCAATTCTTCATCACCGGCAGTGTCGCCGAGATCCCGACGCTCGGGCAGTGGGGCTTGCTCGTCCTGTTGCTGCTGCTGGCCGGCGCGGCGACGCTCAAGCTACGGCGGCGGCCTCGGCGCGCCTTGCTGACCGTGGCGCTGGTGCTCTGCGCCGGCGGCGCGGCCTTTGCCCTACTCGGGGACCTCGACGGCAACACCCTCGACGAGTGGCCGATCGGTTTCCGCGTCGCCCATGACCCCAGCGCCACGAACGACGGCGACGACATCGCGTCGCTCTACGCACGGACTGACGTCCCGGCGACGCAGGTCTACTTCCGCATCGACGCCTCGCTGCTGTTCAACACGCCGCCCGTCGTCACCACGACGGCCGGCAGCACGCCGTTCACCGAGGACGGCGGCCCGGTCGTCGTCGACGGCGGCGTCACGGTGACCGACACCGATAGTCCCAACCTCGCCTCGGCAACGGTGACGATCACCAATCCGCAGGACGGCGCCGCCGAGATACTCAACGCGACGGCCTGCGCCGGCCTCACCGTCGGCGGCGCCGGCACCGCCACGCTCACCCTCACCGGCAGCCAGCCGCCGGCGACTTATCAAACCTGCTTCCAGTCGGTCACCTACGACAACAGCTCGCAGAACCCCACCGCGGCGCCGTCGCGCGTGGTGCGCTTCGTCGCCAACGACGGTTCCGCCAACAGCAACAATGGCGACAAGACCGTGACGGTGGCGCCGGGCAACGACGCGCCGGTGGTGACGCCGACGGCCGGCAACACCACCTTCACCGAAGACGGCGGGCCCGTCGTCGTCGACGCCGGCATCACGGTGACCGATGTCGACAGTCCGAACCTCGCCTCGGCGACGGTGACGATCACCAACGTGCAGGACGGTGCCGCCGAGGTGCTCAACGCCACCAGCTGCGCCGGCCTGACGGTCGGTGGCGCCGGCACCGGGGCGCTCACCATCAGCGGCGCCCAGCCGCCCGCGACCTATCAGGCGTGCTTCCAGTCGGTGACCTACGACAACACGTCGCAGAACCCGACGACCGCGCCCGACCGTGTCATCCGCTTCGTCGCCAACGACGGCGCTCTCAACAGCAACAACGGCGACAAGACGGTGACCATCGCTCCCAACCCCGACGCTCCGGTGGTCACGCCCAGCGCCGGCACCACTACCTTCACCGAGGATGGCGGACCGGTGGTCGTCGACGCCGGCATCACGGTGACCGACGCCGACGATCCGAACCTCGCCTCGGCGACGGTGACGATCACCAACGTGCAGGACGTCGGTGCCGAGCAGCTGGCGGCGGGTGCCTGCGCCGGCCTCGTCGTCGGTGGCGCCGGCACCGCCACGCTCACCATCACCGGCGCCCAGCCGCCAGCGACCTATCAGGCGTGCTTCCAGACGGTGACTTACAACAACACCTCGCAGAACCCCACCGACCTGCCCGACCGCATCATCCGCTTCGTCGCCAACGACGGCGCCAACAACAGCAACAACGGTGACAAGGCCGTCGACGTGGTGCCGCAGAACGACGCCCCGGTGGTCACTCCCAGCGGCGGCAACACCACCTTCACCGAGAACGGCGGCGCGGTCGTCGTCGACGGCGCCATCACGGTGACCGACGTCGACAGCGCCAACCTCGCCTCGGCGACGGTGACCATCACCAACGTGCAGGATGGCGCCGCCGAGCAACTGGCGGCGGGTGCCTGCGCCGGCCTGACCGTAGGCGGCGCCGGAACGTCGACCCTCAACATCAGCGGCAGCCAACCGCCCGCGACCTACCAGGCCTGCCTGCAATCGGTGACCTACAACAACACCTCGCCGAACCCCACCGACCTGCCCGACCGCGTCGTCCGCTTCGTCGTCAACGACGGCGCCCTCAACAGCAACAACGGCGACAAGACCGTCGACGTGGTGCCGGTCGACAACGCCCCGGTGGTCACTCCCAGCGGCGGCAACACCACCTTCACCGAAGATGGCGGACCAGTCGTCGTCGACGGCGCCATCACGGTCACCGACATCGACAGCACCAACCTCGCCTCGGCGACGGTGACGATCACCAACGTGCAGGACGGCGCTGCCGAGCAGCTGGCGGCGGGTGCCTGCGCCGGCCTCACCGTCGGTGGCGCCGGTACCTCCGCGCTCACCATCAGCGGCAGCCAGCCGCCGGCGACCTACCAGGCGTGCTTCCAGTCGGTGACCTACAACAACACCGCGCAGAACCCGACCGACCTGCCCAACCGCATCGTCCGCTTCGTCGCCAACGACGGCACCAACAACAGCAACAACGGCGACAAGGCCGTCGACGTGGTGCCGCAAGACGATGCACCGGTCGTCACTCCCAGCGGCGGCAACACCACCTTCACCGAGGATGGTGGTGCGGTGGTCGTCGACGGCGCCATCACGGTGACCGACGTCGACAGCACCAACCTCGCCTCGGCGACGGTGACGATCACCAACCCGCAGGACGGTGCGGCGGAGCAGCTCAACGCCACCTCCTGCGCCGGCCTGACGGTGGGCGGCGGTGGCACCTCGACTCTCACCATCAGCGGCAGCCAGCCGGTCGCCACTTACCAAACCTGCTTCCAGTCGGTGACCTACAACAACACCTCGCAGAACCCTACCGACCTGCCCAACCGCATCGTCCGCTTCGTCGCCAACGACGGCACCAGCAACAGCAACAACGGCGACAAGGCCGTCGACGTGGTGCCCGTCGACGACGCCCCGGTGGTCACCCCCAGCGGCGGCAGCACCACCTTCACCGAGGACGGCGGACCGGTGGTCGTCGACGGCGCCATCACGGTGACCGACGCCGACAGCACCAACCTCGCCTCGGCGACGGTGACCATCACCAACGTCCAGAACGGCGCCGCCGAGCAGCTGGCAGCCGGCGCCTGCGCCGGCCTCACGGTGATCGGCGGCGGCACGTCGACGCTGAGCATCAGCGGCAGCCAGCCGCCGGCGACTTACCAGGCCTGCTTCCAGACGGTGACCTACAACAACACGTCGCAGAACCCCACCGATCTGCCCGACCGGATCGTCCGCTTCGTCGTCAACGACGGCACCAGCAACAGCAACAACGGCGACAAGACCGTCGACGTGGTACCCGTCAACGACGGCCCGGTGGTCACCCCCAGCGGCGGCAACACCACCTTCACCGAGGATGGTGGCGCGGTCGTCGTCGACGGCGCCATCACGGTGACCGACGCCGACAGCACGAACCTCGCGTCGGCCACAGTGACGATCACCAACGTGCAGGACGGCGCCGCCGAGCAGCTGGCGGCCGGTGCCTGCGCGGGTCTCACCGTCGGCGGCGCCGGCACCTCCACGCTCACCATCACGGGTAGCCAGCCGCCGGCGACCTACCAGTCGTGCTTCCAGTCGGTGACCTACAACAACACCTCGCAGAACCCCACCGACCTGCCCAACCGCATCGTGCGCTTCGTCGCCAACGACGGCACCACCAACAGCAACAACGGCGACAAGAACGTCGACGTGGTGCCGCAGGACGACGGCCCGGTGGTCACTCCCAGCGGCGGCATCACCACCTTCACCGAGGACGGCGGTGCCGTGGTCGTCGACGCCGCCATCACGGTGACCGACGCCGACAGCACCAACCTCGCCTCCGCGACGGTGACCATCACCAACGTCCAGAACGGCGCCGCCGAGCAGCTCAACGCCACCTCCTGCGCCGGCCTGACCGTGGGCGGCGCCGGCACGGCCGCGCTCACCATCAGCGGCAGCCAGCCGCCCGCGACCTACCAGACGTGCTTCCAGTCGGTGACCTACAACAACACCTCGCAGAACCCCACCGACCTGCCCAACCGCATCGTGCGCTTCGTCGCCAACGACGGCACCACCAACAGCAACAACGGCGACAAGACCGTCGACGTGGTGCCGGTCAACGACCCGCCGGTGGTGACGACGACCGGCGGTACCACCAACTTCACCGAGGACGCCGGCGCGGTCGTCATCGATGCCGGCGTCACGGTGAGCGACGTCGACACCGCCAACCTCACCTCGGCGACGGTGTCGATCGCCCTTCCCGTGGGGCCGCCGGACGGCGCCTTCGAGCAGCTCAATTTCACCGCCTGCGCCGGCCTCACGGTGGGCGGCGCCGGCACCGCGACGCTCAACATCAGCGGCAGCCAACCGGTCGCCACCTATCAGACCTGCCTGCAGTCGGTGACCTACAACAACCTCGACCAGGCGCCGGACGCGGCGAACCGCACCATCAGCTTCCAGGTCAACGACGGCACCGACCCGAGCAACGTCGCCACCAAGATCGTCACGGTGACGCCGGTCAACGACCCGCCGGTGTGCACCAACACCGTCAACTACGCGACGCCGGGCAACACCCAGCTCCACGTCGGGACCGCCACCACCCCGGGTGTCGCCTTCTGGCCGGACCCCGTCACCGTCCTCACCAAGTGCGCACCGACCGATCCCGATGGTCCGGCCGCCGCCACCGTCGTCGCCGCCTCCGGCAACTCGACCAACGGCGGCCCCTTCACCATCGACGCGAACGGCAACTTCCACTTCGTGCCCGCCACGGGCTCCATTGCGGCGGACACCTTCGGCTACCAGCTGACCGACACCGTCACGCCGTCGAACCAGACCGTCAACATCGCGGTCGGGCCGCGCGTCTGGTACATCCATGACGTCGTCGATGCCAACAACCCGGGCCCCGGCGACACCGGCCGCTCGAACAACCCGTTCGACACCATCGCCGAGTTCAACGCCGCGACCACCAACAACGGCGACTTCATCTACGTCTTCCGCGGCAACACCGGCGCCACGCCGCACAGCGGCAGCATCTCGCTCCTCGATGGCCAGAAGCTGTGGGGCCAGGGCATCGACCTCGACCTCCCCGGCTTCCCCAACGTGGTGACGCTCACCAACCACGCCCGCATCCAGAGCACCGCGGCGAGCACCAACACGGTCAACGTGACCGCCACCGCGGGTAACCGTCAGAACGTCGAGATCCGCGGCCTCGACCTCTCCGCCACCGGCGCCACCTCCAACGCCATCGACGTCACCTCGAGCGGCGGCAACCTGGTGGGCATCAGGATCAGCGAGGACATCATCAGCGGCGCCACCTCGGAAGGCATCGACATCAACATCAACAGCACCGGCAACAGCGTGCTGGCGCTGCACGACAACACCGTCACCGCCACCGGCAACGGTGTCGACGTCGCGGAGACCGGCACCGGCACCCTCGCCATCACTACCTTCGACGACAACGTGGTGAGCGGGAACACCGCCGGCTCGGGCATCCGGGTCGCCACCGCCGTCTTCGACGCCGATCTCGGCACCGCCAACCTGCAACCCGTCGCCGGCGGAACCACCGTGATCGGCGCGTCCGGCAACCCGGTGGGCACGGGGCTCAACGAGGGCGGCCTGTGGATGACGGGGATCACCGGTGCCCTTAGCTACACCGACCTCGACGTCTTCTCGTCCGGCTTCGCTCTCGCCCTGAGCGGCACCGGCATCTTCACCGGCGCGGCAGGGACCAGCATTCAGGTGGTGGCGGCACCGCCGGACAACACCGGCACCTCCACGATGGTGGGCAACAACGGCGCCGCGGTCGCGGTCGACAATGCCACCATCGACCTGCGGCTGGCGCAGATCACCGCCTCGCCGACCACCCTCTCCACCTCGGGCGTCGACTTCACCACCGTCGCCGGCCAGTTCCGCGCCCCCACGGGCAGCTCCATCACCAAGACCGCCGGCATCGGCCGCGCCTTCGGCATCGACAACAGCGCCGCCGGCACCACGGTGCTGACCGCCGTCTACAACGGCACCATCAACAACAGCTCCGCCACGGCGCGCTCCGTGGTCGTCAACAACGCGGACACCGGCTCGACGGTGACCTTCTCCGGTGCGATCACCGACACCGGCCAAGGCGTGTCGCTCACCACCAACACCGGCGCCACCGTCACCTTCCGCGGCGGCCTCAGCCTCAGCACCGGCGGCCAGCCTGCCTTCGCCGCCACCGGCGGCGGCACCATCGAGGTCTGCGACGAGAACCCCTGCGCTCCAGGGGCGACCGGCGCCCTGGTCAACACGATCACCACCAGCACCGGCACCGCGCTCAACGTCGCCAATACGACGATCAGCGCCAACAACTTGGAATTCCGCAGCATCAGCGCGGGAACGCCCGGCTCGGGCCCGACCAACGGCATCCTCCTCAACACCACCGGCGCCTCCGGCGGTCTGAAGGTGAAGGGCACCGGCGGCGCCGGCACCGGCGGCACCATCCGCCGCTGCGCCACCGGCATCAGCCTCACCTCGACGCGCGACGTCAGCCTCGAGGACATGCAGCTCAACGACTTCACCGACTTCGCCATCCGCGGCAGCTCGGTGGTCAACTTCACGATGGACAACACCACCATCAACGGCGTCAACGGCGACAACGACGCCACCGACGACTCCTCGGTCCGCTTCACCGAGCTCACCGGCTCGGCCTCGGTCACCAACAGCTCGATCAGCGGCGGCCACGAGGACAACTTCACCGTCGTCAACACCACCGGCACCCTCAACCGCATCACCTTCGACAACGTGACGATCGGCGCCAACAGCAACGGCTTCGGCAGCGACGGCATCCTCGTCGAGGGCCAGAACACCGCGGTCACCAACGTCACCGTGCAGAACGGCGACTTCACCTCCTCGCGCGGCGACCACTTCCAGCTCAACCTGCTCGGCACCGCCAGCGCCGACCTCATCTTCAGCAACAACATCATCACCAACGCGCACCCCAGCGTGGTGAGCGGCGGCGGCGGCATTCGCCTGACGGGAGGCGCGGCGGGCAGCAACACCACCGCCACCTACAACATCTCGAACAACGTCATGCGGGACTCCAATGGCACGGCCATCGGCGTCACCAAGGGCTCCGGCGCCGGCACCTTCACCGGCACCATCAGCGGCAACCAGATCGGCGTCGCGGCGACCGCCAACTCCGGTTCGGCCGCCGGCTCCGGCATCTCGGTCATCCTGGCGGAGACCGGCTCGCACACCACCACCATCACCGGCAACACCATCCGCCAGTTCAACAACTTCGGCATCATCGTCCAAGCGGGCGGTACCGCCACCGTCGGCAGCGGCTCGCTCAAGGCGACGGTGACCGGCAACACCGTCACCAACCCCGGCACGATGATCTTTGCCAAGAACGGCTTCCAGCTCAACAGCGGCACGCTCCCCGGCGAGACCTACCAGGTCTGCCTCACCTTCGGCGGCGCGGGCGCGGCGAGGAACTCCCTCGTCGGCTCCGGCACCGACGGCGGCACCGACTTCCGCCTCCGTCAGCGGCAGTCGACAACGGTCCGCCTCCCCGGCTACGCCGGCGCCAACAACGACGACGCCGCGGTAGTCACCTTCGCCCAGAACAACAACAACCCGGCGGGTGCGCCCAGCGGGTCGGCGACCAACACCGTCCCCACCGGCGGCGGCTGGCTCGGCACCGGCGGGGGCTGTCCCTGATCCATCACCAGGATTCGGTCTTTCAGATAGTCAATGTCGCTCGGGTGAGATGAGGTCCCAGGCCGCCCAAGGGCGGCCACGAAAGGAGGGTGCATGGCAGAGCCGTTCCTGTCCGAGATCCGCATCATGAGCTTCGTGTTCGCACCTAAGGGGTGGGCGTTGTGCAACGGGCAACTGTTGCCGATCAACCAGAACCAGGCGCTGTTCTCCCTGCTCGGCACCACCTTCGGTGGTGACGGGAGGGTGAACTTCGCGCTGCCCGACCTGCGCAGCCGCACGCCGATCCACGTCGGCAGCGGGCACACGCTCGGCGAGCGCGGCGGCGAGCAGGCCCATACCCTGAGCATCGCCGAGATCCCGACGCACACTCACGTGCTCAACGCTTCCCCCACCTCGACCGGCACTCAGGCGCTGCCGACCAACACCTTCCTGGCGCCGGTGAACAACACCTACCACGCGGCGAACACCCTGACCTCGTTGACGCCGGGCTCGGTCACCAACGTCGGCGGCAGCCAAGCGCACCTGAACATGCAGCCGTTCCTCACCCTCAGCTTCTGCATCGCCCTGCAGGGCATCTTCCCCAGCCCGAACTAGGAGACAGCGACCAATGGCACAACCCTACGTCGGTGAGATCCGCATGTTCGCCGGCAACTTCGCCCCTGCCGGCTGGATGTTCTGCGAGGGGCAGCTGCTGCCGATCAGCGAGAACGAGACGCTGTTCCAGCTCATCGGCACCACCTACGGCGGCGACGGTGAGTCGACCTTCGCGCTGCCCGACCTGCGCGGGCGCATCCCACTCCACCAGGGCAACGGCTTCATCCTCGCCGAGACCGGCGGCGCCGAAGAGATCACGTTGACGGTGAACCAGATCCCCGCCCACAGCCACCCGCTGCTGGCGTCGACGGGCACCGGTACGACTCCCAATCCGGCGGCCAACGTCGTCTCCACGACGGACGGCACCATCTCGATCTACATCGCGGACCCGCCGAACGTCAACATGAACCCAGGGGCGATCTCGCCGGTGGGCGGCAGCCAGCCGCACACCAATTTCCAGCCCTACCTCTGCATCAACTTCATCATCTCGCTCTTCGGCATCTTCCCGTCGCCTACCTAGGAGGAGACTCATGGCCGATCCGTTCGTAGCCGAGATCCGCATCTTCCCGTTCAACTTCGCCCCCCGGGGCTGGGCGTGGTGCGACGGGCAGTTGCTGCCGCTGTCGCAGAACACGGCGCTGTTCTCGCTCCTGGGGACCACCTATGGCGGCAACGGCAAGAGCAACTTCGCCCTCCCCGACCTCCAGGGCCGGGCGCCGATGCACCCCGGCCAGGGGCCCGGCCTCTCGCTGCACGACCTGGGCGAGACCGGCGGCAGCGAGACCGTGACCCTGCTCGAGTCCGAGATCCCGTCCCACAGCCACGCCTTGCGCGCGTCGTCGGACGCCGCCGACCTCTTCGGCCCCGGACCGCAGACCAGCCTGGCGGCATCCACAGGTGCCACTGCTTACCAACCCTCCAACGCGGGCCTGGTTACGATGGCGCCGGAAGCGCTGGCCCCGGCCGGTGGCGATCAGCCGCACAACAACTTGCAGCCGTACCTGACCTTCTACTTCTGCATCGCCCTCCAGGGCGTGTTCCCGCCGCGGGGTTAGTGCTGCCGCGGGGTTAGCGTTCGCTGGGGGCCGAGGGCGGGGGGAGGAGATGGGATCCCATGTCTGCGAGGAGCGAGCGTCGCCAGCCCGACCGTGACGAAGGCAGCGAAGAGGACGGCGGCCCGCCCCTGCGGAGCCGCCGGCCGTCTCGACGATCCGAAGTGACCGTGAGGCCGGTGGGCGGCGCGCTCACCGGCCTCGACGACGTCCGCGCGCCGCTCGGCGATCCGCCGGGCGGCGATCCTCGCGGTCCCCGCCTGCGCCGCCGCGACCTCCTCGCCTGGGGGGGCGCGGCGGCGTTGCTCCCGACGCTGCCGGGCGTTGCCCGCGCTCAAGACGAGGCGGGGGCCGCGGCCGATCTGCTGCGGCCGATGTCGGTCGGCTTCGTCGAGGGCAGCGAAACCTGGCGCGGCTTCAAGCGCGTCACCGCCGCGGCGCTCAACCGCGGTGTGCGACGCGAGCGCGAGCGCCCGCCGGAGCCCGCCAGCGTGGTGCCGGCGGCCTCGCTCATCGCCGGCGACCAGCGCGCCGCTAACGAGCTGGTGCGTGTGCGCGTGCACGGCCTCTACCCGATCCCCAACCCGACCCACGTCAGGAACGCCTACCTCACCGTCCACTTCCCGTCCCCCGAGCACGGCCGCAACGTCGGCGAGCTGCCGTTCGTCGCCTGGGGCTACAAGAGCCGGCCGGCGCCCGATCCGGCGCCGCCGATCAGCTTCATCGCGCCGCTCGGCGCCGACGGCGCGCTCGACCTGCTGCTCGAGACGACGCCGGCGCCGCACAACCCGCTCCACCGGCGGCCGTCGCTGGTGTCGCCGGCGCCGGGACCGGTCGGCGGGCGCTTCCTCACCAGCTTCACCGTCGACTGGTTCGCCGGGCGGCCCAAGCTCCAGCGCGGCGTCTACCTGCTCGGGCTGGCGCCCGACACCTGGTCGGCCGCGCGCACGCTGCCGACGCCGAAGGCAGGGCAAGGGCGGCCGGTCGAGCTGGTGTCGTTGATGGTGAGCTTCGAGCCGATCGTCGCCGAACGCTGAGCGGGCATCACCGGCTTGCGCGTTCCCGAGCCGCTGCGGCTGCGTCCGATCTCCGACGCCGACCTCCCCTTCCTCTTCCGCCTCTACGCCACCACGCGCGAGGAGGAGCTCGCCGGCGTCGACTGGCCGGCGGAGCAGAAGGAGGCGTTCGTGCGCCAACAGTTCGAGGCGCAGCACGCCTGGTACCAGGAGAACTACGCCGGCTCGAGCTTCGACGTCATCGAGGTCGACGGCGAGCCGGCCGGCCGTCTCTACGTGGCGCGCTGGGAGAACGAGGTGCGCATCGTCGACATCAGTCTGCTGCCGGAGCACCGCGGCCGCGGGCTGGGCGGCGCGCTGCTGGCGGAGCTCTTCGCCGAAGCGGACGCCGCGGGCAAGCCGGTGAGCGTCCACGTCGAGCGCTTCAACCCGGCGCTGCGCCTCTACCACCGGCTGAGCTTCGTCTTCCGCGAGGACAAGGGCGTCTACCTGCTGCTCGAGCGGCCGGTGGGCGGCGGCGCGGGCTGAAGCTCTCGCGACATCGACTCGCGCCGCCGCGAGTCGCCGAGACCGGCGCGGCGCTTGCAGCGCGAGCCGCGAGGAGGTACGCGATGGCTTCCGAGATCGTCCATGACGAGGCGCAGCGGCGCTTCACGCTCGACCGCGACGGCCAGGCGTCGCACCTCGTCTATCGACGGCTCGACGATTCGACGGTCGCCTTCGTCCACACCTACACGCCACCGGCGCTGCGCGGCCGCGGCATCGCCGCCCGCGTCGTCGAGGCAGCGCTCCAATGGGCCGAGGCCGAAGGGCTGAAGGTCGTGCCCAGCTGCTGGTTCGTCGCCGAGTACGTGGAGCGCATGCCGGCCTGGAAGCGCGTGCTGGCATCGCGCTGAGGCGACGGCGCTTCGCCCGCGCGTGTGGCGTCGTGCCGAGCCGAAGCGCGATCGCGCTGAGCCCAGCGGCAGGCCGCGCCGCGGCGTGATGCCGGTCACGGCCGCAGGCGCGGCGGTTTGATAGGGTCGCCGCCCCGCGCCCAACGAGCGTTCGCCGGCGGCATCTCCACCATGCGCGGGTTCGGACGCTGCGCATGGCGACCTCTCTTCCCCACCGCGCCGCCGCTGCCGCCCTCGTCGTCGCGCTCCTGCCGAGCGCCGCCTCGGCGATCGAGCCGCTGGCGCGCAAGCCGGCGCATCCCGCCCGCACCTGGTACGTCGACAACACCGCGGCGCCGGATGGCGACGGCTCGGTGGTGGCGCCCTTCGACCGCCTGGCGCGCGCCGAGCGCGCCGCCGACGTCGGCGACACCATCTACGTCTTCCGGGGCGACGGCACTGCGCGCGGCCTCGGCGGCATCCGCCTGCGCGCATACCAGCGGCTGGTCGGCAGCGGTGCCACCCTCGCCGCTGCCGGTGACGAGGCGTTTGGTGCCGGCGAGCGGCCGCTGATCGACGGCGGCGCAGGACCGGCAGTGGTCTTGGCCGACCACGCCCGTGTCGAGGGCCTCGAGCTGCACGGCGGCGCCGGCGCGGTCTCCGGCAACCGCGTCGGTGACGTGCTCCTTGCCGGCTTGCGCATCGACGGCGGCGTGCTGCTGCGCGATCCACGCGGCGTCGTTCGCGTCGAGAACAGCGAGCTGCACGGCAGCGCCGTCGCCCCGGCGCTGAAGGTCGACGGCACGAGCAGCCAAGGGACGATCGAGCTCGAGGGGGTCGCGGTCACCGGCGAGGGAATCGTCGTGCGCGCTGGCGCCGATGCCGTGCTGCTGCTGACGGCTACCGCCGTCTCGTTCGAGGCGCTGCCCGGCAACGCCCTCGACCTCGCTGCCGAGGGCGAGGGCAAGCTCCGCCTCGACCTCGCCGGCAGCGGTCCCATCGGCGCGCCGGCCGAGCAGGCGGTGACGGTGGTGAGCGCCGTGGCACGCGAGTCGAGCGTGCTCGAGATCGCCGCCCGCGGCAACGACCTGCTGGCGCGCGAGACGGGGCTCACAGTCTCAGCCTCCGGCCGCGCACACGTCGACGCGCAGCTCACGGCCAACGCCATCGGCGGCGCCGGCACGGCGCGCGGCGTCGTCGTGCTGCTCGGCGACCACGCCGAGGGCAAGGTGACGCTGGTCGGGAACCGCCTGGCCGGCCAGCGGGCGGAAGCTGTCCATGCCGTCGCCGCCGCGCAGGCCGCTCTGGCGCTGGCCGCGCGCGACAACGACCTCGCGAGCGGCGCCAGCACCGGCGAGGTGCGCTACCCGGCGCTCCTCCTGGAAACGCGGGACGAGAGCCGCGCCTGCCTGGCGCTGGCTGAGAACCGCTTCGGCGAAGGCGCCGGCGGCGGGCCTTCTCTGGCACTGCATCAGCGCGGCAGCAGCGCGCTGGCGCTCGCCGGTCACGAGCCGGCGCTCGCGGGTGGACCGCAAGCAGCGCTGGCTGCCGCCAACCGTCTGGGCCGCGTCGAGATCGAGAGCGATGGCGAGCGCGGCCTCGCGGCGCCCGCGGCCTTCTCTTGCCCGGCCCTACCGCCGCCGCAGCCGGCGGCCGTCGCGCTCGAACCGCCTAATTGAAGACGGCTTCGTACTCGACGCCTTCGCCGGTCCCTTGCACGGGCACCAGGAAGATCACCAGCTGGCCGGTCTTCGCGTGCGCGACGGTGTAGATGCGCTGCGGCAGCACCGGCTGCTGCGGGCCGCGGAAGAGCAGCGCGAAGGGCTCCTCGCGCCGCCGGTGCGAGCGCATCACGCGCACGTTGACCAGCTCGAGGCCGAAGTCGCCCTCGTTGAGCACCACCGTGAAGCGCTCGCCGACGAGCGGCTGGAAGTCGCCCGGCCGCAGGTCGTCGAGCGACTTCGCCGTCATCGAGGTCACTTCAGAGGCTGCTTCGTCGCTCATTCGCTCCCCATCCCCTGCCGCTCGATGGCGCCGTCGGCCCCCACCTTCCATACCTCGCCCGAGTAGAGCAGCTGCTCGAGGGTGCCGGTGCCGCCTTGTCCTGCTGCGCCTGGATCTGGCCGATGACGCGCTCTTCGTAGGTCGGCCGCTCGACGGCGCGGAAGACGCCGATCGGGGTCGGGAAAGCCGGCGGCTCGAGCTGCGCCAGCATGAAGGCGATCGCCGGGTCGGGGCGCGTCTCGTCCCACACCACCAGGTCGTCGGGCAGCACGCCGCCCTCGATCCGCACCACCTCGAGCTTGAGCGTCCGCGGGTCGAGGCGGATGCCCTTGTCCTTCGCCGCGCCGTACACCAGCGGTTTGCCGTGCTCGAGGTAGAGCGTCGTCTCCTCGCGCGTCTCCTTCTCGGCCATGCCGGCGAAGGCGCCGTCGTTGAAGATGTTGCAGTTCTGGTAGATCTCGACGAAGGCGGTGCCGCGGTGCGCGGCGGCGCGCCTCAACGTCTGCTTGAGGTGCTGCTGGAAGACGTCGACGCTGCGCGCCACGAAGGTGGCGCCGCCGCCGAGCGCCACCGACAGCGGGTTGAACGGGTAGTCGACCGAGCCGTAGGGCGTCGACTTGGTCTTCTTCCCCACCTCGCTGGTCGGCGAGTACTGCCCCTTGGTCAGGCCGTAGATGCGGTTGTTGAAGAGCAGGATCTTCAAGCCGACGTTGCGCCGGATGGTGTGGATCAGGTGGTTGCCGCCGATCGACAGCGCGTCGCCGTCGCCGGTCACCACCCACACGTCGAGGTCGGGGCGCGAGGTCTTGAGGCCGGTCGCCACCGCCGGCGCGCGGCCGTGGATGGTGTGGAAGCCGTAGGTGTTCATGTAGTACGGGAAGCGGCTGCTGCAGCCGATCCCCGACACGATGACCATGCGCTCCTTGGGGATGCCGAGCTCGGGGAAGACGGCCTGCACCGCCGACAGGATGGCGTAGTCGCCGCAGCCCGGGCACCAGCGGACCTCCTGGTCGGACTGGAAGTCCTTCTTCGTCAGCGGCGGCGCGCTAGTGGCCATTGGCAGAACCCCCGAGCACTTCCACGATCTTGTCGCACACCTGCTGGCGGAAGAACGGCCGCCCCTGCACCTTGGTGTAGCTGATGACGTCCTTCAGGAAGCGAGCGCGCAGCAGCATCGCCAGCTGCCCCAGGTTCATCTCCGGCAGCAGCACCTTGTCGAAGCGCGACAGCACCTCGCCGGTGTTGCTCGGCAGCGGGTTGAGCCAGCGGAAGTGCGCGCGCGAGACGCGCAGCCCGAGCTGGCGCGCCGCGTTGACGCCGCCGATGATGGCGCCGCGCGTGCTTCCCCAGCCGACGACCAGCAGCTCGCCCTCGGGATCGCCGTCGACCTCGAGCGGCGCGATCTCTTGGGCGACGCGCGCCACCTTCTCGGCGCGCAGGTGCACCATGCGCTCGTGGTTCTGCGGCTCGTAGTTGACGTTGCCGGTGCCTTCCTGCTTCTCGATGCCGCCGATCCGGTGCTCGAGCCCCGGCGTGCCGGGGATCGCCCACGGCCGAGCCAGCGTCTCGGGATCGCGCAGGTAGGGCGTGAAGCCGCTCGGGTCGGTGCGGAACTCCACCGCCAGGTCGGGTAGCTCCTCGAGCGTCGGCAGCTTCCACGGCTCGGCGCCGTTGGCGAGGTAGCCGTCGGAGAGCAGGATGACCGGCACCATGTGGCGGGTGGCCACCGCGCACGCCTCCAGCGCCGCGTCGAAGCAGTCGGCCGGCGAGGCGGGCGCGATGATCGGCACCGGCGACTCGCCATGGCGGCCGAACATCGCCTGCAGCAGGTCGGCCTGCTCGGTCTTCGTCGGCATCCCCGTCGACGGGCCGGCGCGCTGGATGTCGCAGACGACGAGCGGCAGCTCGACCATCACCGCGAGGCTGATCGCTTCCTGCTTGAGGGCGAGGCCGGGGCCCGAGGTCGCGGTGACCCCGAGCGCGCCGCCGAAGGAGGCGCCGATCGCCGAGCAGACGGCGGCGATCTCGTCCTCGGCCTGGAAGGTGGTGACGCCGTAGCTCTTGAGCGGCGCCAGGTGGTGGAGCACGTCGCTCGCCGGCGTGATCGGGTAGGAGCCGCAGAAGAGCGGCAGCCCGCTCTTGCGGCTGGCGGTGACCAGGCCGAGCGCCAGCGCCAGGTTGCCGTTGATGTTGCGGTAGGTGCCGGGCTCGAGCTTCGCCGGCAGCACCTCGTAGCGCACCTGGAAGAGACCGGTGATGTCGCAGTAGTTGTAGCCCGCCTTCATCACTTTGACGTTGGCGGCCGCGAGCTCGGGCTTGCTGGCGAAGCGCTTCTCCAGCCACTCGACGGTGGGCTCCAGCGGCCGGCTGAACAGCCAGTAGCACATGCCGAGGGCGAAGAAGTTCTTGCAGCGTTCCTGCGAGCGGGCGTCGAGGCCGCTGTCGGCGAGCGCCCGCTTGGTCAACGTCGCGATGTCGGCCTTGAAGAGGCGGAAACCTTCGAGGGTTCCGTCCTCGAGCGGGTTCTGGACGATCCCCACCTTCTTGAAGTTGCGCTCGTGGAACTCGTCGGTGTTGGCGATGACGACGCCGTTGGGCTTCAAGTCGCGCAGGTTGGCCTTGAGCGCCGCCGGGTTCATCGCCACCAGCACGTCGGGAGCGTCGCCGGGCGTGTGGATGTCGTAGTCGGCGATGCGCACCTGGAAGGCCGACACGCCGGGCAGCGTGCCGGCGGGGGCGCGGATCTCGGCCGGGAAGTCGGGCAGCGTCGAGAGGTCGTTGCCCACCAAGGCCGAGGTGCTGGTGAACTGGCTGCCGGTCACCTGCATGCCGTCGCCGGAGTCGCCGGCGAAGCGGATGACGACTTCGTGCAGCGGCTCCTGGGCGGGGTGATGGGGGGCGTCCTGGCTCTCGGCGTCGGCGATCACGGGCAGGGTCATCGGGGTTCCTTCTCGTCGAGGGCTCTCGGGGGACAGGTCGATTGTAGGGCACTGCAGCGGGCAGCGCGAACCGGCGACTGCCGAGCGGACGCCGCACCACGGGACGCGCTCGGCCCCGCCGGCGGGTGGGCGCTATCATGGTGGGCCTCCGCTTCGCTTCCCCCGACAGGAGATCCGCATGCGGAAGATCGCCGTCTTCGCTGTCGCCGTCGCCCTGCTCTTGCTCGCCGGCGCTCTCGTCTGGCCGCAGTCAGGAAGCGCCCAAGCCGGCGCCGCCGACTCCGTCGAGCTGCGCGTCATGGCCCGCGTGTCGGGGAAGTTCGTCGCCTCGGCCGGCACCGAGCCGCCCGGCTTCGACGTCGACCTGCTGCGCCGCTTCGCCGCCTGGCACCGCGTGCGTACCGGCAAGGAGGCGAAGCTCGAGTTCAGCTACGGCTCGACGGTGGGGCCGGTGCTCGAGGCGGTGCAGAAGGGGGCTGCCGACGTCGGCGTCGGCGGCATCACCGCCACCGCCGAGCGCGCCAAGCTGGTCGACTTCTCCACCGCGACGCTGCCGGTGCGTAGCGTGCTGATCGCTCCGCCGGGCGTGCTCGACGCGGCACGCTGGCGCGAGCAGCTCAAGGGCGGCCTGCGGCTCGGCGCCACCGTCGGCAGCACCAACGCCGCCGAGGTCGAGCGACTGGCGGCGTCGCTCGGCGGCGTCAAGGCGAGCACCGGCTTCGCCAGCAACGAGGCGGTCTTCGATGCCTTGGGGGCGCGCCCGCGCGGGCTCGACGCCGCGCTCGTCGACCTGCCACAGTTCTGGACCAACGGCAAGCAGAAGGGCCTGGTGCTCGTCGACAGCGTCGGCCAGCCGCAGACGATGGCTTTCGTGCTGCGCAAGGGCTCGCCGTGGAAGGCCCAGCTCGACCAGTTCCTCGACGGCTTCACCCACTCGAGCGAGTACTTCCAGCTCATCCGCCGCTACTTCGGCCAGGACGCCGAGCAGATGGTGCGGCTGTCGCGGGGCGGCTGACGCCGCGGCGCGGAGAGCGCGCACCTTCTCGGCCGCCATGCGGATCCTCGCCCCGTTCCTGCTGATCTTCGGCTTCGTCGTTCCCGGCTGGTTCGTCGCCCGCTGGTCGAGCCTGCCGCTGCAGCTGCCGGCGGCCTTCGTCAGCTCGCTGTTGATCCTCTTCCATGCCGTCTTCTGGGTGGGCGTCGCCGGCTTTCCCGTCCAATTGTCGACCGTCCTGCCGTGCCTGGTGGCGGCGGCGATCGCGGGCGCGTGGCTGACGCGGCGCAGCGCGCCCCCCGCCGCCGTCGACCGCCAGGCAACCGCACTCGAGCGAACCCTCGTCGTCTCCACGACCCTGGTCGTCGTAGCGCTGCTCGCCGGCGCGACGTTCGCTCCGCTGCCGGGCCCCGACACCATGACCCGGTGGGACTTCCTCGCGCGCCGGATGCTCGCCGTCGGCAGCTTCGATTTCTACCCCCCGCTGGCCGCGGCGGACTTCCGCCACTATTTCTTCCCCGACGGCATCCCGCCGCTGGTCCCGTTCGCGCATTGGTGGATCCACGTCAGCGCGGGCAGGCCAGCCGCGGAGCTGACCGGCGTGTTCAGCGCCGCGCAGCTCGCTGCCACTCTGGCGTTCGTTTACGGGTCGGCTCGCGCCCTGTTCACGCCGCGCGCAGCGGTCCTCGCCGTAGCGATCGCGGCCGCCTCGCCCTTGCTGCTGCGAGCGGTCCTGGTCGGCCAGGAGGCAGGTCTCCTGTCGCTGTCGATGGCCGGGACCTTGTATTTCGCCAGCGTGGCGCGAGCACCGCGAGACCCCCGCGCGGTGGTGATGGCGGGGCTGGCGGCCGGCGTGGGGGCCCTGGCGCGTGAGTTTGGTTGGATCACCGTGCTCGGCGGCGCGCTCGCGCTGGCCTGGCGCCGACTGGGTCCCCGTTCGCTCGCGCTGTTCGGTGCGGTGGCCCTCGCCGTCGCGCTCCCCTGGTACCTCCGCAACTGGATCCTTGCCGGAAATCCCGTTTATCCGCTGCGCCTGGCGGGCTTCGCGGTCAACCCGGTCTACGACGCGCTCCTCGAGCATGGCCACGCGGTGCTCGACGTCAGGGTATGGCCCGCCAGCCGCTGGCGGGTGGCAGGGCTGTTCCTGGTCTTGTGGGCACCACTCCAGTTGCTCGCCGGCATCCCTGGCACCGTCGCCGGCTGGCGCCGCCACGGGTACCTACTGGTCATCGCGGTGGTCGTCGCGGCCGTCTGGATCCGGTTTGTCGGCTACACCCTCGGCGGGCTGGCGATGTCGATGCGCGTGTTCGCCCCGGCGGTCGTCGCGCTGTCGATCGCCGCGGGGGGCGCGCTCGAACCGCTGCTGCGCCGCCGCGCGGCGACCGCGGTCGCTCTCGCCGCGGTGGTCGCGCTGCAGCTATGGACGGCCGGGCACGCGCTGCTCTATCCGGCTCATCCGCTGAGCGTACCGTTGCGCCAATGGCCCCAGCAGGCGCTCGCACCGCACCCGCCGCCGTCCGAGGAGCAGCTCGGCGACGACCTGGTAGGCGAGCTGCCACCCGGTTCACGCGTCCTGTCCGACAGCCCCTACCTGCATGCGGCGCTGGTCGAGCACGGCGTGGAGGTGGTGCCGGTGTGGAGCCCCGAAGTGCGGTTCCTCTTCGAGCTGCCGGCCGAGCAGGCAGACCAGCGGCTGCGCTCCCTCGGCATCGCCGCGGTCGCCGTGTACCCGGGGACCATCAACACCCATTACCTCGTGCGTGCGTCGCCCTTCTACGCCGTCGTCGGCAGGCGTTGGGAGCTCGTGGCCCGCGTGCCGGACGTGTTGGACGTCTACGTAGCGGCGGGAATCTAGGGCGCGCCGGGCACGAAGTTGATGGTGATGTTGATCTCCGACTCCGCCGGCTGCCCGTCCCGCACCAGCGGCTCGAAGCGCCACTGACGGACGGCCTCGACGGCGGCCTCGTCGAAGGCCTTGCCGAGGCTGCGCACGACGCGGGCGTCGCTCACTCGACCGCTCTTGTCGACGCGCAGCGCCAGCACTACGACGCCCTCGACGCGCGACGCCCGCTCGCTGTCGGGGTAGTCGGGGGAGACCTTGTGGATCGCCTTCGGCACCGCGCGCGGCGCCGCCGGAGCGATGCCGCCGGCCTGCCGTGCCGCCACGCGCGACCAGTCGTCCGCCTGCACGACGACGAAGAGGAAGGTGGCGTCCTCCTCGCTGGTGCTGGAGACGATTGCCTTCTCGCCGAGGGCGCTACGCACCGTGGGCGCCGAGACCAGCTCGTCGTTGCGGTGGATGCGGGCGGCGAAGGTCGCCACCTCGCCCTGGCGCTCGACGTCGACGTCGACGCGCCAGCGCACGTTGCCGATGCGCGCCGCGCCGGCGAGGGTGCCGCCGGCGGGCTGCAGGCGCGCCGCCTGGCGCGTCACCTCGCTGAGCCCGCGTAGCGCGAAGAGGCGGCGGATCTCGGGATTGTCCGAGCCCGGGTCCCACTGCGTCAGGTAGTCCTTCATCAGCGGCTCGGCGAGCACCTCGCCGATGGTGGGCAGCGGCGCCTCGCCGCGGTTGCCGACGACGAGGGCGAAGCGCACCGCGAGCGAGTCGTCGGCAGCACGCAGCGGAGTTGCAGCGAAGACAACGACGGCGAGGAGCAGCAGCGCAAAGGAGCGCAGGAGCGGTTTCATGAGGACCTCCGGGCCGCCGGCGGCGGCAGCACGACGTAGAGAGGGGTTCCCGAGCCGAGCTCGATGACGACGACATGACTGTCGACAGCGGATGAGGCGGTGCTCGCCGCCGGCGGTACGGTGGGAGCCGGCGCGGGCTGGCGAGTCGCCACCAGGCCGAGGCCGGTCCCGAGCAGCATCGCCAGCGCCGCCGCGGCCCAGGCGAGGCGCAGGCGCGTCGCCGAAGGGTAGCGACGTCGCGAGGTTCGAGCGAGACGCGCGGCGGTCGCGGCATCGCGCCGCGGCGGCCGCTCGGCCCAGCCGCGCAACCGATCGCGTAGCTCCGCAGGCAGGACGTTCATCGCTGGTCTCCCGCGAGGTAAGCCCGCAGGCGGCGGCGGGCGAGGAAGAGGTGGACGCGCAGCGTGGCCTCGCTGGCGCCGAGCCGGAGGGCTGCCTCGCCGGTGGAGAGCCCCTCCACCTCGACGAGGAAGACCGTCGCCCGCTGGCGAGGCGTGAGCGCGGCGAGCAGCGACTCGACGCGCGACCACCCCATCTCGGCGGCCGGCAGCGTCAACGCCGTCACGCCGTCGAGCGGAACGACTGCGAGCTGCCGCCGGCGCCGCCGCGCCAGCCGGACGCCGCGGCGCACCAGCGAGCGGCGCAGCCAGGAGAGGAAGCTCGCCGGCTCGCGCAGCTCGCCGAGACGCCGCCAGGCGTGCACCAGCGTCTCCTGCGCCAGGTCCTCCGCCTCGAGGTCCGAGGCCAGCACGACGCGGGCGAGACGCACCAGCTCGCGCCAGTGGCGCCGCACCAACTCGTCGAAGGCGCCGGCGTCCCCCGCCGCCGCCTGGCGGACGAGGGCGGCCTCCTCGTCCACCTCCCCCACCGGCACCGCCGCCAGCTCGACGATCATGACCCTAGAGAGGCCGCTCGCGGCCATTTCGTTTAGGTCGCCGGCTGGGATGCCGGCGGCGCGCCGCGAATCAGCCGCCGCCTGATTAGCGGTCCCGGGCCGCGCTCACCAGGTCGAAGGCCTCGCGCCGCATCTGCGCGCGCTTCTTGTCCTCTTCCGGGTAGTACGGTCGATAGCCCAGCCGCTCCGGGTCGACGGTGTAGGGCTTCATCAGCTGCGCCTTGCCGACGATCGACTGCTCGCGGGTGAAGTACGCCATGTCGGTGTTGCGGCTCATGATGATCGCCTCCTCGGGGCAGGCGTCGACGCAGTAGCCGCAGAAGACGCAGCGCAGCATGTCGATCTCGTAGACGACCGGGTACTTCTCGACGTTGACGTCGGGCTGCTCGGCGGCCTCGATGTGGATGCACTCGGCCGGGCAGTTGGTGGCGCAGAGGAAGCAGGCGACGCAGCGCACCGTGCCGTCGGGCCGCGTGGTGAGGATGTGGTGGCCGCGGTAGCGGCCGCTGTAGGGGCGCCGCTCCTCGGGGTAGCTGATCGTGTACTTGCTCTTCCGCAGGTTCTTGAAGAAGTGGCGCGCCGTCACCATCAAGCCTTGCAGCAGCGGCAGGTAGAGGCGGTCGGCCCAGCTGTACTTGTACGGCTTCGTCTTCGTCGGGTGCGCCGACGCGGTCGGTCCGCTCGCAGCGACCGGCGCGCTCATCGCTCGAGCTCCCCGGCGATGACGTTCAGGCCGCCGAGCGAGATCACCGCGTCGGAGATGGTGTGCCCGAGGATCAGCTGGTTGAAGGTCGAGAAGATCGGGAAGCAGGGCGGCCGCACCCGCACGCGGTAGGGCTTGGGCCCGCCGTCGCTGACGCAGTAGAAGCCGAGCTCGCCGTTGCCGCCTTCCACCATGTCGTAGCGCTCCCCCGCCGGCACCTGCACGCCGTCCATGATCAGCTTGAAGTGGTAGATCATGGCTTCCATCTGGTTGTAGGCCTTCTCCTTCGGCGGCAGCGCCACGTGCGGGTCGTCGACGATGTACGGGCCCTCCGGCATGCCGCGGTCGAGCAGCTGCTCGATGATGCGCAGCGACTGGCGGATCTCCGCCATGCGCACGCGGTAGCGGTCGTGGACGTCGCCGCCGTAGAAGACCGGCACTTCCCAGTCGACGGTGTCGTAGAGGTCGTAGGGGAAGGCCTTGCGCACGTCGTAGGCGACGCCGGAGGCGCGCAGACAGGGCCCGGTCCATCCCCAGTTGACCGCGTCCTCGCCCGAGATGGCGGCGATGCCCACTGCGCGGTCGAGCCAGATGCGATTGTGGTCGACCAGCTTCTCCATGTCGTCGATGAACGGCGGGATGATCTCGAGCAGGCGGCGGGAGCGCTCCATGAAGTCGGGCGGCAGCTCGCCGAGCAGGCCGCCGATGCGGCAGCCGGAGACGGTGAGGCGGCCGCCGAAGCAGGCCTCGAGCAGGCCGTAGATCTCCTCGCGCGGCTGGAACATGTACCAGAAGTTGGTGATGCCGCCGGTGTCGACCAGCGTCGTGCCGTTGCAGACGCAGTGGTCCATGATGCGCGAGAACTCGCTGAGGATCGTCCGCGCCCACACCGCTTTCGGCGGCGCCTCGATGCCCAGCATCTTCTCCACCGTCTTGCAGTAGCCGACGTTGTTGATGAACGCCGAGCAGTAGTTGAGCCGGTCGGTGTAGGGGATCACCTGGTTCCAGCTGTGGGTCTCCGACATCTTGTCGAAGCAGCGGTGGAGGTAGCCGATCTCGATGTCGCTGGCGACGATCACCTCGCCGTCGAGCACCGCGGTCAGGCGGAAGGTGCCGTGCATCGCCGGGTGCGAGGGGCCGATGTTGATCGTCATGCGCTCGAACATGTCGTCCTGCTGCGGCGGCGCGACGAGCTTGGGCTTGTAGATGTCCTTCTCGGTGCAGATCCAGCGCCGCGCCGGGTCGTAGTCCTTGCGCAGCGGGTGCCCCTGGAAGGCCTCGTGGCAGAGGATGCGGCGCAGGTCGGGGTGCCCCTCGGCGCGGAAGCCGAAGTGGTCCCACATCTCGCGCTCGAACCAGTCGGCCGCTTTCCACACCGGGTACAGCGACGGCACCGTCGGGTCGCTCTCCGGCAGCGGCACCTTGAGGCGCAGCCGCTTGCCGTGCGGAATCGAGTAGAGATGGTAGACCGCCTCGAAGCGCGGCTCGCGCTCGGGGTAGTCCATGCCGAAGCACTCGAGCAGCAGGTCGAAGCGCGTCTCGGGGTTGGTCTTGAGGTCGGTGCAGACCTCGCGCAGCACCTTGCGGTCGACGATCCAGCAGGGCTGGTCGAGCCCCTCCTGCGGCGTCACCGCGTCGCCGTACTTCTCGAGCAGCGGCTCAGGCGGCGCCAGCGTGGCCATGCTCGGCTCCCTGGTCGCGGCCGGTTGCGGCGGAGGCGGTGGGGAGCTCTCTGGTGGGGCCCTCGCGCTCCTCGTCGCGCTCGTCCTTGCGCTCCTTCTTCACCTTCGCCCCGCCGTGCTTGCCGCGCTCGCGCAGCACCCTCTCCTTGAGCTGGAGGATGCCGTAGATGAGCCCCTCGGGCGACGGCGGGCAGCCCGGCACGTAGACGTCGACGGGGATGATCTCGTCGATCCCCTGCATCACGTGGTAGGCGCGGTAGAAGCCGCCCGAGCAGGCGCAGGCGCCCATCGAGATCACCCACTTGGGGTCGGGCATCTGGTCGTAGATCTTCTTGAGCACCGGCCCCATCTTGTCGGTGATGGTGCCGGCGACGATGAGGATGTCGCTCTGCCGCGGCGAGAAGCGCACCACCTCGTAGCCGAAGCGGGCGACGTCGTAGTGCGAGGAGACGACGCCCATGAACTCGATGGCGCAGCAGGCGGTGCCGAACGGGAGGGGCCAGAACGAGCGCGTCTGCGCCCACTCCTCGATCTTGTCGAAAGTCGTGGTGAGCCAGGACTCGCCGCTGAGCGCGGGCTTGGGCTGCTCCGCCAGTGGGAGCGCCGATCGATGCTCTGCCATCAGGTGCTCCTGCGGTCGTTGCCGCGGTGCGACGTGCGGCCCGCGGCCGGTCGGAGTGTACCGCTTGTGCGCGGGCTTCACAAAGTCGATTACGCCTCGTGCGGCGGCGGCGAATTCGCGCCGTCGGTGACGCGCCGCAGCGTGCCAGAATGCGCGGCCATGCCCCGGCAGTGCGGTGCCGACAGCTGAGGTCCAGGTGTACCTCGTCGACCTCCTCGGCGCGCTGCTGACCCTGCTGGCGCTCGGCTTCATTCTCTCCGGCGGCTACCTGCTCGCGCTCCGGCTGCTGGGCGATCGCGCCGCCGCCGACCCGCTGGCGCTGGCGGTCGCCGCCTTGCTGCTCGCGCTGGCGGAGGCGATCGGCATCGCGCTGCTGCTCGGAGCCCTCGGGCTGCTGCGCATCGACCTCGCCCTCGGCGTCGCCGGCCTCGTCGCGCTGGCACTGCTGCTGCCGCTGCGTCGGCGGCCGCCGCCCGGTGGCATCGCGCGGCCGCTGGAGGTGTTGGCGCGACGGAGCTGGCAGGTGGCGACCGAATACTGGGCGCCGTCGCTGCTCGCCGTGCACGCCGTCGGCGCCGAGGTGCTGCGCGGGCTGCTGCAACCGCCGCTGTCCTGGGACAGCCTCGCCTACCACCTGCTGCTCGCTGGCACCTGGCTGCGCGACCAGGACCTCGCGCCCGTCTTCGGGCCCATCCCGGTCAACTACTACGGCTACGCGCCCGCCAACGGCTCGCTCTGGTTCTGGTGGTGGATGGCGCCGTCGCACAGCGAGCTGTACGTCAACCTCGCGAGCCTGCTCCCGTGGGCGTTGCTCTGCCTGGCCAGCGGAGCGATCGCGCGCCAGCTCGGAGCCGTTCGCCACTGGCCGCTCGCCGCGTTCGTCGTCGGCCTGCTGCCGACGGTGGTGCGCTTCGCGGCCACCGAGTACGTCGACCTGGTGCTCGCCGCGGCGTTGCTCGGCGGCCTGTTCTTCGGGCTGCGCTGGCTGCGCGAGCCGGGGTGGGGCGCGGCGCTCCTCCTCGGCGCCGGCATCGGCGTCGCCGCCGGCACCAAGGTGCTCGGCGTCGTCTACGGCGTCGCGGTGGGCGGCGCGATCGCGCTGATGGCGCGCGGCGAGTGGCGGCGTCGAGTGCTCCAGCTCGGCGTCGCCGCAGCCGTAGCAGCCCTGCTAGGCGGCTACTTCTACGCTCGCAACGCGGCGCTGGGGGCAGGGCCGCTCGCCCTGGCCTGTGAGCAGACGGCGGGCGGCCGGATCGCGGCCGCAGAGGGCCTGCCGCGGCCGGGCTCGGTGCTGGGCAGCTGGCCGCAGTCGCTGCGCGACGGCCGCCTCGTCGAGGCCTTCCTCGGCACCAGCAACCCGCGCTCCTTGGAGATGGGTTTCGGCCCGGCGGCGGTCCTGCTGCTCGCCGCGGCGCTCGTCGTGCCCTGGCTGGTGCCGCGCGAGCGGCGGCGCGAAGCGCTGGCGGCGGCGCTCGTCGTCTGGGCGACGCTCGCGTTCTGGCTCGCCGTGCCCTGGGTGCACAGCCGTCACATCTACGCCACCGTGCGATATCTCATCCCGGCGGTGGCGATCGCCTGCGGGGCGATGGCTGCGTTCGCGGAGCGGCGCGGCGTGCGCGAGCGGCTGCTGCAAGGGCTGGCGGTGGCCGTCCTCGTCCAGTCGCTGCTGCAGCAGCACGTCGAGCTCTCGTTCGCCGCCCGCATCGCCATCGCGCTCGTCGACATCGCGGCGGCGGTGCTCGTGCTGGCACCGGCGGCGCGGGTGGTCGTCGTCCGGCGCTGGCGCGAGCTCGCAGTGGTGGCGCTCGCCGCCGTCCTGCTGGCGGCTCCGGCACTGGTGCGCTACCGCATCGCCACGCGCGGTAGAGCCTTCGCCGCCGAGGTCACCCTCCACCCCACCATGACTCCGTTCTTCGCCCGCGCCTGGAGCTGGCTCGACATGCACGCCGGCAGCGACACCGTCGCCATGTCGTACCAGCCGAACCACTACCTCACCTACCCGGAGATGGGACCGCGCCTGCAGCGCGACGCCCGCTACGTCAACGTCAACGCCGCCGACCTCCGCTACGCCGCGCACTACCCGCGCTGCGAGCCGCGCGTCGACCCGGCGCCGGAAGCGTGGGTGCGCAACCTGGTGCGGGCGCGCGCGCGTTGGGTCCACGTGGCGCGCATCCCGCGCTTCGACTTCCCGCTCGAGGACCGCTGGGCGCGAGCCCTGAGCGGCCTCTTCACGCTGCGCTACGAAGACCCGAACAACCGGATCTATGAGCTACGCCTGCCCGCGCCGGCCGCTTCGCGGCGAGCTGAGTGAGCCCGCCTCGCCGACAGGCGATCGCCAGCAGATCAGGAGCGCTTCGGCGGCAGGTCCGCGAGCGTCACGCGCCGGCCTTCGAGGAAGGTGCCCACGGCTCGTCCCTGCAGCTCCCAGCCGGCAAACGGCGTGCTGCGGCCCTTGCTGCGGAACGCGGCGGGCTCGACCGCATAGCGCTCTTCCAGCGACAGCAACGTCACGTCCGCCGGCGCGCCGACGCGCAGCGTGCCCGTCGGCAGCCCCATGACGCGCGCCGGTCCGCAGGCGAGCAGCTCGACGAGCCGCGACAGCGAGACGATGCCCGGCCGGACCAGGCGGTCGAGGCAGAGCGGCACCGTCGTCTCCAGCCCGACGATGCCGAACGGCGCGTTGTGGAAGCTCTCGTTCTTCTCGTCGACGTGGTGCGGCGCGTGGTCGGAGGCGATGGCGTCGACGGTGCCGTCGGCGAGCCCGGCGAGCATCGCCTCTTTGTCGGCCGCACTGCGCAGCGGCGGCTTCATCTTGCAGGCGGTCGAGAAGCCGGTCGTCGCGATCTCCTCGTCGGTGAGCAGCAGGTGATGCGGCGTCACCTCGCAGGTGACCGGCAGGCCGCGCCGCTTTGCCGCCCGCACCAGCTCGAGGCTGCGCGCCGTAGACAGGTGCGCGACGTGGTAGCGGCCGCCGCAATCCTCGAGCAGGATGAGGTCGCGCGCCACCATCACGTCCTCGGCGGCGCCGGGGATGCCGGGCAGGCCGAGCAGCGCCGAGCTGTCGCCCTCGTGCATGACGCCGCCGCCGGAGAGGCTCAGGTCCTCGGCGTGCTGCACCACCGGCAGGCCGTAGTGCTGGGCGTAGAGCAGCGCGCGGCGCATCAGCTCGGCATCCATCACCGGCCTGCCGTCGTCGGAGATCGCCACCGCGCCGGCGGCGGCCATTTCGCCGATCTCGGCGAGCTGCTTGCCTTCGAGCCCCTTCGACACCGCGCCGATCGGGTACACGCGGGCGTAGCCGTGGCGCTCCGCCTCGCCGCGGATGTGCTCGGTGATCGAGCGGTGGTCGTTGGCCGGCACCGTGTTGGCCATGCAGCAGACGGCGGTGAAGCCGCCCGCGGCAGCCGCCATGGTGCCGGTGCGCACTGTCTCCTTGTACTCCTGCCCCGGCTCGCGCAGGTGGACGTGGATGTCGATGAAGCCGGGCGCGACGACGAGGCCGCTCGCGTCGACGACCTCGGCGTGCTCCGGCGCGGCGAGCCGCTCCTCCAGCCGCGCCACCTCGCCGTCCTCGATCAGCACGTCGACGAAGGAGTCGAGGTCCTGGCTGGGGTCGACGACGCGGCCATTCCGGATGAGCGTGATCAAGGGATGAGCGTCCTCACGCCGCCTCGCCGTGCGCGCCCGAGCACAGGTACAAGACCGCCATGCGCACGGCGACACCGTTGGTCACCTGCTCGAGGATCACCGAGCGGTCGCCGTCGGCGACGTCGCTGGCGATCTCGACGCCCCGGTTCATCGGCCCCGGGTGCATCACCAGCGCATCGTCCTTGGCGAGCTGCAGCCGCTCGCGCGTCAGCGCGAAGAGCTTGAAGTACTCCTTCACCGTCGGGAACAACGGCCGTCCCATGCGCTCGAGCTGGACGCGCAGCATCATCACCACGTCGGCGCCCGGCAGCGCTTCCTCGATCGAGTAGAACCAGGGCACGCCGAAGGCGGCGATGCCCACCGGCATCATCGTGCGCGGCGCGGCGAGCACCACCTCGGCGCCGAGCTTCTTCAGCAGGTGGAGGTTGCTGCGCACGACGCGGCTGTGCTCGAGGTCGCCGACGATGGCCACCCTGAGCCCCTCGATGCGCTGCTTGTGCTGGCGGATGGTGAAGGCGTCGAGCAGCGCCTGCGTCGGGTGCTCGTGGGCGCCGTCGCCGGCGTTGATGACGCCGGCCTTGAGGCGCTTCGCCAGCATGTGCGGCACGCCCGGGTGCCCGTGACGGATGACGATCAGGTCGGGCGCCATCGCCTGCAGGTTGAGCGCCGTGTCGACCAGGCTCTCCCCCTTCTCCAGCGCCGACCCCGAGCTCGAGAAGTTGAGGTTGTCGGCGGAGAGCCGCTTCTCGGCGATCTCGAAGCTCGAGCGCGTGCGCGTCGACGCCTCGAAGAAGAGGTTGAGCACCGTCTTGCCGCGCAGCGTCGGCACCTTCTTGATCGGCCGCGACGCCACCTCGGCGAATGACTCGGCGGTGTCGAGCACCAGCTCGATCTCGCCGCGCGACAGCTCGGCGATGCCGAGCAGGTCCTTGCGCTGCCAGCGCGTCTCAGCCAAGGCTCGTCACCGCGGGGCTCGATACTCGTGCAGCAGCAGCACTTCCTGGCGCCCGTCGGTGGCGTCGAAGGCCACCTTCACCACGTCGTCGTCAGCGGTGTCGACGGTCTTGCCCACGAAGTCGGCCTGGATGGGCAGCTCGCGATGCCCACGGTCGACCAGCACCGCCAGCCGCACCGCTTTCGGCCGCCCGTAGTCGATCAGCGCGTCGAGGGCGGCGCGCACCGTGCGGCCGGTGAACAGCACGTCGTCGCAGAGCACCACCACCTTGTCGTCGATGGGCTCCTGCAGCGACGTCGGCCGCACGATCGGCTGCGGTCCGATGACCGAGAGGTCGTCACGGTAGAGAGTGATGTCGAGGATGCCGCGCGGCACCTCGACGTTCTCCAGCCGCCCGATCTCGTCGGCGAGCGCCTCGGCGAGCGGCACGCCGCGGGTGCGGATGCCGACCAGGATCAGCCCCGCCGCTCCCTGGTTCTGCTCCAGGATCTCCCCCGCCATGCGCCGCATGACGCGGTCCATCTGGCGCGCGTCGAGAAGCTTGCGCGAGCGCTGCGCGTGGGTCTCGGGCAAGGGGGCCTCCGCGAGTCCGCGGGATGGTATGGCAAGGTCCTCGGCGCCGCAAGCGGTCGCCAACACACGAGAACGCCTCGCGTCAGAGCGTCAGGCGCGGCCCCGAGCGCTTGGCGTCCGCCAACGCGGCCTCCAGGTCTTGCCTGCCCGCGTCGCCGGCATCCAAGCTCCTTGCAAAGCGCTCGAAGAGCTCCGCGCAGGCTTCGATGGCAGCCGCGCGCAACTCGGGTTCGGTCGCCTCTCCGACGCAACGGCCCCGCACCCAGACCTCGACGGCCTTCCCCTGCCGGCGAAATTCGATCAGCTCGCTACTGTCGATGGGATTGAATTCGAGCACCGGCGCCGACCGCGGCCACGCCGTGAGCTGATCCAGCAACAGCGTCGCCGACAGGACCACCATCGAATCGATACATTCGAGGGGGTCGCCGTCGGCGCCGCCGACGCAAACCACACCCGGGGCGAAGCCCGTACGAGACTCTCCCGTGACGCTGAGACGGATGGTCAGCATCGACCTCAGCTGCCACCAGTCAACCTGGGGAAGATGGTGATCACTCGGTTCAAGTCCCAAGAGTCGACCACGACGACGTACCGTGCGTGTTGACCGTTCAGCGTGCCGCGACGTTCGTAGACTTGGATGCGGCGCAAGGGATTCGAGATGCGCGTTCCCTTGTCCACCAACCACTCCGCCAACTTCTGCAGTTGAGCACGAGTGGTGTTGGCAGGGAAGAGGTCGCCCGGGCCGCCCTTGATGTCGGATCCCGTGATGTGTCGATTCTGGATGTGAGTCCAGCCTTCGTCCGCGTTGCCGTCTTCGATCCGGGGTTTGACGTCCCGGCCCGCTGCGCCTTCGTCATCGGTGGCACCACCGCCGCCAGAGCCGTTGCCCTGTGACATCGACATACTGGCGGTCAGGATCACCGGGATCAGCTGCGCCGTCACCCAGTCGGCGAGACGCGGGTTCGCCATCACGACCTGGTAGAAGACCTGGACCTGGCCGCCGCCGGCGGTCGCCAGAGAGGCTCCGACGGTCGCAAATCCGGAGGGAGGCGGACCGACGCTGGTGATCATGTTGATGAGGCTCAACGCCGCCAGGCCGATGTGCAACACCGCGATGCCGGCGTAGGCAACGGCGTCCCACGGGCGGCGCTCGATGAGCGCGCGGCGGACCTTCAATCCGTTCGAGATCGCCTGGCCGACGTTGTGGAACAACGACAAGCCATTCATGACGAACAGGATTCCCTGAATCGCCTGGGCGGCGCTGAACTCGGAGAAGAAGAGGCCGGTCGGATCGATCCGATCGACCGGATTGGCCCCGACGTACAGGTACTTGTGGAGGGTCGCCGGCTCGGTTGCCGAGCCCGGGAAGGGATCGACGCTGACGAACCTGCCCACCTCCGGGTCCATCCAGCGCGCGCGGTTGTAGTAGAAGCCGGAGCTCGGGTCGAGCATCTCGCCGGCGAAGAGGTAGGCGTTGGCGTCGTCTCCCTGGTGGCTGAGCAGCTCGCCGAAGGCGGTGAAGGAATAGCGGTCGGTGACCGCGCCGCTGCCGTCGGTGAGCGCACGGATCGAGCCCAGTCCGTCGGCGTGGTAAAAGCGAGCCGCCCAGCTGCCGGCCTCGCTGCCTGGCCTCAGCACTGCCAGCAGCTCGTCGCCGCGGACGAAATACGCCGCCAGCAGGCCGCCGCTGGTCTCGGCGACCACTTGGCTGAGCCCGCCGGAGGTGTCGACGAGATAGTCGACGGTGGTCGTCGTCCCTCCCGGCGGCGTGGTCGCCGTGCGCACGCGCACGCCGTCGGCGTCGTAGGTATGGGCGACGACGGTGCCGTCCTGGAGCGTCGCCTGCTGCAGGCGGTCGTCGAAGTCCCAGGCGTAAGTCGCCTCGTCGACCTTGGCGGTCAGGTTGCCGTTGGCGTCCCAGGTCCAGCTCTGCCCGCCACGCGTCAGCTGCCGGTCGCGCTCGTCGAAGGTCGCGTTGGTCGTCGTCGCCGTGCCGGCGGCATCGGTATGCACCTGCTGCAACCGATTGCCGACCGCGTCGTAACCGAACGACTTGGTGTAGACGGTGGCGGCGCCCTGCGCCACCGTCTCGCTGGTGAGCCGGTAGAGAGAGTCGTAACCGTAGCTGCGGACCGTACCGTCGGCTTCCTCCACCCGGGTGCGGTTTCCTGCCGGTCCGAGCGTGTAGACATAGCCTTGCAACACCGCCCCCACGCCGCTCTGCGTCGACAGGTCGCGCAGCCGGTTGAGCGCATCGTGAACGTAGGTCGTCTGCACGCCGTTGGGATAGGCCAACGACGTCCGATTGCCGTTGGCGTCGTAGCCATGGTCGAAGACCGTCCCGCGTGGGTCGGTGACCGTGTCGAGCCGGTCGAGAGCGTCATACGTCGCGTTGGTGGTGAGGACCTGGCCCGCGACGTGAGCCGTGATCGAGGTGCGGTTGCCATTGGCATCCCACCCGTAGCCGAGCTTGCGGCCGTCGGGGTAGGTCAGCTCCACGAGCCGGCCGTTGGCGTCGTACCCGTACGTCGTCGTTCCCCGGCCGTCGACCATCGTCGCCCGCTGGCCCGCCGCCGTGTAAGTGAAGCCGACGCTGGTGGTGTCGGGATAGGTCTTGGTGAGCAACCGATTCGCCGCGTCGTGGGTGAAGGTGATGGTGCGGCCGCGGAAGTCGGTCCTGCTGGTCAGGTTCCCCGCCGTGTCATACGTCATCGTCTCGGCGGCGCCGCCGGGCAGCACGCGACGGGTCATCCGCCCCAACGCGTCGTACTCGAACCTGGTCGTGTGCTGGTTGGCGTCGGTCTGCGCGATGCGCCTGCCCGCCTCGTCGTAGGCATAGCTGGTGACCTGGTCGAGGGCATCGGTCACGGTGAGCAGGCGTCCCAGCGCGTCGTAGGCGAAGCGCGTCGTTCTCCCCGCCTGATCCGTAGCGGCGACGCGCCGGCCCAAGGCGTCATAGGCCATCGCGCGATGGGTGCCGTCCGCGAACACCGTCCGCACCAGGCGGCCGACTTCGTCGTACTCCAATCGGGTGGTGTGCCGGTTGGGGTCGGTGAACGAGAGCTCGTTGCCGGCCGCGTCGTATTCGAAGTCGGTCTGGCCCAACAGCGCGTCGATGACGCGGGTGCGCCGCCCCGCCGCGTCATAGCTGTAGTTGGTGCTGTTGCCGCGCGCGTCCGTGCTCGCCGCCAGCCGGCCGGCGTCGTCATACGTCGCCAGCGCGAAAGTGCCGTCGGGGAAGGTGGTGCGGGTGAGCCGGCCGGCGGCGTCGTAGACGTACGTCGTCACGCGCCCGCCGCGGTCGGTCCGCGCGAGCAGGCGGCCCTCGGCATCGTAGGCGCGCGACTCGCTCGTCCCGTCCGGGTGCTGGATGGCCACCGGGCGGCCGAGCTCGTCATAGGTATAGATCGTCCGGCGGCCCAGTGGGTCGACCGTCTCGAGCGGTTGGCCGAGCTCGTCGTAGACGGTCTTCGTCGTCCCTCCCAAGGGCCATACGGTTTCCAGCAACCGCTCCGCCGCGTCGTAGCGGAACGTGGTCACCAGGGTCTCGCTGCCGCCCCCCGGCAGCGCCCGCGTCCTGGTCTCGCTCAGGCGGTTGCCGTTGCCGTCGACGGTGTAGGAGGCGCTGCGCCCCAGCGCATCGACCTCGCGCACCAGGTTGCCGCGGCCGTCGTATTCGCTCGTCTTCGTCTGCCCGAGCGCATTCCGTTCGCTGAGGAGGTTGCCGCGGGAGTCGTAGACGAACTCCGTCCTGCCGCTCCTCGGCGTCGTCGTCTCCTGCAGATTGCCCGCCGAGTCGTAGCGGTTCGTCGTCACCAGCCCGCGAGCGTCGGTAGTGGTCAGGATCCGACCGCCGCCGTCGTAGCTGAACCGCGTCGTATTGCCGAGCGGATCATGGATCGCGGTCAGGTTCTTGCCGGCGTCGTACTCGAACGACGTCATCTTCCCGAGCGCATCGATCTCCGTCAGCACCAGGTCGTCGGCGTTGAAGCTGCGGCGCGTCTCCTTGCCCAGCGCATCGACTTCGCGGACCACGTTGCCACGATCGTCGTAGACGAGCAGGCGGCTGTGGCCGAGACGGTCGGTGATCACCTCCTGCTGCTGGTCGATCTGGTGGTCGTAGGCGATCTCCTTGCCGAAGGCGTCGATATGACGCACCAGCCGCCCGTCGCTGTCGTATTCGTTGCGGATCGGCGTGACGCCGCGCGCATCGACGACGCCGGACAGGTAGTGACCAGCGGCATAAGTGAACTGCGTCGCCTGCTCCGTGCGATCGGTCACCGACAGCAGGTCGCCGGCGGCGTCGTAGGTATAGGTCAGGCTCTCTCCCGAGGGATCGGTGATGCCGACGATGCGGCCCGCGCCGTCGCGGCTGAAGCTGACCGACTCTCCCGAGGAGTGGGTGATGCCGGCGGCGGTGATCGCCAGCTCGTTGCCGTTGCGGTCGGCAAGCCGGGTCACCCCACGGCCGAGGTCGAAGTCGAAGACCCGGCCGTCACGAGTGGTCAACCGAACGGCGCCTGGCTCGAACACTTCCTGCGTGTCCGGGTCGACCACGGTGTTGGTGCCGTGTTGCCAGAAGACCTGGTCGGGACCGAGGATGTCGAGCGTTGCGCCCGGCACCGGCCCGTCGACGAAACGGAAGCCGGCGGTGGCGAAGCAGCCGCCACCTTGCATACCCGGTCTGGAAAGCGTCAGCCGGAACTTGTACAGCTCGCGATCGGAAAGACGGATGGTGGTGAGATGACTCTTGGTCTCGGACGTCTGCTGGCAGGGGATGAAGCCCTTGAGGATCTGCCAGCCGTCGCCGGGCTTGCGGTTGTTGCGGTAGGAGCCCTGGCGCACCTCCACGCTCCAGCCGTAGCCGAAGTCGGCGGAGAGGGCCCGTGCCCGGGTGTCGTACGTGCGCACCACCTGGATGGCGAGGCCCGACAGCGGCACCGCCAGGTCGACGAACGACAGCGAGAAGTTGCCGATCTTCATCGCGCCTTCGACGACGACCGTGATCCGTCCGGTCAAGATCTGCCCGCCCGTGGTCGTGCCGGTGAGCACCAGCTCGTGCATGCCGTTGAGCAGCAGAGTGGGGTCGAAGGTGCCGAGGACGCGGTTGTCGACCGCGCCGGTGCCGCTGGCGATGACCGTCGTCGCGCCTTCGCCGCTCGGCTTGGTGGCGAGGCTCCAGCTCTGGAGGTTTTCGCTGCGGATGGAGGCGACGACCTCGGTGGGCGCCGTCACCTCGGCGAGATCGACGGGCGAGTGGAAGACGACGTTCGTCTCGCCGATCGGGACCTTGCGCTCGAAGGTGACGAGGTAAGCACCGGCGCCGTTGGTGGGGTTCTCGAGGATGTAGCCGGTGGTCTTCCAGCCGGCGATCTCGATCTGGGTGCGCGGGATCCAGGCGACGAGGCCCTGGCTGACGCCGAAGCGGACGGTGCCCTCGGCTTCGGCGGACAGCTCGGCGGTGGCGAGCGCGGCCTCGACGTTGGTCTCGTCGACGAGAGTGAGCGTCTGACCGGCCCGCACGGCGCGGGTGAGGAAGCCGACCGCGGTGACGTGCTCGCCACCGAACGCGGCGGCGAGCGCCTCGCCTTCGCGCACCGAGCCTTGCGAGCCGAGGAGCTCCATCGTCGGCACCGTCGAGACGAGCGGGCCTTCGGCGGGCACCAAGGCCAGCGGCATGGCGCCGACGTCGACCGACAGCGGGCCTTGCGCGAAGGTCACCGGCGTGCCGTCGTCGGCCGTCGACACGGCGCCACGCTGCACGGCGAAGACCGCCGCGCCGAGGATGGCGATGCGGTGCCAGCGCAGCGCCGCGAGGTGGCGATAGTCGCTCTCGAGCGAGCGCAGGTAGGTGGCCGCGGCGCGCGCGAGCCCCCAGCCTTCGACGTCGGCCGGGCTGCCGCCGCCGGCCTGCGCTTGCGCGAAGCGGTCGACGACCTGCTGCGGCGTGCCGCCGAAGGCGAGAACGAGCACGCCGTGCTCGCCGGCGAACATGTCCCACACGGCGAAGGTCGGGATGCCCGGGCCGGCGGGCGGCGTGATGGTGGCGCGCAGCTCGACGTCCTCGGCGCTGCCGATCTCGTTGCCGAGCGCGACCTCGACGCCATCCAAACGCAGCGACGGCTTCAAGTCGACCTCGTAGGGCGGCGTCGCGAAGATGCCGCCGTAGAGATCGATCGTCGCCTGGTCGGCAGCCGTGGCGCCCGGCCACGCCAGCTCGAGCTTCTTCCCCCACACCTGCGGCGCCGGCGCCGACCAGCTGAGCAGCGAGGTGCCCTCGGCGCCGCCGATCACCTGCACCTGGAGCTGCTGCTGCATCGCCGCCGGGATCTCCGCCGCTTCGCCGGCGACCGTGACCAGCTTCGCGCGCAGCGTGCCGGGCACGAACGGGAACGCCTCGGCGTCGACGCTGCGGCGCGGCTTCAGCTCCTCGAGGTCGGGAGCGAGGCCCGCCAACGCTTGCTCGTAGACCGGTCGCGGCGAGCTCTCGGTGCCGCTCTGGAGGTAGGTGCCGAGCACGAACGACGCGTCGTCGTCGGTGCGGGTGCCGTAGTCCTCGTCGTAACGCTTGAGCGTCGGGTCCATGCGGATCCAGGTGTCGCCGGGCCCCGGCGTGGCGCCGCGGTTGGGCGCGTAGTCGAGGTGCGCCTTGACCCACACGTGCGGCAGCTTCGCCGCGACGACCTGGCCGCCCTGCACCAGCAGCACGATGCGGATGCCACCGGTCGTGAGCAGATCGCCGGCGCGGAAGACGTCGGCAACGCCGGTGAGGTCCTGCAGCGTCGCCGGCGAGATCTCGACGTCGCCCCACTCGAGGCGGGCATCGACGCCGGCGGCGCGTAGCAGGTCCTGGAGCAGCCACGCCTGCTCCCAGGCCGTGCCGCGTCCTTCCCACAGCGTGCCCACCGGCGGCGCGTCGGCGCCGACCTGCGGCTCGTAGTCGATGGTGTCGTGGACGAAGCGGAAGATGCGCCCCGGCGAGCGGCCGAGGCTCTCGGCGAGAGCGACGATCTCCGGCGCCGGCGTCGACTTCGCCGTCACCCGCGCGGCGGCGATCGCCGGCGGCGGCGCCACTGCGCTGCTCGGCTCGAGGTCGTGCGACAGCGCGCCGATCTCCTGCGTCAACGCCCGCCGCTCGACGCGGCGCAGCGGCAGCGCGACGTCATCGGCGGCCGATCCCGCCACGGCCGATGCGGCCGCGCCGGCTGCCTTGGCGAAAGTCCCGAACGTGCGCAGCTCGCGTCCGCGTGCGTGCTCGCGCCCGTCGCTCGCCTGAGGCGGTGCGACCTCGTGCGGCGTGGCGCGCCGCGAGCTCGTCGCTCGCGACGGCGGCCCAGACTCGCCGACCTGCGCCGAGGCGAGCTGCAGCCCGTTCCACGTCTCGGCGACCCAACCCTGAGTCGCGGCCGCCCACTGCTCCAGCTTGGCGACGGCGCTATCGGCGACGGCGGCGACGCGCTCGCCCGCCACTTCGAACGACGACGGCGGCGGCGTCGGCAGCCGGTCGGCCGGCATGCCGGCGGCGAGCAGCATGGCGTTGCGCCCCTGGTGCGCCTGCGCCGCAGCCTGCTGCTGCGCCTCGAGCACCTGCTGGCCGCCGATGCCGTAGAACGTCATCACGGCGGTAAGCAAGAGCACCGGTTGCCGGCACCTTCTCAGCGCCGCCCGCATGCCCCACAGCGAGATCGCACCCCGTCGCTTCATCGTCGCCTCTCCTCAGCTCCATCGCGCCGCGATGGCCCCAATCGTCGGCTTCAGGTCGAGGCGGCGCGGTCGCCGCCTCGGTCGTCGGTCAGAAGAGCGGTGCCGCCTCCGTGCAGCCGGCCGCCCGCGTGTTGTTGTAGTGGTCCAAGGCGTCCTTGATCGCGAGGCCCTGGTCCCTGGCCGGGCCCTGCGGGTTGCTGCCCACCGGGTAGGTCGTCAGGAACGCGTCAGCCTCCTCCACCGTCGGCACGATCGACGGCTCGCTCCCCACCAGCAGGTCGAGCTTGGTGGCGATCAGGTGCCGCGCCAGGCTCGACGCCGCGTCGGTCGCGTCGTAGTCGAGCATCACCAGAAGCTGTGCCTTCTCGTACTCGCGCCCGCCGAGCGCCAGGTGATCGACCGGCCACAGCTCGGCGTGGTTCTTCCAGTAGCCCGGCGTGCGGGCGCAGAAGTCGTCGTCGAGGATGAGGCCGGTGCCCTGCGGGTCGAGCAGCACCACGTCGCCGTCCTGCGGCGGCAGCGTGAGGTCGAGGCGGAACTTCTCGTGCCCCTCGTAGAGCGTGTCGCCGAGGATCGGCACCGGCACCGGCTTGCTGGTGGTGCCGGCGGGCAGCACCGTCGTGCCCGCCGTCGCCAGGTAGTCGAGGCCCGCCTTGGCCTTGACGTCGGCCGTCGCGTACGCCACCTCGACGTCGCGCCAGTACGGGCAGGCGAGGCGGAGCACGAACTTGCCGTCGTGCTGGCCGCTGTTGCCTTCGTACTCGACGAGGTCGTCGACCATGACGCCGGCGACGCGCAGCGGCCGCAGGCTGATGGCGTCGAAGTAGGACTCGAGCGTGCTGCCCTCGCCCCACGGCGCGATGAGGCGCACCCGCGCCGACCGCGCGCCGGCGGGCGCGAGCCGCAGGTCGACGAGCTCGTGCCAGCTCGTGGCCGACGTGAGCGCGCCGGAGTCGTAGCTCTCGAGCACCGCGCCGCCCGCGTTGCGGTACTCGACGACGACGCGCACCTTGTCGGCGCTGCCGGCACCCGTGCGCACCGCCGCCTGCAGCAGGAAGCGCTGCTCGCCGCCGTCGATGAGGGCCGTGAACGGCGCCAGGCTGACCGTCTGCGCCAGCTCGGCGGCCGTCTTGTTGCCGCTCGGGGTGAAGGTGCCCGGCGCGAAGTGGCTCAGGCCTGCGAACGCCGCCGGGTTGGTGCCGCGGTAGACGCGCTTCCAGGCCGTACCCGCGACCTCCGTCCAGCCGGTGGGATTGCCATTCGTCGGTCGGGCCTCGGCGTCGCCGTTAGCGAGCAGGTTGAGGCCGGGGCAGAGCTCGTCGTCGAGGATGGTGCCGACGCCGATCGGATCGGCGAAGGCGGTGTTGACCGCGTTGGACAGCTCGAGGCGGAAGGTCTCCTCGGCCTCCTCGAGGACGAGGTCGCCGACGACCGGCACGTTGACCGTGCGCTCGGTGTCGCCGGCGGCGAAGGTCGCCGTGCCGCTCGTCGACTGGTAGTCGGCCGGCGCGGTGGCGGTGCCGTCGGCGGTCGCGTAGTCGAGGCGAGCCTCGCGGTCGCTCGTCGTCGACAGGCGGATGGTGAAGGTGGCGTTGGTGGTGCCGCTGTGACCCTCGGCGACCGTCACGTCGCCGACCGAGGCGAGCGCCTCGTCGTCGTCGACGATCGTGATCGTGCCTTCGGCGTCCGCCAGCGTCGCGTTGGTGGCGTTGGCGAGGCGCAGGAGGAAGGTCTCGTCGAGCTCGTCGACGAGGTCCTGCCGCACCTCGAGCCGCACCGTCGCGGTGGAGCTGCCGGCCGGGATCATCGCGACGTCGGTCGCCGCCAAGTAGTCGGCGGGCGTGGTGGCCGTGCCGTCCGCCGTGGTGTACGCCACGGTGACGACGAAGCCGCTCGCCTGGGAGAGCCGCAGCGGCACGTCGATGGTGGTGAAACCGCTGTCGCCTTCGTGGACCGTGACATCGCCGACCGAGAGCTGCGGCGCCGTGTCGTCGTCGCGGATGGTGCCGACGCCGACGTCGTCGGCGAGCGTGGCGTTGCTCGGCGCCACGAGGCGCAGCTCGAAGCGCTCGTCCGGCTCCTCGCTGAGGTCGCCGACGACCGGTACGTTGACGGTGGAGGAGGTCGTACCAGCCGCCAGCACCAGCTCGCCGCTCGTCGTCTGGTAGTCGACGCCGGCGGTCGCTTCCACGTTGGCGGTCGTGTAGCTCACCCGCACCTCGCGGCCGCTGGGCGCCGAGAGCGTGACGGTGAAGGTCGCCGCAACGGTGCCGCTGTTGCCCTCGTCGACGTCGACGTCGCTCACGCTGACCGTGGGAGGCGCGTCGTCGTCGAGGATGGTGGCGGTGGCCGCCTCGCGGGCCAGCACCACCTGCTGCGGATTGGCGAGCTGCAGCGTGAAGGTCTCGTCCGCCTCGTCGAGCAGGTCGCCGAGGACGTCGACGGTCACCGTGCGCGAGACCTCGCCGGGGGCGAAGGTCGCGGTGCCGGAGGCCGCCGTGAAGTCGGCGGTGCCGGCCGTGCCGGCAGTCGTCGAGTAGCCGACCGCGATGGGGAACGCGCTGGGCGCGGAGAGCGTCAGCGTGAAGGTCGTCGGCGTGGTGCCGGTGTTGCCCTCGGTGACGGTGAGGTCGGCGACGGTGAGCGCCGGCGGCGCGTCGTCGTCGACGATCGTGCCGATCGCTTGCGCGTCGGCGAGCACCGCGCCGACCGCGTTGGCGAGCGTCAACGAGAAGGTCTCGTCCGGCTCGTCGAGGGTGTCGTCGAGCACCGGCACCGCGATGGTGCCCTGCGTCGCGCCGACGGGGATGGTGAGGGTGCCGGTGACCGGGGTGAAGTCGAGGTCCGCCGTGGCCGAGCCAGCGGCGACGCTGTAGCTGACGACGACGGGCACGCGGCTCGCCGCCGAGAGGGTGACGGTGAACACCGCGTTGCCGGCGCCCTCGCCGACCGTCACGTCGGCGACGGAGACGTCGACGAGCGTGATCACGTCGGTGCGGGTCGGGTCGCGCGGCTCCGGCGTCGCCGGGTCGTCGCTCGACACTGCCACGAGCTCGGCGGCGGCGACGCTCGCCTGGTTGCTGAGCCCGGTCTCGCTGGCCGGGAACGGATTGGCGATGCGCGTCCGGAACGACACCGTGACGGTGGCGTTCACGGGCAGCGTGCCGATCGCGACCTGGATCGGGTCGCCTTCGGTCGCCGTGCCCTGCGAGGTCTGGAGCGAGCCCGCCTCCAGCGTGCTGTTGGCCGGCAGCGGGTCGGTGAGCACGACATCCGTCGCCGCCGTGTTGCCGGTGTTGGTGAGGGTGAGCTGGTAGAGCACCACCTCGCCCGGCGAGGCGTAGCCGTCGCCGTTGGGATCGGTGTGGAGCACGTCGGTCTTCGACAGCGCGAGCACCGGCGCCGCCGCCACCGGGGTCGTCGTCGGGTCGGCGACGCCCGGCTTGTCGGGATCGTCGCTCGGCACGTCGTCGAGCTCGGCGCTGGTGACCGTTGCCTGGTTGCTGATCTCGCGCACCCACGGCTCGACCGGAGAGACGATGCGCACGCGGAAGGTGAGCACGACCTCGGCGCCGACGGCGAGCTCGCTCGCCTGGACGGCGATCGGGTCGACGCCGGTCAAGGTCGCGCCGGTGACCGTCACCGAGCCAGCGACGAGCGTGGTGTTGGCCGGCGTCGCGTCGTGGATGGTGAGGACCGTCGCCGCGGTGTTGCCGTCGTTCTTCAGGCGCACCGTGTAGCCGATGGTGTCGCCTGGCGAAGGCTGGCCGTTGCCGTCGGCATCGATGGCCAGCTCGTCGCTCTTCGTCAGGAGGAGGCGGGGCGAAGCGGTGATCGCGGTGACGGTCGGGTCCTGACGGCCCGGCACCTCCGGATCGTCGCTTAACACCGCCGGCAGCTCGGCGCTCTGCAGCGATGCCTGGTTGGAGATCTCGTCGATGCCGCTGGGGATCGGCGAGTCGATGCGCACGGCGAAGCTCACCGTGGCGCTGGCGTTGGCGGCCAACGAGCCGAGCTCGACGCGTACCGGGCTCGCGCCGACGATCGAGCCCTGGCTCGTCGTCACCGAGCCGGTGACCACCGCGGTGTGCGCCGGCGCCACGTCCTGCAGCACGACCTGCGTCGACTCGACCGTGCCGGTGTTGGCGATCGTGAAGTCGTAGCGCACGGTGTCGCCCGGGCTGGCAATACCGTCGCCGTCGGCGTCGGTCTGCAGCACGTCGCGCTTGCTGGCGGAGAGCACCGGCACCGCCGCGACCGGGGTGACGGTCGGGTCCGCGGTCCCCGGCAAGGCCGGGTCATCGGTGAGCACCGGGCCGGCGGGCAGGCCGCTGACCTGGCCCTGGTTGACGACCGCGGGCCCGTAGGTCCACGGCACCACGAGGGCGACGCGGAACCGCACCGTGGCGGTGGCGTCGGGGGCGAGCGTCGGGATCGTCACCCGCACCGGCGATTCGTTGTCGACGGTGCCCACGTCGGTCGTCACCGAGCCGGCGACGATCGTCGTGCCGGCCGGCGCCGCATCTTCGAACAGCAGCGCGTCGAGCGCCACGGCGTTGACGTTCTTGATCGCGACCGTGTAGGCGAGCAGGTCGCCCGGGCTGACGACGCCATTGCCGTCGCGGTCGTCGGCGAGCGCCGCCGTCTTGATCGCGTTGACGAGGATGCTCGTGTCGTCGTCGAGGATGTGGCCCTCGCCGATGGGGTCGACCAGCTTGCCGCCGGCCGCAGCGGTGAGCTCGAAGGTGAAGGTCTCGTCCTCTTCGTCGACGGTGTCGCCGACCACGGGGACGCTGATCGACAGCGCTGAGCGAGCCGGCGGGAATCACCAGCGTGCCGGTCGTCTCGGTGAAGTCGCTACCCGCCGTCGCGCTGACGCCGACGGTGCGGTAGGCGATGGTGACCGCGTGCGCCACGGTCTCGCTGAGCGTCACCGTGAAGGTGGCCGGCGTGGTGCCGCTGTCGCCCTCGTCGACGGTGACGTCGCTCGTGCGGACGTCGGGTTCCTGAATGCCGATGCGCAGGTCGGAGAGCACCGGGCTCACGTTGCCGGTGCCCAGCTTCAGGGTGACGCGCACCTGCAGGTAGCGGCCGAAGCGCTGGAAGCGCACGCCGCTGGTGACCGGCTGCCAGCTCTGGCTGCCGAGCGCGGAGGAGAGCTCCGCCGTGCGCACCTCGACGACGATCGAGCTGCCCGCCGGCACCGACGCCTGCGGCTCGGTGTTCCAGCTCACGACCCCCCACTCGGCGCCCGGCAAGCCGGCGTCCTGGATGGTCGACCAGCTGCCCTGGCGCAGCGTGTGGCGGAGGGCCTGGAAGCCGGTCATGTCGCTGTAGTTGTAGGGATTCGACCCGGGGAGGTCGACGACCAGGTCGACGGCGCCCACACGGCTCACCCCGTCGGCGCCGATCGGGCCTTGCGTCGGATCGATGCGGAACGCCTTGCTGGCCTGGTCGGCAACCGCCCAGATCTTGCCGTTGTCGTCCACGGCGATGCCGGTCGAGCCCGCCGGAACGTTGTCGATCGTGCCGATGAAGGTGCCGTCGCCGCGCACGTGGCTGATCTGGGTACCGCCGTTGCAGCCGCGGCTGGAGCTCGACCACACGTGACCGTTGGCATCGACGGCCAAGCCCTGGGCGCACGGGCTGCCGCGCAGGAACGACGATTGGATGGTGCCGTCGAGGGCGATCTTCCAGATGAGGTCCTGGTCCCGTGATCGTTGGCGTAGATCTGGCCATCGCTGCTGATGGCGAGGCCGTAGGCGCCAGGCACGCTGATGCACTTGGCGGTGCTCGTCGCCGTCGCCGGGTCCCAACGCATGACGTACGCGTTGTAGTGCGACGACCAGAGGACGCCGTTGCCGTCGATGAAGCCGCCGTAGCCGCCGCAGGGGAAGTTGACCTGGCGCAGCACGGCGCCGGTCGTGCCGTCGAGCTGGTCGAAGCAGCTCGAGCAGGCACCCTCGAAGCCACCGACCCAGATCTTCCCCTCACCGTCGATCGAGAGGTGGCGTGGCACCCCCTCCCTCACCTTGACGAAGTGCAGGATGCACTCGTCGGCGGCGGTGGTGACGCCGCCGTTGCTGTCCTGCCCCTGGGCGTTCGGCCAGGGCAGCACGTTGTTGTAACCGCTGGAGGTCTCGATGGTGCCGTTGCCGTTGCGGTCGATGCACTGGCCGAGCTCGCGCAGACCGATGTGGGCGACCGACCCGTTGCCGCGGTTGCCGACCCAGACGCTGCCGTCGAAGGAGACCGTGGTGCGCGACGGATTGGGGAAGCTCAAGTTGTCCGGGTTGGTGGAGAACTCGCCGAGCACCTGCCCGCTGCGGGTGTCGATCTTGACGATGGTGCCGCGGCCGGAGGCGGCGACCCAGAGGAATGGGAAGGTGCCGCCCTGTTGGTCGAGCTGCAGCTGGTCGTTGTTCGGCGCGTCGTGGTTGACGCTGACGGCGAAGCCGAGGTCGAAGTCGCGGTCGAGCGTGTAGATGCGGGTGGTGCCGGCGACCGGCGCGCCCATGTCGGCGTCGGAGAGGGTGATGGTGGCGTCGCCGTCGAGCACCACCGCGTTGACCACGTTGCTCACCTGGAAGCGGAAGGTCTCGCGGATCTCGCTCAAGAAGTCGCCGAAGGTCTCGATCGAGACTGTCTTGACCGCATCGGTCGGGCCGTAGGTCAAGGTCCCCGTGGCGGCCGCGTAGTCGGCGCCGGCCCGCGCCGTGCCGTCGCTGGTCGTGTAGCTGAGGCTGACCGGCCGCTCGCCGGCGCAGGTGAGCCGCACCTCGTACGGCACCACCACGCTCGACTCGTCGCCCTCGACGACGTCGCGGTCGGCGAGCTGGAGGATCGGCGTGCCGAGCGAGCGCAGCGACAGGCCGTCGAAGAAGGCGAAGTTGAAGCCGGAGGGACGCTGGCGCAGGCCGATCAGCCGCACGCGGATCCAACGTGTGCCCACCGGCACGGTGGTGAGGTCGCTGACGTAGCGCCAGGCGCCGCCTTCGGTGATGGCGCCCGAATCGAAGATGGCGAGCGGCGCGGCGTTGGCGGCGTCGCGATACTCGACGACCACCCGCGCCACGTCGAGCGGCGTACCGGCCGAGCGCGCGTAACCCTCGAACGAGAACCTCTGCACACCCGCGTCGATCCAGATGGCGAACGCGGAGACGTCGACGTCCTGCGCCAGCTCGGCGACCGCGTCGCTGCCGGTGGCGAAGTAGAAGCTGCCTTCGATCGGCGACGGGCTGCTCGCTCGCACTCCCCAGGTCGTGCCCTGGACCTCGCGCCAGAAGCTGATCTCGCCGCTGGTGACCTGCTCGGCGCCCGGGTTGACCAGCAGGTTGGCGCTGGGACAATCGTCGTCGTCGACGATGAAGCCGGTCGCCTCGGGGTTGAGCACGAAGGCGTTCTGCGGGTTGCTGAGGGTGAGCAGGAAGGTCTCGCTCCCCTCGACCGCGGTGTCGCCGTTGATGGTCACCGTCTGGGTCTTCAGGGTCTCACCGGGATTGAAGGTGACGGTGCCGCTGGCGGCGACGTAGTCGACGCCGGCGGTGGCGAGCAGGTTCGAGGTCGCGTAGGCGACGCTCACCGACTGCGACGAGGCCCCGGAGAGCGTGAATTCGAAGATCAGCTGGCGAGTGCCGGTGTTGCCTTCGGCCACGTGGCCGTCGGCGACCTTGATCTCGATGTCGTCCTGCTTGATCTTGCCCCGCGCCTCGGTAGTGGTGAGGCCGGCGTTGTTGGGGTTGCTGAGCTGGACGATGAACTCCTCGTCGAGCTCGACGTTGGTGTCGCCGAGGATCTCGACCGAGATCGTCCTGGTCAGCGAAGTACCTGGGTCGAAGGTGAGCGTGCCGCTGGTGGCGACGTAGTCCTCGCCGGCGGACGCCGAGTAGTCGACGGTCGCGTAGTCGACGGTCACCGGCAGCGGCAACGTACCGTCGAGGGTCACGGTGAAGGTGAGCAGCGAGCTGCCCTGGTTGCCCTCGTTCTTGTTGGCGCCGGCGATCGACAGCTTGCGCTCGTCGTCGACGATGGTGACCTGCATCTCGCCGTCGGACACCACCGCGCCGCTCGGGTTCTGCAGCCGCACGGTGAAGGTCTGGTTGCCCTCGGTGAGGGTGTCGCCGACGATCGAGAGCGGCAGGGCGACGGAGGTCTGCCCCGCCGGAATGGTCAGGGTGCCGAGCGCGCTCTGGTAGTCCTCGCCGGCCTTGGCGGTGCCGTCCTGGGTCGAGTAGTCGACGGTCACCGGCCGCGTCGTCGAGCAGGCCATGCGCACGGTGGCCGTCGCCGTCGTCGTGCCCGACTGCCCCTCGTTGACGCTGACGTCCAGGGCATCGATCGACGGCACGTCGAGGCTGTGCAGCACGGCGCGGTCGAAGTGCGAGTTGGACTCGACGCCGGTGTAGCGCTTGCCGATGAGGCGGACCCGCAGCCAGCGCGAGCCCGGGGGCGCGGCGGCGACGTGCGTCATCACGGCGCCGAGGCCGACGATGTAGTACCCCTCGCGCGAGTCGTAGCTGTACAGGACCGTCGTGTTGGCGGCGTCGCGGAACTCCATGACGAAGCGCGAGGTGTCGATGGGGTTCTCGGCGCCCCAGTTGGCGGTCTCGACGCGGAAGGCGAAGCGGAGGCCGCCGCGGTCGACGAGCTCCTCGTAGCCGGAGAGGTCGATCGTCTGCGCCAGCTCGCCGAGCGGCGTGTTGACGGGAAGGACGTTGTTGTTGTTCCAGCTCCCCCCGTGGCTGTAGTTGCCCCAGGTGCCGGTGACGCGCGTCCACCCGGGCACCTCGCCGTTGACGATGAGCTGCTCGAAGTCGGGGTTGGCGATCAGGTTGGCCGCGCCGCAGCGGTCGTCGTCGACGACGTCGAGGCGCAGGGTGGCGCTGCCGCCGCGGAAGCCCGAGCCGGTGAGCACGAGGTTCAAGTACTCGTCCGGCTCCGGCGTGGCGTCGCCGATGATCCGCAGCTCGAGGTACTTGTGGGTCATCCCCGCCGGCATCTGCACGCTGCCGGTCAAGGCGCGGTAGTCGCTGTTGACGATGGCGGTGCCGTTGGCGGTCGTGTAGTTGATGGTGGCGCCGTAGCGGTTCTCGCCCTCGAGGGTGATGCCGACGAGGACGACCTGCTCGCCGCGGCTGCCCTCGGAGACGACCGGCGTGAGGATGCCAGCCACCGGGTAGGCCTCGTCATCGACGATCGTCACTGCCGCCTGGCTGAAGGGGCCGAGGGCCGTCGTCGGGTCGGTGTCGGTGAAGCCGAGCTGGAGCGACTCGTCGCCTTCGAGCACGTTGTCGTTGACCAGCGGCACGTTGACGGTGCGGTCGGCGCGGTCCTTGTGCGGGAAGGAGATCGCTTGCGGCAGCGACAGGAAGTCGTCGGGGCTCGTCGCCGTGCCGCCGATCTTGTCGGCGTTGGCGGTGATCGGCCCGAAGATGCCGCCGATGCGCTGCACCTTGAACGACGGCGTCGTGCCCTCGGCGACGGTCGCCGTGACCGGCGAGTAGTTGAGGGTGCCGGGCTCGAACTGCTGCAGGTAGAGCGGCGTGTCGTAGTAGTAGGCCGACTCGCCCTGGCCGCGCTCGGCCATGAAGCAGTCGAGGCGGTAGGCCTCGCCCAGCACCAGGCCGTGGGTGCCGGCGATGCTGTTCAGGTTGACGGTGCGGCTCGACGGACCATGGCAGTTGAAGATGTCCATCGCCAACTTGTTGTTGATGTAGCACCAGCCGTCATCGTCGGAGCCGAAGAGGATCGTGGCGTTGTTCTCGTAGATGAACCACGCGTGCGACTCGACGGTGAACTGGTAGTTGTGGCCGCCCTCGTTGCCGTAGAGCTGGCCATCGATGGGGAAGAAGCTGCCCGGCCGCCAGTGCTGGTAGTTGCCCGGCTTGGAGAAGAAGGCGTCGTACGTGGTGCTGAGGTTCAGCCCCATGACGTCGCGGTACCACTGGTCGAAGTTGGCCTTGCCGGTGCCGCCGGAGGCGTAGACCATCTTGCCGTCGGCACCGAGGGTGTCCGTCGGCCGCGGCACGCTGCCGCAGTTGTGGATGTCGGGATGCGAGCCCGGCTTGAAGTCGCGGATCGTGGTCAGGAACGAGTAGCCCCCCGCCGGCTTCTCGTCGTCGAGCAGGTGGATGCCGGCGCGCGGGCGCACCAGGTGCACGTTGACCGGCGAGGAGAGGTCGACCCAGAAGCGCTCCGGTCCCTCGTGGACGGTGTCGTTGAGGAGCGGCACCGAGACCTGCTGCTCGGCGCTGCCCGGCGGGAAGCTCACCGTCTGCGTCGTCGCCGTGAAGTCGCCGCCGGCTACAGCCACGTCGTCGACCGTCGTCACGTCGACGCTGATCGGGTCCTCGCTCGGGCGGTTGAGCTTGAGCTTGAGCACCGCCGCCGGCTTCGACTCGACGAGGTACATGTCGTCCAGCGTGACGGAGAAGACGTCGTCGTCGAGGATGGTGCCCACCCCCTCGGCGCGCTGGAGCGCGGCGTTGGTCGGGCGTTGCAGCCGCACCAGGAAGGTCTCGTCGGGCTCCTCGACCTTCTCGCCGATGACGTCGACGGCGACCGTCTTGACGACCTCACCCGGTGCGAACGTCAGCGTCGTCTGCAGCGGCGCGTAATCCTCGCCCGCCACCGCCTCGCGGTCGACGGTGGTGACGTCCACCGTCACCGTGCGCGAGCTCGCCGGCACGTAGTGCTGTCCCTTGCCGGCGTGGTCCCAGGTGGCCCGGCCGCCGATGAGACCGAACGCCATGCCGTTGAGGGTCCTCCCCTCGAGACCCACGACGCTCGCCGGCACCTCGAGCCGCACCCACTGTCCGGTCGGGGGCACCGGCCCCATGAAGCGGCGGCTGTTGGTGCCGTCGACACCCCAGGGGAACGAGTTCGTACCCCAGTAGGCGCGATGCTCCCAGCTGCCGTCGTTCCACTGCAGCAACATTGCGGTCGGCGGGTTGGCGGGGTCGAGGAAGACGTAGGCGATGAGCAGGTCGCCAGCGTTCACCGCCATGGTGCTCGACGCGTTTTGGAAGTAGTGCTGGTGGAACCCCGACATCAGGGCCGATTGATGGCTGAGCGAGCCGCTGAAGGGCGGCGGGTTCGTGCTCACCCAGTTGAATGGCTCCTCGCCCAGCTGGCTCGCACCGGCAGGAACGGCGTCCTCGAACCAGACGACGTCCGGCAGCGGTCTCGCCGAGGTGACGGCGAACACCGCCTGGCGTGTGCCCGAGTTGCCTTCGGCGATCGCCACGTCGGTGATCGAGATCACCGGTCCGTCCTCGTCGAGGATGGTGACCGTCGCCTCGGAATCGTCCAGCTCGGCTCCTTGCGGGTTGCTGAGCACGACCAGGAAGCTCTCGGTGACCTCCTCGACGGCGTCGCCCACGATCGGCACCGAGATCGTCTTCTGCGTGGTGCCGGCCGGGAAGCTCAGCGTGCCGCTCGTGGTCGTGAAGTCGGCGGGGGTCGCGGCGGTGCCGGCGACGGTCGTGTAGGCCACGGTGACCGTGCGATCGCTCGGCACCGACAGGATGACCGGTACCAAGGCCACGCGCCCCGCGCCGGCGTTGCCTTCGACCACCTCGGTGTCGACGACGGCGAGCGCGGCGGTGTCGTCGTCGACGATGGTGGCGCTGGCGGCGGTGCCGGCGAGGACGACGTTGCTCGGGTTGCTCAACTGCAGCTGGAACGTCTCGACCAGCTCGTCGACGACGTCGCCATGGACGGCGACCGCCACCTCGCGCTCGGTCTGGCCGGGCGCGAAGGTGACGGTGCCGCTCGTGCTCTGGAAGTCGGAGCCGGCGACGGCCGAGCCGTTCTTGGTGGCGTAGCCGACGCTCACCTGGCGGCCGCTCGGCGCCGACAGCGTCAGCGCGAAGGTGGCCGCGACGGTGCCGCTGTCGCCCTCGGTGACGGCGGCGGGCGCGGCGGTCAGGGTCACCGTGCCGTCGTCGTCGAGGACGGTGCCGATGACCTGCGGCGTGAGGACGATGACGTCGCTGCTGGTGAGTTGCAGCGCGAAGCGCTCGTCGTCCTCGTCGAGCTCGTCGACGCGGAGCGGCACGGCGACCGGCATCGACAACGCGCCGGCGGCGAAGCTCAGTGTGCCCGCGGCGCTCGTGTAGTCGCTGCCCGCGACCGCCTCGAGGTCGGCGGTGGTGAAGCTCACCTGGAGCGTCGACGGGCTGGCGCAGGAGAGCTCGACGTCGAAGCCGCCGTTGCCGGCGCTCTCGGCGAAGGAGCGCGGCTCGGCGCTCGCCGTGACGACGCCCAGCGAGCGCAGCGCCAGGCGGTCGAAGCCGGCCTTGCCTGCCCCGGTGCCGAGCAGACGGACGCGCGCCAAGCGCGTGCCCGGCGGCGCGAAGCGGCGGTCGACGCGCGACTGCCAGCCTTCGCCGGCGGCGACGACGCCGGAGTCGTAGCTGTCGAGCACCTGGCCGGCAGCGTCGCGGTACTCGACGACGACGCGGCTCGAGCCCGACGACCAGACGAAGCCTTCGAACACCAGCTCCAGCGTGCCGGCTTCGACGAGCGCCGCGAACGGCTGCAACGACACGTCCTGGTAGAGCTCGGCCGCGGGGCCGGGCACGGCGGCGAAGTAGGACAGCCCGTCGAAGGAAGGCGGCGTCGCGAAGTCGAGGCGCCAGCCGCCGGCGGCGGTCTGCCAGCCGGGGATCTCCTGCGTCTCGGCGGGCTCCTCGGCGCGCGGGTTCTGCAGCAGGTTAGTGCTCGCGCACCCTTCCTCGTCCTCGAGGGTCACGACGGCTTGGCCGTCGGCGACGACCGCCCCGCTCGGCACCGTCAGGTTGACGAGCAAGGTCTCGTGAAGCTCCTCGTCGAGGTCGCCGTGAATGGTGATCGCGATCGTCTTGCTGGTCTCGCCCGGCGCAAAGGTGAGCGTCCCGCTCGCGCTCTCGTAGTCGCTGCCCGCGGTCGCCGCAGCGTCGGCGGTCGCGTACTGGACGGTCACCGTCTCGTCGCTGGCGGCGAGCAGGCGCACGGCGACGCTCGCCGTCGAGCTGCCCGAGTCGCCCTCGCGCACGTCGAGGTCGTCGACGAGCAGGCCGGGCAGCACCGAGACCGGCTCGCTGGCGAGGCGCTCGCGCTGCCCGCCCACGACGGCTGCCAGCGAGACGAGGTAGTTGCCGGGCGCGAGGCCGTCGGTGTCGACGCGCCAGACGCCGTCGACGCTGGCGCCGATCGAGATCGGCTGCGGCCGGTCGACGCTGACGATGCTCTCACCGGCCGCGAGGTCGAACAGCTCGAGGTGGACGACGAGGCCGGGGATGGCAGCGTTGCCATGGTTGTCGATGCGGTAGGTCGCGGCCACCGGGCCGCCGGCACCCTGCAGGCGCGGCTCGACGGCGAGCGTGCCGCGCAGGCCGGCGCCGGTCTGCGCGCTGTCGTCGACGTGGAACGGGCTGGTCGCGGTGGCGAGCAGCTCGTTGAAGGCGTTGGTCACCCGCAGCTCGCCGGTGTAGTTGCCGGGCGCGTTGGTGCCCACCGGCCAAGTCGAGCTCACCGGCACGAAGCCGCCGGGGATGACCTGCGCGATGGGGATCGTCTGCCGCATCATCTCGGTACCGGTGGGTCCGAGGATGCGCACCGTCGCGGTGGCGTTGTCGAGCAGGGTGCCGGCGCTGCCGTTGCGCACGCCGCCGTGGAGAACCACGGTGCGATTGGGCTCGTAGCTCGACCGGTCCGTCAACAGCTCGGCCTCGACGCGCACGTCGGGGCTGATCGAGAAGCTGGCGCTCCCCTGCGCCAGCGCGACGCCCGCCTGCTGGAAGCTGCCGACGACAGCGTACGGGCCGGGGATCGTCTGCCCCACCGGCCAGGCGAAAGCGAAGCTCGAGGCACCCACGGGCAGCGTCGCGGTTTGCTGCGCCACCGTCGCCACCGGGGCGTTGAGCGAGTCCTTGACGACGACGAGGAGCGTCACCGCCGCCGGCGAGGTGCCGGCGTTGACGGCGAAGATCGTCACCTGCACCGTTTCGGACGGCTTGTAGCGCGACTTGTCGGTGGTCGCCGCGAGCGTGAGCGGCGAGCCGAGCACCGACAGCGTCGTCGACGCCGCGTTGTTGCTCTCCGACTCCTCGGCGATGAGGTTGGAGGGGTCGGCGGCCGAGGCGAGCAGCAGCGTGCCCTGGCGGCCGAAGGTCGAGAGCTGGTACTCGACGGTGACGCGCTCGCCGCTAGCGATCGCAGCCGGGTGCTCGACGCGCCCGACCTCGGCGCCGTTGACGCGGAAGGCGACCTCGAAGCCGGTGTCGCGCGCCACGCCACGGTTGAGGATCTCGGCGCGCAGCAGGACCGGCTGGCCGGCGGTCACGGCAGCCGGCTGCGCCACGAGCGTCGTCGCTTGCAAGTCGGGCTTCGTCGACGCGCCGAGCGTGAGCTGCACGAGCGCCGTGTTGTTGGCCTCCTCCACCTCCGGCACGACGTCGAGCGGATCGACGGTGAAGCGCAGCGAGTGGAGACCGGCGGCGATGCCGAGGGTGTCGACGAGCACGCTGCCGAGGGTCGTCTGCTCGCCCGGCGCCAGGGTCGGCACTTGCGTCTCGCCAATCTGGCGGGCGCCCGGGCCGCTGCCGTCGAAGACGCGGAGCAGCGTCGCCGGCGCGCCGGCGCGGCCGTCGTTCTTCACCTTGACCTGCGCCGACAGCACCTGGCCGCCGATGGGATTGGCAGGGAGCGTCACGCCGTCGGGTTGCGGCAGGATGGCGAGGTCGGGCAGCAGCGGCTCGGCGACCTGGAAGGCGATGCTGTTGTCGCCGCGGTCGCACTCCACGACCTTCTGCGCCGGGTCGACGGTGGCCGTGGCGTCGACCGGCTCTGACAGCGCGCCCTGCCAGTAGACCGTCACGTCCTGATAGGTGCCGGGCTCGAGCGCCGTGGTGGTGAGCACGGTGCCCACCGGCGCGGGCACGCCGGTCTGGTAGACGGAGACTTCGACGCCGGCCGGCGCCCAGTCGGGACCGCCGTTGCCGATGCGCAACACGACGGGGATGCCCTGCGCCGTCGCCGGTTTCACGCGCGGCAGACCGATCGTCAGGTTGGGCAGCTTCACTGTCCGCTTCGGCATCTGCAGGTTGGCGCGGAAGCTGTTCTGGAGCTGCCACGCCGGCGTCTGGTTGCGCGGCACCGTGCCGTCGAGCTGCACGTTGGTGACGTGGTAGGAGTGCTGGTTCCAGATCGGCCGCGTGCCCGTCCACGACGGGTGCGACAGCGCGTGGACGCCGATCGTCGAGCGATCGCCGCGGCGGTCGTGGCTCGAGGGCAGGATGATGTCGGCCTGGCCGTCGTTGTCGACGTCGGCCACTACCGGCAGCTCGGTGCCGGTGAGCGAGTTGTTCTTCTGCTGGTGGAGCGTGGCGCCGTTGGTGCCGTTGAGGACGTAGAAGTTGTTCTCGTCGGCGTAGAGCACCTCGCGCTTGCCGTCGCCGTCGAGGTCGAAGGCTGTCGCCGTCGTCATCGCCGCGTAGTCGAAGCTCCCCTTGCGCCAGATGGTGCCGAGGTTGGCGTTCATCGCCACCAGCTCGGAGTCGCCGGCGACGAGGACCTCCGGCGAGCCGTCGCCGGTGATGTCGGCGATCGTCGGCGGGCCGCCCCAGAAGGTGACGTTGTCGTAGGGGAAGGAGGGGTTCACGACGTAGCGGTACGGCACCCGCACCGAGCCGTCGTGGTTGAACGACATGACGAAGCCGGCGGAGACGTAGACGATCTCCGCGTAGGGATCGCCGTCGAGGTTGGCGACGGCCGCGAAGCCGTCGAACAGCATGTTGTCGTGCTCGCGGTAGTCCCACACCACGCGCAGCACGCCGTTCTCGAGCCGGTAGACGGCGTCGCCGGCGACGATCTCGTTGCGGCCGTCGAGGTCGATGTCGGCGATGATCGCGTGCTGCTGGTCGTAGAGGTAGCCGGTGCCGAGCGGGCCGTACCAGTTGTCGTTGCGCGCCGCGTTGGCGGTGCCGATGGCGATGCGCTTGCCGGTGTTGGAGAGCACGGCGCGGCCGACGACGATCTCGGGCACTCCGTCGCCGTCGAGGTCGCCGATGGCGCTGCCGCCGCGCCAGTCGCCGCCCGTCCCCTCGATGTTCTCGCTCACCCAGCGCACGGCGCCGGTGCGGTCGAGGGCGACGAGACGGTTGTTGGTCTGCACGGCGACCACCTCGGCGACGCCGTCGCCGTCGAGGTCGGCGGCCGAGAGGTTCGTCTTCTCGCCCTGCAGCGGGTTGTTCGCCGTCGAGCGGAAGGTCCACAGGCGCGAGCCGTCGAGGCCGGAGACGGCGATCACCGCCCGGCCCTGCGCGTCGGCGCCGTGGAAGACGACGTCGGGGTTGTCGCGGCTGTCGATCGCGCCGTCGCCGTTGTCGTCGCTGAGCTGGACGGCGATGGGCGCGTTCTGCACCTCGACGTCCTTCACCCACCACTTCTCCACCGGCGTGAAGGAGCTCGCGGGAGGCGGGGTCTCGCAGTCGCCGAAGAGGAGCTTCTTGTTGTCGTCCTCGCGAGTCTCGGCGACGCTGTCGGCGGCGTCGACGTGCACGACGACGAGCGAACGGTAGAAGCTGAGGCTGCCGGTGACCGGGACGGCGACCGCCAGCGTGCCGCCGGCGGCGACGTCGTCGTCGACCACCACGCCGCCGACCTCGCGGTCGGCCGCGCCCTTCACCTGGTCGCCGTCGGTGTCCTCGAACAGCTGGAGGAGGAAGGAGCCGTTGACCGGCGCGCTGCCCGGGTTGGCGAGCGTGACGCCGACGCTGCCGCCGATCGCGAGGTCGGCTGACGAGTGCGTCATCGCCGCGCTGTCGATCGAGGAGATCTGCAGGTTCGGCCCGGTCGGGCGCGGCACCGCGAGCTCGCGGCGCGCCTCGTTGTTGCTCTCGGAGAGCTCGAGCACTTCCTCGTCCGGATCGACGACGACGACCAGCTTGTTGAGGCCGCCCGCGGCGGTCCAGGGCACCCGCACCGTGCGGTTGCCGCCGGCTGCGAGGGCGTCCACCGCGACGCGCCCGAGCTCCACACCGCCGCTGCCCGGCTCGCCCGAGAAGAGCGCCACCTCGCTCGCCGGCGCCGCGTCGGTGCCGCCGTTACGGACGGTGATCGCCGTCTCGAGGTTGTCGCCGGCAACGACCGCCGCCGGGATGAAGGTCACGCCGTCGTAGCCCACGGCGAGGTCCGGCAGCTGCCGCAGGTAGCGGCGAGCGCGGTTGTTCGTCTCGTCGGACTCGAGCAGCTGCTGCGTGCGGTCGACGATGGCGGTCAAGAGGAAGGTGGTGTCGGTGGTGGTGAAGCTGCCGGTCACCGTCGCCGTGGCGTTGACGTTGAGCGTCAGCGTCTGCGTCTTCAGCGGTGCGCCGCCGCCCGTGCCGTCGCCGTCGAAGATCTCGACCACTGCCGTGCCGGGCTGCTGGCCGCGGTTCTTCACCGTGAGGGTGAAGTTGACCAACGTGCCGGGCGCCGGCGACGCGGGAGTCGCCACCAGGTCGGCGTCGGTGACGTGGAAGTCGGCGATGGTGTCGTCGACGACGAAGAAGGTCATCGTCGCGTCGTTGTCGCCTTCGTACGACTCCTCGATCAAGTTCGCCGGATCGAGCTCGACGTGGACGGTGTGCTCGCCTTCCGCCAGCGTGGCGTTGGCGGTGAGGATCAGCGAGCCGCCCGGCGCCAGCGACTGCGTCGTCGTGCCCTGGGCGAGGGTCTGCACCGGCGCGCCGGCGACCACCCGCGTGATGCGGTAGGCGAAGCTCGCCACCGGCATCTCGCCCAGGTTCTGCACGGTGGCCCGCACCTGGAACTGGGTTCCGGGCTGCGGCCGGGCAACGCTGGTGGTGATCTGCGCCGGGAAGATGGCGAGGTCGGGCAGCCCGCGCAGCGCGACGCGCACCGACTGCGTGTTGTCGAGCTCGTTGCCCTCGGCGACCTCGTTGCCGGCGTCGGCGACGGCGTAGAGGACGAGCTCGTCCTGGTCGCCCGTCGTGCTCACCTGGAACGTCGCGGTGTGCGAGGCGCCGGGCGCCAGCGCCGGCACCGCCGCCTGTGCGCGCACGGCACCGGTTGCGCTGCCGGCGCGCAGCTCGATGCGGCTGCTGCCCGCCGCCAGCGGCCCGATGTTGCGCACCACGGCGGTGACGTCGAGCGGCGTGCCGGCGGTGATCGTCGTCGCCGCCGGCGTCAGGCTGGCGACGATGAGGTTGGGGACGTGCGCCGAGAGCGCCCGCATCACCTCGGCGGTCGTGTAGGCGTCGCCGCTCCAGCTGCCGCTCGGGTCCTGCGCCGCGAGCAGCATCGCGACGGTATCGGGCTGTCCGGCGGGCAGCTGGTAGCCGGCGGCGATCAGCGCCCGGTAGGCGACGGCCGTCTCGACCAGCGAGCCGAAGCTGCCGTTTGCCTGCCGCTGGGAGACGAGGTAGTCGCGCGCGCGGCTCACCACCGTGGGAGACACGTCGAGCGCCTGCAGGCGCGCCAGCGCCCACAGCGCCTCGCCGGTGTAGTAGACCTGGCTCGGCGTGCCGGGCACGAAGCCCCAGCCGCCGTCGCTCCCCTGCGACGCGAGGAGGTAGTCGAGCAGCTCGACGATGAGCAGCTGGCGGTCGCGCTCGTCCTGCGCGTACGCCTCGACCGCCAGGATGGTGTCGAGGAGGTTCGAGTAGTAGGCGCCGAAAGCGCCGAAGCCGTCGCCGTTGCGGAAGTCGCCGAGGGTGTCGAGGAGGGGCTCGAAAGGCCGGCCGGTGGCCGCCAGACCCTGTACGCGCAGGGCACGGTAGTGGGCCACCTGCTCCTGCAGCGAGCCGAGGTAGTCGGCGCCGCGGTCGATGGCGGGGTCCGCGGCGCCGGCCGCGAGGGCCTGTACGGCGACGGCGGAGTCGCGCGGCAGCAGCTCGCCGCCGGCGCCGAAGCTGCCGTCAGCGTTCTGCTGGGTGATCAGCCAGCTGCGGGCCTGCGCCAGCGACTCGTTGACGCCGGCGTTGGCGGGCGCCTGGAGAAAGAGCGCGCCGATCGCCGAGCAGATCGCTGCCCAGGCGACGAAACGCGCCGCTCGCGCCCTCCTACCCCTTTCACCCGTGGTCCCGCTACCCGACCCCGCGTGCGACGCAGCACCCATGCGAAAGCTCCCCGCTGAGGACCTGGTGGTCCGGCTGTCGAACAGGGGGCACCACGGCGCCCCCGCATGAAACGACTATCGGCGCGGACTAAAACATATGCGTACTACGATTGTCAACCAAGAAAGTTTATTACCGCCTGCGACGAGGTCTGTTCCGAAGATCAACGCCTCAGATCGTGCGACTCGTCAAGAGATGGTGCTCCTCACGAGGCGCATTCAGCTCAGAACGACCACTCGACCGACGCCACCCAGTTGCGGCCGGCGCCGTTGACTCCCGAGCCGTGCACCCGGTACTCGACGTCGCCGAGGTTCTCCCCGGCGAGCGAAAGCCGCAGGCCGCGCGGGAGCTCGACGCCGCCGCGCAGCGTCAGCAGCGTGTAGCCAGGCGAGCCTCCGGGCGGGATGCGCTGGTTGTCGGCGCGGTCGCGGCTCGACAGCCGGTGCTGCGCCTCGACCGACTGCACGACGGCCTCGGTCCAGAAGCGGCCGGGCTCCCAGCGCAGGCCGAGGAGGCCGTTGCTCGGCATCCCCTTGTCGAGCGGCTCGCGCACGGCATGCACGTCGACGCTCGGGAAGGCCTCGACGTCGCCGCGCAGCCAGGTGTAGCCGCCGAAGAGCGAAAGGTCTTCGGTCAAGTCGGTGCGCAGCTCGAGCTCGGCGCCGCGGATCGACCCTTCGCCGGCGTTCTTCTTGATCACCTCGAAGGAGCGGTCGATCATCCGCCCCGTCGGGACGCGGATGATCATGTTCTCGACGTCGGTGTAGAAGAGCGTCAGCCCGCCCTCGAGGCGAGCCGCGTGGCGCCGCAGGCCGAGCTCGTAGGCCAGGAAGCGCTCGGGATCGAGCCCGGGCGAGGGCACCTCGAGCTCGTTGCTGCGCGCGATGTCGAGCCGCGTCAGGTCGGAGAGGTTGGGGGCGCGGAAGCCCTGCGAGACGCCGGCGAAGAGCTGCCAGCGGTCCGCCTCGTCGAGGCGCAGCAGAGCACGCAGGTTGCCGGAGACGTCGCTCCACCTGTCCTCCATGCGCACGCGCGTGCGGAGGACCGGATCGCCGACGCTTCCCGCCTCCAGCTCGAAGCGGCTGTAGCGGGCGCCGGCGATGACGCGCATCCGCGAGCCGATGCCGATCTCGTCCTGCAAATAGACGCCGGTGCTGTCGTAGCTCGCATCGTCGGCGACGGGTCCCTGGACGTCGACGTTGACGAGCTGCCCGTCCGGTGTGTAGTTGCGGGAGTAGGAGCGCACGTCGTCGTCGTAGCGCTCGAGGCCGTAGGTGAGCCGCCCGAAGGGCGTCCGCAGCTGGGCGCGCACGCCGACGCCGGTGGTGCCGACGACGAAGCCCTGGTGGTCGCGTCGGTTGTCGTTGCGCACGCGCAGGCGGTCCTCGCCCTGGCGGTGGTAGGAGACCGTGACCTCGAGCTCGTCGAAGAACGGCGTCGCGTTCGTGTCGCGGTACTGCAGGAACGACAGCCGGCGGTCCTGGTCGAACGAGTGCACCTTCTCGTTACCGACCGCGGTGCCTTCCCACGACAGGCCGTAGACCGTGCGGTGCGTGCGCCAGGCGTCGTCGACGGTCATCCGCTGGTGGCCGCCCACCAGCCGGCGGCCGGCGCCGAGCTCGTAGCTGAACAGCGCATCGACGGCGTCGGCGTCGTAGCCGGTCTTGGGTTGCTTCCCCACCGCGCCGCCGCCCTCGAGGTCGCCGAAGCTCGCAGCGCTGATGCCGAGGCGATAGCGGCCGCGCCGGCCGAGATCACCGGCCACCTCCGCGTGGCCAAGGCCGGAGTTCTCCGCTGAAGCGAAGCGATAGGAGACGCTGCCCGAGGTGCCGCGCCCCTCGGGCGCCGCGGCGAGCGCGTTGACTGTGCCGCCGATCGCGTCGCTGCCGTAGAGCACCGAGACCGGGCCGCGCACCAGCTCGACGCGGTCGAGGCCGTACGGATCGATCGTCGTCCAGTACTGGTTCGGCCCGTCGCGAAAGACCGAGTTGTTGAGGCGGATGCCGTTGACCAGCAACACGGTATGGAAGCCGGTGAGCCCACGCACGTACGGCGAGCCCTGGCCGTGCGAGGTCTTCTGCACCGCGACGCCGGCCGTCTCGTCAAGGGCTTCGGGAAGCGTGCGCGCCATCTGCCGCGAGCGCAGCTCGTCGCGGCCGATCACGGCGGCGCTGTAGGGCAGGTCGGCGAGCGGCTCGGGTACGGCGGTGGCGGTGACGACGATCGTCTCTCCGACGCGCGGTGCCTCGGGATCAGGGGCAGGCGAGCAGTCGCTCGACGGCGTTCCAGCCGGCGCCTCGTCTGCCTTCGGGCAGGACGTCTCGGCTGCGGCCGAGGACTGCGCCAGGAGTGAATCGGGAGAGAGGAGGACGAGGAGTGCGCAAGCCACCCAAGAGACGTGCTTAGTCACGATGAGGGGTCCTTTCGCGTCTGGGCGCGCGACTAAAGCACATCGCAGCTTCTGCTGTCAAACGCTATTGACGAATAGGACCTCTTCTGTAGTGCCAAGTGCGCCGCGCTGCCACTATGGAAGCGGTTCCACCCCTCTCACAGGATGGCGAGGTCGAAAGAGCGCGCGTCTGCGCGCGGCGTCAGAGCAGGTCGTACGGATCGACGTCGACGACCAGCTCGCGGTCCGGCCCCGACGGCAGCACTGCGCCGATCAACCGCCTCAGCTTGCTCCCCGACGCATCGCGCAACAGCAACTGGAAACGCCACTGGTTGCGCAGCCGCTCGAGCGGCGCCGGCGCCGGACCCGACACGCGGACGCCGGCAGAGAGCGGGTGCGCCGACAACCGCTCGTAGACCTCCTGGATGCGCGCCCAGCCGCGCTCGCGCTTCTGGTCGCGCACCAGCACGTAGACCATGCGCGTGAACGGCGGGTAGTGGAAGACCTCGCGGAAGCGCATCTCCTCGGCCGCGAAGCGCGCGTCATCGTGCTGCAACGCCGCCTGGATGGCGTAGTGGTCGGGATGGAAGGTCTGGATCACCACCCGCCCCGCGCGCTCGCCGCGGCCGGCGCGGCCGGCGAGCTGCGTGAGCATCGTGTAGGTCCGCTCGACGGCGCGGAAGTCGGGGAAGCCGAGGTAGCTGTCGGCGGCGAGCACGGCGGCGAGCGCGATGCGTGGAAAGTGGTGGCCCTTCGACACCATCTGCGTGCCGACGAGCACCTGCGCCTCGCCACTCGCCAGCCGCTCGAGGATGGCGGCGGCGCCGCCGGGCGCGCGCGCGGTGTCGCGGTCGAGCACCGCCACCGTCGCCTCGGGGAAGAGCTCGGCGAAGCGCTCCTCGACGCGCTCGGTGCCGGCGCCGATCGGCTCGAGCGCCGCCGCGTCACAAGCCGGGCAGAGGGCAGGCGGCGCGCTCGACTGCCCGCAGTAGTGGCAGATGAGACGGTTGGCGCGCCGGTGATAGGTGCGCGGCAGGCCGCAATCGTCGCAGCGGAAGTCCTCGCCGCAGGCGCGGCAGAGCAGGATCGGCGCGTAGCCGCGGCGGTTGCGCAGCAGCACGATCTGCTCGCCGGCGGCGAGGGCGGCGGCGATCTCCTCGCGCAGCCGCAGCGAGAAGAGCACCTCGCCCGGGTGCTTTGGCCCGGGCTCCTGGCGCAGGTCGACGAGGATGCCGCGCGGCAGCTCACCCTGCCCGACGCGGTGCGAGAGCAGGAGCGGCGCGAGCTTGCCGGTGTCGACGTTGTGGCGGCTCTCGAGCGACGGCGTCGCCGAGACCAGCACCGCCACGGCGCCGGCCGAGCGGGCGCGCACCAGCGCCAGGTCGCGGCCGTGGTAGCGCGGCACGGAGTCCTGCTTGTACGACGGGTCCTGCTCCTCGTCGACGACGACGAGGCCGAGGTCGGCGATGGGCGCGAAGAGCGCCGAGCGCGCGCCGAGCACGACGCGCGCGAGACCCCCTCGCACACGCTCCCATTCCTGCTCGCGCTCGGGACCGGAGAGGCCCGAGTGCAGCACCGCCACCCGCTCGCCGAAGCGCTCGCGCACGGCGCGCGCCAGGGCCGGCACGAGGGCGATCTCGGGCAGCAGCAGCAGCACGCCGCGGCCGGCGTCGAGGGCGGCGCGGGCGGCGCGCAGGTAGACCTCGGTCTTGCCTGAGCCCGTCATGCCGGCGAGCAGAAATCCTTGATACCCCGGCTGAGCGAGCGCTGCAGTGAGTTGCGCGACGGCGTCCTCCTGGTCGCTGCGCAGCCGCAGCGGCGGCGTGCCGGCGCGGGCGAGGAGGTGCGCGTCGAGCGACAACCGCTGCACCTCGAGGAAGCTGCGCAGCACGCCGACCTTGACCAGGCGCCGCACCACCGCCGGCGAGCAGCCGACCGTCCCGGTCAGCTCCTCCACCGTCGCTGGCCGGCCGAGGGCGAGGAGGTGCGCGACGACCTCGCGCCCTTGCGGCGAGCGGCCGACGCGCGCGATGAGCTCGTCGGGCGTGCCCGAGGCGAGCTCGACGGCGGGGCGATAGCGCGCGCTGGCGGAGCGGCCGCCGCTGCCCTCGATCGCCACTTTGCCCTGCTCGCGCAGCCGCTCGAGGAGCGACGGCAGCGCCGCGATCCTGGTGCGCTCCTGCAGCTCGGCGACGCGGAGGCGGCCGTGGTCGCGCAGAGCGTCGAGCACGCGCGCCTCGTCGCCGCTCGCCGGCGCCAGCGCGCCGCGGTCGGTGAGCCGCACCCGCTGCGCTCCCCACGGCTCGAGATCGGGCGGCAACATCGTGCGCACGACCTCGCCCAACGGCGCCAGGTAGTAGTCGGCAGCGAACGCGGCGAGCTCGAGCAGCTCGGCCGTGAGCACCGGCTCGGGGTCGAGGACCTCGATCAGCGGCTTCGTTTCGACGCCTTCCGGTGGCGCGTCGCGGACCGCCACCACGACGCCCACGAGACGGCGGCGCATGACCGGCACGCGCACGCGCACGCCGGGCACCGCCGCGCCGCGCCACGCGGGCGGCACCTCGTAGGTCAGCGCGCCCGGCAGCGGCACCGGCACGGCGACCTCGCACCAGCGCGCCGGCTCGACGTCGAGGGTCAGCTGCGCGCCCGGCTGCGCGTCGGCGTCAGCCACCGGCACCGGCGCACGCCCGGCAGAGGAAACCGTCGCCGCGTGACGCCGCCACGGCAGCGCGCGGCACGAACACGCCGCAGCGCCCGCAGGCGACGAGCGGCACCGCCGCCGGTGGCGGTGCCGCTGCCGGCGGCGAGCCCTCGCGCAACGCCGCCGCGGCGAGCCGGCCCAGCCGCACGACGAAGCGGACGAACAGGAAGATCAAGATGGCGAGGAGGAGGACGCGGAGCAACACCGCCGCCACGCTAGCAGAGGCCCGCGACGCCTACGCCGATCCGCTCCGCCGCGCCACTTCTTCCGCGAGACGCGCGACCTCGGGGTTGTCCGGCTGGAGCTGCTTCAGCCGCGCCAGCACCCGCTGCGCCTTCGCCATGTCCTTGAGGTCGAAGGCGAGCACCACCACCTCGTTGTAGAGCGACTGCCAGTGGCCGTCCTGCAGCTGCTGCGCCTGCTCGAAGGTCGCCAGCGCTTCGGGGAACTTCTGCAGCCCGCGCAGCGCCACGCCGAGGTCGGTGAGCACGTCCGGGTGCGCCGGCCGCAGCTTGAGGTAGCGCTCGTAGAGCTCGCGGGCCCGCTCCCAGTTGCGGATGTCGTAGTTGAGGTTGGCGAGGGTGAGGATGGCTTCCGCATCGTCGGGGTTCTTCTCGACGTGCTCGCGGAGCCGCAGGATCTCCTCCATCCCCGGCCCGGCGGCGCCGCCGGGACCGACCGCCGCCGTCGCGCCACCGGCCGCCGGACCGCCGGCCGCTGCCGCTGCCCCTCCCCCACCCGCTCCCGGCGCGCCACCTTGGTGCGGGTTGCCCATCGCCGCTGCCTGCGCCGCCTGCAGCACCGCCAGCGGCGGCGGCTGCCGCGCCGCCATCACCTCGTGGGTGAAGTAACCGGAGATGAAGCCGGCGAGGACGCCGATCGTGATGTAGAGCAGGTTGTCGCGGGTCATCGTCGCTCCTGATTCGAGGCGGGCGGATCTTACTCTCCGCGGTGGCGCCCCGCCGGGTCGCTCGCGGGACCGGCTCACCCGCGCGATCGGCGCATAAACGAAGAGCCCCACCGCAGTGGGGCTCTTCGGGGTCGGCGCCGCGCTGCCTCAGAGGCTCAGCAGGCGCGAGGCTCTTTCTTGTGGCGCTTGGCGAGGCTGGAGTCGAGCGCCTGCTCCACCTGGCGCATCGCATCGGGCTCCTTGATGCCGCGCACGTGGGCGACCTCGCTGACGATGAAGTGCTTGGCGCGCTCGAACATCTTCTTCTCGCGGAAGGAGAGGCTCTTGCGCTCGCTGACGAGGCGGAGGTTCTTGAGCACCTCGGCGACCTCGATCAGCCGGCCGGTGCGCATCTTGTCCAGGTTCTGCTTGTAGCGCCCCTTCCAGTCCTTGTAGGTGTCGATGTTGCCGTCTTCGAGGATCCCGAACAGGCTGCGGATCTCGCCGTTGCCGCCCAGAGGACGCAGGCCGACGAGCTCTTTGTTGACCAACGGCACCATGATCTGGGCGTTGTTGGAGAGCAACCGGAGGTGGTAGCAGCGCTGCTGCAGCCCGTCCCAACTCGCCGCGTCGATCTTCTCCACCACCGTGACGCCGTAGTTCGGGTAGACGACTTTCTGCCCGGGCTTGAAATCCAGCATTCAGGCCCCCTTTGCGAAATTAGACTTTAGAGCTAAATCCAGGAAGGCTAACCATTTAGCGTCGCCAAGGTACACCACGGAGCGAAAAAAGTCAAGCTGAGGGAATAAAACGCGTCACGGTCGGAAGGGCCCTCCGAGGGGTTCATGGCGTTCCGACATGGCTTGACGTTGGCTCCTTGACGGCCGCCGGTGCGCCGGTCACGGCCCATCGCGCAGTTTGGCGCTTCCGGCGGTACGCACCTCGTGGTTCCGTGGCGCTTCGCTTGCACCGCGCGCCCGCGGAACGGAGGGTCCGCCGATGCCACCGCGAGCGTACGAGCCCCCAACTCACGACGGCCCCGCAAGACAGGGAGCTCCGCCGACGCAGGAACCGCTGTCCGCACTCCTCCGCGACTTGGCCGAGAGCGCTCGCAACCTCGCCCGCGACGAGGTTCAGCTCGCCAAGGCGGAGGTCGGCGAGAAGGTTCGGGACGCGGCGCGGCACCTCGTCCCCATCGCCGCCGGCGCCGTGCTCGCGCTGGTCGCGGTCTTCATGCTCGCCACTGCGGCCGCCACCGGCCTCACGAGCCTCCTCGCTCAGGTGATGGGTCTCGGCGTCGCGGTCTGGCTCGCACCGCTTCTCCTCGCCATTGCGCTCGGCACCGGCGCCTGGCTCCTCGTGCAGCGCGGCAAGAAGGGGCTGCAGCAGCAGAGCCTCGTCCCCGAAAAGACCAAGGAAAGCCTGCGCGAGGACAAGGAGTGGATCAAGGAGAAGCTGAGCTGAGCGGGACGAAGCGTCTCCTGATGAGGACGGTCCGGCCGCGTTAGCACCTTGCCGCTACGCGCCGTCGCAGCGCTCGAGCGCGCTGCGGGGCAGCGTCCGGTCGACTCGGCACGTGACGCACAAATTACCCGCACAGAGACATTTGCGGCGACTGCAGGCGCAGATCGGACGCGCCGGCGACGTGGTGCCGACAGCGTTCCACCAGTGGAACGCCGCCGTGGCACCGATCCTGCGCTACGACTCGGCACCAGGCCCGCAGACGGGCGAGCCCGGCGAACCAGCTACAGAGCGCAACGGTTCCACGTCGACGACCTCGCCCCCAACGCGAGGTCACATCAGGAGGATTGCCCCATGAGCCGATATCCCGCACGTACCGCCCTAGCGCTCGCCCTGAGCGTGGGTCTCTTCGGCGCCACCATCGCGGCGCCGGCCGGAGCCGCCAAGAAAGGCCAGCGACAGGCGCAGCAGCAGACCGAGGAACAGAAGCAAGAGAAGGACAAGAAGGAGCAGCGCCGCGCCCAGCGCCAAAAGGAGTGGGAGGCGCAGCAACAGGCCGAGCGCCAGCAAAGCCAAGCGGCGCAGCAGGCGGCTCGCCAGCAGCGTCAGGAAGCGTGGCAGCAACAGCAAGCGGCCGAGCAGGCCCAGCGCACCGCGGCTCGCCAGCAGCGCCAGCAGGAATGGCAGCAACAGCAGGCGCTCGAGCAGCAGCGGCGCGAGCAGTCGCGTCAGGCCGCGGCGGTTCGCCGCGAGCAGGAGCGGCAGCAAGCGCTTCAGGCGCAACAGCAGCAACGCGCCCGCGAGGCGCAGCGCGATCAGGCGCGCGCGACGCGCCAGTCCGAGTGGCAGGCGCAACAGCAGCACACCACCGCCCGTGAGCAGCGCCGGGTCACTCGTCAGGTGCAACAGCAGCTCATCACCCAGCAGCAGCAACGGCGCACGAGCTACTACCGCAACCTGCAGCAGCAGGAGCAGCGTCTCGCCCAGCAGGCGGCGCTCCTCCAACAGCAGCGCCGGCTCAACCAGTACCGCTACCAGCAGCAGTACCTGCAGACGCTACGGCAGCAGGAGCTGCAGCTCTCCAACCAGTACAACGGCTGGTACGAGGACCCGTACTTCTACACGGCGCCGACCCACCAGTACAACTACGGCGGCCGCGTGTACCAGACCAACGACTACGGCGTCGATCTGCTCCGTAACGCCCTCAACGCCGGCTACCAGCAGGGCTACCAGGCGGCGCGGGCCGACCTCCAGGACCGTTGGCGCTACGACTACCGGAACTCGTTCGGGTACCAGGACGCCAACTACGGCTACAACGGGCTCTACCTCGACCAGAGCCAGTACAACCACTACTTCCGCGAAGGCTTCCAGCGCGGCTACGACGACGGCTACTACAACCGTCAGCAGTACGGCAGCCGCAACGGCAACCTGCTGACGGTCGCGTTGACCCTACTCGACCAGATCCTGCAGCTGCGGTCGCTGAACAACGGCTACGGTTACTGAGCGAACGACAGCTCGAGATCACCGAGGGCGGGGCAAAGGCCCCGCCCTCGTTGTCGTACGCCCGGCATGATCGCGACCTTGGAGGTGCAAGTCCTCTCGAGAGCAGGCCATCGCAATCGAAGCGAAGCGCAACTGCGGAAGGGCGACCGACCGTGGGAAGGAAGCGTGGAGCGAAGCCGCTGGTCGACGTACAGAAACCAGATCCGAGGCGGCGCCGAGCGGGGCGAGCGGGCTACAGACCGCAAAGCTCTGATGGTCAAGGCTCAGGCGACGTAAATCTGGCGATCGAGCGGTGAAGGGTGGCGTTCTTATCCGGGGAGATCTCGCCTCACGCCTGAAAGGGCGACGCGCGCTACAGCGCGGAGCGAGAAGTCAGCAGAGGCCGTAGTAGCCGGAAGCGGTGAAGGGCCGAACGAGTGGGAGCTCAAGGAATCGGATTTCTCGTCGGGAAAGGGGCTCAGATGCCCGCGTAATGCGGGGCTCTCGGTAATAGCCCAGGGGGTGAAGCCCCCACGGCGCGCCGAAGCGAGCAAGACCTGACGCCGCTGTCCGGAACCTCTTGATCAGGCGCTACGGCCGGGAGCACTCAACCGTAGCGACCTCAACCGCTCGAACCGCCGGATGCGGACCCGCATGTCCGGTGGTGTGGGAGGGGAGCAGCGGGTAGAACCGCTGCCCCCTATCCCGATTTTGACGAGGCCTAACGATATGCCTTGCTGCGGTGCAACACGCGCAGCACTGCTAGCAATTCCGCGGCTGTGTCACGCTGACAACGCACGCGCCAGTCGCCGACCCTGAGGCGAACACTCAGGGTGCGTGACAAATCATTCGCGACCGAGCTCGCGCTGCAGCTCCTCGGTCGTCAGCACCTCCCCCCGCTCGATCTCGGCGCGTGCCTCGGTGAGCCCACCGTCGTCATCGTCGTCGTCGGGCTCGTCGTCGACAGGAGCGAGGAGCAAGGCCCGAGTGACCGGATCGGCCGTGGCCGTCAAACCCGCGAGGACACGCCCCGCGGTCGGCAAGTCTTCCTCGGGCAACGCATCCAGGAGCCGATGGAGCGTGGCGCGGTCGCTCATAGTGCCGCCTCCACAGCAAGGTTACCGAGCATCCTTGATGCCGGAGGTGGGAGTCGAACCCACACGCCCTTGCGGACGGGATTTTTGAGTCAGCACCCCGGTTAGCCTCCACAGTACACCACAACAGCCAACTGCAGAATAGTCAGGCGCTTAGCCCAACACGGGCCGGCGCCCGTTGCTGTCGGTTACGGTGCGTTGCTGCGCGCAGTGCGTTGGATTCGCGTTTGAACGCGGCGCCTCCCGGCCTGCGCCCCTGAAGCCCGGGTCCTGCGCGACCCACGGGCGCGCCAATGTTCCTCTGCCCGTGGAGAGGGAGCTACCTCGGATTTACGCCTCGTCTTGGCGCTCGAATGACGCAACGCGGCGACACCAAGCCGCGCCACGTCATGACCTCACGCTGCCTCTTTTTTTTTGGGGGTCGAGGCACGCGTTGGCCGCCGGGGAAAGGCCGACTCCGCGGATGGCTCTGTCTAAAGGCGCGGGTTCTTGAAGAGCCACTGCGGCAAGGGAGAGGCTATGGTGCCGAGTCCCAGAAGGTCTTGGTGCAGGACGAACAAGTTGGTGGAGGGCGAAGGCGTCGATGAGTAACGAGCTACATAATGAAGAGTAAATCGTCTGCTTGTCCGTGCTGGGATCTGCGATTCGCCGGCGCGCCAGGAATTCTCGAGAATCTCCTTGGGCTCCTGGCCATCGACCGTGACCCACAATCGGTCGGCAGTGGTCGGATGGACATCGAGGTTGAGCAGTCGGAAAGAGTCGAGATAGAGGTGGAGCACACCACAGGATGGACTCGCGGCATCAGGAGAGGAGTAGGCGGCGACAAAGCCGGCGAAGCTCAAGTCGTCTCCTTCTCCGAAGTCAATTCTCCCTCGTGGCTGGGCGGGGGCAGCCATTGGCGCAGGCTGATCGAGGGGGAAGGAGGCGATGAAGTCACGATTGAGGTCCTCAAGCTGTTCCATCAGGGCGGTCGGAAAGAAAGCGACCTCGATACCAGCGGCGCGGAGGCGCTGCAACCCCCGACCGCGGGCAATATCGGGATTAGGGTCGAGCATGCCTATAAACACTCGCTTGATTCCGCGGTCAATTACGCGGTAGACGCATGGGGTCTTTTCTTTTGACCGCTCGGTGCAGGGATCGAGCGTCACGTAGAGGGTCGCCCCCGCAAGATCCTCATTTGGAAGCTTACGCTCCAGAACCGTGTACTCCGCGTGGTCGCCCTCAGCCTTCTCGCCACGATAGGCGCCGCCGAGTAGCTGTCCGTCGCGGGCGACCACGGCACCCACCTTGGGATGGGGCCTCCCGTCCTCCGGATGGCACTTCCGAGCGAGCGCAATTGCTTGTTGCATGAAGTCGTAGTCGCCCTGTCCCATGGGCAACGTGAAGACCAACCGCGCTTGTCGGTCGGGCGACGGCGGATCAAAGGCCGGCTCTAGAAGCCGCTCTCCGATCAACCAGCGCTGATGTTGAAGGGTGCCAAACCTACGAGCGAGAGCTGCGAGATCAACGCGCCATCGATCGATCGGGCCGACCGGGGCGAGCCATGACTCCCCAAGATCGGCCAATGAGGCTGCTAGTGAAGCGAGCGCCGCTAGCCTTCCCGAGCTGCCCGTCTCAAAGACGACCTGGACGCTCTCCTGTTGAGTGACGTCTTGGCGGAAGCCGGCTTGCCACAGGTAGCCGCGAGCATGGTTGGGGAGCGCTATGAGCGTGATCACGGCATTGCCTGTGGTTGCACGGGCTCGATCAGGTGCGTCCGCGATTCTTTCCCCGTCGCCCACCGTGTTGCATTCGCGTTGGAGAGCCGGACGGCAATGAAACCAGCATCTGATCGATCTCTACAAGTCATTGACTCTATTGGTGCCGGAGGTGGGAGTCGAACCCACACGCCCTTGCGGACGGGGGATTTTGAGTCCCCTGCGTCTGCCATTCCGCCACTCCGGCCCGGGTGGGGAGCTGGATTCTAGCTGCTCCAGCGGCGTGCGCGGACGCCGCCGCGGCGGCGGTTGACGCGCGGCGGGCGAATCGCTGAAATCCGCGCGCTGCGGGTCGGCTCGGCGGCCTGCGCTCCGCCGATGACTACGACTCGCCGCATCGCGCTCGTCACTGCTGCGCGCGCCCTTGGGCTCGATGAGGATCTGCCGCTGCTGCAGCGGGCGCTCGGGGAGCTCGGGATCGCGGCCGAGATCGTCGTGTGGGACGACGCGGCTGTCGAGTGGCAGCGCTTCGACGCTGCCGTCGTGCGCTCGACGTGGGACTACTTCTCGCGGCGCGACGGAGTTCCTCGCCTGGGCGGATCGCGTGGCCGCGGCGACTCTGCTGCTCAACCCGCCGCCGGTGCTGCGGTGGAGCACCGACAAGCGGTATCTCGCCGAGCTGGCGAGCGCCGGCGTGCCGATCGTGCCGACGACGTTCGTCGACGCCGGCGATGCCGTGGCGCTGCCGGAGCTCGACGACTTCATCGTCAAGCCGGCGGTGTCGGCGGGCTCCAACGACACGGCGCGCTACCGCTCGGCCGCCGAGCGCGACGCGGCGCTCGCGCACGTCGAGCGGCTCGTCGCCGCCGGGCGTGCCGCGATGGTGCAGCCGTACCAGCGCAGCGTCGACGAGCACGGGGAGACGGCGCTCGTCTACTTCGAGGGGCGCTTCAGCCACGCCATCCGCAAGGGCGCGATCTTCGCTGCCGGCCCGGAGATGGTCGGCGGCTTGTTCGCTCGCGAGAGCATCCAGCCTCGCACGCCCTCCGACGCCGAGCTGCGCATCGGCGAGGCAGACGATCGCAGCCCTGCCCGCCCTCCTCGCCGCCCCGACGCCGCTCCTCTACGCCCGCGTCGACCTCGTGCTGCTCGCGGACGGCACGCCGGCGGTGCTCGAGCTCGAGCTCTGCGAGCCCTCGCTCTTCCTGCCCTACTCCGCCGGCGCCCCCGAGCGCTTCGCCGCCGCCATCGCGCGCCGGCTCGCGCGCTGAGGCATTCCCCTACTCGTAGCGCAGCGCTTCGATCGGGTCGAGCCGCGCGGCCTTGGTTGCCGGGTAGATGCCGAACCCGACTCCCACTACCGTGCAGAACGCGAACGCCAAGATCACCGCCCACAGCGGCACGTGCGCCGCCGGCAGGTCGCCGGGGATCATCTTCACCGCCATCGCGCCCACTCCATACCCGAGCGCGATGCCGATGACGCCGCCGACCAGCGACAGCGTCACGGCTTCGATGAGGAACTGCACCAGGATGTCGCTCTTCCTCGCGCCCACCGACTTGCGGATGCCGATCTCGCGCGTCCGCTCGGTGACCGAGACGAGCATGATGTTCATGATGCCGATGCCGCCCACCAGCAGAGCGACGGCGACGATGCCGCCGACGACGGCGGTGACGCCGCCGAGGATCGTGGCGTAGAGGTCGAGGATCTCGTCCTGCACCATGACGCGGAAGTCGTCGGCGTCGTCCTCGCCGAGGCGGTGGCGCTCGCGCAGCAGCCGCTTGAGGTCGTCCTTGACCTGGTCGACGCTCTCGCTGGTGGCGGCCTGCAGGCGCAGCTCGACCTGGTCGGCGGAGCGGCGGCCGAAGACCTGGAGCGCGGTGTTGAAGGGTACGAAGGCGAGGTCGTCGGAGTCGAAGCCGAGCGAGCGGCCCTTCTCCTCCATCGTGCCGATGATGGTCACCGGCGTCGAGCCGACGTAGATCTCGGCGCCGATCGGCTCGCGCAGCTGCAGCTCTTCGATGATCGTCGTGCCGACGACGGCCACCTTCGCCCGCCGCTGCAGGTCGAGGCTGGTGAAGAAGCGGCCGCGCTCGACGGTGAAGTTGTTGACCTCGGGCCAGTCCTGGTTGACGCCCAGCACGTAGGTGCGGTGCTGGCGGTCGCGGTACTTGACGACTTCCTGGCCGAAGATCTGCGGCGTGATCATCGCCACGTTGCGCACGTGTTGGGCGATCGCCTGGCCGTCTTCCCAGGTGAGCTTGACCGGCCGCGTCACCTGCCCCGGCGCGGCGAAGTCCATCTTCGGCACCACCTGCATGAAGGTGGCGCCGACGCCTTCGAGCTGGCCGGTGATCATGTACTGCAGGCCCTGGACGATCGACACCACGGCGATCACCGCCGCCACGCCGATGATGATGCCGAGCGCGGTGAGCACCGAGCGCATCAGGTTGGCGCGCAGGGCGGTGAAGGCGACGCGGATGTTTTCGTCGAGGACCATGGGTTAGTGGCGCGCTGGCGATCGAGATCGCTTCGTCGCTGCGCTCCTCGCGATGACGGTGGCGGCCGGCGTTCGCACGTTCACCTTCCGTTCGTCCGCACGTCCGACAGCACCTTGCCGTCGCGCAGCGTCACCTTGCGCCTGGCGTGCGCGGCGATGTCGGGCTCGTGGGTGACCAGCACCACGGTGTTGCCGGCGCGGTGGAGCTGGTCGAAGAGCGCCATGATCTCTTCCGAGGTCGCCGAGTCGAGGTTGCCGGTGGGCTCGTCGGCGAGCAGGATCGACGGGTCGTTGACGAGGGCGCGGGCGATCGCCACCCGCTGGCGCTGGCCGCCCGAGAGCTCGTTGGGCATGTGCTTGGCGCGGTCGGCGAGCCCCACCCGCGCCAGCGCCTCCTCGGCGCGCTGCCGCCGCTCGCCGCGCGACATGCCACCGTAGACGAGCGGCAGCTCGACGTTGTGCAGCGCCGTCGTGCGCGCCAGCAGGTTGAAGGTCTGGAAGACGAAGCCGATCTCCTTGTTGCGGACGGCGGCGAGCTGCTCGTCCTTCATCGCCTCGACGGCCTGGCCGTTCAAGTGATAGCTCCCCTCGGTGGGCGTGTCGAGGCAGCCGACGAGGTTCATCAGCGTCGACTTGCCGCTGCCCGAGGAGCCCATGATCGCCAGGTACTCGCCACTCTCGACGTCGAGGTCGACGCCGTCGAGCGCCCGCACCTGCTCGGTGCCCACCTCGTAGATCTTGCGCAAGCCGCGCAGCTCGATCAACGCCATCAGTCTTCGTCGTCCTCGTCGTCCTTTGCCTTCTCGTCGTCGTCGCCGCCCTTCGCCTTGGCGCCCTTTCCCTTGTCGGCCTTGGCGATCTTGACCGCGTCGCCGGGCTCGAGGTCCTTGAGGATGCGGTGCGGGCCGGTGATCACCTGCTCGCCTTCCTTGACGCCGTTCACCAGCTCGACGTGGGTGGCGTCGGCGATGCCGACGGTGACCGGCCGCTGCGCGGACTTGCCCTGGTCGAAAATGAAGACGACCTTGATCTCCTCGTCGCCCTCCTTCGGCTTGCCGTCGGGGCCGAGCGGCCGGCGGTAGACGACGGCCTCGACCGGCACCACCAGCGCCTGCGGGTGGACGGCGACGCGGATCTCGGCGCGCGCCGACATGCCGGGGCGCAGCCGCTGGTCGGGATCGGTGATGAGGATCTTCACCTTGAAGTAGGTGACGTCGGCCTGCCCCGGCCGCTCGAAGCCGGAGCTGCCGATCTCCACCACCTTGCCGTGGTAGTCGCGGCTGGGGATGGCGTCGACCTTGACGTCGGCCGGCTGGCCGAGCGCCACGTCGACGATGTCGGTCTCGTCGACGTCGATCTCGACGAGCAGCTCGGAGAGGTCGGCGACGGTGGCGATGATCGACGCCGGGTTGTTCATCGTGCCGGAGACGACGACCTCGCCTTCCTTGGCGGTGAGCGCGATGACGCGGCCCGAGATCGGCGCGTAGATGACCGTCTTGCGCAGCTCCTCCTGCGCGCGCTCGAGCCCCGCTTGCGCCTCGCGGATCGAGTCTCCCGCTTGCTCCACCTGCAGCCGCGCCGAGCGCTCGCGCAGCTCGGCCTGGTCGAGGTCGTCGCGCGAGGCGACGCCCTGCTCGACCAGCGTCTTCTGCCGCCGCAGCTGCAGCTCGGCGTTGCCCAGCTCGACCTGCGCCCGCCGCCGCTGCGCCGAGGCGATCTGCAACGCCGCCGCGGCGCGGTCGCGTTCTGCCGTAAAGGCGTACTTCTCGAGCTCGAGGAACGGCTGCCCGGCCTTGACCTCCTGCCCCTCGGCGACGAAGAGGCGCGAGATCTTGGCGATCACGTGCGCCGAGATGTTGACCTTGATGCGCGGATCGACCTGGCCGGTGGCCTTCACCACCTGTGAGATCTCGCGCCGCTTCGCCGGCTCGGCGTAGACCTCCTTGCCCTTGGTGCGGCCCGAGCCGCGCATGCTCCCCCACACCATCAGGGCGAGGAGGACGACGGCGCCGGCGGCGATCAGCCCCTTCTTCAACCCTTGCCTCCTCCGAACAGCGCGGCGAGCCCGACCGGCACGCCGACCCAGAAGACGAGCCACAGCGCCAGCACGATGCCGGCGGCGACGCCCGTCTTGACCTTGGTGACCCGGCTGAAGCCGAGGATCAGGAGCACCAGCACCCAGATGCTGAAGACGTCGATCTTCGACAGCAGCTTGAGCATGGCCGCCCCCGTCCCCTCGGGCGCGAACACCGCCAGGTTGGACTTGACCAGGGTGTCCGCCTGGAGGTCCTCCGCCTCGATGCTTTCGGTGCCGAGGATCACCGGGATGGCGATCAACGAGCTCACCACCATGGGCATGAAGCCGTGCGTGAGCACCGCCATGCTCCTGGGGAAGGTCGATTCGCCGCCGGCCAGGTTGAAGATGCCCCAGCAGACGAGGCCGAAGACGAGGACGCCCAAGGCGAGGAGGACCGGCGAGGCGTAGACGAAGTACGGGCTGATCTTCGCGCTCATCTCGACCCGCTCGTCGATCTGCTCGCGCGTGAGCTGGTCGGCGGCCGGGCTGTTCTCGATCTGGGTCCTCGCCACCTCCCGCCAGTCGATCTTGGGCACCACCAGGAAGCCGGAGATCGCCGGCACGATGGCGACGACCAGGAAGGCGACGAGCCAGGTCGGCCTCTCGGCGATCGAGGCGAAGGTCTTCACCGGCGAGACGAGGACGCCGATCAAACGGCCGAACGACGAGTTCTCCATGAGTCCCTCCAGGCAGAAAGAGGATGCAGGCCTTGACCCGAGCGGCGAGCGTTAGCGAGCCGCGAACGGCATCAGCGAGCTCCCCGACTGTGGGGAGCTTGCAGATAACCTACATCCTCTCGCAGCGTCGGGGTCAACCGCCGCCGCCGAACGGCGGCTTCCGACCGCTCACCGGTGGCTGGAGGGGTAGTCTCGTCGCGCCGATACGCCTTACAGCGCGGCGCTACTTACTTGCCGACCGACCAGCCGAAGCGGTCGACGTGCTCTACGTGCAGCGGGTCTTCCAATTCCACGCCTTCGGCGTCGAGCAGGCGGCCGATCGAGCGGTAGTACTCGGCGAGGGCGCGGCGGTAGCGGGCGACGGCGGCGACCTGGCGCGAGCGGGCCGCCGTCAGGTCCTCCTGGATCTCGAGCACCTGGAAGCTGGTGGAGAGGCCGTTCTCGTAGCGCTTGCGCTCGGCGTCGACGTTCTGCTCGGCGAGGCGCACCGAGGCGCTCGCCGACTCGATCTCCTGCGCCGAAGCGCGCACGCCGCGCACCGCCCGGCGCACCTCGGTGCGCACCGTCTCCTGCAGCTGCTCGAGCTGCGTCTTGCCCTGGTCGAGGTTGACGTCGGCGATCGCCTTCTGGGCGCGGGCGGTGCGGTTCTGCAGCGGGAAGGCGAAGTCGAGCTGCAGTCGCCAGCCGTCGAAGTCGCGCTCGCGCACCTGCTTGATGGCGTCGGAGGCGCCGCCGGTCTGAATGATCTCGCCGGTCGCGGGGTTGCGGATGGTGCCGCCGATGCCGTTGTAGCCGTAGCGGGCGGTGAGGTCGAGCCGCGGCAGCATCTGGTTGCGGAAGTAGGCGACGTCGAGCTCGCGCAGGTCGAGCTGCAGCTCCTGGTTGCGCAGCTCGGGCCGCTCCACGAGCGCGGTGGCGATGGCGGCGTCGAGGTCGATCTGCGGCACCGGGGTCTCGGGCGGCGTCGTCGGCACGATCGGCAGGTTCCACAGCTCCCCCTCCTCGAGGTGGAGCAGCTGCCGCAGGGTGTCCTCGGCGTTCTCCTTGATCTGCTGCGCCAGGATGATGCTTTCCTGGCGGGTGGCGATGCCGACCTCGCTCTGCACCAGCTCGAGCGGCGCCAGGGTGCCGACGTCGACGCGCACGCGGTTCATGCGATGGAGGTCCTGGGCGAGGCGCAGGCTCTCCTCGGCCACCTCGACCTCCTTGCGCGCCTGCACCAGGTCCCAGTAGGCGTTCTCGACCAGCTGCAGCGTCGTCGCCACCTGCTGCTCGAACACCTCCATGCTGATGTCGCTGTTGAGGCGGGCGATGCGGATGCCGCGCTCGGTGGCGAGCTTGCCGAGGTTGCGCAGCAGCGGCTGCGTGTACACGAAGTCGAGGTCGGAAGCGTAGAGCGGGTTGAGCGCCACGTCGCGGTTGTTGCTCTCCTGCCGGAAGAGGTTGAAGCTCGGGCTGACGACGCCGCCCCAGGGCAGCAGCTGGTCGGCGGAGAGGTTGAAGTTGCGCTGCTTGGTGGTGAGGACGCTCTCACCCGCGAGGCGGCTCGTGGCGGGCGAGGTCTCCTCCTGTTCGAACAGCTGGGCGGCGAGCTGCAGGTCGTAGATGCCCAGCGACTCGTCGATGCGCAGGCGGAACTGGTTGCGGTCGTAGCGCTCGACGAGGAGGCCGAGGTTGCGCTGCAGCGCGGTGGTCAACGCCTCGTCGAGAGAGAGCTGGATGGCGCCGTCGGCCACCGGCACGCCGCTCGCCGGCAGGTTGGGGTCGGGCTGTGTGGAGACGACGGTGTCGCCCGGCGTCGTCGGCACGGCCGTCGTCTCGGTCGTCGTGGCCGTGGAGACCGTCGTCTGCTCCGGGGTCGCCTGCGCGTCCTGCGCCTGCGCCGCGGCGCCCATCGTGATCAGAGCCAAGAGCGCGGCCGCGGCCGCATTCACACACATCCCCCGCGTACCGGTGAGCCCGGAGCTACGCATCACACTCTCCTCTATCTGCCGTCCAGTGCCGTTGATTCGTGATCAGAGGCCAAGTCTGTCCTGCCGCTCTCTACGCCCGCGACGGCAGAATGTTTCGCTGCTGCCGCAGGTTGCAGCTCGCCGGCATAGTGACAGGCGGCGAGCCCGCTGCCAACCGGGAGCAGCTTCGGCTCATCGATCGGACAAGGCACCGACCGCATCCGTTCCGAAATCTCTGCATAAACCCGGCAGCGCGGATGGAACCGGCAGCCGGACGGCGGCGCGGCCGGGCTCGGCGGATCGCCGGCGAGGACGACGCGCGGGCGACGACCGGGCTCAGGCACCGGCACCGAGTCGAGGAGGCTCACCGTGTACGGGTGCTGCGGCCGCGCCAGCACCTCGGCGCAGGGGCCGAGCTCGACGATCTTGCCGAGGTACATCACCGCCACGCGGTCGGCGAGCTGCTCGACGAGCGCCAGGTCGTGGGCGATGAAGAGCATGGCGAGGCCGAGCCGCCCCTGCAGCTCGGCGAGCAGGTTGACGATCTGCGCCCGCACCGAGACGTCGAGCGCGGAGACCGGCTCGTCGGCGACGATCAGCCGCGGCCCGGTGGCGAGGGCGCGGGCGATGCCGACGCGCTGCCGCTGGCCGCCCGAGAGCTCGTGCGGGTAGCGCGCCGCGAGCTCGGGCGAGAGGCCGACCATGCGCAGCAGCTCGGCGACGCGGTCGCGCTGCTCGGCGCGCGGCGCGAGGTGGTGCACGGCGATCGGCTCGCGCACCGCCTCGCCGATGCGCAGGCGCGGGTTGAGCGAGCTCCACGGGTCCTGGAAGACGACCTGGATCTCGCGGCGCTTCCGGCGCAGGGCGGCGCCGGAAAGCGCGAGGAGGTCCTCGCCGTCGAAGTCGAGCGTGCCGGCGTCGGCCTCCACGAGGCGCGCCACGATGCGGCCGAGCGTCGTCTTGCCGCTCCCCGACTCGCCGACGAGCGCCACGCACTCGCCGGCGCGCACGTCGAGGTCGACGCCGTCGACCGCGCGCACGGCGCCGACCGCCCGCTGCAGCACGCCGCGGCGGATCGGAAAGTGCTTGACGATGCCGCGGGCGGCGAGCAGTGGGCTCGTTGCGCTCGACGACGGAGGCGGCGGCGCAGCGGCGAGCGGCGCGCTCAAGACGCCGGCGCTCCTTCGGCCGCCATGACAGCGGGATCGTGGAGGAAGCAACGGGCCGTCACGTTGTCACCGACCGCGTAGAGCGGCGGGTGGCGATCGCGACAGATCGGCATCACGTACGGGCAGCGCGGATGGAAGGCGCAGCCGGGCGGGCGCAGCCGCGGGTCGGGCACCTGCCCCGGAATGGCGGGCAGCTTGCCGCGCGGCGCCGGGTGGCCGAGCCGCGGCACCGCGGCGAGCAGGCCGCGGCTGTACGGGTGCGCCGGCCGCGCGAAGAGCGCCTCGGTGGGCGCCTCCTCCACCACCTCGCCGCAGTACATGACGACGACGCGGTCGCAGGTCGAGGCGACGACGGCGAGGTCGTGGGTGACGAGCAGGATGCCGAGCCCGAGCCGCTCGCGCAGCGACAGCAGCAGCTCGAGCACCTGCGCTTGCAAGGTGACGTCGAGCGCCGTCGTCGGCTCGTCGGCGAGCAGCAGCTTGGGCTCGGCGGCGAGCGCCAGCGCGATCATCACCCGCTGCCGCTGGCCGCCGGAGAGCTGGTGCGGATAGGAGTCGAGCCGCCGCCGCGGCTCCGGAACGGCGACCAGCGCCAGCAGCTCCTCGGCGCGACGGCGCGCGGCGGCGCGCGAGGTCGAGCGGTGGGCGCGGATGGTTTCGACGAGCTGGTAGCCGACAGTGAAGACCGGGTCGAGCGCGGCCGCCGGCTCCTGGAACACCATGCCGATGCTGCCGCCCCGCACCCGCCGCAGCTCGCGCTCGGGCAGCGTCAGCAGCTCGACGCCGGGCGCGTCCGGCCGCGGGTAGAGCTTGACGCTGCCCGCTGTGATCCGCCCTGGCTCGGGCACCAGCTTCAGCACCGCGAGCGCCGTCATCGTCTTGCCCGAGCCCGACTCGCCGACGAGGCCGACCACCTCGCCCGCGCCGACGCTCAACGAAGCGTCGCGCACGACGTCGGCCCAGCGATCGCCGGCGGGAAACGCGATGCTGAGCTTGTCGATCGTGAGCAGCGGCGGCCGCGGAGGCCGCCCTACAGCGCCCGCGGCTCCGGACGCTCCGTGTAGGGCGGGCTCCGCGCCCGCCGCCGACGCACTTCCCTCGCCCTTTGCGAGCATGCTTCTCAGCTCGCCTGCAGCGAGCGCAGCCACTCGATCGTCAGCGCGACGCCGAAGCCGCTGGCCCCGCGCTGCAAATCCTCGCCGCCGACGTAGGCCGGGCCGGCGATGTCGAGGTGCGCCCAGCGCTGCACGTCGCCGACGAAGTGCGAGAGGAAGGCGGCCGCGGTGTTGGCGCCGCCCCAGCGGCCGGCGACGTTGCGCAGGTCGGCGTGCGAGCCCTTGAGCGCCTCCTTGAACTCGGGCCAGAGCGGCATCCGCCAGAGCCGCTCGCCGGTCCGCTCGGCGGCACCGAGAAGGCTCGCCGACAGCTCGTCGCTCGGCGTGTAGAGGCCGGCGCCCGTCGACCCCAGCGCCACCACGCAGGCGCCGGTCAGGGTCGAGAACTCGACGATGTAGTCGGGCCGCTTCTCGGCCGCCCACGACAGCGCGTCGGCGAGGATGATGCGCCCCTCGGCGTCGGTGTTGAGCACCTCGATCGTCTTGCCGCTGTGCGTGCGCACGATGTCGCCGGGCCGATAGGAGCCGCCTCCGGGCATGTTCTCGGCGAGCGGCAGGTAGGCGTCGACGTCGATCGGGATGCCGAGCCGCGCCACCGTCTGCACCAGGCCGATGACGGTGCACGCCCCCGCCTTGTCCCACTTCATCTCGTCCATGTCCTTCGCCGGCTTGATCGAGATGCCGCCGGTGTCGAAGGTCACGCCCTTGCCGACGAACGCCACGCGCGGCGAGCCGTTCGCGCGCTCCTGGCCGCCGCGCCAGCTCAGCCGCACGAGCCGCGGCGGGTTCTTCGAGCCGCCGCCCACCGCCAGGATGCCGCCCATGCCGAGCCGCTCGAGGTCCTCGGTCACCAGGATCTCCGACTCGAGACCGAGCGCTTCCGCCATCGCCTGAGCGCGCTCGGCGATCCACTCCGGCGTCGCCACGTTGGGCGGCGCGTTGGCGAGGTCGCGAGCGACGAGCACGCCGCGCGCCACCTCCATCGCGTCGACGACCGCGCGCGCTTCGGCTTCGCCGGCGTTCGGCAGCAGCAGATGCACCGCGACCAGCGGATCCGGCTCTTCCGGCTTCTGCTGGAACTCGTCGTAGCGGTAGCGCGACAGCGCCAGCTGCCGCGCCGCATAGCTCGCGCCGGTGGGCCCCGTCGTCAGCGGGTGATCGGGCAGCGCCAGCTCGAGCCTTGCCACTCCATGCAGCGACGCCACGGCCGCCGTCTCGTAGAGCCACTTGCCGAGCTTGCGCACGTGCAGCGCGTCGCGCTTGCCCATGCCGCGCAGGGCGACGCGCGGCACGTCCTCGCGGCCGCTGTCGGCCTCCGCCCACTGGCCCTCGCGCCCCTTCCAACCCGGCCGCTCGCCGAGGCTGCGCGCCAGGTCGGCCGCCCATTCGGGCAGCGCCGAACGTTCCGGCGGCTCGCCCTCGCAGCAGCCGACGAGCAGCAGCCCGCCGCGGGGAAGCTCGGGCGCAGCGAGGGCGACGTCGACGATCCGGTCCATGCCTGCATCCTATAATCTCGCCTCGCCGCGACCGTCCTCATGAGCGAGCTGCTCCCTCCGTTGGCCTCGCTGGCTCGGGCCCTGCGCGGACCGCTCAGCTTCCTGCGCGACGATCCCGACGAGATCCACCGGCTGATGCCGGAGCTGATGCAGCTGCTGCCGCTGCCGCAGAAGATCTATCTCGTCGATGAAGGCGCGACGCCGCTGCTCGGCTACCCGGTGCTCAACTCCGCCGGCATGAAGGGGCTGCGCGAGGCGCTCGCCAGCTACGTGCGCGCCGAGGAGGAAGCGCAGGTGGCGCCGCTGCTGCGCCAGGCCGTCGACGCGCCCGGGCCTGCAGTCGGCGTGGGAGCGCTACCGCGCGCTGCTCGCGCGCGCCACCGAGAACGTCACCACCTCGAGCTACGGCCGCCACTTCCCCGACCTCTTCTGGCTTCTCCACTCGCTCGACGTGGCGAAGCTGCTCAAGGAGACGCCGCGCCGCATCACCCGCCTGAACCTGAACCTCGGCAAAGAACAAGGCGGCGCGCTCAAGTACAAGGTCTTCTACCGCTACCTCGACCGCGTGCTGTCGCTCACCTACGACCTGGCTCACCGGCTCGCCGGCGACACCGAGGAGCTCGAGGAGGAGATCTTCCCGGCGCTGTTGTCGCGCATGCGCGACAACGTCCTCGTCTTCACCGAGGACCTCATCAGCCCCGACCTCGCCGAGCTGTCGCACTACCTGCAGGGCTACCTCAAGATCGACGGCGCCGACTTCCGCTTCCGCTACGCCAAGCTCGTCGAGTGGCTGCAGGAGCGCATCGCCACCGACGGCAACCTGCGCGCCGCCGCCACCCACCTGTTGCGCGTGCCGGCCGCCGCCGACGCCCGCGAGCTGCTGCGCCACCGCGGCTTCGCCGAGTACCTGTCGCGGCTGCCCGGCTACGACGCGCGGGCGCTGCTCTCGCTCGAGCAGGTCCAGGTGTGGGAGGCGCTGCTCGTCAAGCTCAAAGAATTCGAGCTCTTTCATGGCATCCGCCGCTTGGTGGTCTCGGTGCAGCAGCAGGAGGACGGCTTCGTCATCGTCGACCGCAGCTTGAACCGCACCTGGGTGGGCGGCCCGCCGATGGTCGAGGTGTCGAGCACGACGCGGCCGCTCGACTTCATGGCGCCGTGGGTGGTCGATCCGCAGATCGCCCGCCACGGCTTGATCTACGACATCACCGACTTCTCGCACATCGTCTCGCTGCTGCGGCGCGCCGGCAGCGAGGAGCAGGACCGCTCCTTCCGCGCCATGTTCCGCTTCCAGCGCCGCGTCAACCGCCTCGCGGCGAGCCAGCGGTTGAAGCTCGAGAAGTACCTCGGAGACGGCGCCTTCTACTCGGCGCGCGACGCCTATCGCATGCTGGTCGTGGCGCTGCAGGTGCAACGGTTCTACACCCAGGCGCTCAACGAGCGCTTCCCCTTCAACCGCGGCCTGCGCATCGCCCTCAACCACGCGCAGTACCGGCTGCTGCCCATCCACGGCGGCGGCGGCGCCGGCGAGCCCGAGCGCTACGAGTTCTTCGGCCACGGCGTCGTCGAGCTGACGCGGTTGACGACCGGCAAGTCGATGCGCGAGCTCGAGGAGTTCAAGGTGCTGCTGGTCAACCTCGGCTACCCCGAGGCGACCGTGCACAAGTTCTTCGCGCCCCTGGCGATGGCCGAGCACGACGTCGTCGACAAGCGCGAGGAGCGGCGACGCTTCTACGCCTACATCAACCGCAACGGCAGCCTGGTCAACGAGGGAATCGTCGCGACGTCGCAGCTCGTCGAGCGGCTGGCGCGCGAGGAGCCGGCGCAGAAGCTCTACCCGCTGCGCTACGACGGCCGCGGCTACGTGGCCCTGGCGCTCGAGCTGCCTGACGGCAAGTGCCTGGCAGGGCTGCGCAAGCTGGGCATCGTCAAGCTCAAGGGACTCGAGCCGCTGGCCGTCTACGAGCTCGTCGACGGCGGCCCCTTCCCCGCCGCCTTGCAGCCCCTGCCCGCACCTGATTTGATGGCCGCGCTCGAGCGCGACTACGCGGCGGCGCTGACCGAAGCGAGCTCGGTGTAGTCGCGGCAACGATTCGACGGAAACGCCTCGCGGCTGTCATCGCGAGGAGCGCAGCGACGAAGCGATCTCGATGGTGAGGTCGCGCGGATCTGCAGCCCTGGCGACGGAGTGGAAAGACTTCTACGGTGGAGCAACATGACGACAGCAATCTCTGACGCCGTGTGGGAAACCGATCTGCCGGACCTGCCTCCGCCTCGCCGCGGCAAGGTCCGCGACGTCTACGACCTCGGCGACACGCTCCTCATCGTCGCCTGCGATCGCATCTCGGCCTACGACCACGTGCTGCGGCCGGCGATCCCGGGCAAGGGGAAGATCCTCAACCAGCTGTCGAACTTCTGGTTCGAGCGGCTGGGCCCGACGGAGAGCGGTGCGGGCGTCTCGCATCACCTGCTGGCGACCGACCCCGCCGACTTCCCCGAGGAGCTGCACCCACACCGCGAGCAGCTCGCCGGCCGTGCCGTGCTCGTCCGCAAGACGAAGGTCGTCCCCTTCGAGTGCGTCGCCCGCGGTTACCTCGCAGGCAGCGCCTTCAAGGAGTACCAGCGCGACGGCAAGGCCTGCGGCATCGAGTTGCCGCCGGGGCTCCAACGCGCCAGCGGTCTGCCGCGACCCATCTTCACGCCGGCGACGAAAGCCGAAAGCGGCCACGACGAGAACGTCACTTTCGAGACCATGGCCGCCGCGATCGGCGAGCCGCTGGCGAGCCGCCTGCGCGACCTCACGCTGCAGCTCTATGTCGCGGCAGCGGCACACGCCGCCGAGTGCGGCCTGCTGCTCGCCGACACCAAGCTCGAGTTCGGCCTCGCCGGCGACGAGCTGCTGCTCATCGACGAAGCCTTCACCCCCGATTCCTCGCGCTACTGGGAAGCCATGGCCTGGCAACCGGGCACCGAGCCAGCGTCCTTCGACAAGCAGTTCGTCCGCGACTGGCTCGACAACAGCGGCTGGGACCACGAGTCCGCACCGCCGCCGCTGCCGCCCGACGTTGTGGAAGGGACGCGCGACCGCTACCTCGCGGCCTATCGGCGCCTCACCGGCGGCGAGCCGGAGCTTTAGGCGAGGACTCGGCCAGCGGCGGGACGGGCCGAGCGCGAGGACTGGAGCCGAAGCCGCCGCTCAGCTCGGCCGCGGCAATCCGGCTTCCTTCGCCAGCGACGAGAACACCGCCGTATCGCTGGCGACCTTCTCCACCGCTTCAGCGCCGCCGTGCGAGCGCAGGAAGTCGTAGGCCGCGGCCACCTCGCCGGGATCGTTGAACTGGCCGTTGACGAGCAGGAACTGCACCGTCGGTACGTCGTTGTTCCGCATTGCCGCACCGAGGAGCACGTGCGAGAGGGTCGCGTGCAGCGCCTGGCCCTGGTGCTCGCTGCCACGAATCTCCTCGACGATCTTCTTCAGCTCGTCGACTGCGTGGATGCGGTACAACGCCGACGCCGCGTTCGACTTGACGTGCGTGTTGCGCCCGAAGTCGTGCCGTAGCACGCAGCCGAGCGCGTGCTTGGCCAGCGGCCCCGCGTCCATCTCCAGGTCGACCAGCACCTCGTGCGTCCCGGGAGCGTTGTCGAAGTCGTCGACGAGCGCCGCGAGCAGCGGCGCCGCTTGACGGGCGATCGTCTCGTTCTCCCGCGTCACGCAGTTGAGCAGCCCATGCATGTCGTTGTCCGCGGCCAACTTCTTGGGATTCGGATGGTGGAACCAGGACATGCGCGGCCCCCCTTTTGTTGAGCGGGAGCTTACTACTGGTCCGGGCTCTACCGCCGGGATCCCAGACGCACGACACGTCGAGTGGCACGGACTGGCCGAACTAGGTTGCGACCGCGACTGCCGCTACAGGCGGCGCCAGACCTTGGGCTGGATACGCTCGAAGGACAGCGCGACCCATTCAAGAGGATGGAAGTGACAACGCACCGGCGACGAGCAGCGAGCCGCCTATCCCGCGCTGCCGAGACGTTGGCGACAGCGAACGCCAAGCGGGTATAAGACACACCCATGTTTGTCGAGGACGGACCACGCCAAGGTCGCCCTGAGCCAGTGCTCGTAATACCTCTTAAACAACTCGCAGCAGGCCCTGCGCGGCCGTCCTCCGAGCGCTGTGCTTGGATCAAGCTCCGACCTGCTTCACCCAGCCGGGAGCACACCTCAGGCCAATCCTTCCTGACGCACCTGGCCCCGGTAAATCTGGCGGATGGTGTCAGCGAGTTCCCCCTGAAGCGCGATAAGCGCGCTCGGCACTGGCTTCCCGCAGATTGCTGCGGCATCTCGCCGCACCCAAAACGATCTCCCTTCCGTATCCTCAATAGCCTTCTGCGCTAAGCCTTGCGCCTGCCGGCGGTTGCCACGAGACATCTGAATCTCTGCCTGAAGCACCGTGAGCTCGGCTCCAATCGCATCAAACTCGCAAGCGACCGCCAGTCGTCGTCCTTCTTCAACTTCTCTAATCGCCTCGTCGCCTCTCTCGGAATCGGCAAGACAACGGGCTCTGGTCAGATGGGCGCAGAGCCGAATATCCTCCTGCCCACATTGCACAATGTCACCGAGGACCTTGTCCACGCTCTTGAGACCCTTGAGAGGATGTCCCCGCATTCGCATAATCTCCGCCGCAAGCAGACTGTAACGCAGGTAGTGTTTCAATTCATTTTCTAAAGAATATCTGGATAATCCTAATCTAGTCAGCTCACCTGCGGCGCCAATGAAGCCAAGACGGAGCAGCAGCGTGACGTAAAGGAATCCGCGTAAGCCGCGCGAGAACACGCCGGCCGGGACTTGACCTCGCTCTCGCGACCACGAAAATATCCCGTCTACAGCAGGAACCTTACCCCCCACAGCTGTAGCTATGAATCCATAGGCCAGCGCGTCCCGCTGGTCATAACCATTCTGATTCTCGATTGCCGCCTGCAGCGCGATCTGCGCTTCTTTAGCCGCCCGCGCAAAGTCGCCGTGCCAAAAAGCAGTGACTGCAGCGTTGAGTGCCGCCAGCGACAGGGTCTCTGGCTCACCACGCCAATCGTCGGATCCACTGAACTTCGCAAATAGCTCTAGCGCCTCCCGCAGGCGTCCCCGAGACCGCATGAATAGCGCCAGTTCTAGCTCCAACCACACTCGACGGCGAGTTCCGACTGCATTGATAAACGGATCGCCGGCCTCGTTAATATACGTAATAATGCGCTCGCCGCGGTCTACACCATCAATGCTCCGCGAGAGACGGCCATATCCGCCAATTCGCTCGGAGTAGATTTCGAAGGCTCGTCGAGTCTGTCCCGCATCCGCGCAGAAGTAGATCAGCTCCTCTAGGATGTCTAGAGTTTGCGCACCCATCACGAACGCCCCAGGCTTCCGAACCAAGTGTTCGATTCGTTCCTCCAGTACATTACGGGCAGCGCTCGCGACACCTTTGCGAACCGCCTGCAATTGCTCTAGTAGAATTTCTCTCACCACAGGGTGCGGAGCAAAGACTGGCTCGCCCTGAACTTCATCCACGTGAAGGAATCGAAGACTCACAAGCCTATTGAGCGCGTGCTGAACATCCACCGACGTCATTGTCTTCATTGGACCGGCCGCATCGCGGTTCGCCTTGTTTAGAAAAACATCCTTTAAGAGTTGTAGCCCAACAGGCCGTGAAAAGATAGCTACCCGAACCAGCACGGCGTGGACCTGCGGCTCGCTTTGCTCGAGATAATCTCGATACGTATCCATCAGGCGCCCCAAGCGCATCGCGGTTTCGCCAAGGCTAAACTTCGATAGTGGGCGGACGCCTAGCTCGCGATATCTACGCGCATCCGAGTCCAAGTAATTCGCGACGAGGCCGCCGAGATGACTGACGGTCAACGCATGCGTTCCAAACCGGTCCAAGAGAAGATCCAAGTGGCGATCCGTCCCTCGAACTCCCCGGCGCCGCAGCACCGCTCGCGCCTCTGGTCGAGATAGCGTATCCACGTTATAGGCAACGAAACGCTGACGCTCTCTCTCGGATTCAAGCTCCGGCAAGGGGAATCGCGTCGTCACTATCGCTCGTGCGCCTCCACCCTGCTGGGCAATCCACAAGAGCAGGCGTCGGAGCACTGTGCTGGAGAGCGCGCCGTGGAAGCGCTTGTCGTCGCGTCGCGAGATCTGTGCGCGCTCCAAGCCATCTAGTACAACGAGGAGCCGGCCGACGTCGACACAAGTGGAGCGAAAGGCCTCATACGCAGCCTGCTCAGTCGCAAAGGAATCGGCAGGGCTTCCTGACACGTACTCCGCCAGAGATGCAAGAAAGGCTCTAGGGCTCGGGTCCTCGTAGAAGCTCCAGACAAAGAGACCTCCTAGGTTTACCCTCACGCGTCGCGCCGCAATTGCATCGAGAAACTCGCGCACCAATGCGGTCTTACCCGAACCGCCGATGCCGCAGAGTGCGAGTACCCCCCCTTTGGCTCTAGCCGCGAATCTTTTGAGCGCGACCTCATAATGCGGCCGAGGCTCGAAATCCTCCGCCCGGTGAAGCGGGTGTACCACCCTGGCAACGGGCGGTCTTTCGCCGCCTTTAGCGACTGGCAATTTCGCGACATGAGGACGTTTTCCGCGCGACCGCTCTAGAACTAACTGTGAAAGTAAGTTTTTGATCTCAAGATCAATGCTGCCGCGGCGCGAATCTGCAGGAAGTCGATAGTATACGGATCGAATCGAGTAGCGCTTTTCCAAAAGGGTCACTTGCGCGTGTAACTGACTACGCGGCGGCGGCTGGGGAAGAATTGCGAAATGAGGGTGACCGGTCGTCGGACCTATTGAGCCGAGAGCGCGAAACGGTGAAAGCACATCTTGGTCGGTTAATGATGACCCTACGATAATCACGGTGTGGGTTCTAGCGATCGTGGTGAGGAGCGAACGCACATCGCCGGGATGCTCATAGCCATACTTATAGCTGCTTTCGCCGAGGATAATCGAGCTGCGACGCCTTCCTTCGGCGTCGAAGGTCAAGAACGGCGAATCGTCCCAACGCCCGTGTAGATAGATCAAGGACAACCGACCATGCGGGTTGCGAAGCGTCTCAGCGATCCTTGTTGCCTCAAACCAGCGCATCACAGACAGCTCTTCGGACGGAGAAGCGGGGTGCCGCTGCGCTGCCATTTCCAGTTCGGTGGAGTAGTTGGTAGTGAGGAACAAACGAACCTTCAAATCGAACAGGGAGCGCAGCCACTCAGGTAACTGACGCAGGCCCACTTCTCGTGCGAAGGTTTTTCGAAAGATTTCCGCAGCCTTCTCTCCAAGATGCTGGAGATAAGCATCCGCGCGAATTAGATGGTCGTGCGACCTGAGCTCACGCAGGTAGTCTGGGTGCAGCCGGTCGGCGCAGGCGTCGGCCAGTGACTCAATGAACTCGCCCCACCCAGGATAGCCGCAAGCGATGCTCGAACCTGCGCCGATTAGAAGTGCGCATGGTCGCGTCGCAAGCACGCGACGCAGTTCGTCGAGCGAGCTATCAGCGCCCACGTTTCGACGTGCCTTTGAGGGCATCACTCAATCTCCACAATCTATCAACGCGGGCCGCCGGCGCCCGTGGTCGCAACCTGGGCGACATGAGAGTTTCCGGAGGTCGGGATGAACGAGCGCAGGTGCCCGGGTCGGGACATAGAGGCAACGGTTGAAGCCTGCGAGGGACTCTTACCTGCCCTCCACTGAATCTGCACACCGAGGAGGACGATGAATACTCGCCCTGCGACCTGGTATTTAATGTTGAGGCCGGGGCCTGCGTTTTCGCGTGACGTTCCAGAACGCCGGACTCGATATGAGGAGATCGTCAATCCCTGGCTCTTCGCGGATTGTCTGAAGAATCGCGGCGCAACACCTTGGTCGCCTCCTCGTCTGTACCGCCGTGCAGGGTTCTGGCCTCGACCTACATACCTCCGAGCGATGCCGGGCGCGCCTAGCGTTGTCGTCGACGCCGATCGACGCGTGGCTCGCTGTGAGAAGAATTCCGTCTGATTCTACGCCGGAGAGGCACATGTGCACTGGCACCAACCGACGCGGCGGTAACGCGGCGAGGCCCGGCTGATGCTGCTCATGGGCAGCGGTCGAGTATAGGAGCCGCCCGGCGCGTCGTTCTCGCTATCCGCCTAGGTTGCGGCGCCGCTCTTCCGCGATCCAGCGCTCGTATTCGACTCTCTTCGCCTCGAGACCGCGCAGTACCTCGGGCGCCAAACCGTCGGCCTCGGTCCACAGCATCGTCGTGCGCTCGCCGAACACTGGCCAGTACTTCCACTCCTCGAGCCAAGCCCGGCCCTCGCGGACGCCGACGAAGCGGATGGAGTACATGGCGCCGACCGACATGTTCGCCTTCTCGAGGAACTCCACAGCGTCGACGTGGCGGGTCTTCGCGCAGCCGGCGAGGGCGATGACGAGCGTGACGGACAGCGCCACCGCCAGCGATCGGCTCCAGCCTATGCACCGTTCCCGCGACGTCAACATCGCGAAAGTCATACGCAGCTGCGGATTCTCCCGTTACAACCGCGCGCTATCCGGCGGTGTGCCGGACCCTTCGCGGTCGACTCGGCGTGGGCTTCAGCCGGCGGCGGCGCCCCAAAGCGCCCGCAGCTGCGTCTCGTCTCCGTTGAAGGTGTCGCGGTCGCAGTAGCCGACGCCGTCGACGCTGTGCGGATCGGGCCCGTTGGCGCCGTCGGTGTACTGCCAAAGCGTCCAGGTGGCCCAGTTGACGGGTACCACGGCGGTGGGGCCGTACTGCGACAGCCAGAACCAGCAGTTGGCCAGCACCGGGTCGCTACCCGTGCCGAGGGCGTCCTTGATGTCGTGCCCTGAATAGAAGCCCGGCCACTTGCCGGTGACGCTCTGCACGTGCGTCACGAACGCTCGTGCCTCCTCCAGCGACATGCTCGGGCCCGACGGGTTGGACTCGAAGTCGAGCACGAGGAGCGTTTGCGGATCCGGCCCGACAACGTCGAGGAAGTGGTCCGCCTGCGCCACGCCGTCGCTACCGTCGCCGAAGTGGTAGGCGCCCCAGAGCAAGCCGGCAGCGAGAGCGGCCGGCCGCCGCTCGGCGTAGAGCGGATCGACGCCGGTCGTCCCCTGCGTCGCCTTGTGGATCACGCCCAGCACGCCGGCAGCGGCGATCTTGACGAAATCGACGTTGTTGTTGTGATGCGACAGATCGATGACGACGTTGAGCCCCGGCGGCATGCGGCGCAGCGTACCATCGCCGCGCCGCGCAGTGACCGCGTCCTGCCGTTGCGCTTACTGCGCGGCCAGCGATCCGGTCCAGCGACGCAGCTCGACGACACGACCCAAGTGCGCCGCCTTTCGCGCGTAACGGCCGTCTGCCGTCACCAGCACACCCTGACGCTCGAGGGCGACGGCGTGGTACAGGGTGTCGAAGAGGTGATGGTTGAGCTCCTCGGCCAACCGCGCCGCCCGGCGTAGGACGACCGTTTCGGCGGCGATCGATACCTGGATCAGACCGAGCAGATCGAGCCTTTCATCGACTATCTCGGGTCGTATGCGAACGAGCACCGCGGCGACCTCGAGAATCCAATGTAGGGGCTGTACCAACGTGACCTCGCGGCGCCGGATAGCGGCGAGCACCGCCAGAGCCTCGTCGAGGTGTTCCTCAGACGACGGCTCCGGCAACGCCCACTTCACCACCACGCTGGCATCGACGACGAGGATCACGGCCGACCAAAGCGCCGCGCTCGCCGGATCTCGGCATCGGTGGCCGGCGGCATCCGCTTGCGCAGCTCCAGCAGCTTGTCGATCGCCGCCGACTGAGCCTGCTCGCGGCGACGCTCCTCCACCGCCTGTTTCATCAAACGGGCGATGATGGCGCTCTTGTTCTCTTTTGCAAACGTGCGCTGGAACTCCCGTTTGACGTCCTCCGGCACACTGAAATTAACCGTTGCCATAGCGCAGCTCCTTGTTGAAATCCTCAACAACAGTGTAGCAGCGCTCATTTATCTCTCCTATCCAAGCCCGAGCGCCTTCCCCAGCTCGCGCACGTGCTCGAGCTCGCGGAGCTTGACTTCGCGGGGGCGGCGGGAGCCTTCGAGCTTGGGGCAGTAGGCGGTGTGGAAGCCGAGGGCGCCGGCTTCGCGCAGGCGGACTTCGGCACGGCCGACGGGGCGGACTTCGCCGAGAAGGCCGATCTCGCCGAAGAAGGCGGCTTGTGGGGGCAGCGGCTTCTCCGCCAGCGCCGAGAGCAGCGCGGCGGCGATGGCGAGGTCGACGGCCGGCTCTTCGAGGCGCAGGCCGCCGACGACGTTGAGGTAGACGTCGCGGCCGGCGAAGGAGGCGCCGGCGAAGCGCTCGAGCACCGCCAGCAGCAGCGCGACCCGCGGGCCGTCGAGACCGAGGGCGACGCGGCGCGGAGTCGCCAGCTCGCTCGCGTGCACGAGCGCCTGCACCTCGACGAGCAGCGGCCGCGAGCCCTGCACGGTCGCGGCGACCGCCGAGCCCGGCGCCTCGGGCCGTCGTTGTGCCAGCAGCGCGCGCGACGGGTCCGCCACCTCCACCAGACCGCTGTCGTGCATCTCGAAGAGCGCCACCTCGCCGGCGGGGCCGAAACGGTTCTTGACGGCGCGCAGCAGCCGGTAGTCGGCGCCGCCCTCGGCCTCGAAGGCGAGCACGGTGTCGACGAGGTGCTCGAGCGACTTCGGGCCGGCAATGCTCCCTTCCTTGGTCACGTGGCCGACGAGGAAGAGCGCGCAGTCGCCGCGTTTCGCGTGCTCGACGAGCCGCTCGGCGCAGGCGCGCACCTGGCCCACCGACCCCGGCAGCCCCGACAGTTCCTCGCTGTGCACGGCCTGGATCGAGTCGACGAACAGCGCCTCGGGCCTCGACTGCTCCGCCGCCCCGAGCATCGCTTCGACGGCCGTCTCGCCGGCGACCAGCAGGCCGGGATGCCCGCAGCCCAGCCGCTCGGCGCGCAACCGTAGCTGCCGCGTCGACTCCTCGGCGCTGGCGTAGAGGACGCGCCGCCCGCTCCGCGCCAGCGCCTCGGCGAGCTGCAGCAGCAGCGTCGATTTGCCGATCCCAGGCTCGCCGGCGAGGAGCACCGCGCCACCGGCCACCACGCCGCCGCCGAGCACGCGGTCGAGCAGCGACATGCCGCTGCCGAAGCGCACCGCCGCCTCCTCGCCGACGACGCCGAGCGGCATCGGCGCCGCCACCATCGCCGCCGCACTTGCCCCGCCGCCGAGACCGCGCGACGCCGCCCGCGGCGCCGGAGCCGCCTCCTCGACGAAGCTGTCCCACGCCTCGCACTCGGTGCAGCGGCCGAGCCAGCGCGGGCTGGCGTAGCCGCAGGCTTGGCAGACGAAGCGAGTGCGAGGGCGCGCCACGATCAGCTACAGACGGTTTTCGCCCGCCGATCCTTGCAGCGCGCGACGCATCGGCTCAGCTCCAAGCCGGCGGACTCGAGTCCGCCGGCGCGACCTGAGCGTGGGCGAGCTCCAGCGAGCACACGATCAGAACTTCGGGATCGACCCCAGCAAATACTTCAGGTCGTCGTCGCGCCAGCGCAGCCCCAACCCGAAGAAGAGCGAGTCGCGGTCGCTCATCAGCGGGTCGTCGTAACCGCCGATCAGGTAGAAGTGCTCGCGTGGGCGGAAGGCCGCCAGCAGCCGCAGATGCGCGCTGTTGTCGTCGCCGCGCCCGAAGTCGTAGGCCTGCAGGCTCAGGTCCCAGCGCGGCGTCGGCCGGTAGTCCGCCTGCACGCCGAAGCGCGACTCGATGAGTCCCGCCCACAGGCTGTAGCGCTCGTCGGCTGGAAAGCCGAAGAGGGCCGACACCGTGGTGCGGTCCTCGATCGTCTCGGTACGCACGACCTCCTCCTCCACCGATCCGTCGGGTGCCGTCGTGGTGACGGTTTGCGTCTTCGTGCGCCGCCGGCCGGCGGGGTCGTCGGCGATCGCCACCCGATAGTGGCGGCCGCTCTGCGGGTCGATGTCCACCCGGAACTCACCGTGGGCGTCTTCGCGGTCGGGCAGGTACCAGCCCTGCATCGCCAGCTCGAGCTGGAGCTTGTTGACCTTGCCCAGCGATTGCGTGAGCCCGGCGACGCCGCTCTGCACCGAGTCGAGGGCGCCGATGAGCTGGGTGTGCGCCTCGTCGCTGTTGAGCAGCTTGCCCATCGTGCCCTCGCCGCGGGCGAGCTTGCCGGTGATGTCGTTGAGGTTGTCGACCGAGGTCTGCAGGTTGGCGGTCAGCGACTCGACGTTCTCGAGCCCGTCGTGCAGCGCGCCGCGGTTCTCCGCCACCACGCCGCGCACCTCGCTCAGCAGGGCGGTGAGCTGCGCCGACAGCTGCGGCAGCTCGCGGGCGAGCGTCGCCGACACCAGCTCGAAGTTGGCGATCGTGTCGTGCAGCTGCTCGCGGTTGCTGGCCACCAGGTCCCGGATCTGGCCGCTCGTCGCCTCCAGGTTGACGACCAGCCGCCCGAGCGGCCCATTGGGCGGCGCTTTGCCGGAGAGCTGTGCCGCCACTTCCTGTAGAGACCCGCCAAGGCCGCCCACCGAGGCAAGCACCTCGTCGATGCCGGTGGCCGGCCGGCCAGGGATGACGGCGCCGTCGGGCAACACCGGCGCGTTCGCCGGCCCCGGCACCAGCTCGACGTACTTGTCGCCGAGCAGGCCGAGGTTCTTGATCTCAGCGTAGGTGCCGCGGGTGAGCGGCACGTCGCTCTCGACGACCACCTGCACCATCGCTTCGCGGCCGCGCAGCGCGATGCCGTCGACACGGCCGATGCGCACGCCGGCGATGCGCACGGCCGACTGGTCGTCGAGCCCGGCGACGCTGTCGAACTGCGCCACCACTCGCCGGCCGCGCGGCTCGAACAACCGTACCTGCTCGGCGCGCAGGACGAGGTACGCCAGCACGCCCACCGCGAGAGTCATGAAGATGCCGACCTTGACCGTGTTCTCCACGTCGGGCCTCGCTCAGTCCTCGGTCAGTGGGCCTTGGGCTTCGCGGCGCAGGAACTGCTGCACGCGCGGGTCGGGATGCCGGCGGAACTCCGCCGGCGGGGCGAGCGCGATCACCTTGCCCCGATGCAGCATACCGATGCGGTCGGCGATGCGAAAGGCGCTCTCCATGTCGTGGGTGATGCTGACCATGGTGAGGTGAAGCCGGCTGGTGCAGCTCGATCACCAAGTCCTCTACGACGGCGGAGATCACCGGGTCGAGCCCGGTCGTCGGCTCGTCGAGGAGGAGGATCTGCGGCTCGAGCGCGATGGCGCGCGCCAGGCCGACGCGGCGGCGCATGCCGCCCGAGAGCTCTGCCGGCATCTTGCGTTCGGCGCCTTCGAGGTGGACGAGGTCGATGCACTCGGCGACGCGGGCGCGCAGGCGCTCGCGCTCCCAGCCGGCGCGCTGGAGCGGGAAGGCGATGTTCCCCTCGACGGTCATCGAGTCGAAGAGCGCGCCCTCCTGAAAGGCCATGCCGAAGCGGCGGCGGAAGCTCGGGAGCTCGCGGTTGGAGAGCGTCGACAGATCGACGCCGTCGACGTGCACGGTGCCGGCGTCGGGGCGGATCAAGCCGATCATGTGCTTGAGCATCACGCTCTTGCCGGTGCCCGAGCCGCCGACGACGACCAGCGACTCGCCCGCCTTCACGTCGAGGTCGATCGAGTCGAGCACCACCTTGCCGCCGAACGACTTGCTGACGCCGCGCAGCGAGATCTTCGGCTCGTCAGCGGGCGCCGCGCGGGGGGGGGGGGTGGAGTGAGAAGGCTCCCGGGGTGGGGATGCTCGCCATTGAGCGGCCAGCGCTCATCGACAAGAGGCGACCCTCGTGTGCGAGGTCGGTCAAAGCAGCAGCTTGGTCAGGAAGAAGTCCGAGATCAGGATCGCCATGCTGGCGAGCACGACGGCGCGGGTGGTCGAGCGGCCGACGCCCTCGGCGCCGCCGCGCGTGTAGAGCCCCTGCTGGCAGCCGATGAGCGCCAGCAGCAGCCCGAACACGGCGGCCTTGACGAGCCCCGAGGTGAGGTCGGAGAGGTCCATGAAGCGGAACGTGTTGTCGATGTACGACACCGGGTTGGCGCCGAGCAGCACCACCGACACCAGGTAGCCGCCGACGATGCCGACGGCGTCGCCCATCGCCACCAGCAGCGGCAGCGTGATCGTCGTCGCCCACACCCGCGGCACCACCAGGTAGTGCACGGGATCGGTGGCGAGCACCTCCAGTGCGTCGATCTGCTCGGTGACCCGCATGGTGCCCAGCTCGGCCGCCATCGCCGAGCCCGAGCGGCCGGCGATGACGAGCGCGGCGAGCACGGCGCCGAGCTCGCGCACCATCGACAGCGCCACCAGCGTGCCGACGTAGCCCTCGGCGTGCACGCGCTTCAAGGTGCTGAAGGTCTGGAGAGCGAGCACCATGCCGGTGAACATGGCGGTGAGCAGGATCACCGGCGTCGAGTCGACGCCCACCTTCACCATCTGCCGCAGCCACTCGGCGAGGTCGAACGGGCGGCGGAAGGTCCAGGCGAGGGTGCGACCGAGCAGCGTGAAGAACCGCCCCACCTCGAGGAAGAAGCCCTCCAGCAGATTGCGCAGCGCGCGGATCATGCGAGGTGGCGCGAGGTCGTCTCGACGACGCGGCCGTCGCGGAAGTAGTGACGCGCCATGCGCAGGCCGAAGCGGGTGAGGATCTCGTAGGGGATCGTCTCGGCGCGCTCGGCGATCTCCCAGGCCGTGATCGCCTCGCCCGCCTGGCGGCCGAGCAGCACCACGTCGGCGCCGATGCCGGCCTGCGTGTCGGTCAAGTCGACGGCGATCATGTCCATCGACACCGCGCCGACGACGGCGACACGCCGCCCCTCGACCAGCGCCTCGGCGCGGTTGGAGAGCTTCCACGGGTAGCCGTCGGCGTAGCCGAGCTGCAGGATGCCGACGCGGCTCGGGCGCAGCGCCGTCCAGCGGCCGCTGTAGCCGACACGGCCGCCGGTAGGGACCTGGCGCGTCATCACGACGCGGGCATGCACCGAGAGCACCGGCCGCAGCTCGCCCTCGCGGCCGGCGGGGTCGAGGCCGTAGAGCGCCAGGCCGCAGCGCACCAGCGTGTGCCGCGTCGGCGGCCAGTGGAGGGCGCCGGCGCTGTTGGCGAGGTGGAGCCAGACGCGATCGCGCTCCTCGGCGGTGAGCTGCGCCAGCACGCTCTCGAAGCGCTCCTCCTGGTCCTCGTTGCGCAGGCTGTCGAGGTCGTCGGCGTCGGCGAGGTGCGACAGCACGCCCGTGAGCCGCAACAGCGGCTGTGCGCGGATGAGCGCGAGCGCACGCGGCACGGCCTCGAGCTCGATGCCGAGGCGGCGCATGCCGGTGTCGACCTTGAGGTGGATCTGCTGGCCGTGGCCGCTCGTGGCGCACCAGTCGAGCCACGCCTCGAGCTGCTCGAGGCTGGAGACCGCCGGGGTCAGTTTGTACCGGCGCACGAGCGGCAGCTGCTCGCGGCGGATGGGGCCGAGCATGAGGATCGGCGCCCGCACGCCGGCGCGGCGCACCTCGGCCCCCTCCTCCACCATCGCCACGCCGAGCCAGTCGATGCCGGCTCGTTCGAGCGCGAGCGCCACCTGCGACGCGCCGTGGCCGTAGGCGTCAGCCTTGATGACGCCGAGCACGCCGGCGGGAGCGACACGGCGGCGCACGTGCGCGAGATTCGCATCCAGGGCGTCGAGGTCGATCTCGCCCCACGAGGGGCGCAGCGCGCCAGCCTCCTCGCGATCCTCGAGCAGCGGCATAGCGACGCGGAGCTTACGCGCGCGGCGAGGTCGCGCGTGCGGGCCGGGGCACCGGCGCGCTCATCAAGGCGGCCCCCCGGCGGCCATGTAGTCCGGCGCGCGGTTCTTGAACGTCGTCGTCTCGCCGAGGAAGACCAGCTCCACGGTCCCCGTCTCGCCGTTGCGGTGCTTGGAGACGATCAGCTCCGCCAATCCGCGATTGCTCGGATCGTCCGGGTTGTAGATCTCGTCGCGATAGACGAACGCGACTAGATCCGCGTCCTGCTCGATCGAGTTGTGCACCAAGATCTCGTCGGCGACGAAGTTGTGCGGGCCGGGAACGGTGAGGTCGAAGACCTCCTCCTCGCCGTCGGGCACGATCGACACGACCTGATCCCAGTAGACGTCGCTCTCGGCGAGGCACCGCAGCGCTTCGCAACCGGTGGCGATGGCGACTGCGAGCGCCCGCTGCCTGCCAAGGTTCTGATGAAACAGCGTCATCCCGGCGTAGGCCGTGCCGATGGCGGCATGAAGCGCACGGTGAGTGAGTCCCGCAGCGGCCATCGCCGGCCGAACGTAGAGCGGCCAGACCTCGCGCGGGACGACATCGCGGTTGGTGTTCTCGACCCGACCGCGGAGTTGCTCGACGACCTGCCGAATGCACTCGGTCTTGTATGCGCCGACAGCGCCGACGCGTTCGGCGAAGCCGAGTAGCTGCGAACGCTCGCTGAGCCGCACGTGGTACTGATCGCGGCCCTTGCCGTGTTGCGGATGCCGTTCGACGCGTGCCTGCAGATCGAGGCGCAGGAGGAGGGCTTGGAGGTCGCGTGCGAGCCCGGGGCTGCTCGTCGCGTAGTACATAGCGGGCGCAGCGGAGGCAGTCGGGCGCACGCACCCGTCCGTGGACCAGAGATGGCGGACGAATCGGGCTACGGCGTTGGCTGGCTGTGCGAAGACAGCTTCGGGAATTCGCTTCTCCCAGGAGCGTCGTCCCCAGACGCCGCCGAGCGTCTCGAGCCATTCGGCGATCGCATTGCGCCGGCCGTGCGTATGGTGCTCCGCTGACGGCAGATAGACCTGATACCAACGCCGCTCACGGCTGATTCGCGGCCGCACGCGATCGCCGAAACATTCAGTGGCGAGGGCAGCTACCGTCTCGGCCAAATCCTGTTCGCGAGTCGTGTACTGAAGGACGTGGCGTGGCAGGGTGCAGCCATCGCCGATGAGATGTCCAAGAATCGCCAGTTCGGCATCCGACATCGTCTGCTCGCGGGGAGCCTCGATGCGTCGCGGCATCGCAAGACGAGTCCCTGGAGATATCTCGTCGAGCCGCCGCCAGCCTTCGATGGTGAGGAAACGGTGGTTCGCGGTCGCGCGGATGCTACGGCCGAGGCGGGTCATGAGCCTGAAGACAGGCTTCACACCAGTCGAGAAAGCACGGGTCACCTCAGCTCGCCGGAGTCGCCACGCCTCGGAGTCGAGAGCCCATACTGAGAAGCCGCTGCGGCCGCATAGGTCACGCATCGGCACTCGGGCTCCGGAATCGGCAAGCGTCACCAAGGTGTCGCCCGTGAGGCAGCCCGACTCGCGAAGGTCGGCGAGCTGCGGGCGGTGGTCGCCGCTGCGGCGTTCGGGTTGGCGGGAGAGCTGCGACAGCGCGATCACCGGGATGTTGAGCTCCTTGGCGAGCTGCTTGAGGCTGCGGCTGATGGCGGCGATCTCGAGGTTGCGGTTCTCGTAGCGGCCGCCGGCCTGCATGAGCTGGAGGTAGTCGAGGATGATGAGTTCGAGGCCGAGCTCGGCGCGCAGGCGGCGCGTCTTGGAAGCGACCTCGAGCAGGCTCGGGTTCGGCGAGTCGTCGATGTAGAGCGGCGCCGGTGCGAGGCGACGCACCGTCTGCACGATCGACTGCCATTGTTTCTGCGACAGGTGGCCGGCGCGCAGCCGTGAGAACGAGACGTCGGCCTCCGAGCAGAGGATGCGCAGCGCCAGCTCCTGCTCGCTCATCTCGAGCGAGAAGACGCCGACCGGTTTGCTTTGGTGAATGGCAACGTATTGCGCAATGTTCAAAGCCAAGCTCGGTTTTGCCCATGCCCGGCCGTCCCGCGATGATGATCAGGTTGCCCTTGTTGAGGCCGTGGGTCATGCGGTCGAGGTCGGTGAAGCCGGTGGGGATGCCGATGAGCGTGCTGCCCGGTCGCTCCTCGAGATCCTCCATTGTTCGGTCGAGGACGCGGCCGAGCGACACGAAGCCGCGGGCGACGGCTTCCTCGCCGAGACCGAGGATCGCTTGCTCGGCCTTGCCGAGCGCCTCGTTGGCCTCGAGGCCGCCGTCGAGCGCCGAGCGGGTGACGTCGCTGCAGGCCTGGATGAGCCGGCGGCGCAGCGAGCGCTCCTTGACGATCTCGACGTAGGAGTCGATGCGGCCGAGGTCGGGCAGGTCGACGTCGAGGCCGGCGAGGTAGGCGAGGCCGCCGACGGCGTCGATCTGCGCCTGCTGCTCCAGCCGCGCCTGGAGCGTGCGCAGGTCGACGTCGGTGCCCGCCGCCTGCAGGTCGAGCATGGCGCGGTAGATGCGCTGGTGGCGCTCGAAGTAGAAGTCGCCCTCGACGAGCCGGGCGGCGACGGTGGCGAGCACCTGCGGCTCGAGCAGGATGCCGGCGAGCACCGCCCGCTCGGACTCCTCGCTGTGCGGCAGCGTGCGCGGGGCCTGCAGGGCGTCGAGAACGGCCATGGAGCGGCCGGCAGTCTAGCAGGGGCGCAGGCGGCAGCAAAGGCGCGTAAAACCTTGCTGTCAAACGTCCACAGTTGGCGCAATAGAAAAGTTAACTATCGGGACCGACTACGACGTTAAGGTATGATCCTCGAGCAAGCCGGAGTGGCGGAACTGGCAGACGCAGGAGACTTAAAATCTCCCGCCTTCGGGCGTGTGGGTTCGAGCCCCACCTCCGGCATCCCGTCTCGTCCAGGAGGTCCTCGTGATCGGAGCATGGCTGGCCATTCGCGGCGTGCGCCGCACCTACGAGCACCTGAACCGGCGTGACCTCGAGTCGTTTCTCGCCGCCTGGCAGTCGGATGCGGTGTTCGAGTTTCCCGGCGACATCTCCGCGAGCGGCCGTTTCATGGGGACGGCCGAGATTTTCACCTGGTTCGAGCGCTTCCTCGAGATGTTCCCCACCCTCCACTTCACACTCCTGCACGTGGCCGTGGCCCGGCCCTGGACGCTCGGCGCCAACAACGAGGTGATGGTCGAGTGGACGATCGACCTCGAGAACCGCGCCGGCGAGCGCAAACGCAACCGTGGCGTCACCGCCATCGCGATCCGCGGCGCCAAGGTGGCGGCGGCGCGCGACTACATCTTCGACACCGGACCGAGCTTCCGCCGCATCTGGGGCGAGGACGACCTCGCTGGTGGCTGATTCGCTGCGCCGCGTCGGCGTCTTCGGCTGGGGGGTCGTCGCGCCGCGCTCGCCGGACGTGGACACGTTCGCGCGCAACTTGAGATCGCCGGAGAGTTGGCTCGCGCCTTTCGACGGCTACGGCCCCAGCAACTTCCTCGTCGGTATGCCCGCGTTTCGTTTTCGCGACTGCGAGCCGTGGGTCGACGACCGCTTCCCGGCGGGGCGCTTTCCGCAGCTCGCCGAGAAGATGGACATGCCGACGCAGTACGCGATCGGCGCATTCATCCAATCGCTCGGCCAAAACGACGGCATCGAGGCGGAGCTGCAGGCGCTCGGCGCGCAGGCGCACGTCTACGTCGGCACCAGCATCGGCGCCGTCGCCACCATCGGACGGGAGACCGTCGCCGTCGAGCGCGCACAGCGGCGGTGGGACCGCTTCTGGTCCGAGCCCGAGCGCAACGCCGCGCTGCGCGCGTGGCTCGCACTACCCGAGACGGAGCGCGGTGCCGCCGAGCCCGACGCACCGTCCGACCCCGCCACCGTTCTCGACGCCGACCGCACCGACGCCGAGGACGCCTTCCGCCGCTATTGGGCGGCGCGCTCGCCGGAGCTTCACGACTGCCTCGCGGCGCTGCGCGAGATCGAGTCGCTCGCCGTCGAGGGCGACGTCGCCGAGGCGCGGCTCCACGTGCTCAAGGAGAAGCAGCGGCGCCGCCAGCGCCTGCAGCGCGAGTGCGGCGCGCCGCCCCCGCCGTGGGCCGAGGTCAGCGCCGAGCCGTTGTGGAACATCCACAACAACCCGGCGGCGCAGATCTCGATGCTCGGCCGCATCACCGGCCTCAACTACGCGCCGGTCGCCGCCTGCGCCACCTTCGGCGTCGCGTTGAAACACGCGCTCGACGCCATCCGGCGCGGCGAGGCGAAGGCGGTGGTCGTCGGCGCCACCGATCCGCCGCCGCTGCCGATCTCGGTGGGTGCTTTCAACGGCGGCCGCGTCATCGC
>CAWJWP010000020.1:0-60613 GCA_963846495.1 Thermoanaerobaculia bacterium | reverse complement strand
GGCCGAGCGTGCCAGCGCCGGCACCGGTACAGCGCGTCGTGGCGTCGACCGAAGAGTGATGCCTACGGGCAGCTCGCGAACGCGTTGGTGTCGGTCACTGCCGCCGCTCGTTGCCCGAGCGGGTTGTCGTAGCGCTTCACCTGCCCCGTCATGGTGTCGGTGACGGTGAGCGTGTACTCGACGTTGGTCGTCGCCGCCGAGAAGACCCAGTAGCGGTCGTTGAAGCTGCAGCCGTCGATCACCTTGATCAGCAGCTCCCAGTTGTCGGGGGCGAAGAACCAGAAGAGCCCCGACCGGTCGGCAGCGAACGAAACGACCGAGCCGGCGCCGGTGCGGCCGGCGAAGTCGCGCCAGGTCACCTCGGCGCGGAAGCGGCCGCCGAGGAGATGGAGCTGCGTCGCCGACGGCGCGTGGTGGCAGCTGGCGCTGCCGCTGTCGGTGAAGGTGCCGCCGGGGATGGGCAGGAACTCCCAGTCGTAGCCGCCGTCGCGCAGGCGCAGCTTCAGCACCCCGAGCGTGCTGGCGTCGCGCACCTCGCTGTTGGCGCGCACGGTGCCGAACGGCCGCGTCTCGCGGCCGCCGGTGCCGACGACGAACTCGCGGATGCCGTGCGCGGCGTCGGCGACGCCAGCGGGCGTCTGCGGGGCGAAGCGCTCGTAGTCGTGGTCGTGTCCGACGAGCACGACGTCGGCGCCGGCGTCGTAGAGCGTGCGCCAGAAGGCGTCGTAGCTGGCGTCGTCGCCGTGCGCGCCGGAGGAGAAGCGCGGGTGGTGCCAGTAGGCGAGGGTGCAGGCGGCGGGGTGGGCGGCGAGGTCGGCCGCCAGCCACTGCAGCTGCGGCGAGCCAGGCCCGCAGCCGCCGGCGATGGCGCCGCAGTTGGAGTTGAGCGACACCACGTGCCACGAGCCGACGTCGTAGCTGTACCAGCCCTTGCCGCGCTCGCCGGCGGCGGCGCCGAAGTAGTCGAAGTAGCCGGCGGCGCCGGGCGTCAGGTACTCGTGGTTGCCGACCGCCGGGCGCAGCAGCGGCCCCAGCCGTCCCCACGTCGGATGGAAGACCGCCTGGTAGTTCGCCAGCTCTCCCGCCCAGTACTGCGTGTCGCCGAGCGGCAGCACGGCGTCCCAGGCGCCGGCGAGGAGCAGGTCGGAGGTGGCGCGCTGGCGGCAGCGCATGCCGTGGCCTTCGCCGAGGTGGAAATTCGGGTCCGCCGGATCGCAGGCGATGTCGCCGGCGGCGGCGATCACCGCGTCGACGGCTCCCGCCGGCGCGCTCGCCAACGCGAGCGCGGAGATCGCGACGACCGCCGAGGCGACCAGTTGGGCGCGCTGCACCTGCGCCGATCGTAGCCGAGCCGGCGGCGCGGCGCCGTGCAACGTTTCGCCGCGAGCGCGTAGCGGCACCACCCCGTGCGAGCGCGCCAGCGCTCGCGCGTCAGCCGCGTCCGAGCTTGATCGCCACCCGCACCGACCGCGGCTCGACGGGGTGGAAGTGCACGTCGTCGCGCTCGGGCGCGTCGGGCGCGAGGCGCGACGTATAGAAGTAGTCGATGTCGGACGCCTTGGCGTCGAGCAGGTTGAACACCTCGACGGCCAGGCGCATCCCTGGCCGCAGCTCGAAGGCCGCCTCGCCGTAGAGGAGCGTCGTCGAGCGCGAGCGCACGCTGCCGTCCTCGATCAGGTCGCGGGGGCCGAAGTGGCGCAGACGCAGGCCGCCGGAGAGCCGCGAGCGGCCGGCGAGCGACAGGCCGGCGCTGGCGACGCGCTCCGCCGCGCCGGGGATGCGGTCGCCCGCCGGATCGTCGTCGGTGAAGCGCGCCCGCGTCAGCGCGAAGTCGGCGTCGAGGCGCAGCCACGAGGTGGGTTGCCAGAAGTTGGCGAGCTCGACGCCGACGCGCCGGCTCGGCCGCGACGCCTCGGTGCCGCCGGCATCGCCGACGAAGAGCAGCTCGCTGTCGAGCTCGAGCGCGAAGAGCGACAGCGAGCTCTGCAGGCCGCGCACCCGCTGCGTGCGCACGCCGAGGTCGGCGGAGCGAGCGCGCACCAGCGGATCGACGCGCCGCGCCGCCTCGCCGGTGCGCGGGTCGACGCGCAGCGTGGCGCCGCGGGCGTCGTTGCTATGGAAGCCGTAGCCGAAGTCGACGTAGAGCTCGGTCTCCTGCCACGGGCCGAGCACGATGCCGACCTTCGGGCTCAGCAGCGCGGTGCTCGTTCGCCCGGAGTTGACCGCCAGGTTGCTGTCGACATCGGCCCACCAGCCGTCGAGCCGCAGGCCGCCGAAGGCGCGCAGCCGCGGGCTCCACTGCACGCGCCCCTCGACATAAGGGCCGCCGACGAGCTGCAGCACCTGGTCGTGGCGCGTCGTCTCGAGACGCGCCCGCCGCTCGGTGTGGTAGAGGCCGACGTCGATGCGGCTCAGGCGAAGGTCGCTCCCCAGCGTGAAGCTCGCCTCGCGGCCGAGGAGCTCGACGGAACGCTCGCGTGCGAGTGAGAAGCCGCCCTCGAGCCGCCGGTCCTGCTGCTCGAACTGGTCGCCGTGCTCGGGGTCGTCGAGGAAATAGGTGAAGTTCGAGAAGAGGTCGAGGTCGTAGTAGAGCAGGTACGCGTTGGCGCGCGCCGAGGTGCGGTCGTCGGCGTGGTGCGCCGCGGCGGCGAGGCTCAAGCGCCGCGACTCGCCGCCCGAGCTCGTAGTCGAGATTGTCGAAGCGGCCGAGCCGTCCTTCGGCGACGGCGGAGGCGGGGATCTGATCGGTGGCGTACCACCGGCCGCGGTAGCCGATGCCGGTGAGCTGCCAGCCGCGGCCGTAGTCGCCCCGGCTGTAGCGCACGACGCCGTTGAGTCGTTGCAGGTCGTCGCCGCGCGCCCACGGGCCGTCGGAGTGCGCGACCTCGAGCGCGCCGAGGAGGTCGCCGCCGCGGTATTCGCGCGAGCCGGCGGCCAGCGCGCGCCCATAGCCGAGCTCGCCGCCCGACAACTCGAGGGCCGGCGCCGGCAGAGCGCGCACGTAGTCGAGGTGCGCCGAACCGGCGGCGGAGAAGTCGCCGTCCTCGGCGGCGTAGGGACCCTTGCGGAAGCGCAGCGTGTCGACGAGCTCCGGGATGAGGAAGTTGAGGTCGGCGTAGCCCTGGCCGTGCGCATGGGTCGGCAGGTTGAGCGGGACGCCGGCGACGGTGATGCGGAAGTCGGTGCCGTGGTCGAGGTTCATGCCGCGCAGGTAGTACTGGTTGGCCTTGCCGCCGCCGCTGTGCTGGCTGATGACGACGCCGGGCACGGTCTCGAGCAGCTCGCCGGCGCGCAGCAGCGGCCGCCGCGCCAGGTCCTCGCGGCCGACCACCCCCTCGCCGGCGCTGTCGGCGATGCCGACGAGCTCGGAGGCGCGGCTCGTGACCTCGATCTCTTCCGCGATGGTCGCTGCGGCCTTGGCTTCCTCGTCGCTGATGACGGGCTCGGTCTCGGCAGCGCCAGCGCGACTGGCGCTGGTGAAGCGCGAGCAGCGCGGCGAGGAAGACGAGAGCACGTGTCGTGCTGGTGCGTCCCATGATGAGCTCTCCGCCCGCAGTACGGCACGCCGGCGGCGGTGGATGAGCGCGGGGGCCGCGACGACGTCGCTTGCTGCTGTTAGCTAGCGCGCGCGCGCCACTGACGTAGCGCAGCACGCGATCGGCGTCCGCATCCGGCGGGAACACCGGATAGAAGCACGTCTCGATGCGCCCGGCGCGGCCGATCAACGTCAGGCGCTTGATCAGCACCTGGCCCGCCATGCTGAAGGTGGGCAGTCGCAACGCGCTCGCGAGCGCGAGCCGTTCGTCGCTGAGCAGCTCGAAGGGAAGGTGCAGGCGCGTGGCCGCTTCGCGCTGATAGTCGGAGGTCTGCGTGCTGACGCCGAACACCTCGACGCCCAGCTCGCGCAGCTCGGAGTGGTGGTCGCGATACGAGCAAGCCTGCGGCGTGCAGCCGCGCGAGCCCGGAATGGCGTCCCAAGCGGCGAGGCCGCCGGGAGGATCCTGATCGGGCAACCCGGTGCGCGGATAGAAGTAGACGACCAGCCATGCGGCGTCGACGTCGCGCAGCGAGACGAGCCTGTCTCGCGTCGAGGGCAGCTCGACCCCCGGCCACTCCATGCCGGGCAGGTGATCGCAGGCGCCGTCGTCGACGGGCACCGGCAGGTCCGGCGGCAAGCTGTGGAGATCGTCCGACCGCGGCATCGGTCCACCGTTCCCGAACGTCAGCGAACGCGGCGATCCTAACTTCGGTCGCCTGCGGGCGACGGAGCCGCGCCGAGGGCGCCGCGTATACTCCCGCGCTTCCAATGGCGCTCGAGGTCTACAAGTTCGGCGGCGTGGCCATGGGCACGCCGGAAGCGATCCGCGCCGCTGTCTCGCGCGTCGCCGCGGCGCGCGCGCGGGAAGGCCAGCAGATCGCCTGCGTCGCCTCGGCGATGTCGGGCGTCACCGACCTGCTGCTCGCCGCCGGCCGCGCCGCGCTCGCCGGCGACCGCGCCGGCTGGGAGGAGGCGGCGGCGCGCTTCGAGGCGCGCCACCAGGAGGTGGCCGGCGCGCTCCTCTCGGACCCCACGCGCGCTGCCGCGCTGCGCGAGGAGATCGCCGCTTCGGCGCGCGAGCTCGTCGCCATGTGCGAGAGCGTCGCCGTGCTGCGCGAGCTGACGACGCGCGCGCAGGACGCCCTCGTCGCCCGCGGCGAGCGCGTGCTGTCGCGCCTCTTCGTCGCCGCGCTCGGCGAGGCGGGCATCGACGCGGCGTACGTCGAGGCCACCGACGTCATCGTCACCGAGCGGCGCCTCGGCGCCGTCTGGCCGAGCTTCCCCCGCTGCGCCCGCGCCGCCCACGAGCGGGTGCGGCCGCTGCTCGCCGCGGGGCAAGTCGTCGTCATGCCCGGCTTCCTCGGCCGCGGGCCGGAGGGCGAGCTCGTCACCCTCGGGCGCGGCGGCACCGACTTCTCCGCCGCCATCCTCGCGCGCAGCCTCGACGCCGACGCGGTGACGCTGTGGAAGGAGGTCGACGGCCTGATGACCGCCGACCCCAAGAGCGTGCCCGCCGCGCGCGTCCTCGCCGAGCTCCACTACCGCGAGGCGGCGGAGCTCGCCTACTACGGCGCCAAGGTGCTCCACCCGCGGACGATGATCCCGCTCGTCGACCGCAAGATCCCGCTCTTACGTGAAGAACGCCTTCCGCGACGCGCCGGGGACGCGCATCGCCGCCGACGTCGGCGCCGGCGACTATCCCGTCAAGGCGCTCACCGCCGTGCACGCTCAAGCCCTCGTCTCCATCGAGGGCGGCGGCATGATCGGCGTTCCCGGCGTCGCCGGCCGCGCCTTCACCGCGCTGTCGCAGGCGGGCCACTCGGTGTCGATGATCAGCCAGGCGTCGAGCGAGGCGAGCATCTGCTTCGTGCTGCCCGAAGCGGAGGCGGCGCACGCCGTGCGCGCGCTCGAGGAGGCGTTCGTGCACGAGCGGCGCGACCGTCTCATCGATCGCATCGCCGTCGAGCGCGGGGTGGCGCTCGTCGCCGTCGTCGGCCTCGGCATGCGCGGGCGGCCGGGCATCGCCGCGCGCACCTTCTCGGCGATCTCGGCGGCGCGACGTCAACGTGCTCGCCATCGCGCAGGGCTCCTCGGAGCTCAACATCACGGTGGCGGTGCCGGACGCCGACGCGACGCGCGCGCTGCAGGCGCTCCACCGCGAGTACCAGCTCGACAAGCTGCGGCCGCTCGCCGACACGACGGGACGCGCATCGAAGCTCACGCTGCTCGGCTTCGGGCAGATCGGCCGCGCGCTCGCCGAGCAGCTGGTGGCGCAGGGCAAGCACCTGCGGCAGCAGCTCGGCGTCGAGATCCAGGTCACCGCCGTCGCCGACCGCTCCGGCGTGCGCGTCGAGGAGCACGGCTTCGACGCCGCGGCGCTGCAACGCCTGTCGCGCGAGAAGGCCGCCGGCGGCAAGCTCTTCGCCGGCCGCTCGCCGCTCTCGCTCGCCGAGCTGCAGCAGGCGCTGCGCGACGAGCTGTGGCTGCTGCCGTCGCACCGGCCGATCCTCGTCGACCTGACGTCGGAAGAAACCGCGCCGCTGCTGCAGGAGGCGCTCGAGCAGGGCTTCCACGTCGTGCTCGCCAACAAGAAGCCGCTGGCGGGGCCGCAGCTGGCGTTCGACGAGCTGCTGGAGACGGCGCGCGAGCGCGGGCTGTCGCTGCGCTACGAGGCGACCGCCGGCGCCGGGCTGCCGGTGCTCGACACGCTCGCCAAGCTGCAGGAGTCGGGCGACCGCGTCGAGAGCATCCTCGGCTGCTTCTCGGGGACGCTCGGCTTCCTGATGACGGCGCTCGAGAACGGCCAAGCGTTCAGCGCCGCCGTGCGCGAGGCGTGGCAGCGCGGCTACACCGAGCCCGACCCGCGCGACGACCTCTCGGGGCGCGACGTGGCGCGCAAGGCGCTGATCCTCGCCCGCACGCTGGGCCGCCGCGTCGAGCTCGACGAGGTCGCGCTCGAGCCGCTCTTCCCGCCGGCGCTCGACGACGCCGACCCCGCGAGCTTCGTCGCCAAGCTCGCGGCGCTCGACGAGCCCTTCGCCGAGCGCACGGCGCGCGCCCGGCGCGAAGGCAAGGTGCTGCGCTACGTCGCCCGCGTCGGCGCGCGCAGCATCCGCGTCGGCGTCGAGGCGGTGCCGGAGGGCTCGCCGATGGGACGGCTCCACGGCACGGCGAATCAAGTCGTGATCCAGAGCCGCCGCTATCACGACAACCCGCTCGTCGTGACCGGCCCGGGCGCCGGCGCGCAGGTGACCGCGGCGGGCGTGCTCAACGACATCGTGGCGATCACCGTGCAGGAGCGGCGCGGGGCCGACGGCGGGGCGGCGCGCAAGACGACCCGACGGCGGCGCAGCGGCTAGCTCAGTGCGTTGGGAGGAACAATCCTCCCCGTCATCGCGAGCCCTCCCCGTCGTCGTGAGCAAGCGAAGCGATCTCGATGTCGCGAGGTCGAGATTGCTTCGTCGCTACGCTCCTCGCAATGACTGAGCAGCCGCTGACCCGCGTCCTACGAAACGGCCGGCGTCGCCGCGCTCAGGGACCCGTGGAGCGCGACCAGCGCTCCTGCGTACCGGTCTCGAAGCCGTCGGCGAAGAGCGCGGCCGCTGCCGACCACACCCGCGGCTCGAGGCCGGTGATGCCGTCGTCGGCGAAGAAGTAGAGCTTTTCGTCGACCGCGGTGAGCCCCTGCGGGCTCGACGGCGCGACGCCGGGCCGCAGGTCGACGACGAGCTGCGCGTCGGTGCCGCCCGCGTCGGCGCGCCACAGCTCCATGCCGTACACGTCGTCGTCGGCCGCGAAGACGAGACGTCCCATCCAGTCGACGAGCTCCTTCGGCGTCGACGACTCCGGCCCCGGCCGCACGTCGCGCAGCAGGTGCGTGCCGGCAGGCGTGCCGTCGGTCACCCACGGCTCGCGCCCGTGCACGCCGTCGTCGGCGACGAAGTAGACGCGCCCGCCCGCCGCGGTGATGTGGCGCGGCTGCGAGCCGGCGGCGCCCGGCCGGACCTCGAGCAGCGTCGCGTTGCCGGGCGAGCCGTCGCTCGTCCACAGCTCTTCGCCCGCGTTGCCGTCGTCGGCGACGAAGAAGGCCTTGGGACCGAGGGCGGCGAGCACCGAGACCTCCGCGAAGACCTGGCCCTCCGCCGGCGGGACGCTCGAGGCGACTCCGGGGCGCAGGTCGACGACGCGGCGGGTGCCCGCGCCGGTGCCGTCGCTGGTCCACAGCTCCCTGCCGGCGGCGCTGTCGTGGGCGATGAAGTAGAGACGGTCGTTTCCCGCCCCGTCGTCGGTGAGCACCGGTCGCGTCGAGACGCCGTACGCGAAGCCGGCGTCGAGCGCTGCGGTGCCGCCGGAGGTGCCGTCGCTGCGCCACAGCGGTCCGCTGGCGAAGTAGAGCGCCTCGTCGGTGGGCGTGAACCACTTGGCGTACAAGGCGCCGGCGCTCAGCAACGCCGTTCCGGGAGCCGTGCCGTCGCTCCTCCACAGGCCGTTCTCGGCGGCGAAGTAGCCGGCGCCGTTCCGCGACACCAGCTCGCCCGGCGCGTTGCCCCACGGCTCGGCGGTCAGCGCGGTGACGTTGCCGGCGCCGTCGGCGCGGCGTAGCTGGACCGTCGAGTCGGCGCAGCTCGGCCCGGTGCAGTCGCTGGCGACGAGCAGCAGGTCGTCCGCGAGCGGCGCGCGGATGCGCGTGCTGTTCCAGTAGAACTGCGAGTAACCGGGCCCGGGCGCGATGTCGGCCACCAGGCGGGTGCCGGTGTCGGTGCCGTCGCTGCGCCAGGCTTCGCCGCCGTGCGGCCCGTCGAAGGCGCCGAAGGCGACCCCGCCGGCCACGGGCGTCATCGCCGTGGGGCAGTTCCACATGGTGCAGAAGAGCACCGAGCCGGCACGGTCTCCGGCCGCATGCACCACCGGCGCGCCGGGAGCACCGGGCTCTCCCGCGCGCACGGCGAAGGCGCGGTCGGGGTCGAAGCCGACGAGCATCACGTGGCCGTCGATGTCGCGCGGCATCGGCACGCTGAACGGGTCGACGCCGGCCGCCGCGCCGGGAGCGAGGTCCGCGACCATGAAGGTGCCGGCGGCGCTGCCGTCGCTCTGCCACCACTCGGTGCCGTGCGTGCCGTCGTTGCCGGGAAACCACAGGCGCCCGTCGGCCGCGGTGAAGCCGCGGAAGGCGTCGATGCCGCTGGCCGCTCCGGGGCGGATCTCGACCGCCAGCTGCGTGCCGTCGAGGGTGCCGTCGGTGCGCCACAGCTCGGAGCCGGTCGCGGTCTGGTAGGCGGCGAAGTAGACGACGCCGCCCAGGATGCCGAAGCCGCGCGGCATGAGCTCTGCGGTGCCGTGCGCCGCGTCCCCCAGCGGCACCGTTCCCGCGGCGGTGCCGTCGGTACGCCACAAGGTGCGCTGGAAGCTGGTGCCTTGAGCGCCGAACAGGAGGTCGTCGCCGAAAGCGAAGAAGGCGCTCGGGTTGCTGTCGCCGGCGCCGGACACGAGGTCGCTCACCATGACCGTGCCGGCCGGCGAGCCGTCGGTCGCCCAGAGCTCGTGACCATGCACCCCGTCGTTGGCTCCCAGATAGACCCGCGAGCCGGCCAGCACCGGGGTGCCCCAGGCGCCGGGGTAGGGCTGCAACCAAGGGAGCGCGGAGTCCGCGCCCGGGCGAATGTCGGCGAGCATCGTCGTGGTGGCCGCTGACCCCTGGGTGATCCACAGCTCGTGCCCGTGCACCCCGTCGTCGGCAGCGAACACCAGGCCGACGCCGGGCAGCCAGGTGAGGTGGCTCGGCCCCGAATCGCTGCTCGACGGATTGCCCGGCAGGAGGTCGACGACGAGGTGAGTGCCTGCTGCGGTGCCGTCGCTCCACCACAGCTCGGGGCCGTGCGTCACGCTCCTGCCGACGAAGTAGACCCCTCCCGGCGCCGGGGTGAGGGACTCGGGCGCCGACACGATCGGCGGCCCGCCGGGCAGAGCCACGCGACGGGTCCCGGCGCGGGTCCCGTCGCTGCGCCAGAGCTCGCTCGCCTGCGCCTCGTCGCCGGTGGCGCCGAAGTAGAGGACGCCGCCCGACTCCACGAGCTCGACCCACTTGAAGCCTCCGCAGGAGCCCGGACAGATGTCGCGCACCGTGCGGGTGCCCGCGGCGGTGCCGTCGGTGGCGCGCAGCTCGAGCCCCTCGGTGAGGTCCCAGCTCGCGAAGTAGAGCTCGCCGCCGAGCGGCACGAAGACCGCCGTGCCCGGCACCAGCTGCCCCCAGTTGGGAGCCGGCGACTCCGCGATGTCGCGCAGCAGGCCGGGCAGTCCGGTCTGGGCGATGGCGTCGGCGCACGGCGCGAGCGCGCAGGCGGAGGCGAGACCCAGGACCTTGAAGATCGGCGCGCAGCGCATCGCGGTGTCGTCGGGGAGATGGTCATGATACGACTGTGGCGAGGGGCGGCTCGCCGGGGGTCGCTCGCCGCCCGCTGTAGACTGCGCGGCTTCCATGCATGCCGACGCTTCTCTGCGCGGGCGCGCCGCCGCCTTCGCTCCCGGTTCGATCGGCAACGTCGGCCCGGGCTTCGACGTGCTCGGGCTGGCGATCGACGGCATCGGCGACACGGTGACGGTGGAGCTGGCGACGGCCGGTGCCTCGCGCATGGGCGAGGTCACCGGTCGCGACGCGAGCGAGGTCCCGCGCGACGCCGCCGCGAACTGCGCCGCCGTCGCCGCGCGCGAGTACCTGCGCCGTCAGGGCATCGCGATCGAGGTGGTGGTGAGTATCCACAAGGGGCTGCCGCTCTCCGGCGGTCTCGGCGGCAGCGCCGCGAGCAGCGTGGCGGGCGCCTACGCCGCGTACTTGCTGATCGGGGAGCTCGAGCGCGAGGAGCTCATCGCGCCGCAGCCGGAGATCCTCTGTCCCAGCGCGGCCGCCGGCGTGCTCGCCGGCGACCTCCTCGCCGCCGCTCTCGCCGGCGAGACGGCGGTGGCCGGGCCGCACCTCGACAACATCGGGCCGGCGCTGTTCGGCGGCCTGGTGCTCTCGCGCAGCGTCGACCCCATCGACGTGGTGCCGCTGCGGATCGGCGCGCCCTGGTGGCTGGCGCTGTGGACGCCGCGCCTGCGCGTCGAGACGCGCGCCGCGCGCGCCATCCTGCCGGCGGCGCTCGAGCGCGCGGAATGGGTGCGGCAGATGGCGAACACGGCGGCGCTCGTGCACGCTTTCGCCAACGGTGACGGCGAGCTGCTCGGCCGCGCGCTCGACGACCGCTACGCCGAGCCGCGCCGAGCGCCGTTGATCCCGCGCTTCGCCGAGGTCAAGGAGGCGGCACTGGGCGCGGGCGCCTTCGGCGGCTCGGTCAGCGGCTCCGGTCCCACCGTCTTCGCCGTCGCCGAGGACGAGCGCGTGGCGCGCGCCGCGGCGGCGGCGATGCAGCGCGCCGGCGAGATCGAGTCGACGACCCACGCGGCGCTCATCGACCGCCGCGGCGCGAGGCCGGCGTGAGCGCGACGGCACCGGTATCGGGCGCTCGCGAGTGGCTGCAGTGCGGCGCGTGCGCGCGCCGCTACTCCCTCGACGAGGTGCGCTACACCTGCGACTGCGGCGGACTGCTCGCCGTCGAGCGCGCGGCGCCGGCGCTCGATCGCGCGGCCGTCGACGCGCGCCGCCTCTCGCGCGCGGCCGCCGATCAGAGCGGCGTCTGGCGCTTCCGTGAGGCGGTGCTCGACGTCGATGCCGCGGCGCTCGTGACGCACCCGGAAGGCGGCACGCGCCTCTACGAGCGCCACGGCCTCCTCTTCAAGCACGAGGGCGAGAACCCCACCGGCTCGTTCAAGGACCGCGGCATGACGGTGGCGATCACGCAGGCCGTGCGCCTCGGCGCCCGCGCCGTCGCCTGCGCGTCGACCGGCAACACCACCGCCTCGCTCGCCGCCTACGCCGCGCAGGCGGGGCTGCCGGGCGATCGTCTTCGTGCCGGCCGGCAAGGTGGCGAGCGGCAAGCTGGCGCAGACGCTCGCCTACGGCGCCCGCTGCCTGCAGGTGCGCGGCGACTTCGACGCCGCCATGCGGCTCGTGCGCGAGGCGTGCGACGCGCTCGGCATCTATCTCGTCAACTCGATCAACCCCTTCCGCATCGAGGGGCAGAAGACGATCGTCTGGGAGCTGCTGCAGGACCTCGACTGGCAGCCGCCGGACTGGATCGTGGTGCCGGCCGGCAACCTCGGCAACACCAGCGCCTTCGGCAAGGCGCTCCGCGAGGCGCACGCCTGGGGTTGGATCGACCGCCTGCCGCGCCTCGCCGCCGTGCAGGCGAGCGGCGCCGACCCCTTCTACCGTTCGTTCGCGGAAGGCTTCGCGCACCGCCACCGCGTCACCGCCGAGACGGTGGCGAGCGCCATCCGCATCGGCGACCCCGTGTCGCACGAGCGCGCGGTGGCCGCGATCCGCGACACGCGCGGCGTCGTCACCGAAGTGACCGACGAAGAGCTGATGGCCGCCAAGCGCCGCATCGACGGCATGGGGATCGGCTGCGAGCCCGCCTCGGCGACGACGCTCGCCGGCGTCGAACGGCTGCGCCGCGGAAGGCGTCATCGCGAAGGACGAGCGCGTCGTCTGCGTGCTGACCGGCCACGTGCTGAAGGACCCCGAAGCGGCGTGGCGGCCGGAAGGGCTGGTCGAGATCGAGCCGACCATCGCCGCCGTCGAAGCGGCGCTGGCGCGCTGAGCCGACGCGACTGCGCGTCGCCCTCACCGCGCAGGCCGACGAGCTCATCCTGACGCGCCCGTCCGCGCTTCCGCTGCTTCCCTAGACATCTAGGCTTTTGGCGTCTACCCTAGACGTCTATGGCAAACCCCGGCAAGCGCGCCTCGGTGCTGCAAGGGACGCTCGACCTGCTGGTGCTCAGCACGCTCCACCGCGGCGCGCTGCACGGCTTCGGCATCGCCCAACGCATCCAGCAGGACTCCGACGAGCTGCTGCGCGTCGAGGAGGGCTCGCTCTACCCCGCCCTCCACCGGCTCGAGCAGTCGGGGCTGCTCGCCGACGAATGGCGCGAGTCCGACAACGGCCGCCGCGCGCGCTACTACAGCCTGACCGCCCGCGGCCGCCGCCAGCTCGCCCTCGAGCGCGACTCCTGGCAGCGGCTCTCGCGCGGCGTGGCGCTGGTGCTGCGGCTCGCTTGAAAGGACATCCGATGTCGCTCCTCGCCCGCATCCGCAACGTGTTCCGTCCGGGTCCGCTGGCGCAGGAGATCGACGAGGAGCTGCGCTTCCACGTCGACATGCGGGCGCGCGAGCACGAGGCGCAGGGCGTGCCGCCCGCGGAGGCCCGCGCCCGCGCGCTGCGCGCCTTCGGCAATCCGCTGCTGATGCGCGAGCGGACGCGCGACGCCAACGTGTGGGTGGGCCTCGACACCTTCCTGCAGGACGTCCGGCAGTCGTTCCGCATGCTGCGCCGGAGCCCCGCCCTGACGGCGGCAGCCGCCCTCACGCTGGCGCTCGGGATCGGCGCCAACACGGGCGTGTTCAGCGTCGTCGACGCGGTGCTGGTGAGGCCGCTGCCGTACCCCGACCCGGACCGCCTGCTGGTGCTCTACCAGCAGCACCAGCGGGGCGACGTCGGCCGCACGCGCGCCGCGCCGCTCGACTTCCTCGACTGGCAGGCACGCTCGCGGTCGTTCGCGTCGATGGCCGCGCACGTCGGCACCGGCTTCACGCTCACGGGGGATGCCGATCCCGAGTTGGTGATCGGGCAGCTCGTCTCGGCCGAGCTCTGCGACGTGCTCGGCGTGCGCCCGCAACTGGGCCGCGCGTTCCGCCGCGACGAGACCGCGCCCGGGCGCGACAAGGTGATGCTGCTCGGCCACGCGCTCTGGCAGCGGCGGTTCGGCGGTGACCGTGACGTGATCGGTCGCACCGTCGTCGCCAACGGCCAGCCCTTCACCGTCGTCGGCGTGATGCCGCCCGGCTTCGACTATCCCGGCAAGCGCTACCAGCTCTGGGTGCCGCTGCCCTTGGATGTCGCCAACACTTATGGGCTGCCGATCACCCGCTCGTCGCGATACCTGTCGGTGATCGGCCGGCTGCGGCCGGGCATCACGCCGCAGCAAGCGGCGGCCGAGCTCGACACTCTCGGCCGCCGGCTGAGCGCGGCCTACCCGGACAGCAACGCGGAGACGACCATCCGCACGGCCTCGCTCACCGAGGAGACGGTGGGCGCCGTGCGGCCGGCCCTGCTGCTGCTGCTCGGCGCCGCCGCGCTCGTGCTGCTCGTCGCCTGCGCCAACGTCACCAGCCTGCTGCTCGCCCGCGCCAGCGCGCGGCGTCGCGAGATGGCGCTGCGCTCGGCGCTCGGCGCGGCGGTGCCGCGACTCATCCGTCGCCTGCTCACCGAGACACTGGTGCTCTTCGCCGTCGGCCTCGCCGCCGGCCTGGCCGTCGCCCACGGCACGCTCCAGGCGTTGCGCCGCTTCGGGCCGGCGGACATCCCGCGGCTCGACGAGGCGGCCCTCGATGCGCGGGCGTTCCTCTTCGCCGCCCTCGTCGTCGGCATCGCCGCGCTCGTCTTCGGCCTGGCGCCGGCGCTCCAGGCCGCGCGCTCGGGAGCGGCCGGGGCGTCATCGGTGGGCGGGGGCCGCGTCGCCGGGGCGGCGCCGCCGCAGCAGCGGTTGCGCAGCGCCGTCGTCGTCGTCGAGATCGGGATGGCGCTGGCGCTGCTGACGGGAGCCGGCCTCGTCGGTCGCAGCTTCCTGGCGCTGCAGGCGGTCGACACCGGCTTCGCGGCCGACCGCGTCGTCACCTTCAGCCTGGCCATGCCGCCGGCGAGGTTCCCCGATGACCAGTCGATGCGCGCGTTCCATCGCCTGCTGCTCGATCGCCTGGCCGCGCAGCCGCTCTTCGAGTCGGTAGGGACGACGACCGCGCTGCCGATGAGCGGCCAGGACATCGAGAACGGCGTCACCATCGAAGGCGAGACCGACGACGGCGACGAGACGCCGGTGGCCGGCCTGCGCGGCATCAGCCCCGGCTACCTGCGGGCGATGGGCGTTCCCCTGCGCCGCGGCCGCGGCTTCACCGACCGCGACCGCGAGGACGCCGTCGCCGTCGCCATCGTCAACGAGACCTTCGCGCGGCAACACTGGCCGCAGGGCGACGCGCTGGGCAAGCGGCTGCAGTCCGACGGCCCATGGCGGACGGTGGTCGGCATCGTCGGCGACGTCCGGCACCGGCGCCCGGAGGACGCGCCGCGGCCCGAGCTTCTCGTCCCCTACGCGCAGCTCGACCAGGGCTTCATGACCTCCTGGGCGCGTGGCGTGAGCGTCGTCGTGCGCAGCTCCGCCGAGCCTGCGGTCGTCGCCGGCCTCGCCCGCCGCGCGGTGCGCGAGGCCGACCCCACGATGCCGCTGATCGAGGTGCGGCCGATGCGCGAGCTGGTGAGCGACGCCACCGCGCAGCCGCGTTTCCGCGCCTTGCTCATGGGCGCCTTCGCGCTGATCGCCGCCGTGCTGTCGCTGGTGGGCGTCTTCGGCGTCACCTCCTACTTCGCGGCGCAGCGCTGGCAGGAGATCGGCGTCCGCATGGCGCTGGGCGCTCGCCGCGCCGACGTCCTCGCGCTCGTGCTCGGCCGCGGCGCGCGGCTGGCGCTGCTCGGCGTCCTCCTCGGCCTCGCCGGCGCGGCCGCGCTCAGCCGCTCGCTGTCGGGGCTGCTCTTCGAAGTCAGCCCGACCGATCCGGCGGTGTTCGCGCTCGCGGCCGCGGTGCTTGCCGCCGCGGCGCTCCTCGCCAGCTATCTACCGGCGCGGCGCGCCGCCCGCACCGATCCCGGCGTGGCGTTGCGCGAGCGTTGATCGCTCCGTGGCTCGCGCGCGTACGGGAGCCGCTCATCCGCCGGGCGCAGAGCGTCGTACTGTGACGCGATGCTTCCGCGCGGCCGTTGCTTGCTCTTCGTCGCCATCGCCCTCGTTCTGACAGCGGCGCCGAGCGCGGCGCACGACTTCTGGATCGAGCCATCGACGTACCGGCCGCAGCCTTTGCAGCGGCTGGCGCTGCGGCATCGCGTCGGCAATCACTTCCTCGGCGATCTGGTGCCGCGCGACGAGACGTTGCTGATGCGCTTCGTGGCCGTGGGCGGCGAGGGCGAGCAGCCGGTTCCGGGCCTGCACGGGCGCGATCCAGCGGGGATCGCTCAAGCGCCGGAGAGCGGCTCGTTCGTCGTCGCCTACCAGAGTCGCGGCTCGGTGGCTGAGATGGACGGCGCGAAGATGGCGGCCTTCGTCGCCGAGGAGGGCGTCGCCGACCAGGTGCCCGCCGGCTGGCAGTCGAAGGCACTGGTGCGCGACCGCTTCACGCGGTCCGTGAAGTCGCTGCTCGTCGTGCGCGGCTCTGGAGACGGTGGAGGCAGCGCCGGCTTCGACCGCGCGGTCGGGTTGCCGCTCGAGCTGGTGCCGCTCGTCGATCCGGCGACGCTCGGCGGCGGCGGCAACCTTCCCGTGCGGCTGCTGTTCGAGGGCAAGCCGGCGGCGGGGATCCAGGTGGCGGCGCTGTCGCGGCTCGATCCCAGGAAGCCGCTCGTCGCCCGCACCGACGCCGACGGGCGCGTCACCTTCACGCTGCCGCGCGGCGGCGAGTGGCTGATCAAGGCAGTGAAGATCGTGCCCGCCGGCGGTCCCGGCGCCGACTTCGGCAGCGTGTGGGCTAGTCTCACGTTCATCGCCGGACAGCCATGAGACATCGCGGGCTCCGCCTCGCCGCCGCGCTCGCCGTTGCGGGCGCGCTCGCTTGCGCCGCCGCAGCGAGCGCGCACGAGCTCGGCTCCGGCCGCGTCGAGGTGTTCCTGCAGCGCGACGGCGCCTTCCGCGTCGACCTGCAGCTCGACCCCGACGTCACCCTGCAGCGATTGCAGCTCGCCGCCGGCGAGCCGCTCACGCCCGGTCTCGACGAAGCGCCGCTGCGCGCGGCGTTGCTCGCGCGACAGCAAGCGTTGCTCGACGCGGTGACGATCACCGCGGGCGAGACGCCGCTCCGCACTTCATTCGAGTACGTCGCCGCACCTGCGCCGCAAGCGCAGTCCGCGCAACTCACGGCGCCAAACGGCCGCCGCGAGGCGACGGTCCGTCTCGCCGGCCGCCTCCCCGATCCCGACGCCGAGCTGCAGCTCGCCTGGTCGCTGCCCGCCAGCCGCTACGCCCTCGTCGTCCACCGCGAAGGCGAGAGCGGCGAGCTCGAGACGCACTGGGTCGAGCCCGGCGAGGCGAGCCCGCCGCTCCGTCCCGCCAGCACTCCGCCCGACCGGCTCGCCGTCGTACGCCAGTACCTCGCGCTCGGCTTCACCCACATCCTCCCCGGCGGGCTCGACCACGTGCTCTTCGTGCTCGGCATCTTCCTCTTCGCCACGCGATTGAAGCCGGTGCTGTGGCAGGTCACGGCATTCACCGTCGCCCACTCGATCACCCTCGGCCTGTCGATCTACGGCGTGGTGTCGCTGCCGTCGATGATCGTCGAGCCGCTCATCGCCCTTTCCATCGTCTACGTCGCAGTGGAGAACGTGCTGCGGCCGCAGCTGTCGCCGTGGCGGGTCGCCGTGGTGTTCGCCTTTGGGCTGCTCCACGGCCTCGGCTTCGCCGGCGTGCTCGCGGAGCTCGGTCTGCCGCGCTCGGAGTTCCTGACCGCGCTCGTCAGCTTCAACGTCGGCGTCGAGGCGGGGCAGCTGGCGGTCATCGCCCTCGCCTTCGTCGCCGTCGGCTCCTGGGCGCGCGGCGAGAGCTGGTACCGCCAGCGCGTCGTCGTCCCCGCCTCGCTCGCCATCGCCGCCGTCGGCCTCTACTGGACGCTCCAGCGCACCATGCTCTGAGCGCCGCGGCGGCGAGCCGCGCCCGAACGCATCTAGAGTGGCGCCCATGGCGCGCCGCCCCTTCCACGCGCTCCGCGACCGGCCGCCGCGGCCGCGCTACGACGCGGTCGTCATCGGCGCCGGCATCGGCGGCCTCTTCTGCGCCAACCTGCTGGCGCGCGGGGGGCTCTCGGTGCTGCTCGTCGAGCAGCACTACATGGTGGGCGGCCTGTGCAGCAGCTTCCGGCGCGGCGGCTTCACCTTCGACGCCGCCACCCACTTCTACCCGCTGCTCGGCAACCGCGACACCTTGACCGGGCGGCTGCTCGCCGAGCTCGGCGTCGAGAACGGCTGGGTGAAGATGGACCCGGTCGACACCTTCCACTTCCCCGACGGCTCGCGCTTCGCGGTGCCGCCGGAGCTCGACCAGTACCTCGCCGCCGTCAAGGCGCGCTTCCCGCACCAGGCCTCTGCCCTCGACCGCTTCTTCGCCGACGTGCGCGAGGCCTACCTGCAAGGCCTCCTCGGCTACTTCCGCGGCCGCGAGACGGCGCGCTTCCGCGAGCTGCGCGACGTGAGCCTGCGCGACGCGCTCGACCGCACGATCGACGACGAGCGCCTACGCCTGCTGCTCACCGCCGACTGCCCGCACTGGGGCTCGCCGCCGCGCCGCATCTCCTTCGTCTTCGACTCGATGCTCCGCCTCGCCTACTTCCTCGGCAACTACTACCCCGCCGGCGGCTCGCAGGCCTTCGCCGACGAGCTGGCGCTGCGCTTCGAGGAGCGCGGCGGCGAGATCCTGATGAGCACGCGCGTCGACCGCATCGTCGTCGACCAGGGCCGCGCCGCCGGCATCGAGGGCGAGACGGACCGGGGGTCGCTGCGCGGCCGCCACCAGGTGCGGGCGGACGTCGTCGTCTCCAACGCGGACCTGACGCTGACGTTGCGGGAGCTGCTGGCGCGCGAGCAGCCGGCGGCGGCGGCGCTCGCACGCGCGGCGACGTTGCGGCCGTCGTGGCCCTGCTACCTCACCCACCTCGGCCTCTCCGGCATCGGCAGCGACGAGCTCGCCGAGGTGCAGGGCTACCACTGGCAGCGCTGGGACAGCGACGAGCTGGGCGACCTCGCCGACTTCCGCCACGGCGCGCTGCGCTGCAAGGTGTTCGTGCCGACGCTCTACGAGCCGGCGCTGGCGCCGCCGGGCAAGCAGGTGGTCATCCTGCAGAAGGTGATGCCGGTCGACTACCCGCGGGTGCGCGACTGGCAGGCGCACAAGGCCGAGGTCCAGGAGTACCTGCTCGCCGAGCTCGAGCGCGTGCTGCCCGGCGTCTCGCGCTGCGTCGAGGTGGCGACCACCGCTTCGGCGTTGACGACGTGGCGCTTCACCCGCAACGAGCAGGGCGCCATGCTGGGTTGGGACATGGCGCCCGACCAGCTCGGCGCGGCGCGCTGCGGCGTGCGCGGGCCGGTCGAGGGTCTCTACTTCACCGGTCACTGGGTGCAGCCGGGCGGCGGCGTCACGCCGGTCATCGTCTCCGCGATGCAGGCGGCGGAGGCCGATCCTCGGCAAGCCGATTGCAGCGTTCGGCGAAGCGAGAACACCAGGAGGGGTGCGGGTGTCCTCGGGACGGAGGGTTCAGGGTGAGCCCGCGACTCTCCGTCTTCTCGCGATAGCTCACGAAGGAGGCAGGCGGAACGGCGCGCGAGCCCGCATGAAACGCAGCGCTCACGACGTTCCAAGAAAGCGCCTGCAGCGTGCCCTATGAGCATCACCGGCACTCTCTACAGCGGTGCCCCGGCCGCAAGGGGAATCCAGATGACGGCACCTGACGAGGACAACGTCCGCGAGCGCGTGAAGAAGATCATCTTCAACGTCACTCGCATCCCCGTCGAGCGCATCGCCGACGACGCCGCCTTCCGGCAGGACCTCGAGCTCGACTCGCTGTCGCTGCTCGAGGTCGGCGTCGACCTCGACTACGAGTTCCAGCTCGGCCTCGAGGACCTCGAGCAGCGCCTCGGCGACCTTCCCACCGTCGACCACGTCGTCGCCTTCGTGCGGCAGCGTCTCGCCGAGCGCGCGGCAGCGTAGGGCGATGGCCGCATCGCCGGACCGTCGCCGCGTGGCGGTCACCGGCATCGGCGTCGTCTCGCCGGTGGGTGTCGGGCGCCAGGCCTTCTGGCGCGCGCTGCTCGCCGGCGAGTCCGGCATCGCACCGGTGGAGTCGTTCGACACCTCGCGCTTCAAGGTGCGCCTGGGCGCCGAGGTGCGCGGCTTCGACCCCGCGCCCTGGTGCGAGCGCTTGCGGCCCGAAGATCTGGGGCGCGCCTCGCAGATGGCGGTGGCGGCGGCGCGGCTGGCGCTCGCCGACGCCGGCCTCGATCCGGCGACGGTCGACGCCGAGCGCGCCGGCGTGGCCATGGGCACGACCTCCGGCGAGCCGCTCGAGATCGAGCGCTTCAACGACGAGCTGTTGGGCGACGGCCGCGCACGTTTGAACGGGGCGCTCGTCACCCGTTATCCCTGTCATCGCATCCCGGCGCAGGTGGCGGCGGAGCTCGGCTTCGCCGGCGTGAACGTGATGCTGCCGAATGCCTGCGCGGCGGGCAATTACGCCGTCGCCTTCGCGCGCGACGCGCTCGCCTCCGGCCGCGCCGAGGTGATGCTCGCCGGCGGCGCCGACGCCTTCTCGCGCATCACCTACACCGGCTTCGCGCGGCTGGGCGCCATCACCACCGACCGCTGCGCGCCGTTCGATCGCGAGCGCAAGGGCATGGTGCCCGGCGAAGGCGCCGGCGTGCTGGTGCTCGAGACGCTCGACGGCGCGCGGGCGCGCGGGGCACGCGTTTACGCCGAAGTCGTCGGCTACGGCCTCTCGTGCGACGCGCACCACATGACGGCGGCGCACCCCGAGGGCGAGGGACCGGCGAGGGCGATGGCGCAGGCGCTCGCCGACGCCGGTCTGGCGCCGGAGGACGTCGACTACATCAGCGCCCACGGCACCGGCACGCCGACCAACGACAAGCTCGAGACGCTGGCGGTGAAGCGCGCCTTCGGCGAGGCCGCGGCGCGGGTGCCGATGAGCTCGGTCAAGTCGATGCTCGGCCACACCATGGGCGCGGCGTCGGCGCTCGAAGCGGCGGTGTGCTGCCTCGCCATCGACGAGGGCTGGCTGCCGCCGACGATCAACTACGTGAACCCCGACCCCGAGTGCGACCTCGACTACGTGCCCAACGAGGCGCGGCGTGCCACGGTGCGGGTGGCGATGAACAACGCCTACGCCTTCGGCGGCGCCAACGCCTCGGTGCTGTTCGCGGCGCCGTCGAAGGGCGGGGGATAGGCATCATGCAGCGCCGCGTCGTGGTCACCGGCATCGGCGTCCTCTCGCCGCTCGGCGACTCCGCCACGGCGCTTCATCGTGCGCTGTGCGACGGCGTCGCGGCCGACGGCCCCGTCGAGGGGTTCGCCGTCGAAGGCCTCCATGCGCCGCGCGCCGTCGAGCTGCGCGGCTTCGACCCCGGCCGCTACCTCGGCGCCGACGGCAACTTTCGCCCGCTCGACCGCACCGGACAGCTGGCCGCGTGCGCGGCGCGGCTCGCTCTCGCCGACGCGGGTTGGGAAGTGGAAGCCGTGCGCGAGCGCGAGCTGGCGCTCACCATCGGCACCATGTACGGCAGCGTGCGCACGATCGCCGAGTTCGACCGCCGCGGTCTCCAGGCCGGCCCGCTCTACGTCAAGCCGTTCGACTTCGCCAACAGCGTCATCAACGCGGCGGCCGGGCAGACCGCCATCTGGCACCACCTGCGCGGCCCGAGCACGACGGTGTCGACGGGCACCGCTTCCGGCGTGCAAGCGCTCGCCCTCGGCGCCGACCTCGTCGCCGACCGCCGCGCCGAGGTGGTGCTCGCCGGTGGCGCCGAGGAGCTCTGCTTCGAGTCGCTCTTCTCCTTCGCCCGCGCGCATCTGCTCGCCAACGGCGACGGGCCGCCGCGCCCCTTCGACGGCAGGAGCGGCGGCTTCCTGCTCGGCGAGGGCGCCGCGTTCCTGGTGCTCGAGAGCGCCGAGGGAGCGGCGGCGCGCGGCGCGCGCGTCCTCGGCTCGGTGCTCGGCCACGGCGCCGCCTTCGATCCCTCGCAGGGCCGCGACGCGGTGAGCGGCGCGCGTGCCGTCGAGCGTGCCGTCGAGCTGGCGCTCGCGCACGCCGAGCTTCCGCCTGACGCGGTCGGCGCCGTCGCGGCGGCGGCGAGCGGTCACCGCGCCGCCGACGCGCGCGAGGCCGCGGGTCTCGCCGCAGCGCTGGGCGGGCACGCGGCGACGGTGCCGGTCACCGCACCCAAGGGCACATTCGGCGAATGCCTGGGCGCCTCCGGCGCGCTGCAAGCGGCGGCGCTGCTCGTCGCCATGAATAACGGCGAGCTGCCGGGTACGGCCCGCTTCGGCGGCGGCGCCGCGGGCTTCCCACTCGGCGGCGTGAGCGCGGCAACGCAGCCGCTCGGCGCGTCCGTCGGCCTCGTCGACGGCGTCGCCCTCGACGGGCCGTGCTGCGCCGTGCTGCTCGGCCGCGAGTCCGTGGCATGAGCGGGCGCGTTGCCGATGACGCTGTCGGGGATGCGGCCGTCGCGGTGAGCGCCGATGACGCTCCGCCGCGCCGCGAGCGCCTGGCGCTGGTGCCGCGCTTCGCCGGCCAGGGCTACAGCGACGACGAGATCGCGCAGCGCCGCGCCTGGCTCGAGGAGACGACCGGCTGCGCGCTGCCCACCATCGGCGCCGGCGCGATCGCCGGTCCCGACATGCGCGGCAACGTCGAGAACCCGATCGGCGCGGCGCAGATACCGCTCGGCGTCGCCGGGCCGCTGCTGGTGCGCGGCGAGCACGCGCAAGGAACGTTCTACGTGCCGTTCGCCACCACCGAGGGCGCCGTCGTGCGCTCCTACGAGCGCGGCATGGTGGCGCTGTCGCGCGCCGGCGGCGTCGAGACGCGCGTGCTGCAGGACGAGAACTGCGTCACGCCGTCGTTCACCTTCGACTCGTTGGGCGAGGCGGCCGCCTTCGCGCGCGCGCTGCCGGCGCTCTTCCCCGAGCTGCGCGCCGCGGCGGAGGCGACCACCCGCCACGGACGCCTGCTGCGCGTCGAGCCGCGCGTTGTCGGCCGCGACGTCCTCGTCGCCTTCCGCTTCTCGACCGGCGACGCCAGCGGCATGAACATGGCCGGCCGCGCCACCGACGCCGCCTGCCGGCTGCTCGCCGAGCGCTTCGCGCCGCGGCAGTGGCTGCTGATGACAGGCGCCGACGGCGAGAAGCGCGCCGCGGCGGCGCTGCTCGCCGGCGGCAAAGGCAAGTCGGTCGTGGCGGCGGCGCGGCTGTCTGCGGCGGTCGTGCGCACCGTCCTCGGCGTCGAGGTGTCGGCGCTCGCGGCGCTCTGGCATCGCACCGTCGTCGCGCACCTGGAGACCGGCGCCGTCGGCCACAACGGCCACTACGCCAACGGCCTCGCCGCCATCTTCATCGCCTGCGGCCAGGACGTCGCCAACGTCGCCAACGCGGCCGTCGGCGTGAGCATTCTCGAGGCCGAACCGGACGGTAGCTTGTATGCGAGCGTTCACCTGCCGTCGCTCACCGTCGGCACGGTGGGCGGCGGCACCGGCGTCGGCACGGCTCCCGAATGCCTGCGGCTGCTCGGCTGCGAGGGCAATGAGAAGGCCGCGAAGCTCGCCGAGATCGTCGCCGCGACGCTGCTCGCCGGCGAGCTGTCGTTCTCCGCTGCCCTCGTCGCCGGCGGCCATGCCGAGGCGCACGAGCGATACGGCCGCAATCGGCGCTGAGCCGCGGCGGCGCGGGTTCTCGCGATCCCCTGCGAACGAAATCCGAGTGAGGCGAGAGACATGAGCCAACCCACTGCTACGACGCAAATGGATACCTCGCACACCGACGTCGTCATCATCGGCGGCGGCCTCGCCGGCCTCACCCTCGCGCGCCACCTGCTGCTCGACACCGACAAGCGCGTCACCGTCGTCGAGCGCTACCTGCCGCACGAGCACAACCGCGGGCGGCAGAAGTACGGCGAGTCGACGGTGCAGCTCTCGGGCTGGTACTTCGGCAAGGTCCTCGACCTGACCGAAGAGCTGCTGATGAACCACTGGATCAAGTACAACCTGCGCTTCTACTGGCCGACGCCGGGCGGCGACGACACGCGCTTCGAGACCTACTGCCAGAGCTATCTCACGACCTTCTCCAACATCTGCACCTTCCAGCTCGACCGCAACAAGATGGAAGAGGCGGTGATGGCGCTCAACCTGGAAGACGAGCGCTTCACCTACGTGGCGCCGGCGACGAAGCTCGACATCGCGCTCGACCCGCTCCACGAGCACCGCGTCAGCTTCGACCTCACCGACCCCGACGGCCGCGTCGAGCGGAAGAGCGTCGCGGCGCCCTGGCTCGTCGACGCCTCCGGCCGCAACCGCGTGCTGGCGACGAAGCTCGGGCTGCGCAAGAAGAGCGCGATCGAGCACGGCGCCTCCTTCGCCTGGGTCGACGGCCTGGTCGACATCGAGAAGCTCACCGACCGCTCGTTGCGCGAGCAGCGGCTCGCCTCCTGGCACCGCCAGGCCGGGCACTCGCCGCTCTACCTCGCCACCAACCACTTCTGCGCCGAGGGGCTGTGGTTCTGGGTCATCCCGCTCCACGGCAAGACGAGCCTCGGCCTCGTCTACGACAAGAGCGTCGTCGACTTCAAGGACGTCAACACCGGCGAGAAGCTCATCGAGTGGGCGTGCGAGCACTTCCCCTGCTTCCGCCACGACCTGCCCAAGCGCAAGCTGCTCGGCCACTACGGCCTGCGCGACTACGCGCACGACTGCGAGACCTGCATCAGCGAGGAGCGCTGGGCGATGACGGGAGAGGCCGGCCGCTTCTCCGACCCGCTCTACAGCCCGGGCTCGGACTTGATCGCCGTCCACAACACGCTGATCGTCGACGCCATCAAGCACGACCGCCGCGCCCGCTGCCGCACCCACGAGACCATCGCGCGCGCCCTCTACGACGGCTACGTGCCGGGCTACGCCAACGGCTACATCGCGCTCGGCGACCAGGAAGCGTTCACGCTCAAGTACGTCTGGGAGCTCACCGTCTACTTCGTCGCCTACGTCTTCCCGTTCCAGAACGAGCTGTTCACCGAGCCGGCGTTCGTCGGGCCCTTCCTGCAGCGCTTCACGCGGCTCGGGCCGTGGAACCGCGGCCTGCAGGACCTCTTCACCGGCTACACGCGCTGGAAGCTCGCGCGCGGCACGGGAGGCGGCGCCGGCAGCAACGGCGAGCCGAACCTCTACGAGTTCTCGCAGTTCTGCCCGCTGGCGCGCTCGCGAGTGCTGATGAACGACGTCGGGTTGACGGCGAAGGAAGCGCTCGCGCGGCTCGAGCCGCACTGGGCCGACCTCGAGGAGATGGCGCGCTTCATGGCCGCGCACGTCATGGCGCGCGTCGTCGGCGACCCGGAAGCGGTGCGGCGCCGCGCCTTCGTCGAGGGGATCGACATGAACGCGCTGCGCTTCGACCCGGCGGCGATGCAGGCGCACTGGGAGGCGACGCGGCACGACCGCACGCCGTACCGCTGGACGCGCGTCGACGCCGAGGTGATGGCGGCGTTCTGGCCGGTGCCGTTGGCGGCCGAGCAGCAAGCCGCGGGGTGAGCGGGTGGTGACGCTCGAGGTGTCGCGCGGCGCCGGCGACGCGGCGGCCGCGAGCGATGGCGCTCCGTTGCTGGAGCGCGCGTTCGCGGACGAGCCGCGCGAGGGCGAGCTCGCCGTCGAGGGCATCGAGGGCGAGCTGCCGCGCGGGCTCGCCGGCACCTACTACCTGAGCGGCCCGGCGCGCTTCGCCGCCGGCGAGCTGCGCTACCGCAACTGGCTCGACGGCGACGGCATGGTGATCGCGGCGCGCTTCGGCGGTCGCGACGGGGACGCGAAGCCGGTGCGCGTACGGCAGCGCTTCGTCGAGACGACGAAGCTCGTCAGCGAGCGCACCGCCGAGCGCGCGCTTTACCGCACCTTCGGCACGCGCTTCGCCGGTGACCGCCTGATGTACGGCGTCACTGTCGCCTCGCCGGTCAACCTCTCCTCGTGGCCGTTCGCCGGGCGCCTGCTGGCGTTCGGCGAGCAGGGGCAGCCGTGGGAGCTCGATCCCGAGACGCTGTCGACGCGCGGCCCGGGGACGTTCGACGGCGCGGTCACCGCGGCGACGCCGTTCTCCGGGCATCCCAAGGTCGATCCGCACACCGGCGAGCTCGTCACCTTCGGCGTCTCCTTCGCGCCGCAGGAGCCGATGCTCCACCTCTTCCGCTTCGCGCCCGACGGCTCGCTCGCGTTGCGGGCGCGGCAGCCGCTGCCGTTCCCGGCCTCCATCCACGATTTCGCGCTCGCCGCGCGCCACGCCGTCTTCCACGTCGCGCCGCACCTGCTCGACCTCGCCGCGCTACGCGGCGGCAGCACCGTGCTCGAGGCGCTCTCCTGGCGGCCCGAGCTCGGCAGTCGCTTGCTGGTTCTCGACCGGTCGGACGGCTCGCTCGTCGCCGACGTGCCGGTGAGCGAGCGCTACTGCCTGCACCTGCTCAACGCGTTCGAAGGCGCGGGCGACGGCGCAGACGAGGCGCAGCTCACCGTCGACCTGGTCGAGCTCGACCGTCCCGTCTACGGCGACTACGACGACCTCCCCGACCTGTTCGTCGATCCGCCGGCGGGCCGCGCCGTGCGTTACGTCGTCGACCTCGCGAACGGCACGCTGCGCTCGCGCATCGAGTCACGCGATCTCGGCACGCCCGACTTTCCGACCCTCGACCGTCGCCTCGCGACGCGAAAGAATCGCCACGGTTGGGTGCTGCAAGTGCCGCACGAGGTAGCGTCGGAGAAGCGCGGCCGCAAGTTCTTCACCCGGCTCCTGCACGTGCAATGGGACGAGGGAAGGATCGGAGGGGAGTGGAACGCGCCGCCGCTCGTCTACCTGGCCGGCGAGCCCGCCTTCGCGCCGGCCGGCGACGACGAGGCGGCGCTGGTGGTGCCGCTCTGGGACGCCGCCGCCAACCGCAGCGCGTTGGCGCTCTTCGATCCGTTCGCCGTCGCCGCCGGCCCGCGTGCGGTGGTGAAGCTCGGCACGCGAATGCCGCTCGGCTTCCACTCCTTCTGGAACGCCGCAACGAGCTGAGGCAGCCGAGGCGGCGCGCTTGAGCGCGCCCGCGGCCGGCGCGCCGCGCTCGCTCGTCCGCACGCCGCCGCCAGCGCGCGCGCTGCTCCTCGCCCTCGCCGCGCTGCTCATCTGCCTGCAGGGCCTGCGCGGGCTGTGGGACCCCGACGAGGGGCGCTACTCGGCCACCGCTTGGCGGATGCTCGAGACCGGCGACTGGCTCACGCCGCACATCTCGGCCGACGTTCCGCACTTCACCAAGCCGCCGCTCACCTACTGGGTGCTCGCCGCGAGCATGGGCGCCTTCGGCCGCAACGAGTGGGCGCTGCGGCTGCCCATCGGCCTCGCCGGCGTCGGCACCATGCTGCTCGCCTACGCCATCGCGCGCCGGCTGGTGCCGCGCGATCCGCTGCTCGCCGCCGTCATCCAGGCGACATCGCTCTTGCCCTTCGTCGGCGTGCACCTGGTCACCACCGACCCCTTCCTGATGCTCTTCGAGACGATGGCGGTGTGGGGCTTCGTCGCCGCCTGGTGGGACGACCCGGCGCCGCGCTGGGCGCTGCCGGCGATGTGGCTCGGTCTCGCTCTCGCCTTCCTCACCAAGGGGCCGCCGGCCTTGCTGCCGCTGCTCCCCATCCTCCTCTTCGCCGTCTGGTCGCGCGGTGGACGCGGACTGCTACGGCTCCTCTCGCCCACCGGTCTCCTCCTCTTCGCGCTCGTCGCCTCTCCCTGGTTCCTGCTGCAGATGCGGGCGCGGCCCGACCTCCTTGCCTACTTCCTCGGCACCGAGATCGAAGGGCGGATCACCGGCGTGCACGGGCGCAGCCCGGGGTGGCGCGGATGGCTGCGCGACATCGTCGGAGTGGTCATCGCCGGCTGGCTGCCGTGGAGCGTGGTGGCGCTGCTGCGCTGGTGGCGCGCACGGCGCGATGGGAACGCTGCGACGCCCGACGATCCGCTCGCCGCTCGCTTCCTCTGGCTCTGGCTCGCGCTGCCGCTGCTCGTCTTCTCGCTCGTGCAGTCGCGCCAGCCGCTCTACCTGCTGCCGCTGTCGGTGCCGGGCTCGCTGCTGCTGGCGCGCGCTCTGGCGCCGCGCTGGCGCTGGTCGCGGCACGAGAGAGCCTGGCTGGCGGCCTGGGCGCTCTTCCTGGTGACGATCACCGCCGTCGTCTCGACCGGCGAGCGCTCGCGCGACGGCCACCGCTTTGCGCGGCGCTTGGCGCCGCTGCTCGAGCGGCCGCCGGCGACGATTCTCTTCGTCGACCGCCACGCCCTCTACAGCCTCGCCGTCTACTTCGACTGCGACGTGCGTAGCGTCGAGCTGCTCGAAGACCTAACCCGCCGCGCCGGTCCGTCGTATCGGCCGCTCTCGACCGCGCTCTCCGACGAGCTGGCGCGGCCGCGCCCGAACACCGTCTGGCTGGTGCGCGCCGCCTCGCTGCCGGCGTGGCAGGGGCGGCTCGACGCGGCCGGCTGGCAATTGCGCCGGCTCGGGCGGGTCGTCGACTACGAAGTCTTCGACGCCCGCCCGCCCAGCCGGCGCTGAGCCGCGATCCCTACGGGATCACCTCCAGCCGCACGTTGGTGTAGGTCCAGCCGTTGAAGGACGGCACCTCGTCGGGCGTCACGCCTTCCTTGAAGCCGAGGTCGACGAGGAAGCGGTCGGTCGCCTTGAGCGTCACCTGCGCCACGTTCGGCACATCGACGATGCTCGTCGTCTGGCCGGTGGCGGTGTCGGTGATGGTGATGGTGTAGACGCCGGCGCCCATGTCGAAGTCGTTGACGACGCGGTAGGTGTGGCCGGGGGTCGCCTGGAAGGGCTCGGTGTGCCTCTTCTTGTCCACGTGCTTCAACCCGATGCCCCAGCGGGCGAGCGCCGTGTACGCCTCGGGGCCGCGGAAGTAGAGCATCCCCGGCATGTCGACGTTCTTGTTGATGACGAACCAGTAGATCAGGTGCTTGCCGTCGGGATCGGCGGGGTACCACTCGCCGACGGTGACGTCGAGCGAGAGGCGCAGCCGCTTGACCACCTTGGCGCCGGGCGACGGGAAGATGACGTGCCCGACGGGGTTCGCCGGCGTCGGCCGGAAGAGCAGCGTCGAGGCGTAGCAGTGGGCGTTGAGCGGGCAGGCCGGCTCCTCGCCGGGCGGGTGAGCGTCGACTCGCCGTTGCCCGAAGGCTCGACGATCGCCACCTCGCCGGTCGAGCTGTCGGTCATCAACGCGTAAGCGAAGAAGTCGCGCGTGCAGGTGACGTGGGCGCGCGCGTCGGCGAGGGCGCCGAGCCCGTTGAAGGCATTGACGACGGCGAGCTGGGAGAGCGGCTTGAGGGTCAGGTTCGACGGCGTGCCGACCACGCCGCCGTTGGCGCCGAGGAGCGTCACCGTGCACTGGCCCGAGAGCTTGCCGAGGTTGACGAGCACGATCGAGGTCGAGCGCGTGGCGCTGCCGGCGAGGCCCTGAAGCGACAGCGCGCCGCCGCCGGCGCGGTGTTGGCCGAGGTGATGACCGGCAGCGCGACGCCCATCTGGCCGAGGGCGCTGCGGCCGGCGAGCCGCGCCGCGTAACGCGCGCTCGGCGAGCCGGCGAACTCGGCGAGGCCGACGAACGCGGCGCCGGGACGCAGCACCGTCGTCTGCGCCGCTCCAACGTTGTGCGTCGTGGGAGTGATGCCGCCGCGCTGCGTGCCGTCGGTGTCGTAGGCGAGCAGCAGACCGGTCACGGTGAGCGGCTGCGTCGAGCCGTTGGCGATCGTCACCTCCGCCTCCCAGCTCGCGGTGCCGACGGTGGTCACGCCCGGCAGCGGCACGTAGACGGTGCCGGCGCGGGCGGCGCCGGTCGCGAAGGCGAGGCCGAGGGCAAGGCCGAGAATCGACAGCGAGCGCGCGCGTGGCTGCATTGAGGTCCGTCCCGTGAATGCCGGAGGTGGATGCCGGTTGCGGCGGAAGGCGGGATTATAGGCCATCGACATGAAGCCGAGCTGTGCGCTCGGTCATGCCGCGGCTCGCGCGCGCGCTCGCTACACGCGGAAGTAGTCGGGTTCCCAGGCCTGGATGCGCTGCTTGATCTCGCTGCCGCGCTTCAACCGGCCTTCCAATACGTCGCGCACGAGACCGGGCAGCTCGGCGTCGGGCGCGAAGCGCAGCGCGATGAGCTGGCCGACGCGCAGCTCGCCGATGCGCGGCCGCAGCTCCTCGGGCAGCACGGTCGCGAGCCGTAGCCGCATCTCGAGCCGGATGATGCGGTCCTGCAGGCGGGCGTCGAACGTGCGCACCGACCAGGCGAAGAGCACCAGCGCGATCGCCAGCAGCAGGTCGATCGTGGCCCCCAAGCCGAACCACCGCACGACGACGTAGATGCGGAAGAGCGCGTTGAGCACGAGCAGCCCGAAGACGACGAAGTGGAACAGCGGCACGAAGCGGGCGTGGTTGGCGTACGTCTGCGGCGTTCTTTCACCGAGCATGGCGTCCCTCCTCGAATCGGTGCGCCAAAGATAACGCGACCGAGGATGACGCAAGGCCGCGCGGGCGTCGAGCCCCGTATGTAGAGTCGGCCGTAGAGACCCTGGAGGTGCAGCATGGCCGAGCCGCCGAACGACGGCCCGCGAGATCCCGCGCCTTCTCGCGAGCCCGTGGACGAAGCCTTCCTCGCCGCCGATCCCACCGCCTCGCCGCCGGCGGGCTGGTACGACCTCGGGCCGGTCGAGGCGCTCGCCGACCGGCCGCTGCGCGAGGTGCGCGTCGGCCGGCTGCGGCTCGCGCTGTCGTATCGCGACGGCCGCTTCGGCGCCGTCTCCGGCGTCTGCAACCACGTCGCGGGACCGCTGGGCGAAGGGACGCTCGAGGGCGACTACGTCGTCTGCCCGTGGCACTACTGGCGCTTCCACCGCGAGAGCGGCGCCGGCGAGCCCGGCTACGAGGAGGACCGCGTCCCCAGTCACCGCGTCGAGGTGCGCGACGGCCGCCTCTGGGTCGAGCTCCAGCCGGCGACGAAGCGCGGGCGACTGCCGCACAAGCCGCATGCACTCGCGCGCGAGCCGGTGCGCGCGCCCGGCCCGCAGCGCGTCGTCGGCATCTCGACGACGGTGATGGACGTCGCCCACCCGCGCTACTCGACCTCGGAGGCGCTGCTCGAGGTCGGCTTGCAGCACGCGGCGTCGACGGGCGCCGAGACGCGCCTCCTCCGTCTGCGCGATCTCTCGTTCCGCAGCTGCGAGGGCTTCTACAGCAAGAGCGCCCGCGCCTGCACCTGGCCCTGCTCGATCACCCAGATGGACAAGCGCGACCAGCTCGAAGCGGTCTACGAGGCGGTCGTGCACTGGGCCGACGTCATCCTCCTCGCCTCGCCCATCCGCTGGGGAGCGGCAAGCTCGCTCTACTACAAGATGGTCGAGCGCATGAACTGCATCCAGAACCAGATCACGATCAAGAACAAGGTGCTGATGCGCGACAAGGTGGCGTCCTTCGTCATCACCGGCGGCCAGGACGGCGTGCAGGCGGTGGCGGGGCAGATGCTCGGCTTCTTCGCCGAGATCGGCTGCGTCTTCCCGCCCTTCCCCTACGTCGCCCACACCCGCGGCTGGTCGGCCGAGGACATGGAGCACAACGTCTGCTTCGTGCAGATGAGCGAGGAGCTGCGCGACGGCACCCGCGAGCTCGTCGACCGCGCGCTGGAAGCGAGCCGGCGGCTGCTCGCGGCGCCGCAATGCGCGCCGAGCATCACCCGCGGCGGCAGGAAGGGCCACGGCATGGCCGGCGAGATGGCGGCGCAGCCGAGCGAGCCGCCGGCGGAGCCGATCCCGGCGCTCGAGGGCGCGCCGTGAGGGCGACGGCGGAGATGGCCGCGAGCATCGGCACGCGTGTCGCCCGTCTGCGCGTCGCCGCGGGGGCGCCATGAAGCGGGAGCTCTCGCCGTTGCCGCTCGCCGAGTGGCGGCCGACGCGCGACCGGCTCCACCGCTGGGCGCGGCTCGCCGGCGCCGTGCGCCGTCAGTGCAGCCCGCACCGCAAGCACTGGTGGCACATCGGCCTCGTGCCGTCGGCGCGCGGGCTGACGACGACGCCGTTCGGCACGCCGCACGGCTGCGCCGAGCTCGAGCTCGACCTCCACCGCGGCGAGCTGCAGTTGACCGCCGACGACGCGCGCGAGCAGCGCGTGGCGCTGAGCGCCGACCCCGCGAGCGGCGGCCGCGACGAGCTGCTCGCCGCGCTCGGCACCCTAGAGGTCGCGGTCGACCTGCCGAGCTTCGACGCGGCGGCCGGCGGCGAGTACGACGCTGCCGCCGCGCGCCGCTACCTGCGCGTGCTTCACGCGGTGGCCTCCGCGCTGCGCCAACTCCAGGCCGAGTGCCACGAGGAGACCAGCCCGCTGCAGCTCTGGCCCCACCACTTCGACCTCGCCCTCGGCTGGTTCTCCGGCCGCGCGGTACCGGGCAAGGAACACTGCGAGCCCGACGACCGCAACGAGTCGGTGACCGTCGGCTTCTCGACCGGCGACGACGGCGATCCCGAGCCCTACGTCTACGCCATCGCCTACCCGTGGCCGGCGGGCGTCGACGCCGTCGCCGCTGCCGGTCGGCCGCTGGCACGGCCCCGGCTGGAACGGCGGCTACCTCCCCTGGGCGGAAGCGGCGGCGAGCGGCGATCCCGGCGCGACGGTGCTCGAGTTCGCGCGCGCCGCGCGGCGAGCGCTCGCCGAAGCGCAGCAGGCGATGCTCGTGAGAGCTTGAGCGCCGGCACGCCGCGTCAGTCAGTCGATCTGCTTGCGGAAGCGGGCCGCCGCGACGCCGACGAAGACGAGGCCGAGCGCCAGCAGCCAGAGGTGCGGGCGCCACAGCTCCGCCAACCCGACGCCTTTCAGGAAGACGCCGCGCACGATTTCGAGGTAGTGGCGCAGCGGGTTGGCGAGCGACAGGGCGCGGAAGAGCGGCGGCATGCTGGCGACGGGGAACATGAAGCCGGAGAGGAGGATCGCCGGCACCAGCGTGAGATAGCTCGCCATGAACGCCTCCTGCTGCGTCTTCGAGGTGGTCGAGATGAGGAGGCCGAGGCCGAGGCTGGGGACGAGGAAGAGGACGGTGGCGACGAGCAGCAGCAGCGGGCTGCCGGCGAGCGGCACGCCGAACCAGGCGACGGCCAGGACGGTCACCAGCACCAGGTCGACGAGGCCGATGAGCGCGAAGGGGAGCGCCTTGCCGGCGACGAGCTCGAGCGGCAGGAGCGGCGTCACCATCAGCTGCTCGAGGGTGCCGAGCTCGCGCTCGCGCACGACGGCGAGCGCCGTGAGCAGCATGCAGACGAGGAAGAGCAGCACGCCGACGACGCCAGGGACGTTGTAGTCGCGGCTCGCGAGGTCGGGGTTGTACCAGGCGCGGTCGCGCAGCTCGATCGGTGGGGTGAGCGCCGCGCCGGCCTGCATCGGCGGCGCCAGCGCGACGCCGAGCGTCGACAGGATGCCTTCGGCCTGACCAAGCGCGACGGTGGCGACGTTGGAGTTGGTGCCGTCGACGAGCAGCTGGATGCGCGCGTCGCCCGCCGCGAGGTCGGCGGCGAGCCGCGGCGGGATGACCAACCCGACGACGGCGCGCCCGTGATCGAGCGCGTCGACGACGTCGGCGTCGCGGTCGGAGTGACCGACGACGTCGAAAAACCCGCCGGCAGTGAGCCCCGCGACGAGCCGGCGCGACGTCGCGTCGTTGCTGTGATCGACGACGAAGATGCGCGTATGGCGCACGTCGGTCGACACCGCGTAGCCGAACATCAGGAGCTGCACGACGGGCGCGACGAAGAGGATGCGGTAGAGCTGCGGGTCGCGGAAGATCTGCCGCAGCTCCTTGCGCAGCATCTCGGCGACGCGCGCCGGGCTGAAGCCGGGCCGGGCGGCGCGCTTCGTCACGCCAGCTCCTTCTTGAAGCGCACGATAGCCAGCGTCACGCCGGCGAGGGCGAAGAGCGCCATCAGCGCCGCCTCGCCGCGCAGCACCTCGATGCCGACGCCCTTGAGGAAGATGCCGCGCGTCACCACCAGGAAGTAGCGCGCCGGGATGAGGTAGGTGATCGCGCGCAGCGGCGCCGGCATCGAGCTGATGGCGAACATGAAGCCGGAGAGCAGCAGCGACGGCAGGTAGCTGACGATCATCGCCACCTGGGTGGCGAGGAGCTGGCTGCGCGACCCCGCCGAGACGAAGATGCCGATGCCGGAGGCGCCGAGCAGGAAGAGGAAGGAGAGCACCGCGAGCAGCAGGACGCTGCCGCGGAAGGGCACGCCGAAGAGCAGCACGCCGACGACCGAGGTGGCGGCGACGTCGACCATGCCGATGGCGAGGTAGGGGAGGAGCTTGCCGAGCACGACCTCGGCGCGGGTGACCGGCGTCGAGGCGAGCTGCTCCATGGTGCCGCGCTCCCACTCGCGCGAGAGGGTGAGCGAGGTGAGCATGGCGGCGATGATCATCATGATCACCGCCACCAGGCCGGGCACGATCATGTTGCGCGAGCGCAGCTCCTCGTTGTACCAGACCCTCGATTCGATGCGCAGCGGCAGCGGCGGGCGGCTCTCTTCGAAGCGGATGCGCGCGCCCTGGCCGAGGACGATGGCGCGTGCGTAGGCGAGGGCGATGGTCGCGGTGTTGGCGTCGCTGCCGTCGACGATCGCCTGCACGGCGGCGGTCTCGCCGGCGCCGAGGTCGCGCGCGAAGCCGCGCGGCACGACGAGCACGAGCAGCGCCTCGCCGCGGTCGAGGGCGGCGCGCACGGCGCGCTCGTCGTCGACGCGCGCCACCTCGCTGAAGTAGCCCGAGGACCAGAAGGCGGCGAGGAGGGCGCGGCTCTCCGGCGTACGGTCGGCGTCCCACACCGCGGTGGGCACGTCGCGCACGTCCCAGCTGATGGCGTAGCCGAAGAGGAGCAGGAGGAGGAGCGGCAGCAGGAAGGCGAGGGTCATGCTGCGCCGGTCGCGGCGGAGCTGGAGGACCTCTTTGCGCGAGACGGCGAGCAGGCGGCGGAGGTTCAATGGACGCACCTCGGCGACGGCGGGCGTGGGTGGCGCGCGCACGATCGAGATCGCTTCGTCGCTGCGCTCCTCGCGATGACGAGCGTGGGACGGCTCGCAAGCGTTGGGATCCTCGTGGTCATCAGCTCACCAGCGCGCCGCCGCTCTCCTGCACCAGCGCGACGAAGACGTCCTCGAGCGACGGCGGAATGGGGCGCAGCGACTCGATTTCGATGCCGGCGGCGGCGAGCCGGCGGCGAACGGCCTCCTCGCCGGCCGCCGCGTCGCTGACCGTGACGTGGAGGGCGCGGCCGTAGAGGCCGACGGCGAGCACCGCGGGGTCGCCCTGCAGCGCTTCGACCGCCGCGCCGACGTCGCTCGCGCGCACTTCGAGGATGGGCGCGCCCAAGCGGCCGCGCAGCGCCTGCGGGGTGTCGAGCGCCACCAGCTTGCCGCGGTTCATCAGCGCCAGGCGATGGCAGTACTCCGCCTCCTCCATGTAGTGGGTGGAGACGAGCACGCTGGTGCCTTCGGCGGCGAGGCCGTGGATCAGGTCCCAGAAGCTGCGCCGCGAGCGCGGGTCGACGCCGGAGGTGGGCTCGTCGAGGAAGAGGATGGGCGGCCGGTGGAGCACCGCGCAGCCGAGCGCCAGGCGCTGCTTGTAGCCGAGCGCCAGCTCGCGCACGAGCCGCCGCCGCGCCTCGACCAGCCCGGCCATCTGGAGCACCCAGTCGCGCCGCTCCTCGCGCTCGGCGCCGCGCAGGCCGTAGAGGCCGCCGAAGAAGGTGACGTTCTCCTCGACCGTGAGGTCGCCGTAGAGCGAGAAGAGCTGCGACATGTAGCCGATTCGCTGCTTGACCCGCTCGGGCTCGCGGGCGACGTCGAGCCCCGCCACGCGCGCCTCGCCGGCGGTGGGCGCGAGCAGGCCGGCGAGCATCTTGATCGTCGTCGTCTTGCCGGCGCCGTTGGGGCCGAGGAAGCCGAACACCTCGCCGCGCCCGACCTCGAAGCTCACGTGGTCGACGGCGACGAAGGCGCCGAAGGCGCGGGTGAGCTCGCGGGCGACGATGGCGGGCTCGGCGGGAAGCTTCATGAGTGACTCGGTACTTCGGCTGTAGCCGTTTCCACTTTGGCCAGGAAGACGTCCTCGAGCGACGGCGGCACCGGCTCGACGCCGTGGACGGCGATGCCCGCCTCGCGCAGCGCTGCTTCCACCGTCGCTGCGGCGCGCTCGACCGGCGGATCGACGGCGAGATGCAGCCGCGCGCCGTAGGCGGTGGCGCGGCGCACCGCCGCGAGCTGGCGCACGACCTCGCGCGCCCGCTGCGGCTCCTCGACACGCACCTCGAGCACTTCCTCACCGAGCGAGCGCTGGAGCGCCGCCGGCTCGTCGAGCGCGAGCAGCCGACCTTCGTGGAGCAGGGCCACGCGGTCGAAGCGCTCCGCCTCGTCGAGGTACGAGGTCGAGACGATCGCGGTCGTGCCCTCGGCGACGCGTTCGTGGACGATGCGCCAGAGCTCGCGGCGCGACACCGGGTCGACGCCGAAGGTGGGCTCGTCGAGCAGCAGCAGCTCGGGCTCGTGGACGAGGGCGCAGGAGAGGCCGAGCTTCTGCTTCATGCCGCCCGAGAGCTGGCCGGCGAGGCGGTCCTGGAACGGGCCGAGGCCGGAGAAGGCGAAGAGCCGCTCGAGCCGCGCCCCGAGCTCGCGGCGCGGCACCGCGTAGAGGTCGGCGTAGAAGGCGAGGTTCTCGCGCACCGTCAAATCCGTGTAGAGCCCGAAGCGCTGCGGCATGTAGGCGAGGTGGCGCTTCACCGCTTCGGGCTCGCGCGCGATGCTCGAGGCGCCGTCGCGCGTCGCGATCCAGGCGTCGCCGCCGCTCGGCCGCAGCACGCCGGCGAGCATGCGCAGCGTCGTCGTCTTGCCGGCGCCGTCGGGGCCGACGAGGCCGAAGAGCTCGCCGCGCTTCACCTCGAACGAGAGATCGGCGACGGCGGTGCGCTCGCCGAAGCGGCGCGTCGAGGCTCTCGACGCGCACCATCGCGTCGTCGCGCGCGCGGTCGCCGTTCGGGCGCGCGCTGCCGACGCTCGTCGTCGCGGCCTCGCGCACCGTCAACGCCCGGCGGGCATCAGCCGGATCTCGACGTCGACCGGCAGCCCCGGCTTGAGCTCGAAGCGCGGGTCGTCGAGGACGCGCACCTTGGCGGCGTAGACGAGCCGCACGCGCTCCTCCGGCGTCTGCACGTTCTTGGGCGTGAACTCGGCCTCGCTGGCGAGGTAGGTGAGCTTGCCGCGGTAGGTCTTGCCCGGGTAGCTGTCGGAGCGCAGCACGGCGTCGGCGCCGAGCGGCACCGCGCCGAGGCGGTCCTCGGGCACGTAGATGCGCACCCAGCGGTCGTCGCGCCGCAGCAGGGTGAGCACCGGCGCGCCGGCGGCCACCACCTCGCCGGGCTCGCGGTTGCGCACCGAGACGACGCCCGCGAACGGCGAGCGCAGGTCGGTGCGGCCGAGGGTGACGTCGGCCGCGGCGACGGCGGCTCGCGCCTGCTCGACGACGGCGCGCTGCGCCGCGACCTGCTCGCGGCGCGGGCCGCGGCGCAGCAGCGTCACCTGCTCGCCGGTCTGCCGCAGGCGCGCGGCGGCGACGTCGCGCGCCGTCTGCGCCTTGTCGAGCGCCTCGCGCGGCACCGCGCCGCCGTCGTAGAGCTTGCGCGTGCGGGCGACGTCGCGCTCGGCGTCCTCGAGGCGCTCGGCGGCGGCGCGGCGCTCGGCGTCGGCCTGCGCGATCTCCTCGGGGCGCGCGCCGGCCTCGAGCTCGGCAAGGCGAGCGGCCGCGGCGGCGACCTGCGCCAGCGCCTGCTCGCGCTTCGCCTCGAGCTCGGCGCGGTCGAGGCGCGCCAGCTCGGCGCCGGCGCCCACCGCGTCGCCTTCGTGCGGCAGCACGGCGAGCAGGCGGCCGCCGCTCTCGAAACCGAGCCGCGCCTCGGTCGCCTCCACCGTACCCGAGGCGCGCAGCACTCCCTCGTCGGCTTCGCTGCGGCGCGCGCGCCACCACCACCACCAGCTCGCCGCGGCGATGCCGACGACGAGCAACACGACGACTGGAATGGGCGGCTTGCGTTTCATCGTCCATCCTCCGCCGGCGGCGATGCCGTTGCGGGCGATGTCGCCGGCGTTGGCTGCGCCTCGCTGGTGAAGGCGCGCTCCACCCACTCGGCCGACAGCTCGCCGGTCGTGCGCTGGAGCTCGGCGCGGGCGGCGGCGACGCGGTGGCGCGCCTCGACGGCGCTGGCGCGCGCCTGGAGCAGGTCGGCCTCGGCGCGCAGGTAGTCGGCCTCGACGCCGGCGCCGGCTTCGAGCCGCAGCTTCTCGATCCGCAACACCTCGGCGTAGCGCGCCTCGGCCTCGACGAGGCTTGCCGCGCGCGCTCGCGCCGCCGCGAGATCAGCCCACGCGCGGTCGACCTCGCCGCCGACTTGATCTTGGGTAAGGCGCAGCGAGGCGGCGGCCGCGTCGCGGCCGGCCTCGGCGAGCGCCACACGGGCGGCGACGTGGCGGTCCCATAGCGGCACGGCGACGCGCAGGCCGGCGTTCCACTCGGCGGCGCGCTCGCCGTTGCCGCCGGCGAAGCCGAGGTAGTGAGCTTCGGCACGCAGCGCCGGCGCGCGCGCGGCACGCGCGGCGTCGACGGCAGCCGCGGCGGCGTCGAGCTCGCGGCGCGCGCGGGAGACCTGCGGGCTGTGCTCGAGCGCGCGAGCGAGCAACGCGTGGCGCGGCGGCGAGTCTTCAGGCGCGAGCGCGATGCCGGCGAGCGGCGGCAGCTCGCGCGCTTGCGGGTCCTCGCCCATGAGGCGCTGGAGGTCGCGTGCCGCCGTCTCGCGCGAGCTGGCGAGCATCACGCGCTCCGCTTCCGCGGCGGCCTGCGCGGCCTGCACGCGCAGCAGGTCCACCTGCGCCGCGCGGCCGACGTCGAGCAGCAGCTGCACGCGGTCGCGCTCGGCGGCGAGCGCTTCGCGTCGTTCGTCGTGAGCGGCGAGCTGCTCGTCGAGCGTGCGCACGGCGAGGTAGACCGTCACCGCGCGCGCGGCGGCGGTGCCGGCGGCAGCGGCGGTCGCTGCTTGCGAAGCGGCGAGCTGCTCGCGCCGCTGCGCGATCCGCGCCGAGCGGGCGCCGCCGTCCCACAGCTCGTGGCGCAGCTGGAGGTCGCCGAGCAACACCGTGCGGTCGAAGGTGGGAAAGGCGCCGGGCGTGAAGCCATGGATAGGCGTGACGATCGTCGGCTCCTGGTAGCGGAACGCCGAGCCGGCGAAAGAGAGCGCCGGCACGAAGTCGGCCTCGGCGTCGAGAAGCTGCGCGCGCGCCGCCGCCTCGACGGCACGAGCGGAGGCGACCGGCGGCGCGGCGACGAGAGCGCGGGCGACCGCTTCCGCAAGAGTCAGCGTCAGCGACTCCGCTTGGTTGGGCGACGTCGGATCGCCCGCGGCGGGCAAACTTGCAACCAGCGCGATCGCCAGCGCGATGAGCGCTCGAACCGCCGGTTGAGCGACTCCGTTGGTCCTCACCGTTTTCTCCCTCGCGTCGCGGTGCGCTTCTTCGGCTCGGGGCCGAGCAGGCGTTCGACGAGGAGCTCGGGCAGCTCCTCCCGCGCCTCACGCTCGAGATCGCGGTTTCTGGCCAGGCGGTGCTGCAGTGCGATGGTGGCGCCGATGCCGAAGAGGGTGAGGGCGACGGCGCCTGCGCTCGGGCGTTCGTCGCCGCCGGCACGCGCCTCGTCGATCAGGGACACGAGGATCGTCCGCACCTCGCCGGTGATGGCGCGGAACCGCGTGAGCAGCGCCTCGTCGCCGGCCGCCGCCGCCTCGGCGGCGACCAGCACCGGCAGTCCCTCGAGGGCGAGGATCGTCGTCACGTGGTGGCGGACGATGGCGGCGAGGCGCTGGCGAGCCGTGCGGCTGGCGTCGGCGGCTATGGTGCGGATGGGGCCGAGCAGCCGCTCCTCCGACAGCCGCTCGATCATCGCCAGCAGCAACGCCTGCTTGTCGTGGAAGTGGCGGTAGAGCGCCGCCTCGGTGAACCCAGCGCGTTCGGCGAGCCGCCGCACGGTGAGGCCGGCGAGGCCCACCTCGCGCGTCAGCTCGAGGGCGAGCGCGATCAGCTCCTCCTGCCGGACGGTGCGCGGCGGGCGAGCGGGCGCGGCCGCGGAGCGGCTCATGTCGGTAAACGCTAGTTGACTTGTCCGATTCGTGTCAACAGCCGTTGACCAGCGCCCTGTTGTGGGCCTGCAGCACAGCGATCACCAACGCGCAGCGCGCGAGCGGCGGCTGGGCAGCCGAGCGCATCGCAACCCCGCACCGTCGGCGCTCATCGCGGCCGCGGCGGCCGCCGAGCCGTCCAAGGTTGTAAGCGGCCGCGTACTGGCAGCAATGGAACCTGGAACGCGCGTCTTCGTCGCCGGCGGTACCGGCTACCTCGGCCGCGCCGCCGTGCCCGAGCTGCTCGCTCGCGGTCACCACGTGGCGATGCTGGTGCGTCCGGGTTCCGAGCGGCGCGCGCCGCCTGGCGTCGAGATCGTGACCGGTGATCCCCTCCGAGCCGCGAGTTACGTGCACGGGCCCGGCGACACGCTGCTCCTCCTCGTCGGCACGCCCCACCCGGCGCCGTGGAAGGGGGTGCAGTTCGAAGCCGTCGACTTCGCCGCCGGCCGCGCCGCTGCCGAGGCGCTGGCGAGCCGGCCGGCGCGCCACGTCGTCTACCTCAGCGTGGCGCATCCGGCGCCCGCCATGCGCGCCTATTGGCGGGTGCGCGAACGGGTGGAGGCGATGCTCGCCGCGACCGGCGTGCCGGCGACCTTCCTGCGTCCCTGGTACGTGCTCGGCCCGGGCCACCGCTGGGCCGCGGCGCTGCAGCCGTTCTACTGGCTCGCCGAGCGGCTGCCGTCGAGCCGCGAGACCGCGCGCCGGCTCGGCCTCGTCACCCTGCCGCAGATGGTGGCGGCGCTCGTCGCCGCCGTCGAGGGCCCGCCGCCGAGCGGCAGCCGCGTCGTCGAGGTGCCGCAGATCCGCGCGTCGCGGCTCGCCGCACGGAGCTGATTCACGGCCGGTGCGCGCGCGGTGTCGGCGGGCCCGCCGGCATCCCCTTCAACCACCGGCGTGACTCGCTACCCGCCGGTCTTGACGTCGCTCATCAGCGACAGGAAGTTCCCTTCCGGGTCGTGGAAGAAGGCCACCCACAGCTCGCCCCCCGGGTAGCGATGGACGACGTGCGGCGGCCCTTCGAAGGTCACCCCGCGGCCGGCCAGGGCGGCGTGCGCCGCCGCGATGTCGGCGACGTCGAAGTAGAGGATCGAGGCGTGCCGGTCCTCGTGGCCGCGTTCGGGGAGCGACAGCATCAGACGCACGCCGCCAATGTCGAAGAAGCTCATCCCGGGCGGCGCTGAGAAGAGGAAACGCAGCCCGATCTGGTCGCGATAGAAGGCGGTCATCGTCTCGAGGTCCTTCACCGAGACGCCGATCTGCGCCAGGCGCGTGATCTGCGCTCCGGACGCCGTCTCCACCTGTCCTGACGTCTCGTTCGTGCTCATCGTCGTTCCTCCCGGGTTGTTCGGCGCTGTCGCCTGCGCTAGAATATTGCTTAGCCTAGCTAAATAATAGGAGTGCTCGTGCCCGCCCGTCAAGTCCCCCAGAACCCAAAATCGAAGGACCGGCGCCGCGGCACGACCGCAGGTAACTCCGCAGCAGCCGCCGAAGCCCTCGCCCAGCGCCTCCACGGCGCGGCCATCCACCTCTTGCGCCGGCTGCGCGCCGAGGACGTCGCCTCCGGCCTCACCGCGCCGCGCGCTTCCGCGCTGTCGGTGCTCGTCTTCGCCGGCCCGCGCTCGATCGGCGAGCTTGCAGCGGCTGAGCAGGTGCGGCCGCCCACCATCTCGCGCCTCGTGCAGGAGCTCGAACGCGACGGCCTGGTGCGACGCGAGGCCGATTCTGAGGACGCTCGCGTCCAGCGGGTCCACGCCACCACCGCCGGCGAGGCCCTGCTCCACGCCGGACGCGCTCGCCGCGTTGCGCGTCTCGCCGAGTCGCTCGCGGCGTTGTCTGCGGCCGACCGCCGCCTCCTCGAGCGCGCCGCGCCGTTGCTCGAGGCGCTCGCCCGGCCCGAGCCAGCTGCTTCGCCGCCTCCCTCGCCACCACGCGGCGGCGCGCGCCGAGGCCGACTCCCTCGGACAGCCGTCGGCACACGCGCTGTTCGTACCGTCCGGCGGTAGCTCCAGCCCCGTCACTCTCCGTTCGCCGCTCCGCCACCGCCGTTGGGCGATACTGTCTGCCCTTCCGCCACCCCGGCGCGTACCTTGAGGCTGTGATGACGGACAGCGCTTCCCGAACCCACTCCCCTGATCCGCTTCCGAGCGAGCCGCGCAGCGGCGAGCTCCGCGCCGCCGAGCCCCGCATCGCCCGGCTCGACGACCTGCGCATCGACCGCGGCGACGAGCGCGCCGAGCCGCGCCGCGGCTGGATCTGGCTCCTCCTCGCCGTCTTGCTCGTCGCCGGCGCCGCCGCCTGGTTCTTCCTCCGCCCGCGCCCGCCGCTCGTGCAGGTCGCCACCGCCGCCGAGGTCGCCGCCAACCCGAGCGGCACGACGACGGTGCTCAACGCCTCGGGCTACGTCACCGCCCGCCGGCAGGCGACCGTCTCCTCCAAAGTCACCGGCAAGGTGGTCGAGGTGCTGGTCGAGGAAGGCACGCAGGTCGAGGAGGGGCAGCTCCTCGCCCGCATCGACGCCGCCATGCCCGGCGCCGCCCGCCGCCTCGCCGAGGCGCAGGTCTCGGCGGCAAGCAAGGCGCGCGAAGAGACGCGCGTGCGCATCGAGCAAGCGAAGCTCGACCTCCGCCGCCAGCAGGACCTCGCCAAGGAAGGCTTCACCGCCCAGGCCGAGGTCGACCGCGCGAGCCACGACCTGCGCGCCCTCGAGGCGCGGCTCGCCACCCAGCAGGAAGAGCTCGCGGTCACCCAGCGCTCGCTGGCGCTGCGCAGCCAGGACCTCGCCGACACCGAGATCCGCGCTCCCTTCGCCGGCGTCGTCACCACCAAGAACGCCCAGCCCGGCGAGATGATCTCGCCGATCTCGGCCGGCGGCGGCTTCACCCGCACCGGCATCTGCACCCTCGTCGACATGAGCTCGCTCGAGCTCGAGGTCGACGTCAACGAGGCCTACATCAACCGCGTACGTGCCGGCCAGCCGGTCGAGGCGGTGCTCGACGCCTACCCCGACTGGCGCATCCCGGCGCACGTCATCACCATCGTGCCCACCGCCGACCGCCAGAAGTCGACGGTGATGGTGCGCATCGGCCTCGATGCCAAGGACCCGCGCATCCTCCCCGACATGGGAGTCAAGGTGTCGTTCGTCGAGCCGCAGCGTCTGGATCGAACGGGCAGCCCGACGGCGCGAGCGGTGACGGTGCCGCGCACGGCGCTGCGCCGCGACGGGGAAGAGGACGTCGTGCTCGTCGTCACCGGCGAGAGCAGGGTGGAGCGCCGCGCGGTGCAGGTCGCCGAGACCGCCGGCGAGCAGGTGAAGGTGGCGGCCGGCCTCGCTCCCGGCGAGCGGGTGGTGGTCGAGCCCGCGGAGACTTTGCGAGACGGCGACGCCGTGCGCGTCGCGCCAGGAGAGGAAAAGAAGCCATGACCCAGTCGTCCCTGTCCGTTGCCGCCGACCGCTCGGCGCCGCGCTACGCGGGCGCCGGCTCGACGACTCTCGCTTCTGTCGTCGGCGTCGAGAAGAAGTTCCGCCGCGGCGCCGAGGCCGTGCAGGTGCTGCGCGGCTTGAACCTCGAGCTGCGCAGCGGCGAGTTCCTCGCCCTCATGGGCCCCTCGGGCTCGGGCAAGAGCACGCTGCTCAATCTTCTCGGCGGCCTCGACCGCCCCGACCACGGCAGCGTCGAGGTGGGCGGCCAGCGCATCGATCAGCTCTCCTCCGGCGCGCTGGCGCGCTGGCGGGCGCGCCACGTCGGCCTCGTCTTCCAGTTCTACAACCTGCTGCCGGTCTTGTCGGCGGCGAAGAACGTCGAGCTGCCGCTGCTCCTGCAGCCGCTGTCGCGGGCGCAGCGCAAGAAGCAGGTGCAGACGGCGCTCGCCCTCGTCGGACTAGAGCACCGCGCCAAGCACCTGCCGCGGCAGCTCTCCGGCGGCGAGCAGCAGCGCGTCGGCATCGCCCGCGCCATCATCACCGACCCGACGCTCATCCTCGCCGACGAGCCCACCGGCGACCTCGACAGGAAGACCGGCGACGGCATCCTCGATCTGCTGCAGGCGCTCAACGTCGACCACGGCAAGACGATCGTCATGGTCACCCACGACCCGCACGCCGCCCAGCGCGCCAGCCGCGTGCTGCACATGATCGACGGCCAGCTGTCGACGGAGATGGCGGCGTGAGTCGGCTCGGTCTGCTGGCCGCGGGCTTCCGCCGGCACCGCCTGCGGGTCGCCTTGACCGGCCTCTCCATCGTCGTCGCCTTCCTGCTCTTCTGTGTGCTGGTGGCTACGCGCGCCGCCTTCAGCGCCGGCGTCTCGGTAGCCGGCAAGGACCGGCTCGTGGTGCGCCACCGCACCGCCATCGTCATGCTGCTGCCGCAGAGCTACGAGGCGGAGATCGAGCGACTGCCGGGCGTCGTCGACGCCACCCCGGCGAGCTGGTTCGGCGGCACCTACATCGAGCCCAAGAACTTCTTCGGCCAGTTCCCGGTCAAGCCCGAGGAGTACCTGGCGATGTACCCGGAGTTCCGGCTCCCCGCCGGCCAGCGGGACGCCTGGCTGCGCACCCGCACCGGCGCCGTCGCCGGGCGCAAGCTGGCAGACCGCTTCGGCTGGAAGGTCGGCCAGCGTATCCCCATCCAGCCCACCATCTGGCCGCCCAAGAACGACCGCAGCTGGCAGTTCGACCTCGTCGGCATCTACGACGGCGCGCAGAAGGAGACCGACACCTCGCGCTTCCTCTTCCGCCAGGACTATTTCGAGGAGAACCGGCGCTACGGCAGTGGCAGCATCGGCTGGTACTACGTCCGCGTCGCCGACCCCGGCAAGGCCGAGTCGGTGGCGAAGGCGATCGACAATGTCTTCGCCAACTCGCCGGCCGAGACCAAGAGCGAAGGTGAGGGCGCTTTCGCGCAGGGCTTCGTCAACCAGATGGGCAACATCGGCGCCATGGTCACCGCCATTCTCTCGGCGGTGTTCGTCACCATCCTGCTGGTGGCGGGCAACACCATGGCGCAGACCGTGCGCGAGCGCACCCAGGAGCTCGGCGTGCTCAAAGCGCTCGGCTTTTCCGACGGCGCCGTGCTCGGGTTGGTGCTCGGCGAGTCGTGCCTCCTCGCCGGCATCGCCGGCGCCATCGGGCTCGCCCTCGGCTTCGGCTTCGTGTCGCTGGGCGACCCCACCGGCAGCTACATGCCCGCCTTCATGATGCCCGCCGGCGCGCTGCTGCTCGGCGCCGCGCTCGTGCTGCTGCTCGGCGTCACCGCCGGCGCGCTGCCTGCCTTGCAGGCGATGCGCCTGCGCACCGTCGACGCGCTGCGCCGCGAGTGACGAACCGCACCTTCGAGGAGATCACCATGACCCGCTGGCTCTCCCAGACCCTCGCCCTGGTCGCTTTCAACTTGAAGACGCTCCCCGAGCGCCGCGGCTCGGTGGCGGCGGCGACGGTGGGCATGGCCTTCGTCGTCGCCGTGCTGGTGGGCGTGCTCTCCATCCAGCAGGGTTTTCGCCGCACCATGCAGGCGTCCGGCTCGCCCGACGTGGCGCTGGTGATGCGCAGTGGCGCCGACAGCGAGATGACCTCCATCCTCGGCCGCGACGAGGTGCGGCAGATCGGCGAGGGGCTCGGCCTGGCGCGCGACGCCACGGGCCCGCTCGCCTCGCCCGAGCTGTTCGTCATCCTCAACGTGCCCAAGAAGTCCACCCGCACCGACGCCAACGTGCCGCTGCGCGGCGTCACCTCCGCCGCCTTCGGGGTGCACGACAAGCTGAAGCTGGTCGAGGGCCGCCGGTTCGCGTGGGGCAAGAACGAGGTGATCGTCGGCCGCGCCGCGCAGGAGCAGTTCGCCGGCCTCGACGTCGGCTCGCAGCTGCTCGTGGGGCAGAACACGTGGGCGGTGGTCGGCGCCTTCACCGCCGACGGCGCCCTCTCCGAGTCGGAGATCTGGACCGACGCCGCCGTGCTGCAGCCCGCCTACCAGCGGGGCAACAGCTTCCAGTCGGTGAAGGCGAAGCTGGTGTCTCCCGGCAGCTTCGGCCGCTTCCGCGATTCGCTGATCAAGACTGCGCACCTCAACGTCGGCGTCCAGCGCGAGACCGAGTGGTTCGCCGGGCAGTCGCGCACCATCGACACCATCGTCAGCAAGCTGGGCATCATCATCGGCCTGCTGATGGGGCTTGCCGCTGTCTTCGGCGCTCTCAACACCATGTACACCGCGGTCGCCTCGCGCAGCCGCGAGATCGCCACCCTGCGCGCCCTCGGCTTCCGCCGGCTGCCGGTGCTGGTGTCGGTGATCGCCGAGTCGGTGGCGCTCGCCGGCCTCGGAGGTACGGTGGGCGCCCTCGGCGCTTGGCTCGCCTTCGACGGCTACAAGGCGGCGACGATGAACTGGGCGAGCTTCTCGCAGGTCGCCTTCGCCTTCCAGGTGGGCCCGCAGCTGCTCACTCTCGGCGTGATGTACGCCCTCGCCCTCGGCATCGTCGGCGGGCTCTTCCCCGCCATCCGCGCGGCGCGGCTGCCGGTGGCGACGGCTCTACGCGAGTAGAGCGGGTCTCTCCCGCACCTGCGGCGAAGGCGCTGTCATTGCGAGGGCGCGAAGCGCCCGTGGCAATCTCGATCATCGAGATTGCTTCGTCGCTTCGCTCCTCGCAATGACGCCCGCTTTCGTCGCGGGTTCGACGACGCCGCCGAACACTCGCAGTAGAGTCTCGCGCCGGAGGGACTCATCTCATGGCGAGGAGCTACACGCGGCTTGGCATCGTGTGCCTCGGCGTCTACCTGCTGGTAATGGGGCTGGTGCACCTGCTCGGCCTCCACTTCACCGGCATCGGGATCCTGCTCGGCGTGCTGGCGATCGTCGCCGGCGTCCTGCTGATCGCCGGACGGTAGACGGCGCGACCGCCGCTCGGCGATCCTCCGCCGCCGTTCGTCGGTGCCGGCGCATCAACGCCGCGCCGCCGCCGTACTCTCTCGGCGTGGAGGACATCACCATGACCGAACCCGAGAAACGCATCGACACCGCCGTGCTGGGCGGGGGGGCGGCCCTCATCCTCGCCGGCGTCGTCATCACCCTCGTCAACCTAGACCTCGTCGAGGTCGAAGGTGTGGCGAGCTTCTGGCCCCTCTTCGTCGTCGGCGCCGGCCTCTTCTATCTGGCGACGGCGCCGACCCCGGAGAAGCGCCGCACCGGCCTCTGGATCGCGCTCGTCGGCGGCTGGCTGCTGCTCAACACGTTGCGCGTCTTCGGCCTCTTCTGGCACGACTCCTGGCCGCTGATGATCATCCTCGTCGGCCTCTTCAACTTCGTCTGGCCGGCAAAGGGCGAGAAGCGCAGCGGACACCTGGTGACCGCCTCGGTCGGCGTCTGGCTCCTGCTCACCGTCACCGTGGGCTGGCTCGACTGGCGCACCTCGTGGCCGCTGCTGCTCGTCTTCGTCGGCCTGTCGCTCATCCTCGGCGCGCTGGAACGGGCGCTGCCCGTGTTGTGGAAGGGACGGTCATGAACAACCCCATCACCTCCGCGCCGGCTCCCTCGACGAGCGGCGCCCGCGCCGTCTTCCGGCAGTTGCTGCCGCGGATCCTCTTCGGCACCTGGCTGGCGGCGGTCGGCATCCTCTTCACCCTCGACAACGTCGGCATCGTCGACGCCGACGACTGGCTGCGCTTCTGGCCGGTGCTGCTGGTCGCGCTCGGCGCCGGCCTCCTCATCTCGGCGAGCACCCCCGGCGAGCTGACCTGGGGCGTCGTCTGGATGGTCATCGGCGGCGCCCTCGTGCTCGACCGCCTCGACGTGCTGCCGGTCACCATCTGGGACTTCTGGCCGCTGGCGCTCGTCGCCGTCGGCTTCCTGCTGGTGATGCGCGGCGTGCGGCCGCGGCTGGCGACGCGAGGCGACGAATCCTCGACCGTCCATGCCTTCGCCATGATGAGCGGCGTCAACCGCAAGGTGGCGAGCGTCGCCTTCGAGGGCGGCACCGCCACCGCCATCATGGGCGGCGTCGAGCTCGACCTGCGCAGCGCTCAGATGGTGCGCGACCAGGCCGCCATCGACTGCTTCGCCATGTGGGGCGGCGTCGACATCACCGTGCCGCCGGGCTGGACGGTCGTCGCCCGCGTGTGGCCGCTCATGGGCGGCTTCGAGGACAAGACGACGCCGCCGGCGCCCGAGGACGCCACCGGCGAGCTGGTCGTCACCGGCTGGGCGATCATGGGCGGCATCACCGTCGGCAACGGCAAGAAGTGAGGGCGCGGCGCCGCGCGCGCCCGCATCGTGGACGACCGACCCGCGAAACGCTGAGACGCCGTGCTCCACCCGCTGCTCTCCCACCCGCGCCGCCTCGGGGCGTATCTCTTGGCGTGGCTGCTGCCCACGGCGCTCCTCGTCGCGGTGCCGGTGCTCACCTACCCGCCGGGCTGGCTCGAGATCCTTCTCGTCGCGGCCCCGCTGGCGATCATCTACGCCTTCGTCTGCCTGGCGGCGTGGTACCCCTGCCAAGCCACGCCGCCGGGCACGCCGGTGCGGCGGATGCTCGCCGTCCAGCTCGGCGCCGCGCTGGCGTCGACGGCGGCTTGGCTGCTCGTCGGCCGCGGCTGGTCGCTCCTCATCGGGCACTGGTCGCCCGGCGTCCTCGTCGCCTACGACCGCATGCTGCCGCTGCTCGCGCTAGCGGGCTTCTTTCTTTATTTGCTGGCCGCCGCGGGCTGCTACCTGCACCTCGCACGCGAGGCCGGCCACGCCGCCGAGCGGCAGGCGCTGGAGGCGCAGGTGGCGGCGCGCGAGGCGGAGCTCAAGGCGCTGCGCGCGCAGATGGACCCGCATTTCCTCTTCAACTCGCTCAATTCGGTGTCGGCCCTCGTCGGCACCGATCCGCAGGGAGCGCGGCGGATGTGCGAGCAGCTCGCCGGCTTCCTGCGCGGCAGCCTCGAGCTCGACCGCGCCGAGCGCATCCCGCTGTCGAAGGAGCTAGCGCTCGTCCACGCCTTCCTGCAGATCGAGCGCGTGCGCTTCGGCGAGCGGCTGCGCTTTCGTCTCCGAGGTCGACGAGGCGGCGGCGGCGATCGAGGTGCCGCCGCTGCTGCTGCAGCCGCTGGTCGAGAACGCGCTGAAGCACGGCATCGCGCACTTGGTCGACGGCGGCACGGTGTCGGTGCAGGCGAAGCGCCGTGGCGGCACGGTGTATCTGGTGGTCGAGAACCCCGTCGATCCCGATCGGCCGCCGTCGCCGGGCGTGGCGCTGGGGCTCGAGAACGTGCGGCGGCGGCTGCTGACGACCTACGGCGAGCGCGCGCTGGTGGTGGTCGACCAGAAGCCGCAGAAGTTCCGCGTCGAGCTGCGGATCCCGCTGGCGAGTGAGCGATGCCGGCGACGCGCGTTGGCCGCGGCGAGGCGCGTGCGGGCGCGCCGCCGAAGCCGCGTCGACGAAGCTGCTGGAGCACGCCGCAGCGGCGCCAGCCGGACGACGCGCTGCGCGAGAAGCCGTGACGAGCGACGCTGCCGCCGAGCCGCTGCGCGTCCTCATCGTCGACGACGAGGAGCCGGCGCGCCGCCTGCTCGCCGAGCTGCTCGCCGGCGAGGACGACGTCGCCATCGCCGGCGAGTGCCGCAACGGCTTCGAAGCCGTGCAGGCGATCCAGACCCTCGCCCCCGACCTCGTGCTGCTCGACGTCCAGATGCCCAAGCTCGACGGCTTCGAAGTCCTCGAGCTGCTCGAGCGCCCGCCGATGGTCGTCTTCGTCACCGCCTACGACGAATACGCCGTGCGCGCCTTCGAAGTCCACGCCGTCGACTACCTCCTGAAGCCCGTCTCCGGCGAGCGGTTGCACGCCGCGCTCGAGCGCGTCCGCGCACGCCTGGCCGCCCACGAGTCGCCGCCGGACGCATCGACGCTGGCGCGAGCGGCCAAGCCGGCCGGCGGCTTCCTCGAACGCGTGCTGGTGCGCGACGGCGACAAAGTCCACGTCGTACCGGTCGCCAAGGTCGACTACTTCGAAGCCCAAGGCGACGTCGTCGTCCTGCGCGCCGGCAGCCGACAAGCTGCGCAAAGCGACGACGCTTGAACGACCTCGAGCGCGAGCTCGACCCCCGCCGCTTCCTGCGCGTCCACCGCTCCTACATCCTCAACCTCGACCGCCTCGCCGGCCTCGAGCTCTACGCCAAGGACAGCCGCGTCGCCATCCTCAAGGACGGCACGCGGCTGCCGGTCTCGCGGCCAGGCTACTCGCGACTGCGCGAGCTGCTCTGAAGCGAGCTTCTCGAGCGCGCTCTAGCGCAGTTGCGACGCTCCAGCGAACGGCATCGCGCGCCCGCGCCGTTCGCGGCGCTCGTGGGCGCGCACTTCGAGCATCCGCTTGTCGGCGCGCTGGATGGTGCGCTCGAGGGTCTCGCCCGGGCGCCGTACCGCGTAGCCGAGCGAGAACGGCACCGGCGACGGCAGATGCTCGGGCTCGCGCAGGCGCGCCGCGATGGCTGCCGTCGAGTCGGCCTGCTCGCCGACGAGCAGCACCAGGAACTCGTCGCCGCCGAGGCGGACGACGGCGTCCTGCGCCCGCGTCTCGCGCATCAGGAAGTGCGCGACCTTCACCAGCGCCTCGTCGCCGGCCTGGTGCCCCTGCTCGTCGTTGTAGCGCTTGAAGTGGTCGATGTCGACGACGATGGCGCCCCAGGGCAGCCCCTCGGCGAGTAGGCGCTGCTCGAGCTCGGCGAGGTAGCGGCGGTTGAAGCAGCCGGTCAGGGGGTCGCGGCCGGTGACCTCTTTGAGCTGCTGCTCGAAGAGCTTGCGCTCGGTGATGTCGACGAGCACGCCGTGGTAGAGGATTTCGCCGCTCTGCGGATCGCGCACCGAGTAGCAGCTGTCGATCACCGTGCGCACGGCGCCGTCGGGACGGCGCAGCCGCAGCTCGTGCTCGCGGAGGGAGCCGGTCTCGTCGAGCAGCTCGCGCTGGCGCTCGCGGGCGAGGCGGCCGCCGACGAGGAGCCCCTCGACCGAGAGGCCGCGCAGCTCCTCCAGCGAGCCGACGCCGAGCAGCGCCAAGAGGCCCGGGTTGGCGTCGAGGAGCTCGCCGCTCTCGGTGGTGACGTAGACGCCCACCGGAAGGTTCCTCACCAGCAGGCGCAGGGTGTCGTTGTCGTCGAGGTTACGGAAGGGCATCGGACGTAGCTCGCCGGCGGCGCTGCAAGTTGCGTGACAGGGGCTGACGGTCCGGGCCCTGCCTAGCGACATCGGCCCTCGCCTGCGGCTCGATCCGGTAATTACGCGCCCGGAGAGGTAGCGGGCATCGCCCGGCGGGCTGCCGGGCGGCACCACAGCCGAGTGGGGGTCGGGGCGCCGCACCCCCAGGGGATAGCGGTCGGCGGCCGTCCCGTGCGACAATCTCCCTGCCGTCAGGATGATCGATCCGCCCGCAGCCCGCCCACGGCCTCGCTGCGCTCGGGTGCCCGCCAGACCGGGCACCGCCGCTACCCGGCGCCGCGGGTACCACTTCTCTTGCGAAGGCCGCGCACCCGGCGCGGCGGTCGACTCCTTTCCGGCACTGGCCTCCTCGTCGCCGCGCGCGGCAGCGGACTACGGCGTTCTGTCAGCCGGCACCCGTCCGCTTCCTCGCTCCTCTCGGAACGCCACCGTGCCTCCGGCGCCTGGGCATCACCCAGCGAACCGGTAGGCGGAGAGCCCATGGACGAGCCCCTCGGCAGCGCCCTGCCCGATCTTTCCCACGCCTTGCCGTTTCACGTGACGAATGGAGACGCCTTGCTGGCGCCGGCGCGCGCCACCAAGGTCTTCGTGCTCGACACCTCGGTGATCCTCTACGACGGCCAGTCGCTGCGGAACTTCCAGGAGCACGACGTGGCGGTGCCGATCACCGTGCTCGAGGAGCTCGACCAGTTCAAGAAGGGCAACAGCGTGATGAACCTGCAGGCACGGCAGTTCATCCGCCAGCTCGACACCCTCTCCGGCGGCAACCTGCTGCGCGAGTGGATCCCGCTCAACGGCGCCACCTCGGGCCGCGTGCGCGTGCTGCCCGACGACGGCCAGCTGCCGGAAGCGGCGCGCGTCTTGGGCAGCGACTCCAACGACCACCGCATCCTCGGCGCCGCGCTGCGCCTGCGCGAGGCCGAGCCGGGGCGCCGCGTCATCCTCGTCTCCAAGGACATCAACCTGCGGCTCAAGGCGCGGGCGCTCAACCTGCTCGCCGAAGACTACGAGACGATCAAGATCCGCGACGTCGAGAAGCTTCGTCGCGGCCACGCCGTGGTCGAGGGAGCGGACGAGTCGGCGATCGACGCGCTGCACGCGGGGGCGCCGGTCGCGCCCGACGCCTTCGGTATCGAGTCGCCGAGCGCCAACCACTATTTCGTGCTGCGCTCGGCGAAGAAATCGGCGCTCGCCTGCTACAACGCCGAGAGCGGGCTGCTCGAGCGCCTCCACAAGGTGGGCGCCTACGGCGTCTCGCCGCGCAACGCCGAGCAGACCTTCGCGCTGCACGCGATCCTCAACCCGGCGGTGCAGCTGGTGACGCTGTCGGGAGCCGCAGGAACGGGCAAGACACTGCTGGCGTTGGCGGGCGCGCTAGAGCAGCGGCGCGCCTATCGCCAGATCTACCTCGGCCGCCCCATCGTGCCGCTGTCGAACAAGGACATCGGCTACCTGCCGGGCGACATCCACTCGAAGATCAACCCCTACATGCAGCCGCTGTGGGACAACCTCTCCTTCATCAAGGGGCAGTTCGAGACCTCGGAGAAGGAGTTCAAGAAGATCGACGAGATGGTCGAGCAGGAAAAGCTCCACATCGTCCCGCTCGCCTACATCCGCGGCCGGAGCTTCACCAAAGTCATCTTCATCGTCGACGAAGCGCAGAACCTGACGCCGCACGAGGTGAAGACGATCATCACGCGCGCCGGCGAAGGCACGAAGATCGTGCTCACGGGCGACATCTTCCAGATCGACACGCCCTACCTCGACGCGCAGAGCAACGGCCTGTCGTATTTGATCGACCGCCTGCGCGGCCAGCCGCTCCACGCCCACGTCAACCTGGAGAAGGGCGAGCGCTCGGCGCTGGCGAACCTGGCGAGCGAGCTGCTGTAGTCGGCCGCTCGGAGACTCCGCTAAGGCTCCTCAGATGTCGGCGCGAGCGCTTGGTGCTCGGCGCTAGACGACCTCTTCGCACCCGCCCGAATGCCTCAGCACTCGCATGGCCATCGGAGGCCATGAATTGATTGAGCGATGAGCGTGGCGGACAACCAATGGATCGATGCCACGAACGCCCAAATGATGGATCGTTATGGACGCATCATCCACTGAAATGCCCAGCGTGTCCTCCGCGCCCGGGCTCGTGTCTCTCAACTCCGCCATAAGCGCCTTCGCCGAAACACCGTCGAGTCGACCGGCGACAGCAAATGTGGTGCTTTCGCGACTTCGCGCTCTAACCCTGGCTTCCTCGAAACTCGCCGCCGAAGCGCCGTGCGCGTGGCAGCTCTTCTGAAATGTACTCCAAGCCAGTCCTCCGAGAAACGCTTCCTGGATCTCGGTGACCCAGGCCGTCTCATCGCGAAGCGGTGAGACCGCTTCCGCCGCGAGTGCTGCGACGCGAATGCACTGCCGGACATGGGGATGCTCGATGAACAGCGCAGGATCGAGTAGCGCATCCATCGTGCTTATGAGGGCATCGAGCCTCCCAAGCCGCCCCCATTGCAGCGTTCTACAGTCCGAGAGAATGCAGGTAACCCGCATTCCCAAATCGTTTGCGACAGATCTGATGAAAGCTGCGGTCTCGAACGCCGAGGCGATATCGTCACCCGCATTGCCAGCGGGACCTACTCGAACGTCGATTGCGCCATGCTGCGCGCCGCCAGCCAAGGACTTGCCTAGCAGACTCGCTGCGATGAGTGCGCGCGTTCTCTTGTGTCCGGTTCTAGCCCTAGCCCGCCAGAGAACAGCATCTGCCGGGGCGAGGCCGCTTGCCTCGCCAACATGCACAAGCCCGACAGAGCCGAGAACCGTCTCGGCCTCTCCGCGGGTCAGACTGGTTCGATAGCCTGCCAATGTCGCCAACGCGTCAACCGCACCCGCCAGAGCGCCCTTCACAGAGAGCACGGAGACGGGGATCCCGGCGGCGGCTAACAACACCGGGCAGAGAATGGTGCTGAGCGAGCCGGGGCCGCCTGTCGAGTGAATTGACCCCACGGCTGTTCTGTCCGATTGAATACGTGGGGCTGAGTCCGCGATCGCCACCGTGAGCTCGGCAGCCTCCAATGCAGAGAGAGGCCTCCGCCGAACATCTTCAAGTGCCTCGTCGATGTCCACCTCGGCACCCAGGAGCACGCGAGCCAGCTTGGCACTCAATTGGGTGCACTGCCTTTGGGCCTGTCCACACCGCCGTCATCGTTCTCACCCCGTGAACGCTCAATGCGCCAGTAAGTCGTCTGCCCGACACCAGAGGTGAATCGCCTCGGATCCCAGTGCGCTGGAGAAACGTAGAACACCTCTGAGACACGGACTGCTGAAGCAAGCGCAGCGGCAGCAACGGCCTGAATCTTCGAACCGGTTAGACCCAGCTCGAAGTTGAATCCGGCCTTGACGTAGAAGCGCTGATAGCACCGCTCCAGAAACGTCATGGTTCCCGGCAGATCACGCGAGTCGAGCGACACGACCTCGGCGCTTGGGTACGCGCGCTTGGCCACCTCGGCAATGATCCTTGCCAAGCGACTTCGGTTTGATCCTCCCGGCGGGGCCACTATCTCTACCCGGTCGTAGTCGCGTTCATCCAGAAGGGAAAGGAGGCGATCATGCTTTGGCGACGCGAAGGCAACCAGCAGACGTCTTAGCGATTCATCGACACCAGCCCCAAGAAGCCGATGGATGGAGTAAGGCGCCGCCTCGCCGGTCAGAATCCCAGAGAGCCGCTCCAGCACGTCGTAGACGTCGCCATCAGCTTCGGACTCGAGTACTCTGGCGAGATCTCCTTCCAGCGGAAAGTGATGCTGGGCCTCCGTGTAGGCGATCCAGACACGCCCATAGGCTCGCAACCCTGCCACAATGCTTCGGAACAGGGCGGGCTTTGCGAGACCCGTAATATCGACCAGCAGGGGTCCCGCCGGTAGTTCGGCCTTGTCGTCAACGAAAGAGCTGTAGTCGATGACGCGTGCGCTGACGCCCTTGGCTCGTGTTAGCGCGCGAATCTCCTCGGTGCGTCCGGCCTCGGGATACTTGACGAGCACGACCTGCTTCGCCTCGATCGAGTGGTATAGGCGCTTTAGCGACGCTGGAGTCCGCGCCTCGAATCCGAGACCCGCCACTATTCCTTCGAAGATAACCTCGCTTGGTGGATCGTCGAGCCGGGCCAGCTCCAACATAGCCGGGACGTGCTCGTCCTGATACGACTCTTCCGGGGTCGTCAGCTCGATCGTTATTGGGTGGCGCTCGAACAGCGTGGACTGTCGTTGTGGACCATCCTCCGCCAAAAGCGCCACCGCCCCCGAAACCCCACCTCCGGTCTCTTCCGCTTCCAGCGTCGCCTCTTCATCCGCCTCCGGCCCCCCTAGGTTGCGCAGGAGCACGTCCTTCCCCCGCTCGGGATGGAAGAGCCACTCCTCTAAGTTCGAACCGGACAGCTCAAAGCGGTCGCTCTCCGCGAGTCCAATGAAACTGGAAAGCCCGTAGATCTTTCTGAAAGTGAGTTTGAACTGCTGTATGGGATTCGAATCCTTGGTCTTCGTGCGCGGGGCCTCGCTACCGCCCCCGAAAACAAACACCCCGTTGTCAACCAGCTCCTGAATCTTGGCGTACTGCGCCTCCACATCTCCACTTGTCATCCTCACATATAGCGTAAGATACTGTCGAAGCCGCCCGTCGCGGCTATCCCTCTCCGGTGTCCTTAAGAGTGCGCGATATGAGTCGATAAGTAGTTCGTGCGAAGCCTCGGCGAATGAGCGCACGAATGGCTGCAGGTTCCCGCGCTTCCGATTCAGATCATAGAGGCGGCGACTACAGAACTCCTGGAAAGCCTCAGACTGGACGGTAGCGTCAACCGGAGCCGCGCCTCCCTCCGCTTTCTTCAGTATCAAATCGTACAGACTGATGACGTCGCCGATATCCCCTACACAAACTCTCGCCAAGGCCGTAAGTCCGTGATAGGCGGCCTTCTTCGTTCGCGATGTCTTGGGCGATGACGCGATGACTCGCGCTATCGACTCGAGCGACGCATCGCCGAGGAGCACGGCGGGCGCGAGCTTAGGATGGACACCATAGTACTTCGCACGGCGGCGCAGGATGCTGTCCACAAACTCCCGACCGTCGGCAGGCTTCCCGCGCCGCTTAATCCGGCTATAGACTTCGCCGCCGAGATCGAAGACCTCGTAATCTCGGCCCCTACGCGCATTCCCAACTTGCCCAGGGGTTCGCAGCCCCAACTGGAGGGTTCCGGCCTCGCTCGTCAGCTTGAACGCGCATCGGGGATCTAGGAACAACAACGCGGACAGCAGCTCGCCTATACGTTCACCTTTTAGATAACGCGTGGACACATCGTCGAGGAGGAAGAGGACGGTTTTGTCGTGCCACAGCGAAGAACACTTCACAATTTCGCCGGCCAACTCAGGGAAGGCGGAGGAAGGATGGCTTCGGAGCTCGTAGGCTGCGTCCTGCCCATTGAGCTCCACTAGCGAGATCTGAAGTCGTTGCTCGAGCTCGTACTCAGACCCAACCGCGCTCCAATCCTGAGGTGAGCGCAGTTGCCTGCCTAGGGCGTCTGCCAGGAACCTGTACCACCCCGCCCGCACCTCCGTCCTGGAAACATCGGCCACGTGACGCACGGCCCGTACTGCCGCCAGCGCATAAGCAGCAAATAGCCGCTCGAACGGTTTGCTGAGATATAAGGTGGGCTGACCCAGCGTGTCCAGTAGCCGCATCGCGGACACATAGAGCCCAACATAGCCATCACGTCGCAGCCGATTTAGCACGTGCTCTGAAGACTCGTTCTCTCGTGCAGCAGCGCGGGCATGCAGCTCCAGTGCGCGCAGCAGCATGGTCTTTCCGCAGCCCCTCATTCCGGTGACGATTTGGGGTCCTGGAGAGCAGAGGCGCGTCAACCACGAATCGTTCGGGTCCACCAAGAGCAGCGGGACATACCAGGGTGCCAGCGTCTGTGCGTTGTAGTGGTCGCCAAAGTGGCGAAGGTTTGGCGGACTGTTCCAAGGCGACGTCACCTGTTGGAACGCCGCGCGAATATCGTCAATACACTGATCTGGTGAAACCTGTCTCTGCCCCGTCACGGCCGGAGTCATATACTGAGCGCGTTCCTCAAGAACGCTCGCGAGTCTGTAGTCGACGTCGTCCATCGCGCCGGGATCGGACAGGAGCCGGCCGACCATGGCACGCAGGTGTTGCGCAACCCAGTGAATATCCCCCAAGCGCCCCTCGCCACTGCGGCTTCGATCGCTTACCGAGTTGAGGTCGATCGCGACCACCCTCACACCGGGATCTATCGCGTCTGCTCGCCGCGCACCGCCCATCAGCTTCTCGACGATCAGGTTCCCTTCGTGCAGGTCGTTGTGAAACTCCTGCGCACCTTGTAGCTCGGCGAGGATACGAAATAGGTCGCTTGCAATCTGGGCTATCGTTCGCGCATTCGCCCTTGCCCCCGATAGCACCTGCTCTAGGGGATCTCCGTCGACGTACTCCAGCACAGCCACGTGCGAGGGGATCGTCACGTTCTCGAACTGGATATCGGTGTCGAAGTAGGTAACCGGCTTCACCAGATGCTGTGTGCCGATGGCGAGGCGCGCGTGGAAGCGGACCTCCTGAGGGAAATCTTTCTCAAAGAACTCATAGAGCTGGCGGGGGATAACCTTTAGTACCCGCCGTACGCCCAACTGCGGATCCTCGGCAACGAAGGCCGCGGAGTAGAACCCTCTATTGATGGGTTCTACTACCGGGTAGTCGCCAATTTGCGACGGGTAGTCGGTCAGCGGAAAGCCGTAGGGTTTCTGGCAAATCGGACAAGTATCCGCGAGTGTCTTGCGTGAGAAATCCTCGCGCGGGTCGAGGAAGCAGCAATAGCTAGCCGGCATGGCAAACCCTTAATGGAGCCACTCTACAGTTGCCCCGAATAATCGCGGCGAACTACTCGCCCTCGCCACGCCGGGCCTCCGGCTCACGGAGAAGCTGGTCGGTACGCTCCGTCGCCTGCGCAGTCACCCCGCCTTCCCACTGACGGGCGGCCTCGAGGAAGTTCTCGTCGCCGAACGCTTCGGATTGGGGCCGGCTTCCCTGATCCAGGCCGTACGGACCCACCACGAATACGCTTTCTTCCAACTGGCACCTCCTATCTAACGATTGCGATAACGCCTTCCAAGAACCCGCGACACTCTTCGCACCGCCTTGTCGGGAGCGCTCTCGATTTCACACTCCCAGATTCGCAAGACCAGCCAACCGGCGTCGGAGAGTCGTTGATTGTTGCGGACGTCACGTCGGCGATTGGATTGCAGTTTTTTCTGCCAGAACGACACGTTCGACGCTGGCGCGCTGTAGTGATCTGGGCAACCATGCCAAAAGCAACCGTCTACGAACACGACGGCCTCGGCCCCCGCAAACACCAGATCTGGCCGTGCCCCCTCTATCGCCAAGTGCAGCCTGTAACGGAAACCCGCGCTCCACAAGCCAGTTCTTAGCAGCAGCTCAGGAGCCGTATCCCGGTTGCGTACCCGCCGCATTAGCTCGCTCCGCTGCCTTCGCGAGAAGCAGTCAGTCATCGTGGGCTCGCTCGAGGAACTTGCGGATACAGGCCGCCTGGGCTGCGGCGAAGAGCGGCGGCACTGCGTTGCCGATCATCTCCGCCGCGGGATACTTTCCTCGTCGCATTGGAAACTTGTAGGTTGCTGGAAAGCTCTGCAGAAGAGCGCCTTCCCGAACCGTGATTGTGCGATTGGCCGTGGGATGCAGGAAGCGCCCCTTCGACGGATTTACAAAGCCCGATGTTATGGTCGGCGCCACCTTGGTCCACTCCATCCGTCCATATATGTCGTTAAAGCCGTCGGCGTGTTTGTGACATCGGAGCTGGCGAGCCTCGCCGAGGTCTGCTCGGCCGCCACCGTTACGCGGGATCATCGAGATTAGGACTCGGACCCGATCCGTACGGTGTTCCGAGTGGGTATGGGCGGCATCCGAGCTGCGTATCGGCGACGGCAGGCTTCCGATGGCCTCTCGCACGGTCCGCCGCACTGGCAATGGATCCGGAAACGGGATCCGACCATCGGTCGCCGCGAAGACGATAAGCCGGCGCCGCCTCTGCGGCACCCCATAGTCGGCTGCATCGAGCAAGTCCCAGTCGACGCTGTAGCCGTTTCGGCGGAGCTTCCGTAGGAGCCTGTTCAATCTCGGATCGCGCGCCAATCCCGGAACATTCTCCATCAGGATAGCCTTCGGCCGCATTTCGACCGCGAGTCGAGCGAACTCCCCAATCAGATCGTTGCGTGGGTCATCAACGGCCTTCGCTCCGTTGAGAGTGCGAAGCGACGAGAACCCCTGGCATGGTGGGCAACCTGCGAGCAGGTCGAGGTCGCCTCTGGCCAAGCCGAGGTCAGCTAGCACTTCTTCTCCGCAAACCGTCCGCAGATCCTCGCACCGTAGCCGGGTCCGCCTGTGGTTGAGGCGGTACGTCTCTATCGCGAGCGGGTCATTGTCGATAGCAAGCAGCACGCGGAAGCCCGCCGCCTTGAGGCCAGCCGAGAGCCCCCCACAGCCAGAGAACGCATCCACTGCAGTGGGGACCCAACGTCCGGTGTTCATTAGGACTGCTCCCGAACCATCGCCAATTGCTCAACCGGCGGGGCTGCGCCTTTGACCAACCATCGAGCATTGTGGAAGGCCTCCGGCTCTGTAGGCTGACGCAAATTGGTTTCGGCCCGTTAAAGCATACCTGTTGGAGCACCGGCTCGATTCCGCCTCGGGCGTGAGCGCGCCTAGTATTGTCCTCAGGAGTATTGACGGACGCATCTGCTCGTTTCCTCCCGCGGTCCCCTTCCACCGTCGGGCCCCCCAACCACGCGCATGTCAACTTGGAGAAGGGCGAGCGGCCGGCGGTGGCGAACCTGGCGAGCGAGTGCTGTGGAGCGACGGCCAGGGCGCTCGACGCGCCCAAGGCGGCTTGACAGGCGGCCCATCGGATGTTCAACTCAAGGTGAACTTCGGGAGCGGCTCGCATGAACACTCACATCAACGCCAAGCAGCTGAGAGCCTCGTTGCCCGAGCTGGTGGAGCGCGTGCGCCGCGGTGCACGGTTCACCGTGCTGTACCGCAGCCGACCCGCCTTCCAGATCGTCCCTGTCGACGAGCATGACGCGATGCCGGCTCCTCTCGACGCTGATCCGCTGTACGGCGCGGACGCGGTGGGGAGCTCGACCGATGGCCGCACCGCCGCCGATCACGACGACGTCCTCTACGGCCGGTGAAGGGACTGTTCGTCGACACCGCGGGGTGGATGGCCTGCGCCGACCGCTCCGATCCTGCCCACGCACGGGCGCGGGCCGAGCGCGATGCTGCGATGGCTGCTGGCACCCTCCTCGTCACCACGGACTACGTCGTCGACGAGACGTTGACACTGATTCGTGTGCGGCTCGGGCTCGATGCGGCGGAGGCGTGGTGGCAGCAGGTCGACGGGAGCTCTCGAGTTCGCTGGGAGTGGATCGATCAGTCGCGGGCCGACAAAGCGCGCGCGGTCTTCTTCCGGCATCGCGACAAGAGCTACTCGTTCACCGACTGCACGAGCCTGGTGGTGATGCGCGAGCTGAAACTGCGCCAGGTGTTGACCACCGACGATCATTTCCGCCAGATGGGTCTTCACGTCCTGCCCTGAGTGAGTGAAGAGTGACTGCGAAGCAAGCCACGAAGCGGATCGT
>CAWJWP010000019.1:0-185742 GCA_963846495.1 Thermoanaerobaculia bacterium | reverse complement strand
CCGGAAAGGGCTGGAGATGACCCGCGGACACCTTCCTGTCTGGAATCGTCGGGTTGTGCTCGCCGTCGGCGCGATCAGCGTCGCAGGCTGCGTGCTCGTGGCCGTTGGCGGCTTCGCGCAGACCGGAGCGCCAGTCGGAAGCGGCCGCTCCTGTGCAGGCGAAGATCCTGGCAAAGGGGCCGGACGTCCTGGTGTTCTCGCTCTCCTCGCCCGGCAACTACGGCTCCTCAGGCGGCTTCGTCGGCTACGCGCTCGGCACGGTGTCCTGCAACCGCGGCGACGCGCCGCTCAACTGGTGCGACCAGGGCAGCGGCTGCGCCCCCGGCGCCGGTCCCGAGGACCACCCGGTCATCGCGCAGAACCTCTACCGCATCAAGAACGGCCGCATGGATCAGGTCGGCATGAGCTGGCTCAAGCACGGCTTCCTGTCGACCAACTCGAACACGACGGGATGCCGCGAGTCGTCGTCGACCGGGAGCTGCCAGTCGCCGCCGGCGGGCAGCAACCAGCTCGGCATCGGCTGCACCGATCCCTACGGCTCGAGCCTCAACGGCAGCCGCCCGCTCGGCCCGCGCTCGCAGGTCAACGGCACGACGGCGGTCTTCCCCTTCCCGCCCACCAGCCCGGGCGGGCCGTACACCGTCTACGACCAGCGCATCAAGGTGGCGACGACCGACGTCGACAGCAGCCAGAACCCGGGCGCCACCTACTTCGCCGAGGGACAGTACTTCGCCAGCGACGACGCCGCCGCCGGCAACTCGCTCAACAACGCCTCCTACCGGCAGGTCACCGTCGGCGCCGGCCCGAGCTACAACCTCGCCTACACGGGCTCGTTCTTCGAGGGGCAGTCGGCGATCAACGCCTGGCGGACGTCCGACCCCACCGTGGTGATCGCCAACGTCGACGTCGCGGGCTCGATCGTCGAGCGCTTCGAGGTGGCGCGCAAGGTCACGGATCTCGGGGGCGGCCTGTGGCATTACGAGTACGCCGTCCGCAACCACAACTCCGACCGCAACGCGCGCGGCTTCACCGTCGCGTTCCCTGGGGCGACGACGTTCACCAACATCGGCTTCCACGACGTCGAGCACCATTCGGGCGAGCCTTACGCGACGACCGACTGGGCGCAGAACACGGCGGCGAACGCGGTGTCGTGGTCGACCGACACCTTCGCCACCGACCCCAACGCCAACGCGCTGCGCTTCGCCACGATGTTCAACTTCTGGTTCGACGCCGACCGACAGCCCAACAGCGACGTCGACACGCCCGAGCAGCACACCCTCGACCTCTTCAGGCCCGGCGACCCGACGGCGGTGCAGTTCCAGGGCTTCAACGGGATGTTCAACGACGGCTTCGAGGGCGGCAACTACAACGCCTGGAACGGGGGGCACAGCTGATCGCCGCTCGAGGAGCGCGGCAGCGAGATCGCTTCGTCGCTGCGCTCCTCGCGATGACGGATTCGCTCGTTCGCGCGCTGGGAGCTGCGTCTCGACGGCGAGAACCTCGCCGACGAGCGCCCAGCGGTGTCGGAGAGCGAGCTCGGCGACGCGCAGTTCTACCGCCTGCCGGCGCGGCCTGGCTGACTACTCCGGCCGCGCGGGCGACCGCTGTATCTGCGCCGCCTTCATCGCCGCAAGCTGCTCGGCGGTTGGGAAGCTCTCGACGCGGTGGCGCGGCAGGCGATGCTCGGTGCGCGACATCAGCGGGCCGCAGTAGGCGGTGACGAGGTCCCAATCGATCTCGGCGAGCAGGTGCTCTCCCTCGGGGCGCTCCGTGTCGTAGAAGGCGATGAGGTCGGTCTCGGGTAGCAGCGACACGATTCCCTTCGTCCACACGCAGTAGCTGTGGACGGCCTTGGTCTCGCGGTTCTCGATGGCGCCGAAGATGGCGACGAAGAGGTCGAGTTGACCCACTCGTCGGCGCCCACGCGCAGCTCGAAAGCCTCCAGATCGAGCGCGACGTCACCCGTGACACCGAAGCTGCGCATCGCGCGGACGACGCGCCGCGCGAAACGCTCGCGGTGCGGACGGGGCCAGCGGATCGGCACGAAGGCCAGCGACGCTAGCACGCGGTCAGTGCAGTGCCAGCCGCCGCCGCATCGCGCGCACCGTCCCGGCGGGGTCGCGGGCGGCCGGCTGGTCAGAGCAGCGTGAAAGCCGGCGTACCGTCGAGAGCGCGGTCGAACGTGAACGTGCTCTCGCAACCCGCCTTGGCGTTGCGCCGGCCGATGACGTGATCGGCAAAGTCGGCGCCACTGCGACGGTACTCGTCGAGTGCCTGACGGAGGAGCTCGCGATCGTCGACGGCGAAGAGAGCGACGCTCAAGATCTTGTCCAGCGCGGAGGCGATGGCCACGCGATCGAAGCGGTAGGCGCCGCGGAGGACCCAGACGAGCTCGCAGAGCACGACGTCGTCGATGCGCAGTCGGCCGCCTTCTGCGACCGCTTCCGCGATCAGCTCGTCGACGGCCCGCGCTTGCTTGGCGTCGTCCTGCGTCAGGTAGCGGACCAGGACGTTGGTGTCGATGCCGTTCAACGCTTCCGCCCATGAGCACGCAGGATGGCGGCGTTCATCTGCTCGACGGCGACCGGCCGCGTGCGCCGCCGCTTGAGCAGACCCTTGAGCTCGGTCACGTCGAGGTTGGCGGCGCGCACCACGACGTCGCCGCGGTCGTTCACGACGAAGTCCACTTGGTCGCCGACGTCGACGTGCAGGCGGTCGCGAACCGCCTTGGGTAACGTGATTTGTCCCTTGCTGGTGAGCGTCGCAGTCGCCATGTTCCTTACCCCGTGTAAGGATCCTAACGCAAGTCCTTGCTGAGCGATCTGGCGCTCGTCTAGCAATCTCAGCCGAATGGCCGGTCACGCCGCCTCACGCTCCCAGCCTCACGCCGAGGTCTTCGCGGTTCGCCCCCGCGATACCCTGCGCCTGCACCTCGTAGAGCACATCGCCGTCCGGGCCAGCGATCTCGGTCCACCCGCTGGCCGCAATGTGGGAGCGCACCTTGGCGACCCGGCCGCCATCACCGCGCACCAACTGCAGCTCGTAGTCGCCGAGGTTCTTCCCGGAGTCGGTCGGCTTGAGCGCGCGATAGCGCCCTTCGGCGTTGATCTCGGCGTACGCGAGCGGTCCCTTGCCGCCGCTGCTGTTCGGCCACGGTCCCTCGAAGCCGCAGTAGACGACCTCGGTCGTCCGCCCGAAGATCCAGCTCCACGCCGGCGCCTCTCCCCACGAGACCTTGACGCCGGGAAACCACGAAACGACGTGCCGCAGCGCGCTGCGGTCCGCATCGACGATGAGCCGTCGACCGACCTCGACCTCCTCATCGGTGAGGCCCCAGAAGTGCGAGGGAACGTCCTGCGTGTAGCGCTGCTTTCCCAGCAGTGGGCCGAAGAAGTCCCTTAGCTTCTTCCCATTGCTGAGGCTGGAACGGTCGAAGCGGAAAGCCCAGCTCACCATGTACGACCAGACGTTGCCGGTGAGGAAGTCCTTGCTGTGCTGGCTCAGGTGGTGGCTGTGGCGATTGCCGACGAGGGCGCACGTGACGCCGTCGAACGCCCGGCTCGTCTTCGTCTGCAGCTTGCCGTCGCAGACGAGCTCGTCTCGACGCCGCGGCCACGGCCCGGTGGCGAGCAGCGCCATCGCCCACCCTCCGCGCAGGCACCGCGCGATGATGGCCGCGCCGCGCTCGTCGCCCGTCTCGCGAGCCATCCGCAGCGCCGCCATCTTCGCGCCCACCTGCGCTGTCGACACGTAAGTGTTTCCGGTCCCCGCCTCGAGGCCGTTGATGCCCTGCTCGAGCTCGACCTCGCAGATGCGGATGATCAACCGGTAGTCGCCCAGCGCCGCGGCCGCGACGGGTCCAAAGTTACGTGAGCCAACCGCGTGGTCTTTGACCCAGCGATCCTCGTCGAGGATGCGGCGCAGGCCATCCGTTTCCTTGCGCGCCTCGCGAAGCTCCGATGCGGCGATGCGCTTGCCGGCGAGCCTGGCTCCGAGAAGCTCACTGAAGTCGTCTAGGCGCCCCATTTCACCGGTCTCCTCCCTGCGCCGGCGTCGTGCGTCGCGCAAGTGTTCCGCGCGGTGAACCCGCTGCTCTATTAGACGGACGCCGAACGGCAATCCGCGGGGCTTTCGCGCCCCGCGTGGCCGGGCGCGGTCGCTCTCGACCCACGATGCATCCGTCTGCAGCCAGGCAAGACGAGCGGGCCAATAGGCACGCGCGACCTCGAGGTCGGCGAGCGCGTCGGGCCGATGGACGATCCTGGGATACCCGACGCACTCACCCGGCGCGTCGTACTGTCGTCAAGCGCCGGATCGCGGCGATCCCCGCCGCCGGCCCGAGCGCGAGCACGGGAAACGCCCAGCGCCAGCCGCCGAGCTCGGCGAGCTTCGGTACCAGCTGCAACGTCACCATCGTCAGCAGGAAGCCCATCGACGTCTGCAGCGTCAGCGCGGTGCCCACCGCATCCTGCGGCGACACTTCGGTCACCAGAGCCGAGAACTGCGCCGAGTCGGCGACGACGAAGAAGCCCCAGATCCAGGTGAGGATGGCGACGAGCCACACCGGCGCGCCGAAGGCGAAGCCCACCGCAAGGCAGCACAGCCCCGACGCCACGAGCGCCTGCTGGACGACGCGCTCGCGGCCGACGCGGTCGGCGGCCCAGCCTCCCCAGAGACAGCCGAGGCCGCCGCTGGCGATGGCGCCGAACGCCAGCCAGTCGGCCGCCGGATGCGCCGCCACGCCGCGCGCGGCGAGCGACGCGGCGAGGAACGCCGGCACCCACGCCCACATCGCGTAGAGCTCCCACATGTGGCCGAGGTAGCCGCCGATGGCGAGCGTCGTCTGCCGATGGCGCAGCAGCGACGCCGCCAGCGACCACGAGAAGCGCCGGCGCGGGAAGGGGAAGGGCCCGGGGCGATAGCCGAGCGCGATCATCGCCGCGCCGACGAGCGCCGCGGCCGAGGTCGAGAGCACCACGGCCTCCACCGATTTCCCCTCGAGCGCCTTCACCAGGTAAGGCATCGCCTTGCCGACCGTCAACGCGCCGACCAGCGTGCCAATGGCGAGGCCGCGGCCGCTCTTGAACCAGGTGGCGAGCATCTTCATCGCCGGCGGATAGACGCCGGCGATCATCATCCCGGTGAGGAAGCGGCAGGCGAGCGCCATGCCGAACCCCGGTGCCAGCAGCAGCGCCGCGTTGGCGAGGGCGGCGCCCAGCGCCGACGCGGACACCAGCGCCCGTTCCGGCACCAAGTCGGCGAGGTTGAGGAGAGCCGCGAGCGCGGTGCCGGCGACGAAGCCGAGCTGCACCGCGCTCGTCAGCCAAGCTGCGCCCTGCGAGTCGAGCTGCCAGCGCTCGCGCAGCGGCTCGGCGACGGCGCTGGCCGTGAACCAGACCGACATGGCAAGCAGCTCAGCGGTGGCCACGAGCGCCAGCGTGCGCTGCCGCGCCGAAGGATTCTCCGCCGTCGACATCTCTAATCGCTCAACCGGCAAGGCTGCGGCGGCGGAGCTCCGCTCGTCAGCGACCTGCTATTCTGATGCGCCATCTCTTGCTCGTTCCCCCGTTCACCCAACAGAGGAAACCGATGATGCCATCGAAGCGCTGGTCCGCCCTCCTCGTGCTCGTTCTTCTCGCCGCCACCTTCCTCGGCACTCCGGCCGCGTTCGCCCGCCTCGACCACGACGGAGGCGGCCACGATCACGGCGAAGGCCACGACGACGATGGCCACGAACACCCCCCAATGCTCAGCGAGCACGGCTGGTGCGGCACCAACCGCTCGAACCTGGCGGTAGCGCTCGGCATCGGCCACTCGCACCACCGCGAGCAGTTCCGCATCGGCCGCACCAATCCCGACCTCGCTCCCAAGGGCTCGCTCGCCACGGGCAAGGCGACCCAGCACGGCAACATCGCCGTCGTCAACGAAGGCGTGTTCCGCACGGTCAACCCGGTCGACATCGCCGACTTCGGGATCGTCTACACGGCGAAGGGCAAGAAGGGCTACCAGGTCGGCTCGACGGGCGGCGGCGCCATCAGTCCGGTCGGCACCCGCCTCGAGCTCACCGACGACGACTCCTTCTTCTACAAGTTCGGCAAGGGCTTCAAGCCGAAGTTCTTCGGCAAGGCGCAGACCGGGATGTTCGTCAACACCGACGGCAACATCACCTTCGGCGCCGGCGACAACCTGTCGACCGAGCGCGGCCTGCAGCGCTTCCTCAACGGCCCCGGCCGCATCGCCGCGATGTTCGCCGACCTCAACCCCGAGACCAGCCCCGAGGGCTCGGGCATCTTCGTCAGCGAGAGCAAGACCGCCGTCGTCGTCACCTGGTGGAACGTCGCCGAGTTCGGCGCCGGCAGCCGCCTCAACACCTTCTCGGTCAAGATCGAGAAGAACGGCAAAGTCACCTTGAGCTATGGCGACCTCGGCACCCGCGAGGCGGTCGTCGGCATCGCCCCCGGCGACGGCGGCGCCTTCACGATGATCGACTACCGCGAGGAGCTGCCGGTGACGCTCAGCGGCGCCATCGTCGAGCAGTTCTCGCTCACCGAGGCCCTGGTCGACGTCGCCATCGCCAGCAACTTCCTCCAGTCGTTCGCCGACCGCTACGACACGATCATCGTGTGGCTCGACTTCCCCCACATTCTCGGCGGCAACGCCTTCGCCTACGAGTTCTCGATCAAGAACGACATCCGCGGCATCGGCCAGCCGATCTTCGACGCCACGCGGCAGGTCGGCAGCCGCGGCCGCCTCTCCAGCTTCGTGCAGATGGGCGCGCTGGGGAACTACCCGGCGAGCACGGAGACGACCTTCCTCGGCACCAACACGACAATGGACATCCTTGGCCAGGAGGTCGGCCACCGCTGGCTCGCCTTCCTCTCCGTCTTCCAGCCCGGCAACCCGGCGCTGCTCGGCCGCTCGTTCGCGCACTGGAGCTTCTTCTTCGACAGCCAGGCCTCGGACATGGAAGGCAACGGCATCCGCGACAACGGCAACGGCACCTTCACCACCGTCGAGGCGACCAGCCGCTACAGCGAGCTCGACCAGTACGTGATGGGGCTGCGCGGGGCGTCGGAGGTCGGCAACATGTTCTACGTCGAGAACGCAGCGGGCGATCCCGGCGATCCGCCGCAGATCGGCCTCACCATCTCCGGCCAGCGGCGCGACGTGTCGATCGGCGACATCATCGACGCCGAGGGCCCGCGCGTGCCGTCCGCCGCCAGCGCGCCGAAGGACTTCAACATGGCCTTCGTGCTGGTGACGCGGCCGGGCGAGGAGCCGAAGGCGGGCTCGATCGAGAAGCTGGAGGGGATCCGCCAGCGCTGGATCGAGTACTGGAACCAGGCGACCGACGGTCGCAGCAACGTCGACACGACGTTGGTGCCGCGCTAGCGCCGAACGGCTTCTTCCGCAGCTTCAGTTTCGCAGCGTCCCCTGTCCTCGTGAGGGCAGGGGACGTTTGCATTTCGGGCCGCTCAGTCGCGGAAGCTCGCCAGCACCCGCAACGCCTCGTCGATGTCGTCTTCCGTGTGGTCGGCGTTGACCTGGAAGCGGATCTCCTCGTCCCCCTTCGGCACCACCGGGTAGTTGAGGCCGGTGGCGAGGATGCCGTTCTCCTTGAGGTGGCGCACCAGGGCCGTCGTGCGCGCGGTGTCGCGCACCATCAGCGGCACCACCGGGTGCGGGCCGGGGATCGTCTCGCAGCCGAGCTCGACGAGCCCGCGCTCGAAGCGCTCCGTCATGGCACCCAAGTGCGCCAGCAGCGCGCGGCCGCGGTCGCTGTCGAGCAGGTCGACCGCCGCGTGTGCCGCGGCCGCCTCGGCCGGCGTGATCGGGTTGGAGTAGATGTACATCGGCGATTTCTCGCGCAAGTACTCGGTCAACGTCGCGCTCCCCACGACGTAGCCGCCGTTGACGCCGAAGGCCTTGCCGAGAGTGCCCACCAGCACGTCGACGGGCTCGCAGCCGGTGTACTCCTCGGTGCCGCGGCCGGTCGTCGCCGAAAGCGCCGACTCCGTGGCTATCGTCGACCACGACGATCACGTTCTCGGGGTAGAGACCGTCGTGCTTCTTCGCCACCGCGACGATCTCGGGCAGCGGCGCGTGGTCGCCGCGCATCGAGAAGATGCCGTCGGTGACGACGACGGCGCGGCGGCAGCTGCCGGCGCACTCGGTCGAGCTGGCGCTCGAGGTCGCGCGACGTCGTTGTGGCGGTAGACCTCCTTGCGCGCCGGCCGCGCCAGCCGCATCGCGTTGATGATGCAGTTGTGGTTGAGCGCGTCGCTGATCAGCGCCGTCTGGTCGGTGACCAGCGGCACGATCGTCGACAGCACGGTCGCGTAGGCGGAGCTGAAGATCATCGCCGCCTCGCGGCGGTGGAAGTCGGCGAGCCGCCGCTCGAGCGCCACGTGCAGGTCGTAGGTGCCGCTGATGAAGCGCACCGCGCCGGGGCCGGTGCCGTAGGCGCGCGCTGCCTCCTCCTCCGCGGCGATCACCTCGGGCTGGAACGACATGCCGAGGTAGCTGTTCGAGTTCATGCGCAGGAACTCGCGCTCGCCGTGGCCGGCGAGGAGGAAGCGCGGGCCGCGGCCCTCGCGCGCCGGGATGACGCGGGTGACGACGCTCTCCTCGCCCTTGGCGGTGCCCTTCTCGCGCAGGTCGGCGAGCTCGCCCGCGAGCACCTGCAGCAGCTGGTCTTGCGGCATCCGTCGGTTCCCTCTCGTCAGGCCGTGCCGAGCTTCGTGCGCAGCTTCTCGAGCATGTCGGCGGTCATCGCCTCGAGGTCGTACTTGGGCGACCACCCCCACTCGCGCCGCGCCGCCGAGTCGTCGAGCGAGTTGGGCCAGGAGTCGGCGATCGACTGCTTCACCCGGTCGACACGGTAGTCGATGGAGAAGCCCGGCAGGTGCTTGCGGATGGCCGCCGCCAGCTCCTCGGGCGTGAAGTTCATCGCCGTGACGTTGAACGCGTTCCTGTGCTCGAGGCGCGACGCATCCACTTCCATCAACGCGATCAGCGCGTCGACCGCGTCGGGCATGTACATCATGTCGAGCCGCGTGTCGGGCCCGAGGAAGCAGGTGTAGCGGCCGTGGCGGATCGCCTCGTAGAAGATCTCGACCGCGTAGTCGGTGGTGCCGCCGCCGGGCGGCGCGACGTAGGAGATGAGGCCGGGGAAGCGCAGGCCGCGGGTGTCGACGCCGAAGCGGCGGTGGTAGTAGTCGCAGAGCAGCTCGCCGGCCACCTTGGTGACGCCGTACATCGTCGTCGGCCGCTGGATGGTGTCCTGCGGCGTCTCGTCGGGCGGCGTCGTGGGGCCGAAGGCGCCGATCGAGCTGGGGAAGAAGACCGCGCAGCGGTTCTGCCGCGCCACCTCGAGCACGCCGTAGAGGCCGCCCATGTTGATGTCCCAGGCGACGTGCGGCTTCTCCTCCGACGTCGCCGACAGCAGCGCCGCGAGGTGGTAGATGGTGTCGACGCGGTGGCGGTGCAGCACCTCCTGGACCTGGTGCCGGTTGGTGCAGTCGAGGAACTCGAAGGGGCCGGCGTCCCAGGTCGACGGGGAGCCGTGCGCAGAGCGCGGCGGCATGCGGATGTCGGAAGCGACGACCGCGTCGTCGCCGTAGCGGGCGCGCAGCGCCGGCACCAGCTCGGACCCGATCTGCCCGAGCGCGCCGGTGACGAGGATGCTCTGCATGGCGGCGAATCCTAACCGAGTGTGATGCCGGCGGGCGCGACCCTGCGGAAGACATCGTTGGCTCCAACGCCGGCGTATTGCCAGCGCGGACCGCAGGCTCCGCCGGCGCAACGCCGGATAGGATCGGCGTTCGTGCGCGCCGCTGATTCCTTCGACGTCTCGGTCGTCGTGCCGCTTTCGCACGACCACGGCTACGGCGAGTCGTGCTTGGAGGGATGGAACGCGCAGTCGCACCCGCGCGAGCGCATCCAGGTGGTGGCCGTCGTCGAAGCCCACGAGGAGGCGGCGGTCGCGTCGCGGCTGCGGCAACGGCTGCGCCCGTGGGACGTCTGGCTGCCGGTCGACGATGACAACGATGCGGTGCTCTACGACAGCGGTGCGCGGGCGGCGAGCGCCCCCCTGCTGCTGTTCAGCGAGGCGCACTGCGTGCCGCTGCCGGGCGCCGCGGCGGCAGCCGTGGCGGCGCTCGCCGGTGGGGACGCGGCGGCCTTCTCGCTGCGCAGCGACTACCTCCCGACGACCGCGCTCGGCCGACGCCAGCGGGAGCTCGAGACGAAGTGGTACGCATCGCTCGGCGCCGCGCATTGGCGCAGCATTTCGCTGCGCGGTCTGGCGATCCGCCGCGACCTTTTCTTCGAGCTCGGCGGCTTCCGCGCGGCGCACGAGCGCTTCTGCGAGATGGCGTTGGGTGCCGCGCTGCACCTCGGCGGGCACCGGATCGTCCAGAGCGAGGAGCCGCTGGTGCTGCACGGCAACGCGCCGACGACCGCCGATCTCGGCGCGGCGCTGCGCAACTGCGGTCGCGGCCAGTGGCGCTGGCGAGAGGAGATGGAGCGCCGGACGCCCGGGGTGGCGACGGAGCTGCTCGGCCCGCTGAGCCGGAGCGGCCGCATCGCTCGCGCCTTGGCGCGCCGCAAGTGGGCGAGCACTTGGCCAGGCGTCCTCGCCCGCCGGCTCACGGCGCTGCGCCTCGGCTTGACCGGGCTCGCGTGCCGCGCGCTGGTGGGCGCGGGGGCGCTCGGCCGGTGGTCCTATCGTGCGTACTGGTGCGCCGCCTTCGACCACGGCATCGTCGAGGCGGCGACCGCAAGGCCGTCGCGCGCACGGCGGACCGACGAGGTGCGGGCAGCTGCGCACTCGCGGCGGGCGGACGAGCTGCACGAACCGGAGGCGGCGCGCTCTTCGATGGGGAGTGCGCAGTGATCCGCGCGCTCGACGCCGTCGAGCAGCGCATCGTCGGCTGCCTGGTAGAGAAGGAGCTGTCGACGCCCGATGCCTACCCGCTGACCCTCAACGCCCTCGTCGCCGCCTGCAACCAGACGAGCAACCGCGAACCGGTGAGCCGCCTGACGCCGGCCGACGTCGAAGGCTCGCTGCATCGCCTGATGGCAGACCTTCTGATATGGCGCGACCGCGGCGCCCGCGCCCTGCGCTTCAAGCACAGTCTCGACGAGAAGATGGCGCTGCGCGACCCGGCGCAGAAGGCGATCATCGCCGAGCTGCTGCTGCGCGGCGCGCAAACCCCCGGCGAGCTGCGAGCACGCACGCCGCGCATGCACCAATTCACCGAGCTGGTAGAAGTCGAAGAGTCGCTGCGCGCGCTCGCCGCCCGCGGCCTCGTCGAAGAGCTACCGCGCCAGCCCGGCCAGAAGGAGCGCCGCTGGCGCCACCTCCTCGGCAGCGGCACCGTCGCCGATGCGCCGAGCCGCAATGTCGATGCTGCGGACGACCTCGACACGAGCGCCGGTGCGCTGCCGCCGCCGCCCACGAAGCACGCCACGCAAGCAGAGCCCGCCGTCCTGCGCTCGCCCGCGCCTGCCGCGGCAAGCACCGCTGACGTTGCGTCGCGCCTCGCCGCTCTCGAGCGTCGCGTCGACGAGCTCGAGGCTCTCATCGCCGAGCTGCTCCCAGCGCGCCGCGGCTAGCAGGCAACCGAGGGCGTGCGCGTGAACCGTGCGTGCGAAAGAGTTGCGCGACGCCGCGGCTATACTCGCGGCGGGGCCGTTAGCTCAGTTGGCAGAGCAGCTGACTTTTAATCAGCGGGTCGCAGGTTCGAGACCTGCACGGCCCACCAGCCGGCGATCACGTCCAACACGAAGCTCGCGCTCGGAGGGCGGGTGATGCTTCGAGAGGCCGTCCTGCTCGACGCCTCGATGTCGGTGAGCGAGGCGCTCGGGCGCCTCGCGCGGCATGGGTATTGGCAGGAGCCGCGTTCGCCGGAAGCGCAGGCGTGGCTCGAGGAGTTTGCCGCCAGGACCCGTGATGCAGCCGCACGACGTGCCGCACGCGCGTCCGTGCACGCAGCTCGCGCCAAAGGCCCCGTCGTCACGGCAAATGGCCGGCCCATCGATCCGCACACGATGACGGCCGACGACGCGGCCGAGGTGCTCGCGCGTCCGCTGGGGACCGCACGCGCGGTGATCCGCCGCCAGGACGGCGTCACGCTCTTCTGGTACGCGCAGAGGGTCGAGCGCGTGCTGGACGCGCTCGCCAACGCATCGGGCCACGTCCACTTGGTCGACGCTCTGCAGTTGCACGAGACGGACGCGGCTCCCGCCGAGCAGGCGACGGCGCTCGGTCCCGCCGGCATCGATCGCTTCACCGGCGTGGTGCTCAACGGCCTCGAGCCGCTCGGCGTCGCTGAGCAGTTGCTGCCGAACCTCAGCCACTGGGTCGGCCCGACGCGGGGCGGCCCCGAGCCGAGGATGCGCGGCGCGCGCGAGGCGGCGCCGGCCGTCGAGGTGCGGGCGCATCCCTTTCTCGATGCGCCGCGAACGATCGACGTCGGCACCGCGTTCGACCTCGTCATCGGTCTCTCCCCTGAAAAGGTTCCCGGCGTCGTCTCGACAGGCGAGCTCGTCTTGCGCGCGCCCGCCGGCACGACCGTCATTCCCGTCGAGGTCCACGTCGTCGCCGAGGGCTTCGATGCGCCGCAGGGCTGGAAACACACCCTCGAAGTCGCCGTGGCCAAACCGACCGAGGCGCGGTTGCGCGTTCGCCTGATGGCGCAGTCGCAGGACGAGCCGGTGCGGCTGACTTCGCTCGTCGTCACCTTCTCGGTCGGCGGCGTGACGTGTGGCACGGCGGCGCGCCACATCATCGTCGAGCGATCGGTGGGCGCGGCGCCGGCAGCCGACGACCGCGGGGCGTTCTGGCTCGATGCCGAGCCTCGCCCCGCCGGGCTGACTATCGGCGCGGCGCCGCTCGCCGCGGACATCGAGGTCGACATCGTCAAGCCCGACGCCAACGCCGCCAAGGGGAGCTATCGCTGCGTCCTGCGCAACGCCCACGGCGTGCCAGTGCCGGACGAACCGCTGCCGATCGAGCTCGGCGACGACGCCAAGACCTTCGCCAAGAAGCTCATCGAGGAAGTGCGGCTGTGGAGCGGCGAGGACATCGTCGACAACCTGCTCGAGAACGTCGGCGACGTCGTCGCACAGAAGCTACCGTGGGAGTTCGGGCCGATGCTGCGTGCCGTCGCCGCCAAAGTCACGGGCCGCGCGCTCACCTTGCAGCTCAACAGCGCCGAGCCCTACGTGCCGTGGGAGCTGGCGCTCGTCGACCCGCCGCTCGACGCCGCGCGACCAAAGTACCTGGCGGCGCAGGTGGCGATGGGCCGCTGGATCCTCGGCGACGGCGCCATCGCGGCGCCGCCGAAGGGACAGGTCTCCGTCAAGGCGATGGCGATCATGGCGGGCATGTACAACGTCGCCAGCGGTCTGCGGCCGCTGCCCGAGGCGATCACGGAAGCCAAGGCGCTCGCCAAGGCCTACACGGGGATGCCCGCGATTCTCCTCGAGTGCTCGCCGGCGAACCTGAAGTCGCTGCTCGACGCCAAGCTGTCGCACGAGCTCGATCCCATCGGCGGCGTCGAGGCGGTGCACTTCGCGGGGCACGGCGAGGTCGACCCGACGCGCCCGGGCGAGGCGGCGCTCTTCCTCAACGACGGCAAGGCGCTGACGCCGCTCTTCTTCCGCCGCTCGAACCTGGGCAAGCAGCACGGGCCGTTCATCTTCCTCAACGCCTGCATGGTGGGCACCGGCGGCGAGATGCTGGGCGACTTCGGCGGCTTCCCGGGGAACTGTCTCGCCGGCGGCTTCAGCGGTTTGGTGGCGCCGCTGTGGGCGGTCAACGACGAGGTGGCGAGGTCGTTCGCGCTCGAGTTCTACAAACAGGTGCTCGTCGCCGGTGGCGGCCGCTCGGTGGCCGAGGTTCTCCGCGACCTGCGCGCCAACTACCGCAGCGACGAGCCGGTCCCCTCGTACCTCGCCTACGTGTACTACGGCAACCCGGCTCTGACGCTCGGCTACACGGCTGCGGCACCGGCGACGCCGGACCAATAGGAGAGCTCGATGCCCGATCTCAGCGGCGGCTCCGAACGGATCGACCTCGGCGGCGGCTACACGCTGGTGGCGCCGGGGTTGCGCGGGCGCGCCGAGCGCCTGCCGGCCGGCGCGGCGGCGACGCGCGCGGCCGAGGCGGCGACGCCGCTGCTCGACGACGTGATGGCGCGCACGGAGATGAGCCCGGTGGTCACGGTGGACGTGAGGGCGACACCGGTGCCCGGCGTCGGCGCGGCTGCGGACCTGCGCGATCCGCACGGCGACGACGCGTTGCTCCTCGAAGTGCCCGACCTCGGCCCGACGGCAGGGCAGGTGGTGCTTTCCGTCGACGAGGCGGGGACGATGACATGGCACTTCCCGCTCGACGGTGGAGAGGTGCAACCGCCGGCGGTGCGCGGCGCCGGCGGCAAGAAGCGCTTCCTCATCCGCAAGCAGGCGCCGGCGCCGCCCGCCACCGGCGCCGAGAGCCGCTCGCTGATCGGCGCGCTCGGCCGCAAGCTGCTCAAGGTCATCGTCTATCCGATCACCGACGCGATCATCGGCAAGCCGGCGGCGAAGATCGCGGAGCACTGGGAGGCGGCCAACCGCGCCTACGGCGTCCGCCGTTTCTCGCCGGCCGACTACCGCCAGCCGACGCGCGAGCCGGCCGACCGCGATCGGCTCGCGCTCACCGCGGCGGACGTGCAACGGCTCGCCGGCGGGCCGGCGCTGCTCTTCGTGCACGGCACCTTCAGCACCGCGAACGGCGCCTTCAACGACATCTCGCCCGAGCTGATGGCGGAGCTCGACGGGCGCTACGGCGGCCGCCTCTTCGCCTTCAACCACTTCACGCTCTCGCACGACCCGGCGCGCAACGTCGAGTGGTTGTGCACGCGGCTGCGGGAGCTCGCGCCCGGAGCGCAGCTCGAGGTCGACGTCGTCTGCCATAGCCGCGGCGGGATGGTGGCGCGCACGCTCGATCAAGGCGACGCCGTCTTCGGGCTCGACACCCATCAGGTGCGCGTCCGCCGGATCGTCTTCGTCGCCGCGCCGAACAAGGGCACGCTGCTCGTCGAGCCCGACCATGTGGTGAGCATGATCGATCGCCTCACCACCGGCCTCAACCTGCTGCCTGCCGGTGGCGTAGAGGACGTGCTCGAGGGCATCCTCATCGCGGTGAAGATCATCGGGCACGGCGCGCTCAAGGGGCTCGAAGGCCTGCAGTCGATGAACGCGAAGGGCGATTTCCTCCGCAAGCTCAACGCCGGCGGCACGGCGACCGATCGCTATTTCGCCGTCTCGGCTAACTACGAGCCCACCGACCCCGGCCTGCGCGCGCTCGTCCGCGGCGCCATCGACGCCACGGTCGACCGCGTGTTTCTGAGCGCGGAGAACGACCTGGTGGTTCCCGAGCTCGGCGTCTACGACACCAACGGCGCCGCGAGCTTCCCGATCGCGGACGCGCGCCGGTTGCGGATCCCGGGCAGCGCCGGTCTCATGCACACCAACCTCTTCGGCACCGCCGACGTCGAACGGCGGCTGCGCGAGTGGCTGCAATGAGCGGCGCGCGCCGTCGCCGCTAGCTGATCAGCTGGAACGCGCCGGTATCCACCCAATCGCTGCGCAGCAGCGTCCAGAAGTCGCGCGTGTGTCCCTTCAACACGAACTCGTAGGGCACCCAGCCGTAGCCTTTTTCGCCCCAGTCCGCGCTCCACGAGTTCTTGATGCGGAAGGCGCCGCGCGTCGTCGCCGCGCCGTCGATGCCGGCGCCGATCTCCATGTCGTCGTCGAAGCCGAGCGCGATGACGGCGTGGTTGGCGAGGTTGGGCAGCGGCGTCGACGGGTAGGGGATCTGGCCGGTCGTCTTGGCGTTCTTGATCAGCTCGTAGATGGGGAAGCCGAAGGCGAACGGCACCTGCAGCGCCAGGTGCGCCTTCGCTAGCCGCATCAGCTCGTTGGGATCCTGGTTGCGCTCGTCGAGGCGGTAGTAGCTGATCGCCCGGTAGTCGTTGGCGATGGCGTAGCAGAAAGCGGTGGGCTCGGCATCGAGCAGCGGGTCGGTGGTGCGCGGCTCCAGGTAGGTACCGGGTTCGGGGTAGGGCCAGTAGCGTTCGGGCGGCACGCCGATGAGCTTGAGGACGCCCATGATTTGGCGGATGTAGACGCCGGCGTTGCTGTCGGTCTGCATCAGGAAGTTCTTGGCGACTTTGTAGAGGAAGAGCCGCGACGGCGCTAGGTCGGTGCCGTGCGCCTTCTTCTCGAAGTAGGTGACGAGCCCGGCGACGACGTGCGCGTTGCAGGTGTTGAAGCCGCCCTGGAAATACACCGGTCCCGCCCACTGCGTGAGGTCGACCTTCGACGGCAGCCATTTCTTGCGCAGGATCTTGGCGAGCGCGAGCTTGCCGAGCATGCCGGCGAGCGGCGGGTGGGCGGCCGTGAAGTCGCGCTCGTCGGGCGGCTCGGGCAGCCAGCCGGTCCCCAATCGCAGCTCGGGAATGACACCTTTTTTCTCGCCGGTGCCGGCGGCGGCTTGGAAGATTCCGCGCTTCTGCGTAGCTCCACGTACGGGTGCGCCCGATTGCTCATCCGACGTTGCGCGTTTCTTCGGCACCTCGACCCCTCCTCGTTTGACTGCTATGGCGGAATAGCAATAGCCTACAGGTGACCGCCGACAATCTGCTCACCGAGAAGGGAGGAAGCATGGCTTCCCAGGACGTCGCCGCTTTCGTCAACAAGCTGTCCACCGATCCGAGCTACCGGAGCCAGTACAAGGCCGACCCCGAGGGCGTGATGGCCAACGAGTCGAGCCTCTCGGAGCAGGACAAGACGGTGCTGCGGACCAACGACGCCGATCAGATCCGCACCTACATGGGCGACGACGCGCCTCCGGGCTGCCTCGTTCTCCTCGAATAGCGTGGGCCGCGGCCGGCTCACCGTCGTCGGCACCGGCTTCCTGGTGGCGGGGCAGACGACGCCGGAGGCGCTCGCCTCGATGCGCCAGGCGGATCGCCTGCTCTTCCTCGTCGCCGAGCCGGTGACGCGGATGTGGCTCGAGGGGTTGCACCCGCACTCGCTGAACCTCGCCGACTCGTTCTGGGAGGGGCGGCCGCGGATGGAGTCGTACGAGGAGGTCGTCGAGCGCATCCTCCAGCCGGTGCGCGAAGGGCTCCACGTCTGCGCGGCGTTCTACGGCCACCCCGGCGTCTTCGTGTACTCCTCGCACGCGGCGGTGCGGCGCGCGCGCGCCGAGGGGTACGAGGCGGAGATGTTTCCCGGCGTATCGGCGGAGGATTGCCTGTTCGCCGACCTCGGCGTCGACCCGGCGCAGCATCGGCTGCCAGAGCTTCGAGGCGAGCCACTTCCTGCTGCGCCGGCGCAAGGTGGACGCGAGCGCGGCGCTGGTGCTCTGGCAGATCGGTGCCCTCGGCACGACGACCTACAGCAAGCGCACGCTGTGGAACCGTGACGGGCTCGACCTGCTCGTCGAGGCGCTGCTCGAGTTCTATCCGCCCGAGCACGCCGCGGTCGTCTACGAGGCGACGCTGTACCCGACCAGCGACCCGCTCATCCAACGAGTGACGGTGGCGACGATCCCCACGGCGAAGGTGTCGACGTACTCGACGTTGTACGTGCCGCCGGCGCGGCGGGCGCCGCTCGACGAGGCGATGCTGGAGCGGCTCGGGCTCGCGACGACTGGTGAGGTTGAGGCTCGATGAGCCGGCTCACGCTCGTCGGCACCGGCTATCGCGTCTCGGGACAGGTGACGCCCGAAACCCGCGGCACGATCGAAGCGGCGGCCCGGGTCTTCTACCTCGTCACCGACCCGGCGACGAGCGCCTGGCTGCGCGAGCTCAACCCGCGCGCAGAGTCGCTGCACGACAGCTATCGCGAGGGCGAGGACGGCGCCGTCGCCGCGCGCCACATGGCGGAGCGCATCGTCGAGCCGCTGCGCAGCGGGCTCACCGTGTGCGCAGCGTTCTCGGGCCACCCCGCCGTGCTGGTGCACGCCGCGCGGATGGCGGCGGAGCAGGCGCGGGCCGAGGGATTCGCCGTCGCGATGCTGCCCGCGGTGTCGTGCGAAGACTGCCTCTTCGCCGACCTCGGCGTCGACCCCGCGGTGCCGGGCCGCGTGCTCTTCGACGCCACCGACTTCCTAATACGGCCGCGCGACTTCGACTCCACCGCGGCGCTGATCTTGTTGCAGGTCGGGGCCGTGGGACTGCGCAATTTTCGCAGCGGCCGCGAGCCCAACCGCGCAGGGCTGCGGCTCCTCGCCGAAGCGCTGCTACGCCGTTACCCAGCCGAGCATCCTGTCGTGCTCTACGAAGCGGGCACACTGCCGCCGTTCGAGCCCTCGATCGTGCGCGTGACGCTCGCCGAGCTCGGCGAGGCGCCGGCGAGCGTGGTGACGACGCTCTACGTCGCACCGCTGCCGATGCCGCCGATCGACGAGGAGCGCGCGCGTCGGCTGCGCGCGACCGTGCCGGTTCCCGACGTCAGCGGCTAGCGCCGCATCGAGATCGCTTCGCTCGCGATGACGCTCAAGTGTCATCGCGAGAAGCGCAGCGACGAAGCGATCTCGATGCTAAGCGCGCAACGTACCTACGCCCGCTCGACCACCACCGGCGACGGCGCCTCGAGCGTGCGCAGGTACTGGCGGTCGAAGGCCGCCAGCTGGCTCTCGAGCTCCGAGTAAGGCCCCGGCTCCCACGCCCGCGACACGACGCCCTTGAAGGCGTTGGTGCAGAGCTCCCAGTCTTGGCGGTTGGTGAGGTCCCAGAAGTCGACGGCCGGCTGCGGGTCGAAGCCGGGCGCCGCCATCGCCTCGGGGTGGAAGTACCAATCGCAGACGACGCGCGTGCGGTTCCACGCCAGCGGCTGGGCGCGGTGCACCAGCACGTAGTCGGGGTGGAAGGAGAGGAAGGCGCTGGGGAAGAGCGTGTAGTAGTACACGCGCGCGGTCTCCTCCTTCGACAGCCCCGGCAATGGCGGCGCACAGCGCTCGCCGTGCATCGTCATGCTGCCCTCGGGGTTGCTCATCCACATCGGGCCGCCGAGCACCGGCCCCTCGTCGAGGTCGTTCTCGGTGTTGCGGTAGGGCGTCAGCTTGTTGAGGTGCGGGTGGACGTTGGGGCAGTGGTAGCACTCGCTGTAGTTGTGGAAGAAGAGCTTCCAGTTCGACTCGACCTCGTAGACGGTCTGGTGCGCCGAGGCGAGCTCGGCGAGGTGCCAGTGGCCGAAGCGCGCCTGCAGCGCCGGCAGCGCTTCGGCGAAGGGCTGGGGGTCGGCGGCGAGGTTGACGAAGTAGAAGCCTTGCCACTCGGCGAGCGCCACCGGCCGCAGCGGGTAGTCGGCGCGGTCGAAGCCGGCGACGCCCTGCATGTTGGGCGCGGCGCGCAGGGCGCCGTCGAGACCGTACGTCCACGCGTGGTATGGACACTGGATGGCGGTGCCTAGGGTGCCCTGGTGCTCGGTGCAGAGCCGGGTGCCGCGGTGGCGACAGTGGTTGTGGAACGCCCGCACCTCACCATCCTTGTCGCGCACGACGAGCACGCTCTCGCGGCCGACCTCGTGGACGAAGTAGCTGCCCGGCTCGCGCAGCCGCGAGACGTGGCCGGCGAGCAGCCAGGAGCGGCCGAAGATCCGCTCCTGCTCGGCCTCCCACACCTCGGGGGAGACGAAGTACTCGCGGGGGAGGGTGTGCTGGCCGAAGGAGGTGCGCGCTTTCATCAGGGTCTCCGGGATCGTGTCGAACGTCGAGAGTGGTTGCGCGGAGGGGCGCCGAAGCCGAGGCGGGCGGAGATGCGCGCGCCGACGGCGGGCAGCAGGCCGATGATCTCGCGCACGCGCTCCTGGTTGAGGCGCGCGCGGGGACCGCCGACGCTCACCGCGGCGACCACCTCGCCGTCGGCGCCGCGCACCGGCGCGCCGACGGCGACGAAGCCGGCCTCGAGCTCCTCGCTGGCGAGCGCCCAGCCGCGCTCGCGCACGCGGGCGAGCTCGCGGCGCAAGGCGGCCGGGTCGGCGATCGACTTGGCGGCCGGCGTCTCGAGCGGCGAGCCGAGCAGGTGGTCGAGCGTCGGCTGCGGCAGGTGGGCGAGCAGCACCTTGCCGGTCGACGTCGTGTGCGCCGGCCACCGCGTGCCCAGCGACGGCATGCTGCCGACGACGTGGCTGCCCACCGCCTCGTCGAGGATGAGCACGTCGCGACCGACCAGGACTTCGAGGGTGGCGGTCTCCCGGGTGGTGAAGGCAAGCGCCTGCAACTCGGAGCGGCTGGCGGCGCGGAGTCCCGTCGCGCCGAGGGCTCGGCTCCCCAGCGCGAGCAGCTCAGGGCCGAGGCGGTAGCCGGCCTCGGGCAAGCGCTCGAGCAAGCCTTCGTCGACGAGCGCCGACAGCAAACGAAACGCGGTCGTCTTGTTCAGCGCCGAAGCGCTGGCCAGCTCGGGCAGCCGCAGCACCGGGCGCTCGGCGGTGAACGCCTTGAGTAGCCCGACGGCACGCTGCACGGCCTGGGTACCGGGGTAGGAGCCGTTCTGGCGGCGACGCGCGGATGCCTGCACCGGGCGCATCCGCGAAGGATGCACGGCGGCAACGGTCGCCGTCAAGGGTTTCGTTGCGTATTCTGAAACATTCGTTCCATATAGTGGAACAGTGGTCTTGCGCTCCCGGGGTAGGTCGTGTAGCTTCCGCCAGCCCGCGAGGACCGCCCGCCGCCATGCCCGTACCGTCCCCCTTCCACGAGCGCACCGCCAAGCTGTGCACCAGCTATCGCTGGAAGGACTGGTCCGGCTACGCCGCGGTGTGCAGCTTCGACACCACGCACGACCGCGAGTACTTCGCCTTCCGCGAGTCGGCGGGGCTGCTCGACGTCTCGCCGCTCTTCAAGTACGAGGTCTACGGCCCCGACGCCGCGGCGCTGCTTGTCGCGGATGATGGTGCGCGACGTCTCCAAGCTCAAGATCGGCCGCGTCGGCTACAGCTGCTGGTGCGACGACCACGGCAAGGTGATCGACGACGGCACGGTGACGCGCTGGGACGAGGACTACTACCGCGTCACCGCAGCCGACCCGTCGCTGCACTGGCTGCAGACCGTGGGGCGGGGCATGCGGGTCACCATCGAGGACAGCAGCTCGCGCATCGCGGTGGTGGCGCTGCAAGGCCCGCGCTCGCGCGAGGTGCTGCGCGCGGCGACCGACGCCGACATGGACGGCTTGAAGTTCTTCGGCGCCACGCGCGCCAAGCTCGACGGCTTCGACGTCTCGATCACCCGCACCGGCTACACCGGCGACCTTGGCTACGAGGTGTGGGTCGAGCGCGAGCACGCGCTGCGGCTATGGGACGCGCTGATGGACGCCGGCCGCCCGCACGGCATCACGCCGGCGGGCCTCGACGCGCTCGACGTGTCGCGCATCGAGGCGGGCTTCATCCTCCTCGGCGTCGACTACTTCAGCGCGCCCAAGGTGGTGCTCGAGGCGCGCAAGTCGACGCCCACCGAGGCCGGCCTCGGCTGGCTGATCGACTTCGAGCGGCCGCGCTTCCCCAACTTCGTCGGCCGGCCTGCCCTCGAGGCGGAGAAGAAGCGCGGCTCGGCGTGGGCGCTCGTCGGCCTCGAGGTGGCGTGGGAGGCGCTCGAGGCGCTCTACGAGTCCTTCTCGCTGCCGCCCAACCTGCCGGCCACTGCGCGCCGCGACGGACTGCCGGTCTACGACGAGGACGGCACCCAGGTGGGAAAGGTGACGAGCCACACCTGGTCGCCGATCCTGAAGAAGTACATCGCCCTCACCTCGGTGCATGCCGAGCACTCGAAGCCCGGCACCGTGCTGCAGATGGAGCACACCGTGGAGTACGAACGCCGCAAGGTGCCGGCGAAGGTGGTGAAGACGCCGTTCTTCGATCCCGAAAGGAAACGCAAGCCGTGAGCGCGCAGCCCGTTCGCTCGGACGCCACAGCTACTTCGCCGCCGGCGCCGCGCGCCGCGCTCGGCACCTCGTCGAAGCCGTACGACGCGGTGATCGTTGGCGCCGGCCACAACGGCCTCGTGTGCGCCGCCTATCTCGCCAAGGCGGGCCGTAAGGTGCTCGTCCTCGAGCGCCGCCACATCGTGGGCGGCGCCACCACCACCGAAGAGATCTACCCCGGCTTCAAGTACACCTGCTGCTCGTACGTCGTGTCGCTGCTGCGGCCGTGGATCATCCGCGACCTCGACCTGCCGCGCCACGGGTACGAGGTGCTGCCGCTCGAGGAGACCTTCACGCCGTTCCCCGACGGCCGCTACCTGCTGCGCGACTCCGACCCCGAGCGCACCAAACGCGCCATCGCCAAGTTCTCGCCGCGCGACGCCGAGGTCTACAAGGAGTTCGGCCAGAAGATGGCCGAGCTCGGCCGCCTGGTCAAGCCGATGGTCGACGGGCCGGCGCCCGACCCGGTGTCGAGGAACCCGCTCGAGCTCCTGCGCCTGGCGAAGTTCGCCAAGCACGTGCGCGGCCAGGGTGAGGAGTGGCTGATCGGCAACGTCAAGATGATGACGATGTCGGCGGTCGACTTCCTCTCCGAGTGGTTCGAGTGCGAGCAGCTGATCGCGCCGATGTCGGTGTCGGGCATCATCGGCACCTTCCTCGGCGTGCGCTCGCCCGGCACCGCCTACGTGCTGCTGCACCACTACATGGGCGACATCGACGGCTCGTATCGCGCGTGGGGCCTGCCCAAAGGCGGCACGGGTGCAGTGGCGTATGCGATCGCTGCGGCGGCGCGCGAGCTGGGCGCGGAGATCCGCGTCGACGCGCCGGTCGACCACGTGCGGATGAAGAACGGCCGCGCCGACGGCGTGGTGCTCGAGAACGGCGACGAGATCGCGGCGAAGGCGGTCATCTCCGGCGTCGACCCTCACCGCACCTTCCTGCGGCTCGTGGGCGAGAAGCACCTCGACCCCGAGCTCGCGAAGCAAGTGAAGCGCTTCAAGATGCGCGGCTCGTCGGGCAAGGTGAACCTGGCGCTCGACGCGCTGCCGGAGTTCGCGTGCCTGCCCGGCGTCGGCCCGCACCTGCGCGGCGACATCACCATCGCGCCCTCGATCGAGTACCTCGAGCGCGCCTACGACGACGCGAAGTACGGGGCGTTCTCGCGTAAGCCGTTCGTCGACGTGGTGATCCCCTCGTTGACGGATCCGACGGTGGCGCCGCCGGGCAAGCACACGATGTCGATCTTCGTCCAGTACGCGCCCTACAACCTGAAGGAGGGCGCCGCCGACTGGCCCAACCAGCGCGAAGCGTTCGGCGATGCGGTGATCGACGTGCTGGCGGAGTACATGCCGAACCTGAAGAGCCGCATCCTGCATAGGCAGGTGCTTACGCCGTGGGACCTGGAGCAGATCTACGGGTTGACCGAGGGCAACATCTTCCACGGCGAGCTGTCGCTCGAGCAGCTGGCCTTCCTGCGGCCGATCGCGGGTTGGAGCCGCTACCGCACGCCGATCGACGGCCTGTGGATGTGCGCCTCGGGCACCCACCCCGGCGGCGGCATCATGGGCGCGCCGGGCGCGCTGTGTGCGAAGACGATGCTCGGGCGGAGGGCGGTGTGAGTCGCGGACGGTGCGCAGAGCGCACCCTACGCGGAACGGTCATCACTGGCGTTGCGTGCACGCGCATCGACGGTACCGGAACGGTCGTTGCCGCCGTTGCGTGCACGCGGACCGATGATGCCGTAGGGTGCGCTCTGCGCACCATCCGTAGCACGAGGGCTCGCGTGTGAGCGCCGCTCGCTACGACGCGATCGTCATCGGCGCCGGCCAGAACGGCCTGGCGGCGGCGGTGCGGCTGGCGCAAGCCGGCAAGAAGGTCGTCGTGCTCGAGCGGCGCGAGACGATCGGCGGGCTCTGTGGTGCAATCGACTTCCATCCAGGCTACAAGGCGCCGGGGATTTTGCACGATGAGGGCTTGGTGTCGCCGCGGGTCGTGGCGTCGCTGGGGTTGGAGAAGCATGGGCTCGAGTTTCGCGACGCGCCGCCGACGTATTTGGCGGAAGAGGGTGGTCCGGGCATCCTGCTCCACCGCGACGCGGCGCAAGCGAACGGCGAGCTGAGCGGCCGCTCGCGCCACGACGCCGAGGCGTACACGCGCTACCGCGCCTTCATGGCCAAGCTGCGGCCGCTCGTCGAGCAAGTGATGACCTCGCCGCCGCCGCCGCTCTCGCCGTCCGGTGCCGGCGACTTCTGGGAGCTCGCCAAGCGCGGTCTCGGGATCTGGCGCCTCGGCCGCCACGACACGCTCGAGCTCATGCGCGTGGCACCGATGTGCGTCGCCGACTTCCTCAACGAGCAGTTCGAGACCCCGCTGCTCGTCGAAGGCCTGGCGGCGCCGGCGGTGACCGCCACCTTCGCCGGCCCGTGGTCGGCGGGCACCACCACCAACCTGCTGCTCAAGGAAGCGGCGCCCGGAAGGCACGTCGCCGGCGGCCCGCCGGCGCTGATCGCCGCGCTGGAGCGCGCGGCGCGAGCCGCCGGCGTCGAGATCCGCACCGGCGCTGAAGTCGAGCGCATCCTCGTCGACGGCGGCAAGGCCGTGGGCGTCGCGCTCGGCGGCAGCGGCGACGGTGCCGCGAGCACCATCGACGCCGCGACCATCGTCGCCACTTGCGATCCAAAGCGGACCTTCCTCGAGCTCATCCCTCCCGGCACGCTGCCGATCCGCATCGAGGAAGAGTTCCGCCGCATCCGCACGCGCGGCACCGCCGCCAAGCTCCACCTAGCGCTCGACGGCCCGCTCGAGCTCGCCGCCCGCCCGGGCCAGACGTACGAGTCGATCCGCATCGGCGGCGGCCATGTCGACGACCTCGAGCGCGCCTTCGACGCAGTCAAGTACCGCGAAGCGGCGAGGAAGCCCAACCTCGACGTACGCGTGCCGACGGTCGCCGACCCGACCCTCGCGCCGGTCGGGCACCATGTCCTGTCGATCCTCGTCAGCTACGTCTCGCACGAACCCGCGGGCGGATGGAGCGACGCACGCCGCAGCGAGCTTCTCGAAGCGGTGCTGACGAGCCTCGACCGGCACGCGCCGGGGACTCGCGGCCGCATCGTCGCGCAGCAGCTGCTCACGCCTGCCGACCTCGAACATCAGTACGCACTCACCGGCGGCCAGCTCCACCACGGCGAGCCGGCGCTCGACCAGCTGCTCGTGCTGCGGCCCACACCTTCGGCGGCGCGCTTCGCCTCGCCCGTGCCCGGCCTCTACCTCGGCGGCAGCGGCAGCCACGGCGGCGGCGGCGTTGCCGTCACGGCCGGCTCGCTCGCCGCCGAGTCCGCGCTGGCGAGCTAGATCCTCACCACGCGCGTGATCTGATCGCGCGCGTGAGCTCAGCCGATAGCGCGACGACGACCGCACCCGCAGCGACTGTCGCGCCACGTTTCCTCTACGGCACGGCGTGGAAGGAGGAGCGCACTCAGGCGCTCGTTGACGAGGCGCTCGCCGCCGGCTTTCGCGGCATCGACACCGCCAACCAACGGAAGCACTACTTCGAGGCCGGCGTCGGCGCCGCCCTCGCAGCCGCCATGCCGCGCCTCGGCATCGACCGCGACGCGCTCTTCCTGCAGACGAAGTTCACCTACGTCGAGGGACAGGACGCCCGTCTGCCATACGACCCCACGAGCGACCTCCCGACCCAGGTGCGTCAGTCGTTCGCGAGCTCGCTGGCGCACCTCGGCGTCGAGACGCTCGACAGCTTCCTCCTCCACGGCCCGCGCACCTGGACCGGCCTCTCACGCGACGACCTCGAGGTGTGGCGCACGATGGAGGAGCTGCAGCGCGACGGCCGCGCGCGCTGGATCGGCGTCAGTAACGTAACCGCCGAGCAGCTCACTGCGCTTTGCCGACACGCCGAAGTGCGGCCGTCGTTCGTGCAGAACCGCTGCTTCGCGCGCCTCGGCTGGGACCGCGACGTGCGCGCCGTCTGCCGCGGCGAGGGCGTCGTCTACCAGGGCTTCTCGCTGCTGACCGCCAACCGCGCCGAGCTGGCGAGCCGTACCGTTGGCGCCATCGCCGAGCGCCTCGGCGCCACGCGGGCGCAAGTGATCTTCCGCTTCGCCCTGGCGCTGGGGATGGTCTGCCTCACCGGCACGACCGACCCCCGCCACATGCGCGAGGCGCTTGCAGCGGCCGATCTCGAGCTTTCGGCGAAGGAGATCGAAGCGGTCGAACGAATCTCTGGCTGACTGCCGAGGCCCCATGCTGGAGCCGGGGCGCACGTCGCCATCCGATGGGGTTCTCCCGCGCCGCCTCCACCGCCTTCTGAGAGTCTCGCGACGGTCGGTCGCTGGTTGCTACCTGCCAGCGAGCGAAGATAGTCTTTTTGTCACTCGGAGACAAAGTGACGTCGTGCGCGAGGCGGAGCCTATGGGCCTTTGTACTGGCGGTAGCGGTGTGCGCGCCGGCGTGTCACCGTGGCGGACAGTCTCAGCGCGGCTTGCCAGGGCTTGAGCTGCCCGGTGGCGGCAGGCTGTTCGGCGCCGAAAGTAGAGTAGACAAGACCTTCTCCGCCGAAGTGGTTCGTGCGCTCGAGCGAGAGCGCGACTCAGGAACCGCCGAAGGTGTCCGACGCGGTGCGTTGCTCGCCGCGTCGCGAGCAAACTGGAGCGAGGCGGCGCGGCTTCTCGAGAGGTCGGCACGACTTGGGCTGCCACCTTCAATAGCAGCGAATGACCGTGCTGCTATCGCGTTGGCGATGGCAGCGACCGGCACGGACCCCCTGGGTCGAGTAACGGCTCTGACCGCCACAGCCCAGGCGATCGAGGGCGACCCTCGTCTCGCCACCGCCTGGTACAACCGTTCGCTGGTGCTAGAGAAGCTGCAGCTGGCCAGATCGGCTGGCGAGGCAAGAAGGCGCTATGGCTTTTTGATGCATCCGGGCACTTCGTCGGCTTCGAGCGGCGCCCAACCCCTTGCGGTCTCCAAACAAGGCAGCGTAGGCGCCGGCTGCGACGGTCTGGACCGCTGGCGTCAGTGGCTGTCGCAGGAAGCAGCTGCCGACGTGCCGACTCTTCCCACGAACGGTGACATCCAAACGCTGCGGTTCTTTCTCGAGGACGAGCTCCTGCCCGCGTGGGCAGCAGCTAGTCAGAGTGGAGCGGTCGGCCGGGAACGAGCTCTTGCATTGGCGGTTTTGCAGGTGGCGAATGAGGTTGCTCGAAGGAGCGGCGATCCTCTACCGCGCGAGTCAGCGCAGAGCGCCATTCGCGCGGGTGCGCGCGGTGCTCTCGCCGTGGCGCTATATGGCAGCGGCAGAGCGAGCTTTCGGAGGCTGAGGTTCGAGGAATGCGTGCGGGATCTTTCGCTGGCGGCCCGCGCCTTCGCCGAGGTCGACAACCCCGGCAGCTTGCGGGCACGCACCTACCGAGCCTCGTGTCTGCTCATGATCGGTGGCCGGCAGGAGGCTGAGCGGGAGCTCGAGCATTTGAGAGGCAGCCCCTACTCCGGCATCCGAGCTCATGCTGCGCAGCAGCTCGGCGCGCTGTGGATTCGAGGTGGGGACCCCGCCTCGGCACTGCCGCTCTTCCGTCAGGCGGCTTCCTCGTTTGCCAAGCTTGGAGAGCTGGCCAGTCTGGCGATCGCGCAGGCGTCGGTTGCCGATGCGCTGTTCACCTTGGGCGACATCGAGGGCGGGTGGATCGCGATGGAGGCAGCACTGCGCACTGGCGCACGTTCGTGCAATGCGTCGGCACATGGCACCGCCGTCTGGCAAGCCGGCGAGCTCCTTGGACGAGCCGGTTCCCTCGAAGCGGCCAGTGCCTTCCAGCGCGAATCTCTGGCTTTGGAGCGGGATGGCGGGGACCCGACGTTGATCATCGAGACGTTACGTGCGGTTGCTCTGACGGCAGTCCGCCTGCACAGACCCACCGAGGCTCTCGCCGCAGTCCGCGAAGCGCGCGCGTTGTTGGGGAAAAACCCGAGTGCGTCCGTCCATGAATCACAGATGGCATTCCTCGACTGGGTCGAAGGGACGGCAATCAGTGAGCGCGAGCCCCGCCGTGCAGCTGCTCTTCTCGGGCGAGCCTTGGGCCCGCTTCGACGAGCGGGTCGTGAATATGAACGAGCGGCAGCTCTTCTCTGCCGAGGCCGCGCGTTTCTAGCGATGGGCGAACGGCAGGCGGCGCACGAGGATTTTCAGGGCAGCATTCAAATCTTCGAGCACCTCAGACACGTCGTGGCGCCGATCGACGAACCCGCCCGTTCCTTTGCTGATGCCGAGCCTGCTTACGATGCCCTCACGACGTCGCTCCTCGACCAGGGGCTCGTAAATGAAGCGTTGGTGAGCTCGGAGCGAGGCCGCCGACAGCGCGGCACGTCACGCGGTGCGACGGCAACTGTGCCCACCGCGTCCACCACAGCGGTGCTGTATCTGGATCAGCTGGACTCGCATCTGGTCGCCTGGTGGATGACGAACGGACGAGTGAAGCACTGGACGGTGGCGTGGAGCCGGTCGGCTGTGCGCCCTTTGGTGGATGACGTCAGGTCCGCAGTGTTCGCTGGCGTCGATGCCCGCCCGTTGAGGGAGCTCGCGACCGGGCTCCTCGGTCCGGTTACCGACGAATTCCGCGGCTTGGACCGGATCGTGGTGGTCGCCGAGGACAGATGGACGGTCGTCCCCTGGAGCGCGATGCACCACCCCGACGGCGGTCGCTGGACGGACCATCTCGCCGTTACCGTTGCACCGAGCCTCGCGGTCGCTATCGGCGCGGACGGGCCACGTCCGCGTCAGGCGCTTGGTCGTCGCGGATCCTAGTCGCGACCGCGCGGCGCATTTGCGCCTCCCGCCGTTGCCAGCCTCGCGGGACGAGGGACGCTCGATCGAAGGCTTCTACGAACAATCGATCTTGCTTTCCGGACGGGAGGCCTCGCGCAAGCAGGTGCTCGCACGCTGGCGTTCGGCGGACGTGCTGCACTTTGCCACCCACGCGTTAGTGGACGAAGCGTTGCCGGCGTCGGCGCGGCTGATATTGGCAAGCGACGGCGGCAACCTCACCATGAACGACGTTGCCGCGACGCGATTCGATCGCCGTCCGCTGGTGGTGCTGAGCGCCTGCTCCACGCGTGCCGGCCGTATGGTGCCGCTCGGCGGGCCGCTCGACCTCGTCCACAAGTTCATCGGCTCCGGCGCGCGCGGGGTTGTGGCTACCTTGAAGCCCGTGGACGATCGGCTTGCCGCGCGGGTGATGATCTCCTTTCACCGAGAGTATGCGATGAGCGGCGATGCGGCAGCCGCGCTCGCGGACGCCCTGAGAGAAGCGCAACGCTCGTCGCCGCCAAACGGCGACTGGGCGGCGTTTCAGTACGTTGGTAGTGATCCGGCCACGCTGCGTTCTTTGCCGGAATCGATAGCTCACGACCTTGCTGAAAGGGGGGACCGATGACGACGTTCGTGGTGCTCGCGGGGCTGATGTTGGTCGTGCCCAACGTCGACCCGACCACCCACCAAGTCACTTCGCTGACCGTCCTGGTGCTCGATACGACTCGTGCGCCGCCTCAGCACGGCCACGACGTGATGCCCCATGAAAGCGGCGTCCTCAATTTCGAAGGCCCGAAGGTAGATCATCTGACCGGCCGCTGGACGATTGCATCGGCGGCCACCGGCGCCATCGACATGGAAGGAGCGGATCGCATGCTCGTCCTCCGTCGGGTCTATGGAGGAACCGCATTGCCGCTGGTGCGCCGAGAGTGCCTCAACTTCGAAACCGCCTGCAAGATCGGCAGCACCCCGCTGTTGAGGGCGCACTTGACGTTCACCGGCGGCTGGACGGTGCGACCCATCGACATCCACAAGAACCGCGAGCCGCGAGCGGACTTGCAGGACGATTCCTGGTGGGGTTTTCTCCGCGTGCGGTCGCCCAAGCTGCCGTTGACGACCAGCGTGAAGGTCGGCACGCAGGTCCAGACCCAAGTCCACCTGTCGGCCGGGCTGATCCTGGAAGCGCGTGGTGGTGCGCGAGTGGACTTCTCCAATGACCTTTTCGACACCCTGGCCACCTTGCCCACCGATTCTTGTAAGAGGCACGCCAAGCAGACCCACACCGGTACTTGCGCAATCGTGCGTTTTCTCAACACCGTACGGCCAACGGCGACGCCCCCCGAGCTTCTCGAGATCGAACACCATCACAATCTGCTGTACGAGCTCTTCCAGCGCGGGTTGTCACGTCGCTACCTCCTCTTCCTGCGCGCCGATGGCGAGAAGGACGCGAAATTGCTGTATCCGAGGGGCGGCGGTTCGACGTCGGGAATACGGCCGTGCCTCCCACCTCCCATGCTGGATACCATACCTCTGGGGCAATGAACGATGCGAGACAAACGAGTAGAGCGAGTGGCACGTGCCCGCAAAGCACTGTTGCTGATCGGTAGCTTTGCCGGCTTCGCCGCTGCCGGCGGGGCAGCGCAGCCGCCCGAGTTCAAATTCCAGCAAGCGTCCTTTTGGTGCTGGGCGGCGGTCAGCCAGATGGTCGAATCGAGTGTCGATCCGGCAGGCGATTACGCTCAGTCCACGCAGGCGGAGAAGGTCATCGAGGGATGCACTACCGCGCCGGACAACACGTGCAAAGGCGCGAACCCGCTGTTCGGCGACTGCAACAGTCCCGGGGTGCCGACGTTCGGCTACTTTTCCTTTCATGCCGAAACGGCGCCGAGCCCGCTGCCCTGGGATCAGCTCAAGAGCGAGCTGGACTCCTGCCGGCCGGTGACCTTCGGATGGTGCGTGCCACCGGGCGGCCTGCAGGATGTTCCGTGCCCGGACGAAACCGACGGCCATTGGCTGCTGGCGGTCGCTGCCAATGTCTGCAAGCGCCAGAATGGGCCGCCCGTGCCGATGGTGAACGTTTTCAATCCGGCGCCCTGTTGTGCGGGCCAGAAACTATGGATCCCCTATACGGTATACGGCGACGGCGTCGGTCAGCTGGCGTTCTGGAGAAACTACTTTCAGGTCCGTCGGGACCTGAAGCTTGCCGCGCCGAACACCGAATGCCGCCTCAGCGACACCGCCGTAACGCCGACGGCGAACTTCGAGGGGGCCGATGGCGAGCAGCTGGCAATCGATGTCGTGAAGAGCTGCTGGCCGGGGGCCACGGCTTGGTTGCAATCGAGCCTGATCCGTACGGAGGTGCCGCCCGCTTCGCTCGATGGCGGCCCGAAGGCAGCCCCGGCCGTTCGGCGCGTGGTCATCGATGTCGCGAACGCGGCGACGACCTCCGCCGCGGAGCTGAGGAAGCTGGCGCAAACCTTTCCAGTGATCTGGGCTTATCCGATACATATCAACGGCCAATGGGTAGCCACTGTCGTCCTCGAGCAAAGCGCGCCGCAGTCTTACCGGTTGATCGCCGTCGAGGATTCGTTGTCGGCACTCCGCTTGGATGCGAAGCGCATGGAGGCGGCCAAGGCCAAAGCCGTAGCGGTGGACTCGATGGTCGAGGTCTTCGTGGTCGGAACCGGAACCCGATTCGTGCTCGCAGGCAACGACGGCGTGGTCGTCGATGCGGAGATCGACTGCGACTCCGCATCGTCGACCAAAGGGGACATCAGCATCCGGCCCTATGAGGAGCTCATCGGGAGGCTGCTCGCGCAATGACCAAGCGGGCCGAACGCGAGCGTGCCGCCGCTCGGGCGGCCAAGAGAAGCGGCGGGGCGTTTCGGTCAGGCCCGAACGCGAGCCCGACAAGCCGAGCTTGTCGGGCCCGCCTCGAGCTAGTCAGCAGGCTGCGCGCCGGCGGTCAGGTGCTGCCAACACCCGACTTTAGTAGCTCACCCTCAACTGGTACGTCGTCCGCGTCGACGAGTAGCGGTACACCCGCACGTAGACGTTGACCGCCGACGCGCCGGTGTTGGTCCATGACGCCTGGTCGGCCGTCGTGCCGCCGGCGGTGGACTGCGCGACAGCGGCGCCGGTCGTCGAGTTGTAGATGTAGAGGTCGTAGTCGACCGTGAGCCCGTTGAGCAGCGCGGTCACCGTCCGTCCCGCCGGCAGGCTGAGACGGAAGTAGTCGTTCTGCTGGGTTGTCGAGTCGTTGAGGAAGGTTCCCGAGATCTGGTTGCAGGTCCCCGAGATCGCCTGCGGCGCGGTGGTGGTGTCGTTGGGCTCGACGTCGCTGATGGCGTTGCAGGTGCTGCCGGTCGAGTAGCTGCCGGTCAGCGTCACACCCGAGAACGCAGAGTAGCCGCGCAGCATCACGTGCCAGGTGCCCGCCGACGGGGTGGCGAAGGTGCAGGTCTCGGTGTTGCCGCTGGTGTAGGGCCGGCAGTCGTAGGTCGAGGTCGTCGGCGCGCTGCCGAAGCGCACGTAGAGATCGGCGTCGCCGGTGCCGCCCGACGTCCGGATCTGCAGGTTCGAAGCACCCGCGGGCACGCTCATCGTCCAGAACTGCTGGCTGCTCGCCGCGCCCGAGATGCCGGTCACCGGTACGCCGTTTTGCAGCACGTTGCCCGTGCACGCTGACGTAGTCGCCTGCACCTGCGCCGAGTTGCCGGAGCTGCAGGTGCCGTTGGACGCCGTGACGACGTAGTAGTAGGTCGTGTTGCAGGCGAGCCCGGTGTTGCTGAAGGAGGTCGTCGACGAGGTGCCGACCGACGAGTAAGGCCCACCGCTCGTCGTCGAGCGCAGGACGGTGTACGAGGTGGCGCCTGACGAAGCGCTCCACGACAGGTTGATCTGCGACGCCGAGGCCGCGCTCGCGCTGACGCCCGTCGGTGCCGCGGGCGGCGTGCAGCCGCCGCCTGAGGTGTCGAGGCCGCCGATCGTCGTCGCGCCGGTGCCTCCGGTGTCGAGCCAGTTCGACACCCGCGTGCTGTTGGTGCCGCCGCCCGTCCAAGAGGTGCTGAGGCGGCCGTAGTAGTCGGACAGGTTGTCGCCGGTCGCGCCGCACGAGGACGGTCCGCCGTGCAGCTGGCCGACGAAGCGGCCGGCCGCGTTGTAGAGCGGCGAGCCCGACGAGCCAGGCTCGGTCACGCCCGGCACCGAGAACGGTCCCGGCGGATCGGTGGCCCAGTGCGCCCAGAGGTGGGTACCGTCGCCGGGCGAGCTCGGGTTGTTGTAGCTCGTCGTCGCCATGTTGGTGGTGACGTAGGTGATCCGCTTCTCGTCGGTCGACGGGTGGTGGATGGCCGCGCAGGGCGCCGCCGTGCTGCACGCCGGGTTGCCGGTCGAGCGGTCCCAGCCCGCCCAGTAGTGGTTGAACGCCGTCACCGCTGGATCGTCGAGCTCGACGAGGGTCATGTCCGAAGCGGCGTAGGAGGCGCGGAAGAAGGAGCCGGTGTGGAACTGGCTCAGCGTGCCGTCGCCGGTGGCGCCGCTCTGCGAGCTGCCCGGCGTGCGGCAGAAGGAGTTCTGGTAGTTCCAGTAGGCCACCAGCGACGCCGCGTTGCCGGAGTTGATGCTGCAGTGGTTGGCGGTGATGAAGTACATCTTGCGGTCGTTGGCGGTGTTGTTGAGCAGCGAGCCGGTGCAGAAGGTGCTGCCGCCGGTCGAGATGACCGCCACCGCGCGCATCTCCTCGCGCCAGGTGTCGCCGGCGTCGAGGCAGGCGACGTCCAGGTTGCAGCTGCCCGACTTTTCGAGCGAGCCGACACCGAAGCCGCGGTAGCCCTGGTTGATCCAGTTGAGCTCGAGGTCGACGAAGGAGCGCTCCTTGGCCGGCACGGTGAGCTCGACGATGAGGTCATCGGTCGACAGCACCGGCGTCCACAGCTGGCCGTGGTCTTCGTTGTGCTCGGCGGTGAAGGGCGTCAAGCGACGCGTGCCGTCGGTCGAGTAGACGAGGAGCTTGGCGTTGGGCGGCAGCTTGAAGCGGCCGAAGCCGAGGTTCAACGAGCTGGCGCCGTCGCGGCCGACGATGCGCAGCCGCCAGAGCCACTTGCGCCCGGGTAGCCGCTCCCACGTTCCGTGCGTGCGCGGGCTCATGGTGACGCTCTGCGGGATGGCGAAGCGAGGCGGCAGCCCGAGCTGCTCACGCACCTGGTCTTCGGTCGCGATCTCGGTCAGGTCGAGCGGCGCGCCGACGAACGAATCGATCTGGGTGATCTCCTTGACCACGAAGCGGGTCGCCGCCGGCGTCGCGTCGTCCTCCACGCTTCTGTCGGCGCGGAGGGCGGGGGCGCCGAGCAGGCTCAGGGCGAGCGCGAGCGGCAGCACATGCGTTCTCATCGATCGGATCTCCTCGAAAAGTAGTGAAGAAGAGGCGAGGTCGGCTGGGCGTGCATCACCAAGCCGCGTGCCAGCGAGCGTGGTGATCGCAACTCGTTGCAACTGCTGGCGCTGACAAGAGCGTGCAGCGGGAGCGAAGGGTCAGACGATGAGCCGCCGGTGGGTCAGCCGCCGCGCCGAGGCGCAAAGGAAGACCAGCGGCGGCGATGTCGCGACGCCGCTATCGTCGGCCCGGCGATCCGCGCGCTCAGGCTCGGTTACGTCGGCCGCGCCACCGGCTTCGGCTCGCGCGGCGGCAGGCCGATGAGCTCGATGAGCTCGCGGAAGCGCGGCTCGTCGGCGAGCGGGTCCCAGCAGGGCGCGATCGACAGCCAGACGACGGTCGGCCGGCGCTTCTCGAACGCTTCCTCGACGAGCGCCATGGCGCGGCCGCGCTGGCCGTCGGCGAGGAACATCCACGCCACCGTCTCGAGCGGCACCCGCGACTCGCCGCGCTCGAGCATCAGCGCCGCCGCCGCGCCCAGCGCCGGGCCGTACCCCAGCTCGGCGTAGTTGCGCTCGACCGCCGCGGCCATCTCGGTGACCCCGGCCGCGTTCAAGCCGGCGACGAGCGCCCGCGCCGCTTCGGCGAGCTCGCCGCGGTGCTCCTGCACCCGCCAGAGCAGCATGTGGCTGGGGAAGTAGCCGCGCTCGAGGTCGAGCGCCTTGAGCAGCTGCTGGTGGGCGCGGTCGTAGTCGCGGTTCAGGTAGTGGTGCATGCCCAGGTTGGTGACCAGCGACGGCGACAACGGGTCGAGCTCGACCGCGCGGCGGATCTCGCGGCGCGCCTCGTCGCGGCGGCCGGTGCACATGAGCAGCGACCAGAGCCAGTGATGGGCGTTGGCGTGGCTGGGCGACAGCTGGATGCCGCGGCGCAGCTCGGCTTCGGCGAGCGCCCACTCCCAGTCGTAGAAGTAGCTGACGAAGCCGAGCGAGACGTGGGCGTCGGCGAGCTGCGGGTCGAGCTCGACGGCCTTGCGCGCGGCGGTCTTGGCGCGAGCGGCGACGCCATAGCCGGGGCGGTATTGGCCGAGGATCGCAAAGCTGTCGGCGAGGCCGGCGTAGGAGGCGGCGTGCGTGGGGTCGGCGTCGATCGCCTCCTGAAAGCAGGCGACGGCCTTCTCCAGACTCTCGAGACTGCGCTTGCGCCAGTGGTGACGGCCTTTGAGGTAGGCCTCGAGCACCTCCGGCACCACCGGCTTGCCGGGCGCGAGCTTGGCCTCGTCGGTGGTGGTGAGCTTGCCGCGGATCTCCGCCGCCACCGCGCGGGCCACCTCGCTCTGCACCGACAGGATGTCGCCGAGGTCACGCTCGTAGCGCTCCGCCCACAGGTGTTCCTCGGGGTCGGCGTGGATGAGCTGCAGCGATATGCGCACGCGGTCGCCGGCGCGCAGCACCGAGCCCTCGAGGACGTGGTCGACGCCGAGCTCGCGGGCGATGTCGGGCAGCAGCTTGTCCGAGCCGCGGTAGCGCATCACCGACTGCCGCGAGATGACACGTAGCGCGCCCACCTTGGCGACGGCGGTGATCAGCTCCTCGGTGAGGCCCTCGGCGAAGTAGTCGGGGCCGCCCGCGAGGTCGGTGAGCGGCAGCACCGCCAGCGCCGGCGTGGCGCGCGCCGCGGTGACGCTGGCGCTGGCGCCGCCGCGCTCGCCGACGCGCACGCGCGCCACCGGCTCGGCGACGGTGTGCGCGATCCCCTCGTGCACCGGCATCGCGGCGAGCTCGAGACGCACCGCCTCGAGCTCGCGGTTGAGCTCGTCGGCGGACGGATAGCGCAGCTCGATCGTCTTCTGCAGGCAGCGGTTGATGATCGTGCTCAGGCGGCTGGGCAGGTCGCGGCGCACGGTGTGGGCGAGCGGCGGGTCGTCGCGCAGGATCGAGGAGAGGATCTCGACCGCCGTGCGCCCGTGGAAGGGGTAGGCGCCGGTCGACATCTCGAAGAGGAGGATGCCGAGCGAGAAGATGTCGGTGCGCGCGTCGACCGCCTCGCCGCACGCCTGCTCGGGCGACATGTAGCGGGCGGTGCCGAGCACCGAGCCTTCCTCGGTGAGGTTGCGGTGAGGGCCGCCGCCGGCGGCCTCGGTCTTGTCGGCGGCGAGTGACTTGGCGACGCCGAAGTCGAGCACCTTGACGCGGCCGTCGCGGGCCACCATCACGTTCTCGGGCTTCAAGTCGCGGTGGAGGATGCGCTGCCGGTGCGCGGCGGCGAGGGCGTCGACGAGCGGCATCGCGATGCCGAAGAAGCGGTCGAGCTCGAGGCCGTTGCGCGGGATGAGCCGCTCGAGGGTGTCCCCCTCGACGAGCTCCATGGCGAAGAAGTGCCGCCCCTCGGCTTCCTCGACGGCGTAGATGGTGACGATGTTGGGGTGGTTGAGGGCGGCGACGGCGCGAGCCTCGCGTACGAAGCGCTCCCAGCGGCGCGGATGCGACGCAAGGTCCTCGGGCAGCACCTTGAGGGCCACCTGCCGCTCGAGCTTGGTGTCCCTGGCGAGGAACACCTCGCCCATTCCCCCCTCACCCAGCTTGGAGAGCACCCGGTAGTGCAGCAGAGTCTGGCCGATCATCGTTGGAAGCGCCGGCCAAGCATTGTATCCAGCGCTCTGGCCCACTCCTTGAAATCCTGGAACCCTCTCGCGGGCGCGATCCGGCGCCGCAACGGCGGGCGGGGTTTCGGCGACCGACAAGAATTGCAGCGGCCGGTGAAAAAGGTACACGCACGCCGCGTCGGTGGTGAGCGAGGTAGGGCGGACGCGTGCGTCGAGGAGGTAGCGGCCATGTCGAGCCCCATCTGGTCGATCGTGCTCGCCGGCGGAGAGGGGAGGCGGATGCGGCCGTTCATCCGCACCTGGCTCGGCGAGGAGCGGCCGAAGCAGTACTGCACCTTCGTCGGCAGCCGCTCGATGCTGCACCACACCTGGGCGCGCGCCTGCGCGCTGACGCCGCCCGCGCGCGTCGTCACCGTCGTCGCCGATGGGCACCGGCGTTACCTCGCCGGCCTGCACGGGCTGACGGATGCGCCGGGACCGATCGTCGAGCAGCCGCGCGATTGTGGCACCGGGCCTGGGGTCTTCCTGCCGGCGGCGATGGTGGCGTCGCAGGATCCGAGCGCTACGGTGCTGATCCTGCCCGCCGACCACTTCATCCATCCCGAGGGGCCGTTCCTGGCGCTGGCGCGCGCGGCGTGCGAGGTGGCGCGCCAGCAGCGCGGACGGCTGGTGCTGCTCGGCGCGCAGCCGCGCACGCCCGACGGCGAGTACGGCTGGATCGTGGCGGCGGACGCGCCGCGCGGCGGCGAGCCGCTGCGCGTGCTGAGCTTCGAGGAGAAGCCGGGCCGCGCCCGCGCCGAGGCGTACTTCGCCGGTGGCGGGTTGTGGAACACGATGGTGATGGCGGTGCGCGTCGACACCCTCTGGCAGCTGGGCGAGCGGCTGTTGCCGGCGATGATGCGCCCCTTCCGCGAGCTGCGGCGCGCGCTGGCGCATCCGCCGTGGGAGCTGCCGGCGGTGCGCGTGCGCGAGGCGGTGGCGGCGGCGTATCGGCGGATGCCGTTCGCCGACTTCACGCGCCACTTGGTGGAGCGAGCCCCGGAGACGGCGCTGGTGATGCCGCTGCAGGACGTCGAGTGGTGCGACTGGGGGCGGCCGGAGCGCGTCGCCGAGACGCTGCTGCGGCTGGGCAAGCAGCCCGCGTTCCCCATCGCCGAGACGATAGGCGTCGAAGCGCTTGGGCTGCTGGGCGTCGATGGCGGCGGCCCGGCGGCGCCGCGGCTCGAGGCCTGAGCCGGCGCCCCTGCCAGCGCACGTTGCGCGAATTTCCGCAAAACGGGAATCGGCAAGGCCGAAGCTCGTATTTACAATGAAGGACGCGCGGTGGGTAGGACTTCGCCCGCCCCGGACGCAGGAGACGCACCATGGACCTCGACACCCTGTTCTCCGATCTGCCTCGGCGTCGGCCTCGCCGCCGCCTGCGGCTTCCGCGTCTTCGTGCCGCTGCTCGTCACCAGCCTGGCTGCGCATACCGGGCACCTCACGCTCGCCGGCAGCTTCGAGTGGATCGGCACGACCCCCGCGCTCATTGCTTTCGGGGCGGCGACGCTGCTCGAGGTGCTCGCCTACTACGTGCCCTGGATCGACAATGTGCTCGACGTCGTCGCCGGGCCGGCGGCCGTCGTGGCGGGTATCGTCATCACGGCTTCCGTCGTCACCGACGTGGATCCGCTGTTGCGCTGGAGCCTGGCGGTGATCGCCGGCGGCGGTGCCGCGGCGGCGGTGCAGGCCGCGACGACGGTGGCTCGACACGTCTCGAGCTGGACGACCGCGGGGATCGGCAACCACCTGCTGTCGACCGGCGAGGCGGTGAGCTCGGTCGTGCTCTCGGCGATGTCGCTCGTCGTGCCGTTCCTCGCCGTCGTGCTGGTGGCGGTGCTGGCGGTCGCGGCCGTGGCACTGCTCGTCCGCCGGCCGTGGCAGCAGCGGGCCGCGACCTGACCTGAGCTGGAGCGTCAGTCGCGGCGCCTCAGTTACGTCGAGCCCGCGCGTAGAGCTCGATGTCCGCGAGCTCGCGGCCGTCGAGGCCGGCGCCGTCGAGATAGCGCGCGCGCAGGTCGATCCGCTCCACTTCGAGGCGCCAACCCGCGGCGGCGAGCAGGGTCGCGAGCTCGCCCGGGGTCACTGACCAGCGCAGCGGCTCGCCTCCTGCGGCGAGCGCCATCGCGGCGAGGCGCGGCCGCTTGCCGAGCAGCAGCCGCCCGCGCGCGTCGCGGCGGAGGTAGGAGAAGACGAGCGTGCTGCCGGCGCCGCAGAGGGCGTGCAGCTCGCGCAGCGCTCGCTCGACGGCGTTTGGCGCGAGGTACATGAAGACCGCTTCGCCGAGAACGAAGGTGGGCGCCGAGCGATCCCATCTCGGAATGCCGGCAAGCGCGGCCGCGAGGTCGGTCGTTCCCAAATCAGCGGGCACCAGGTGGAGGTTGGACGGCGACTCGCCGAAGTGCTCCAGCGCCGCGCGCTTGCGACGTTGGCTCGCGGCGTGATCCACCTCGACGACCGTGATGTTCGAGTGCGCGCGCGCCAGCCGCAGCGCCAGCAGATCGAGCCCACCGCCGAGCACGAGCAGCTGGCCGCAGCCGGCGGCGATCGCCGCCGTCGTCTCGTCGTGGACGAGTCGCTTGCGGAGGCCGACGAAGAGGAGCTGGCCGGGCGCGCCCAACGAGTCGACCAGGTAGAAGAAGCGGCGGAAGCGCGGGCTCTCCATCCGCCGCACGTGCCGCGGCTTGAGCAGGCCCGAGGCGCGCAGCAAGCGCTCGTTGTCCTCGGCGAGGCCGGGCGGCAGCAGCGCCGCGACCGCGGGCTCGCGGCTCAAGAAGGCGACGGCGTGCGCCACCTGCAGGGCGCTACGACTGGGGCGGTCGCGCGGCACGGGCGGTCGCGTCGTCAGCGGCCGGAACCGTTCGAGGAAGACGCCGCCGGTGCCGGCGACGCCGCCGCTGTCGTGCCGTCGAGCGCCGCGTACGCCTTTGCCAGCCAATCGCCCGGCACGGGGTCGTAGTGGCTGATCGCCGGCACTTCGAGGTAGGTGACGGCGCGGAAGCCCTCGCTCTGCAACTCGTCGCGGACGACGCGAGTCTGCGCACGGTTGAAGTCGCGCTCTCCCGTGAGCAGCACGAAGCGGCGCTCGCGGGCGAGGCGCAGCAGGTCGCGCGGCGGCTTCTCGAACGGCGCCGGCCAGTGCGCGCCTGGATGGTCGGGGACCGGCAGGTCGCGGTACCAGTCGATGCCCATCACCATCAAACCGGCGCGGAAGACGTCGGGGTAGAGGAGGGTGAGCGCGCTGGCGGCGCGGCCGCCGCCCGAGAAGCCGGCGACGTAGACGCGCTCGGGATCGATCTTGTAGAGCTTCTGCGCGTGCCAGACGGCGTCGAGCGCGAGGCCCCAGCGGTCCCAACGCACGCGGTCGTTGCCGGAGGCGTTGGCGCCCACCCAGATGAGGCGATGCTGCGCCAGCAGCGTGTGGGTCTCTGCGCGCAGCGTGCCGCCGAAGGGGCCGGGGCTGATCCACACCAGCAAGCCCCAACCCGCCGGCGGCGCATCGCCGTCGGGCACGCGGACCTGGAAGGACTCGCGGGCGAGGTCGTAGGCGAGCGCGTCCGGCACCTGCTTCATCACCGAGGCAGGCGGGTTCCCGGCGCGGCGGAACATCTCGTCCTTGGCGCTCCACGGCGAGCGCTCGGCGAAGCGCACCTTGTAGGCGCCGCCGCGGCCGGGCTTCGGCTCGGCGGCCGGCGCGGCGAGGGCGGCGGCGATCTCGGGCGGCAGCTGGGCCGCGGCCGCCTCCGCTTCCTCGGCGTGCGCATCGTCGCTCGGCGTCGACGTCGACGGCTGCTTCGGCAGCGCGGCGAGGAAGGCGTCGGTCTCGTTGCCGCGTCCGAGGTCCTCGAGGAGCATGCGGAGCAGCTTGCGGAGCAGCTCGTGCTCGGGCGCGATCGCCAGCCCCTGCTTGACGGCGGCCACCGCGCGCTCCTTCTCGCCCTGCAGGAACCAGGTGCGCGCCACCGCCTGATAGACGTCCGGCCGCTGGTCGGGCGGCAGCACCCGCAGCGCCTTCTCGTATTCGGCGCGCGCTTCTGCCGGATGGCCTTGCGCGAGCAGCGAGTTCCCCTTGTCGAGCCAGGCGTAGACGGCCTGCGGGTTCTCGGGGCCGCCGGGGGTGACCTCGTCGAGAGGGCGGAGCTGGACGTCGACGCGCGGCCCGGGGCCGGACTCGGCGACCTCGAAAGTGCCGTCGCCGCGGATGAAGCCTTTCGCCTCCACGGTGAGCCGCCAGCGTCCGGCGGCGAGGCCGAGCGCCGCCCAACGGCCGCGGTCGTCCGTCGCGAGTGGCTCGGGGCCACCTTCCTCGTCGGCGAGATGCAACGTGACCGTAGCGCCGGGGATCGGCTTGTCGTCGATGTCGACGACGGTGCCGCTGGCGCGCCCCTGCCCGTGCCATCCGTCGGCCCGCGCCGCCACGGGCAACGACGCGAACAGCAGGAGCGCGCTGAGCACGCGGCGTACTTGGCGGCGTGCCCTCAAGCCAGCCCCGTCACGCGCAGCACTTCCTCGACCGTCGTGACCCCCTCCGACAGCTTGCGCAGCGCCGACTGCCGCAGCGTTCGCATGCCGTGGCGCACCGCCTCGCGCTTGAGCAGCGGCGCGTCGGAGCCCTTCAGGATCAGCTCCTTGACCGCGTCGTCCACGGTCAGCACCTCGAAGATGCCGGTGCGCCCGAGGTAGCCGGTGCCGCGGCACTGGTGGCACCCCTTGCCTTCCTTCACCTTGACGCGCTTGCCCTCGGGGATGGTGAGCCGCAGCGTCGACGCCTCGTCGCGCTCGAGGTAGCGCTCGAGCGCGCAGTGCGGGCAGATCTTGCGCAGGAGGCGCTGCGCCATGGCGCCGGCGAGGGTCGAGGTGATCATGAAGCGCTCGACGCCGAGGTCGGTCAAGCGCGAGATCGACGACGACGCGTCGTTGGTGTGCAGCGTCGAGAACACCAGATGCCCGGTGAGTGCCGCCTGGATGGCGTACTGCGCCGTCTCCGGGTCGCGGATCTCGCCCACCATGATGATGTCGGGGTCCTGGCGCAGGATGTGGCGCAGCGCCGAGGCGAAGGTGATCCCCACCTTGTTGTGCACCGCGGTCTGGTTGAAGCGCGGGTTCACCATCTCGATGGGGTCTTCGATGGTGGTGACGTTGACCTCCTGCGTCGCCAGCGTGTTGAGCGCCGAGTAGAGGGTCGTCGTCTTGCCCGAGCCGGTGGGGCCGGTGACCAGGATGATGCCGTGCGGCCGGCTGATGAAGTCGTTGAACTGCTCGAGCTCGTCGGGGTAGAAGCCGAGGCCGGCGAGGTCCTGCACCAGCACCTGCGGATCGAAGATGCGCATCACCAGCTTCTCGCCGAAGGCGACGGGGAGGCTCGAGATGCGCAGCTCGATCTCCTGCCCCTGTCGCGTCGTCTTCAAGCGGCCGTCCTGCGGCCGCCGCTTCTCGGCGATGTCGAGCCGGGCCACGGTCTTGATGCGCGAGACGACGGCCGCGTGCACGACCTTCGGCATCTCCTGGATGTCGTGCAGCACGCCGTCGATGCGGAAGCGGATGGTGCTGTTGTCGCGCTTGGGCTCGATGTGGATGTCGCTCGCCCGCGTGTCGTAGGCGTGCTGGAGGAGGAACTCGACGGCGTTGACGATGTGCTGGTCGGAGGACTCGATCTCGGCGTCCGACTTCATGCGCACGAGGGCTTCGAGGTTGCCCAGGTCGATGCCCGAGGAGAGGTCGCGCTCGGCCCGCTTCACCGAGTGGCGGAGGCCGTAGAACTCGTTGAGCGCCTTCAGGATCTCGGGCTCGGCGGCGACCACGGCGGCGAGATCGCGGCCGGCGATGCGGCGATAGGAGTCGAGCACCTCGAGGTCGAACGGGTTGCCGATCGCGACCCGCAACTTGCCGTTCTGCAGCGACAGCGGGATGAGACGGTGCTTGCGCGCGAAGGGGCGCGAGATCTGCTTCTCGATGAGGTCGGCGTCGAGCGACAGCGTGTCGATGCGCACGAAGTCCATGCCGGCGTCGCGCGCGAGCGCCTGCCCGATGTCGTCGTCCTGCAGCTCGCGAGGCTGGCCGTTGGGGCCCTGGATGCGGAAGCCCATCCGGGTCACTACCTCGTAGCCGAGCGCCCGCAGCTCGTAGGCGCGCGAGGAGCGCACGCGCGCCGGCAGCAGGCGCGCCTCCTTCTTCACCGCCGTCGCCTGCTCGGCGTCGATCAAGCCCTGGCGGTGCAGCACTTCCGCCAAGAGCTCGGGGCTGATGCTCATCGGGCGAGAGTGTAGCCGAAGCAGTCTGAGCCGGCCCGTTGCCGCGCGCGCTGGCGCGACGTCTGAGCGGACCTCTCGTGGCGAGCCGAGTGCGAGCGCTCGTGTATGCTTCTTCGCGATAGTCCTAGCTTTTGGCTGCAGTCCTGGTCGGCGAGTGGTGGGCGCTGCGGCTTCCGATGGGTTCACGGGAGGTCAGGGGAGGTAGCGATCCTTTGAGGTCCCGTTTCCACAGCGCGGCGGCGATGGTTGCGGCTCTCCTGGTTGCGCTGCCGTTCTGCGCGCAAGCGCAGGTGCCGCCGCCGCTGCAGGCCTCGACCTTCGACAAGATCTTCGACTTCGACCGCGCGCTCGTCGACCGCGTCAAGCTCAAGGTGCTGCTCGTCCACGACGCCGCCGGCCGCGACGCCGCGGTGGCGCTGCAGCAGGCGTTCTCCGTCGCCGCCATCGCTGCCGAGCCGGTGCCGCTGTCGGCAGCGGTCGCTCGCTTCGGCGAGGGCACCGTCGCCTACGTGTGGCCCGCCACCGCGACGCCCGACTTGCTCAAGGCTGCCGCCACGGCGCGCGTGCTCACCATCGCCGGCGAAGCCGCGCTCGCCGAGCAGGGGAAGGTCTCGGTCGGCCTGGGGATGCGCGGCGACAAGGCCGACATCGTCGTCAACCTCGACCGGGTGGGGCAGGAGGGGCACGACTTCAGCGCCCAGCTGCTCAAGTTCGCGCGCGTGCTGCGCGGCGGCGTACAGGTGTCGGCCGGCGGGGGACCGAGCAGCGAGGACCCGGCGCCGGTGCTGGTCGGCCTCACCAAGCCGAACTACCCGCCCGTCGCCCAGCGGCTGCGGCTCGAGGGCGACGTCGTCCTGCGCCTCTCCATCGACGCGACGGGAAAGGTCACCGACGTCGCGCTGGTCAAGGGCCTCGGCCGCGGCGGCATCGACGAGGCCGCGATCGCCGCGGCGAAGGGCGCGCGCTTCAAGCCGGCGACCAAAAACGGCGTCGCCGTGCCGAGCACGTACCTGCTGGTGATTCCGTTCCGGTTATAGGCCGGACGCGGCACCCGCCGTTCGGACGGCGCGCTTCGAGCGCGCTCTACTGCTCGCGACCCGCCGCCACCAGCTTCGCCGCTTCGGCGCCGAAGTACTTCTCGAGCAGCCGGTAATAGATCTGGCCGGCCTTGAGCTGGGCGAGGTGCTTCGACAGCTCGTCGCGCAGCGGCGAGCCCTTGGGCACGGCGAAGGCGAGCCCCTGCTCCGGCGTCAACGCGATGCCGAGGTGCAGCTGCGGGTACTTGCGCAATGGGCCGAGCACTAACGCCGAGTCGGCAGCAGCGGCACGCGCCTTCCCGCTCGCGATGAGCTGCAGCAGGTCGTCTTCCGTGAGCCCGTAGACCATCTTCGCGCGCGGGATCGTCGCCATCACCGTCTCGTAGGTGGTCCCCTTGATCGTGGCCACCGTGGCGCCGGCGAGCTCGGCGAGGCTCTTCGTGCGCTGCGTCCGCGGCTCGACGAGCATCACCCGCACCGGGAAGTACCACGCCGAGAAGTCGACCTGCCGCTGTCGCTCGGGGGTGTCGGTCAAGGTGGCGGCGGCAACGTCGCCCTCGCCTTTGACCAGCCGCGGCAGCACCTGCTCGAAGTCGGCGACCCAGATGATCTGCAGCGGCCTCCCCTTGCTGCGGGCGTAGTACTCGAGCAGCTCGTACTCGAAGCCGGCGGGCTTGCCGCCGTCGCGGTGGAAGAACGGCCGCGTGTCGTAGGCCAGCACGCGCAGCGGCGGGCCGGCTGCTGCGGCGGGTGCCGCCGGGCCGGCCGCCGCGGCGCGGACAGCGCCGAACGCGACCATCGCGGCCGCGACGAGCAACACCGCGAGCCGCGCGGCCGAGGGGAGGCGGTGTCCGGGCCTGACGAGAGGCATGACGATGCGGCGCCTACTCCGCGCTCAGATCTTGAACGTCTCCACTTCCTGCTTGAGCGACTCCGACTCGCGCGCCAGGGCCTTGGCGGCGGTCGTCGTCTGCTCGACGGCGGCCAGGTGCTGGCGCGCCACCAGGGCGATCGAGTCGATGGCCTTGACCACCAGGTCACCGCCCTGCTTCTGCTCGACGGTGGCGTCGAGCATCTGCTTGGTGAGCTGGTTCATCTTCTCGGCCGCCTTGGTGATCTCGGAGGCGCCGAGCGCGTTCTCCTTGGCGGCGGCGGCGATCTGCTGCGCCAGGTCGGCCATCTTGCCCGCCGTCTGCAGCAGCAGCTGAGCGCTCGCCGCCTGGGTCTCGGTGGCGTGCGCCGCGTCGCCGGCGAGCTGCGCGGTGCGCTCGATCGAGCTCACGATGCGGGTGATCACCTCGTCGGTGAGACGCACCACGGTGCGGGTGTCGATCTGCACGGTCTTGATCAGCTCGCCGATCTCGTTGGTCGAGTTGGCGGAGCGCTCGGCGAGGCGCTTGACCTCCTCGGCGACGACGGCGAAGCCGCGGCCCGCCTCGCCGGCGCGCGCCGCCTCGATGGCGGCGTTGAGCGACAGCAGGTTGGTCTGGTCGGCGATCCCCTCGATCACCTTGACGATGTTGCCGATCTCGACCGAGTGCTTCTCGATGGCGTTGATCGAGGAGAGCAGCTTCTCGGAGGCGCCGCGCACCTCGCCCACCGACTCCTTGGACACCTGGTCGACGGCGCTGACGCTCTTCGACACCACCTCGATGGTGGCGGTCATCGAGTGCAGCGTCGTGGTCGTTTCGTCGACCGCCTGCAGCAGCACCTCGCCGTTGGCGGCGGTCTGGTCGAGCGAGGCGTTCATCTCCTCGATCGAGGCGGCGGTGCGGTTGACCGAGTCGGCGAGCACCTCGGCGTTGCGCGCCAGGTTGGCGATCTGCGCCGCCATCTCGACCATCGTCGAGGAGGTCTCCTCGGTGGCGCTGCTCTGGCTCTCGGCGCCCTTCGCCATGTGGTCGGCGGCGGCCGAGATCTCCTCCGCCGAGCCGGCGACGTTCTGCGTCGTCTCCAGGATGCGCGAGAGGATGCGGCGGAAGCTCTGCACCATCTTCTGCATCGCTTCGAGCAGCTGGCCGGTCTCGTCGCTGCCGCGCACCTGCACCTGGGTGGCGAGGTCGCCGCGTGCCACCCGGTTGGCGGCCTCCACGGCCAACGCCAGCGAGCGGGTGATGCGGTCGGCGAGCACGTAGAAGACCGCCGAGCCGACGCCGAGCGCGACCAGCAGGGCCAGAAAACCGAGCAGCAGGCTGTTGCGCACGTCGGCGTTGAGGCTCTCGAGCGAGACCCCCAGCATCAGCGTGCCGAGCCGCTTGCCCTCCTGCAGGATGGGCGCGAAGACGAGCAACCGCTCGTTGCCGACGTCGGCGAGCGCGACCTCGTCGGCCCTGAACTCGCGGGTGAAGTAGGGCTTGGCGACCTCCGTGTAGGGCTTCGGGTCTTCGCCGTGGAAGGCGAAGAGACGGCCGTCCTGGCGGTAGACCGCGGCGACCTTGACGTCCTTGGAGACGTCGACCACCTTGAGCTCGGACTTGACCGAGTCGACGTCGTCGAAGACGAGACCCACCGAGGCGGTCTGCGCCGCGATGCGCGCCACCACCTGCGCCTTCTGCTCCAGGTACTCGCGCATCTTCTCGTGCTGCCGGCGCACGGCCAGCGCCAGCACCGCGAGAGTGACGAAGAAGAGGATCGCCGCCGCGGTGAGCACCAGGCGGTTCTTGAGGCCCATTTGGGTCCACCGCTTCGCCATCGTCCCTGCTCTCCTCGACGTTGCGCGCGTAACGATACCGGAAGTCAGTGGCTGCGGCGAAGCGCGCTGCAGCCTGCTGTAAGATGACCGCCACCGCTTCGCCTCCGAACGCGCTGCCGAGCGCTGCGGTCACACCGGATGGACGAGCAGCTCTTCCGCGCCCTCCTCGAGGAGTTCTACCTCGAATCCAAGGAGCGCCTCGACACCATCGAGCAGGTGCTGCTCACCGCCGAAGCGGCCGACGCCGACCGCCGCCGCGAGCTGCTCGTCGAGGCCAAGCGCGAGCTCCATACGCTGAAGGGCAACTCGGCGATGATGGGGCTCGGCGAGCTCCAGGCGCTGGCGCACCGCTTCGAGGATCGCGTCGCCGAGCTGCGGCCGGCGGCGATCTCGGCCGACGTCGTGCGCGAGCTGCTCGGCCGCGTCGACGAGTTCCGCACTTTGCTCGACCGCGCCGCGGGGCGGGTGGAGGAGGTGCCAGCGGACGCGCTAGAAGTCGAGGAGACGCCGGCGCTGCAGGAGAGCGTGCGCGTCTCCTTCGCCGCGCTCGACTCGCTCGTCGATCTGCTATCGGAGATGGTGATCTTCAGGAACCGGCTCTCCGAAGCGCTGGGCCAGGGACTGGGTCACCTGCCCAAGGGCGAGCGCCTGCAGCCCTGGTGGCGCGAGGTCGAGGAGGCGCACCAGATCCTCGACCGCACGCTGACCGACATCCAGGGCGGCATCATGCGGCTGCGCATGGTGCCACTGGGCTCGCTGTTCGCGCAGCTCAAGCGCATCGTCTTCGACGAGTCCGCGGCGGCGGGCAAGCGCGTGCAGCTCGAGGAGCGCGGTGGCGAGACGCCGCTCGACAAGGCGCTGCTCGAGGTGGCGAGCGAGGCGATGGGCCACCTGGTGCGCAACGCCGTCGTGCACGGCATCGAGACGCCCGAGGAACGCACGGCCGCCGGCAAGCCGCCGACGGGCACGGTGACGGTCGAGGCGCTGGCGCGCGCCGAGGAGGTCGTCATCGACATCGCCGACGACGGCCGCGGCGTCGACCGCGAGGGGCTGCTGCGGGCGGCGCGGCGCGCCGGCCTCGAGGTCGCCGACAACGCCGACCTGCAGACGCTGCTGGCGCTCCCCGGCGTCACCACCCGCGAGACCGCCGACAAGAGCGCCGGCCGCGGCATGGGGATGTCGGCGGTGATGGAGTCGGTGCGCCGCCGCGGCGGCCAGGTCGAGGTGGTGTCGTCGCCGGGCCAGGGCGCGCGCTTCCGGCTGCGGCTGCCGCTCACCGCCGCCATCGTGCGCGCCCTCCTCGTCGAGGCCGACGGCGAGCTCTACGCGCTGCCGCTGGTGGCGGTGCAGGAGACGATCAAGCTGCGGCCGACGGCGCGCCACGTGATGAACCGCGCCGCGGTCGTGCGCTGGCGCGGCGGCCTGGTGCCGCTGCTCGACCTCGGGATCGCCTTCGGCACCACCCGCGCGGCGCGCGGCGAGGGCTACATCGTGCTCATGGAGGCGGAGGGGAAGCGTCGCGGGCTGGTGATCGACTCGATCGCCGGCATCCGCGACATCGTGGTCAAGCCGCTCGACGAGGTGACCGGCCACGCGCAGGGGCTCGCCGGCTGCACGATCCTCGGCGACGGCCGCGTGGTCCTCATCCTCGACCCCACGGGCCTTATCATGCTGGCGCCTTTCATGGAGCAGCAGACCGCATGAAGAGCGGCAGCGACAAACGGGGCGGCGGCCGGCGAAAAGGCGGTAGCGGCGCGGGCGACGAGCCGGCGGCGCTCGACGGCGAGGTGCTCGCCGCGCCCGACGACCGCGTGCTGCTCTTCGCCGACAGCCTGCAGGAGCGGCGGCAGGCGAAGGAGGAGCAGCTCCATCAGTGGGAGATGTGGGTGACCTGCCGCCTCGAGCGCGAGACGTTCGCCCTTCCCGTCACGCAGGTGAAGGAGATCCTGCGCGTCACCAAGCTCACCCGCGTGCCGCACGCGCCCTTCCCGGTGCGCGGCGTCACCAACCTGCGCGGCTACGTGCTGCCGGTCGTCGACCTGCGCGTGCGGCTCGGCATGCCGGCCGAGGAGCCGGGGCCGCGCCACCGCGTCATGGTGGTGCACTCGCGCGGCCGCCTCATCGGCCTGCTCGTCGACGCCGTCGAGCAGGTGACGCAGATCGACCGCCTGGCGGTCGATCCGGTGCCCGAGGACGTGATGACGGAGCAGTCCTACTACCTGCTCGGCGTCTACCACGACGAGGACCGCATGATCATCCTGCTCGACGCCGACAAGGTGCTGCAGGTGCGCGACCGCGACGCGGTGGCGGCGAGTGGCCGCTGATTTCCCGGCACCAGCTTCTCCCATCCATGGCAGCCGCGGCCCGGCGCGGCGAGTGAGGGTCGCGGACGATGGTCGAGGCACCCACCAACGGTTCCACCGCCAATGATCCCGAGCCGAGCTGGGAAGAGTGCATGGAGCTGCTCGATCAGCTCCCGGCGCTGCCCGCCGAGGCGCGGGTGGCCGCCATCGAGCGGCTGATCCGCAACAGCAGCCCGGTCATCCGCGAGCGCGCGCTGCGCACCGGCGCCGCCGTCGTCTCCGACGAGCGGCTGGAGTCGTATCTGCGCGAAGAGGCCGACGACGTCCTGCGCAACGCCGGCCTCGAGATGCTGAAGATGCGCGGCCCGCGCGCCCTCGGGCTGGCGGTGCGGCTGCTGCGCGACCCCGATCCCGACGTGGTGCTGCAGTCGGTGCTGGCGCTCGGTCACGTGCGCGACCTGCGCGCCCTCGAGCCGCTGCGGGCGGCGCTCAACCACGAGGACCCGAACGTCGTGCAGGCCGCCATCGAGGCGGTGGGGAAGCTCGGCGACGCACGCGCCATCCCCGATCTGCTGCCGTTCCTCGAAGGGGACGAGTGGCTGCAGCTCGCCACCATCCAGGCGCTGGGCGACCTGCGCTCGCCGGCGGCGGTGCCGCCACTCGCCAAGCTGCTCACCGACCTGATGGTGGGCCCGCTCGCGGCCGAGTCGCTCGCCCGCATCGGCGGTGGCAGGGCGTTCCAGGTGCTGTGCAAGCACTGGCTGCGCTTCCAGGCCGAGGTCGATCCGGAGACGATGGTGGGGCTGCTCGCGCACGTGCTCGAAGGGCTGGGCACGGCGCCGCGCAACCAGGAGGAGCTGCGCGCGTCGCTCGCCGCGATCCTCGACGGCGGCGAGGAGGCGACGCGCATCGCCGCCGCGCGCGGGCTGCTCGCGCTCGGGCCGGGGCCGCAGGACCGGCGCGCTCTCGAGCTGGTGGTCGACGGCCCTGCCGACGCCTCGGTGCTCCCCGCCTGCCTCGCCAAGCGCAAGGACATGATCGTCGACCTGCTGGCGCAGCCGGGGAAGGCGCGCTCGTGGGGCTTCCTGCTCGCCAGCCGCTATCCGCGCGCGGCGCCGCTTCCGGCGCTGGCGGCGGCGGTGCGCGACGAGCTGCCGCCCGCCGAGCTCGTGAGCTCGATCCTCAAGGCGCTGCGCAAGGTGCGCCACCCGACGCTGGCGGCCGCACTGCTCGACCTCTATCTGGAGGCGCCGGCCGACTATCGCGGCGCGCTGGCGCCGCTGATGGTCACTCATCGCGGCGAGCTGCGCGAGCTGCTCGCCGAGCGCAAGGACGTCGACGCCGAGGCGCGGCTGATCCTCGCCGCTCACCTCGGCCTCGCCGCGCGCGAGGTGGTGGCGCACATCGTCGCCATCGAGCCGCACGAGGCGCGGCTGCGGGTGCTCAACCAGGTGGCGACCCAGGAGGAGCTGGTGCGGCAGCTGCCGTGGGAGGCGTGGCTGGCCGAGCGCCCCGAGCTCTACGCCGGCTTGGCGGCGCGGGTCGCGGCCGAATACTCGTTGCGCGAGCTGGTGCCGCCGCTGCGCGCGCAGCTCGCGGAACGGCCGAACCCCGACCTCATCCGCGCCGTGGGGGAGCTCGGCGACCGCGAGAGCGTTCCGGCGCTGCTGCGGCTGTTGGAGGCTGGTCCGGCGGCGGGCCGCGCAACCTGGTGCCGGTCGTCCTCGAGAGCCTCGGCCGCGTCGGCGGGCCGGAGGCGCGGCAGGCGATCCGCCGCGCCATCCTCGAAGGGCGCTGCGACCCGCGCATCGGTTACCGGGCGCTGTCGCTGTGCGCCATCGAGGAGGACGACGCGCTCTTCCGCCGCGCCGTCGGCCACCCCGACTGGTACGTGCGCCTCGCCTGCGCCGACGTCCTGGGCCGCTTCGTGCGGCCGGAGAACCTGGCGGCGCTGTCGCAGCTGGCGGCTGACCCGGTGGGGATCGTCTCGCAAAGGGCGCTGTCGTTCCTCGAGGCTTGATGGCGATCGCGCACGGGCCCGCGCTGATGACTCCCGAGGAGCACCTGCTCCTCAACGAGGTCATCGAGCGTCAGTTCGGGCTCTCCTTCGCGCCGGCGAAGAAGGAGTTCCTGGAGTCGCGGCTGCGGCCGCGGCTGCAGAGCCTCCACCTGCGCCGCTTCATCGACTACTACCTGCTGCTGCAGGTCGACCTCGACAGCGAGCTCGAGCACCTGGCGCGACTGGTGACCAACAACGAGACCTACTTCTTCCGCGAGGTCTACCAGTTCGAGGGCCTCTTCGCCGAAGGCGTCAGCGAGCTGCGCCGCGCCGGATGGAACGGCGGCGAGCTGCGCATGCTCTGCGCCGGCTGCTCCTCGGGCGAGGAGCCGTACACGCTCAACATCTACGCGCGGCAGGCGGCGATCTCCGCCGCGCGTTGGACGATCGACGCCTTCGACATCGACGTCGACCGCCTGAAGATGGCGCGCGAGGCCGTCTACGGCGTCGGCTCGCTGCGCTCCACCAACGAAGCGCAGCGGACGCAGTACTTCAACGGCTTCGCCGCCGACCGCTGGCAGCTGCGGCGCCCCAACCGCGAAGGGGTCGGCTTCGCCTACGGCAACATCCTCGACCTCGACTCGTTTCGGCGCAACGAGCCCTACGATGTGATCTTCTGCCGCAACGTGCTGATCTATTTTTCGGAGGCCGCCTTTCAGCACGCAATCGCCAACTTCTCGAAGGCGCTGCGGCAGGGGGGACTGCTCTTCCTCGGCCATTCCGAGTCGCTCATCGGGCGGAGCGACCGCTTCGAGACGGTGCGGCTCGAGCGCTGCATCGCCTACCGGAAGCTGCGCGAGTGAGGCGCGCGCGTTATGCCTAGGCCGCTACGGCTCGCCGTCGTCGACGACTCCGCCTTCGTGCGCAAGGCGATCGAGAAGATGCTTTCCGGCGAGCCGCGCATCGAGGTGGTGGGGACGGCGACGTCCGGCGAGGAGCTGCTCGCCAACCTCGACCGGTGGACTCCCGACGTCATCACACTCGACCTGTCGATGCCCGGCATCGGCGGACTCGTGACGCTGGACCGCGTGATGGCGCTGCGGCCGACGCCGGTGATCATCCTCTCCACGCACGCCGGCCGCGGCGCGCCGCAGACGATCGAGGCGCTCCACCGCGGCGCCGCCGACTTCATCGACAAGCAGGAGTACTCGCTGCTCGACTTCTCGGCCCTGCGCGAGGTGCTGGTCGCGAAGGTGCTGGCGGTGGCGTGGTCCGACGTCTCGCGCCACGGCGTCGGCAGCCTGGCGCCGGCGGTGCCCGAGCCGCCGGGCGGCTACGACGTGCTGCTCATCGGCGCCTCGACCGGCGGCCCGCCCGCCATCGAGCAGGTGCTCGGCGACCTCGGCGGCGATTGCCCGGTGCCGGTGCTCGTCGTCCAGCACATGCCGCAAGGCTTCACGCGCGCCTTCGCCGAACGGCTCAACGCCCACCTGCCGCTCGAGGTGCGCGAGGCCGACGACGGCATGCCGCTCGAGCCGGGGCGGGTCTACATCGGGCCGGCCGGCCGCCACCTGCGCATCGCGCGCGAGGGGGGCCGCGCCGCTTGCAGCCTGTCGCTCAAGCCGGAGGGCTTGGCGCACCGGCCGGCGGTCGACGAGCTGTTCCTCTCCGCTCTACCGGACGCCGCGCGCGTGGTGGCCACGCTTCTCACGGGCATGGGGCGAGACGGCGCCGAGGGCATGCGCCAGCTCGCGCTCGGCGGCGCCTTCACGGTGGCGCAGGACGAGACGACCTCGGTCGTCTACGGCATGCCCGGCGCCGCCGTCAGCCTGCAGGCGGCGCGCGAAGTGCTGCCGCTCTCCCGCATCGGCCCGCGCCTGCGCAAAATCCTGGCGGAGAGCCGCGTCGCCACCGCCGGCTGAAGGCCCGCGCGGCGCGCGACCGCTCGACGTCAAGGCGAGCCGACGATCATGAAGGCCGCCCAAGTCGCCGCACCGACGTCGGCGCGGCCGCCGGCAGCGTCGCGGATCGCCTGGCGCTGCACGTGCGCCAGCGCCTCGGCGGACGGATGGCCGGCCATCCTGCGTCGATAGAACGCGTCCATGAGCCGTGCGGTCGGCCGGTCGGCCACCGGCCAGAGGCTGGCGAGGACGTTGCGGGCGCCGGCGTGGAGGAACGCTTCGACGAGGCCGGTGCGGTCGTCCTCGGCAAGGTCGTTGCCGGTGGCCGAGTAGCTGAGGCCGGTCCGGCAACCGCTCAACGTCACGAGGTCAGCTGCCAGCGCGAGGTCGAGGATCTCCCGGACGGCGAGCGCCCCGTCCTCGCCGTCGCCGGCGGCGAGCAGCAGGCGGCTCGCGGCCGGCGCGGCCGGCTCCACGACGGCGTGCGCCGCCACGTGCAGCACGCGCGCGGCGGCGGCGCCTCGCGCGAGCGCGGCTTCGCTCGCCGCGCGCCCGAGGAGGGCATCGCCGCCGAGGAGCGCCGCTATGCGCGCGGCCTCGGGCTCCGCCTGCGGGAGCGCCGCGAGCCCGCCGCGCGCCGCGCCGTGGCCGAGCGCCAGCGCGGCGCGCGGTGCCGCCGATGCCGACTGCTCCCAGCGGCTGGCGAGGACGCTCGCCGATGGCGCGTAGAAGAGCGTGTGGTCTTCTACGAGGAAGCGCGGCCGCGCGGCGTCTGTGGGCTGATGGAGAAGCGCGGCGAACGGCACCTCGGCGAGGAAGGCCATGGGCACGATGCCCAGCCGGCGGATGCCGGCGAGGAGGCCGCGGCGGCGCAGCGGCTCGACGAGCGCGGCGTCGAGGTCGCCCGCCACCGGCTCGAAGCGGTGACGGCTGGCGGTGCGCAGGTGGGTGGAGAGAAGGCGCGCCTTGGCCTCGATCGCCGTGCGCGTCAGCGGCAGCCGCACCCAGGCGAGCCGCCGTGCGCCGACGAACAGCGCGAATGCGTCCTCGTCGGCGAAGAGGTACTCGACGAGGGCCGTCGCGTCGTCGAGGTGCGCCTGCAGGGCCGCTAGCTCGACAGGCCGCGCCTGGCGTAGCCGCTCGTAACCGACCGCGTCGAGGCTTCTCGCCACCACGCTCGCCTCGTAACGGTCGAGAGCGCCGGCGAGCGTGCCGGCCGCACCCGGAGCCCCTGCCGATGCCAACGCGATCGACTCGACGGCGGCGGCGGCCGGCGGCGGTGACGCCGCCATACCGGCACGCCGCGCGGCGCCTCGCACGAGCATGCTGCGGAAGGCGCGGTAGCGCATCTGCTCGACGAAGCGGAAGAGCAGCGCCGCGGCCTCCTGCTGCTCGGCAGAGCCTTCGTCGGCGTCGGCGAGCAAGCGCTGCAGTCGGCGGTAGACCTGCCAGTACTGCGAGCGATAGAAGAACGTGCGCGTGCTGCCCAACGTCGCCGCCTCGACGTCGGCGGCGGCGCCCAGGGCGGCGAGCGCCTCGGCGCGCCGCTCCAGGCGGTCCGCGAGGTCGGCGCGCGCGAGCGTCACCAGCACGAGCTGCCCCCAGTCCTGTCGCCGTGCCGCGCCGACGGCGGCTTCGGCGAAGGCGGCCTCGGCGGCGGTCACGTCTCCGCGCTCGAGATGGGCGTTGCCGATCATCAACGTTGCCTGCGTGCGTAGCGCGTGGTCGGCGTCGGGCGGGCCGAGGGCGAGCAGCGCCCGGTAGCTGCGCAGCGACCGCTCGCTGTCGCCGAGGTGCAGCGCGGCGCTGCCGATGAGGGCGAGCAGCCGCCTGCGCTCGGCCGGCAGGGGCGGCACGAGCGCTGCGAGCGCCGTCTCCGCCTGCGTGATCGCGCCGGCGTAGTCGCCACCGCGCAGCGTGTGGTCGGTGAGCAGGCGGGCGGCGTTCTGCGCGCCGCGCACGTAGCCGAGGCGCTCGGCGAGCTCGCGGCCGCGCTGGAAGCGCTCGAAGGCGGGCCGCGAGCGTCGCTGCGCGGCCGCGAGCGCGCCCAGCGCCAGCTCGACGTCGACCACGCCCGCGAGATCGCCAGCTTCCTGGTAGAGCCGCGCCGAGCGGTCGAGCGCGTCAGCACCGGCTCCGTAGGCACCGCTCGCCAGGTCGAGCAGCGCGAGTCGATGCAGGACGCGCGCCTCGCCACGGCGGTCGCCGGCGCGGCGGCTGAGCTCGGCCGCCGGCGCGAGATAGCCCTCACGGCAGCGGCGGGCGTCGGCCGCTTGGCGCCAGACGATGTCCGAGAGCCGCACCAGCGTCTCGGACTCGACGGCGACGTCGCCGGCGCGGACGGCATCGGCGCGAGCTCGCGCCAGTGCGTGTGCGGCCTCAGCGAGCCGATCGAGGCCAGAGGCGAGCACGACCGCGAGGTGGACGGTGGCCTGCGCCCGCTCGGAGTCGTCTCGCGCCAGCGCGACGGAGCGGACGAGGAGACGCTGCGCGTCTTCGATCCCGCCCTGCTGGAAGAGCAACGCGCTTTCGAGCCGCAGCCGCCGCGAGGCCAGCGGCGTGTCTTCGAACGACTGCCGAGGAGCCGTGGCGAGGCGACGCGCCAAGCGGCGGTAGTCGCCGCGCGCGAGATCATCCTCTGCGCTGACGATGGCGCTGGCGCGTCGCCAGTCACCGAAGCGGTCGCGGCCGGCGGCGGCGATCGCTGCCAGTAAGGCGAGCGTAGCGAGAGCCGTCGCGAGGCGGCGCCGCGCCGACCGCGAAGCGAGGGAACGCGGTCGCGGCCGCGGCGTCAGCGGCCGGGGACGTGCGTCCAGCACCGGGCCTCGGACGTGATGCGGCCACCGTCGGCGAGCGCGGCGGCCACGTACCAGCAGCGCTCGAGCGGCGCCTGGTCCTTCGTGACGCCGAGGTCGACGCGACAGCGCGGCTCGCTCGTTTCGATGGTCGCCTGGATGTCGCCGCGCCCATCGAGCAGGAAGACTTCGTACTCGGTCGCGCCGGCGACTGGCGTCCACACGAGCTCGACCGCCGGCCCGCGCACCTGCACATCCGGCCCCGGCGAGCGCAGCTCGACGATCGCGGTCTGCGCGTCCGTCGAGGCCGCTCCCGGCACCTCGCCGCGCAACGGCTCGCCGATCGGCGCTCGTGCGGTGCGTGCCCACCACAGCCCGAGCCCGCCGGCGATGACGACGCTGGCGGCGACGAGCGTGAATCTCGCCCGGCGCAGCAGCGCCGGCGATGCGAGGCGCGACCGTTGCGAGCGCTCGCCGAGCGCGAGCACGGCACCGCGCAGGTCGGCCGGCAGGTCCTCCCATCGCGGCGCGGGTTGCCCCTCGCGATGGAGCGCCACCAGCCGGCGGCGCAGCTCCGGCGCGTCGCTCGCCTCCTCCTCGAAGCGCGCGCGATCGGCGGCGGAGAGCGTGCCGTCGAGATAGGCCTGGAGTCGATCGTCGGCGCTCATGGTGCGATCCTCAGCGGCGACGCGCGGCGCACCGCCGGCTCGCGCTCGCCCTGCTCGAGCTCGACGCGCAACGCCTGTCTGGCCTCGCCGAGCCGCCGCTCGCATTCGCGCGGTGCCATGCCCATCACCGCGGCGATCTCCGCCACCGGCAGCGCGTCCTCGTAGCGCAGCTGCAGCATGAGGCGTTCGCTCGGCGGCAACCGCGCCAGCGCGCGCCGCACCTCAGCGGCCGCCTCCTGCCGCAGCAGCGCCGACTCCGGATCCGGCTCGGGGGCGGCAGGCTCGAAGACCGCCTCGCGCTCCGCCGCCGGAGCGTCCAGGGACAGCTCGCCGCGGCTGCGGGCGAGACCGCTCACCAGGTGCCAGATCCGGTTCTCCGACAGCCCCGAGAACAGCGCCTCGAGACAATCGAAGACGCCTGCCGCGCTCGCCTGCGCGTCGCTGCGGCGCAGCTCCTCCAGCACCTCCGACGGCTTGAGGCCGCGCCAGAAGTAGAGCTGGAACACGCGCTGGCATCGCGCCGGCAGCGCGGCGACCGACTTCAGCAGGCGCTTGCGTCCGTCGCGCGCGTCGAGCCAGTTGCTGGCGAGGTTGCGGACGACCGTGCGCAGCCAGGGCACCAGCTCGCCGCCGCGGCCGAGGTGGCGCACGGCGCGCAGCCGGCGGAAGTCGTCCTCCGCCAGCTTCTCGCAGACGTAGACGAAGCCGTCCCGGGCCGGCTCCCGCGCGAACCCCAGCTTGCCGAGCTCGGCGAGGATGAAGCCGGCGTAGCGTTCGAGGAACGGCCGCCACGCAGCGGCAGGATCGCGATGGATGAGCGCGAGCAGCTCGCCGTCGCGCTGCGCCGCGGCGCTGCTGCCGTCGTCGCCACCGCCGATCGTCTGCAAGGGATCTCCGCCGCCGAGTATAGCGGCGGACTGCGGCCCGGCTTGTCACGGCACTTCGTCCGCCCAGCGAATGGTGCTGCCGGCCTCGAAGTCGTCGTTGAAGAGAGCCACCGGTCCGCTGAGTTGTCCGGCGTAGCTGTCGACGACGAGCTGGTGGAGGAAGGTGCCGTGGTGGAGGTAGATCACCACCTGCTCCCAATCCGGGTTTGGAAAGATGCGCCAGTCCTCATAGAAGTAGCGGGCGCCGCTCGGTAGCGAGTTGCGCGTGTCGGCGACGCGCTTGATGAAGACCTCCGACACGTTCGCGCCCGTACCCGGGACGCCGATCGAGCCGAAGACGTTGGTGTACGGCGCCGGACCGCTGTAGGTGACCTGGATCCGCAACTGCTTCTCGGGCTGGTCCTGCAGCCAGTTGGGAATGTTGCAGGCGATGATGCCGGTTCCTGCGGGTCCGCCGGACCAGCCGCCGTCGCCCGCCAGCGTCGACCACTGCGTGTCGCCGAACTTCCGGCAGGACGGGTGCGGCGCGCCGGGCGGGAACGCCCCGTTGAGCAACGGCGCCGAGTCGCCGATGACCAGCGTCACCTCCTCGCCGTCGGGCTGGGTGTAGGTGTTGCCGCTGTCGAAGTCCCACTCGGCCGCCGTGGTGAGCGGACGGCCGCGGTATTCAGGCGGGTTGAGGTCGTCGGCCCGCCCGGCTGCCGGGAGGAGGATGGTGAGGAGGAGGAGCAGGAGGGGGTGAGGAGCCGCGCTTCGCATCGTGAGTCTCCGTGAGTTGGCGCCGGCGGATCGCGACGGGGCGCCATGCCCCGACCCTCCGCAGCGCGCGCTGCTCCGGAGACAACAGACAAAAGTGAACGGTCCCCTGCGGCCGCTCGCAAGCGCTCCGATCCCACAAGCGCGGGCGGCGCGCGCGGCACGCTCGCGCCGGTGTCGAACGCGCGGCTCAGCCGCGCTTGTCCGAGAGCTGGCGGCGCAGCATCTCGTTCTCGAAGGCGATGCCGACTTCGGCGGCTGCCAGGTCGATGATGTCGATCTCTTCGATCGGCTGGTCGAGGGCGCCGTTGTCGGTGTAGATGAGGAGAATGACGCGGTCCGAGCCGAGGACGGGGAAGAGCACCACTTGGCCGGTGCGCGGCGGCCCGAGCACTTGGCGCAGCCGCTCCGGGATGCCCGATTCTTCGAACGAGACCGACAGCGCGCGGCCGGCGCGGATCGCCTCGAGGAGCGCGCTGCCTTCCTCGAGCGGCACGTGGAGGCCGCGCGTCGCTTCCGCCAGCGGCCGGCCCTCTTCGTTGAAGCCGAAGGCGCCGAGGGCGGTGAGGCTCTCGCGCTTGGTCAGGAAGAGCACCGCGCGCTCGACCGACTCGGCGATGATGTTCATCAGGTTGAGCGCCACGGTGGCGGAGAAGACGCCCGAGCGCAGGTCGTAGACGACGCGCCGCAGCTTGGCGAAGGCCGTGCGCGCGGCAGGCTCGCCGGGCGCCGGCCGCGCCAGCAGGCCGCGGAAGCGGCTGATGCTCTGGAAGCAGCCGAGCACCGCCTCGGGGTCGCGCGGCACCGCCGCCGCGGCGCCCGCCTCGTAGGCGCGGGCGGTGAGCGTCACGTCGTCGAGGACGCAGATGACCGGCAGTCCCGGACGGCTGCGGCAGATCTGCATCAGCTCGCGGGCGCCCTCCTCGCCGTCGTGGAGCTCGAAGACGACGACCGGCGACGGCTCGCCCGGCCCGTGCTGTCCCGCCTCGCCGGCGGGCACGCGGCGCACCTCGACGCCCTGCGCTTCGAGGCTGTCCTCGAGCTGCGCCGCCAGCAGCTCGTCGAACGGCGTCACGATCTCGAGCGGTGGCGAAGGGGCTGGCTCGACGGCGTCGGCGGGGGCTGTCTCTTCCGGCAGGCGGATCGAGGTGATCCCCTGGCCGGGGGGCGTCGGCGTGGCGCCGCCGGTCCGGGCGACAGCGCGGTCGCCACCGAACAGCCCGGCGACGCCGGCGCGCCGTTCGGCGTCGCGCACGCCGGGGCGGCCGTCGTCGCCCTCGGCGCGGTTGCGCTCGTCGAAGATGCGCGCCGCCTCGAGCAGCACCATCTGCGTGTTGAGGTCGATGTCGGGGAGGAGGTCGCCGGGGAAGACGGCGATGTCGTCGACCGGCTTCAGCGTGTCGAGCTCGAAGACGAACGAGCCGTGCGCCCAGGTCACCAGCTCGTAGATCGTCTTCTCGATCTGCCCGCGCACGGCGTCGCGCACGGCGTCGACCGGCACGCTGCCGTCGTCGAGGAGGATCTGCCCCAAGGTCGGGGGCGGCTCCAGCTCCGACTGCCGCCGCAGCGCCTGATCGAGACCGGCACGGTCGAGGATCCCTTCCTCGAGCAGCAGCTCGCCGATGCGGCGCGAGGCAGGGGAGCGGGCGCCGACGATGGCCCCGTGGTGGAAGGTGATCTCCCCCTCGTCGAGGCCGCGCTGCAGCGTCAGCGTCCCGGTCCGGCGACCGAGGTGGATGAACTGCATGACGTCGGCGAGGGGGACGTCTTCGAGCTTGCCGGCGAGACTCAAGCGTGCTCCGTAAGGCGCGCTGCCGCCGAGGTGGCTGGCCGCGCGCGGCGGCTATTGTAGCGGCCAGCCCACAACCGAGCGCCGGCCGCTATCTCAGGTGACTCACCGGGAGCTCACGGCGGGACTCGCCCCGCCGCGAGAAAGGGAGATCAGGTTCCGCGGATCAGCTTGACGAGGCTCTGCAGCGTGCGCAGCTTGCGGTCGGTCTTCGAGTAGACGCGCGCCGCGAACAGCGCCGAGGCGGCGTGCGCGGCGAGCAGGTCGAGGATGTCGCGGTCCTCGGAGAGCGGCGTCGCCTTGTGGTCGAGCAGGCGCAGGATGACGAGGGCGCCGACGATGGCCTCCTCGACCCGCAGCGGCACCGCCGCCAGCGCCTCGGTGTCGCCGCTCTGCTCGAGCCGCAGGACGCCGTCGGCGAGGGTGGCGTCGACCATCGCGTCGCCGCCGAGGTAGTGCTTGCCCTGGAAGCGGCTGCCGTCGCGCACGCCCTGCGACAGCGCCACCTCGCAGCCGCTCTCCACGTCGTCCTTGATCAGCAGCGCGAAGCTGCTCGCGCCGAGGAGGTCTTTGGCGATCTCGGCGATGGCGTCCTGCACCTGCACCGGGTCGAGGCTCACGTGCAGCTGGTAGGTCGCCACGTAGAGGCTCATCAGCTTGCCGGCGAGGTTCTCGGCGTCGACCAGCTGCTCGCTGAGCTCCTGCTGGTCGCGCAGCGCCGACTCCAGGGTGCGCTCGAGCTCCTCGATGCGGGCGACGTCGGCGCGCACCATCGCCGCCGGCGTGCGCCGCGCGCCCACCACCTTCTGCACCACTTCGGCGAGCTGCTGCGCCTCGGCGAGCAGCGAGCGCAACTGGCCGACGGCCTCCACGACCTTGGGGAGCGAGGGATCGCTGCTGCGCTGTTGCGCGGCGAGCTCTGACGGTGCGGGCGGCTTGGAAGTCAGGACGGTCAGGCGGCGCCCCCTGTGCTGTCGACTACGCGGTCTTGGTGAGCCGGGTGATCACCTTGACGATGTCTTCGCGCTGGAACGGCTTGGTGATGTAGGCCGCCGCTCCCGCCTTGAGGCCGCGGTCGGTGTCCTCCTCCTTCCCCTCGGTGCTGACGATCACCACCGGGATCTGCGAGAACACCGGGTCCGCTTTGATGTGGGAGAGGAACTCGAGGCCGCTCATGCGCGGCATGTTGAGGTCGAGCAGGATGAGCTCGGTATCGGGATGGCTGCCGAGGTTCTGCAGCGCCTCGTGCCCGTCGTAGCAGTGCACGATCTCGTGCGGGCGCAGCATCAGCTCGTACATCTTGTGGACGAGCTTGGAGTCCTCGACGACCAGGATCTTCTTCTTCAACGGCGTTCCTCCACGGGCGCCCACCCTGGAAGCAGCGAATGGACTTGGCAGGTTTCCGCGGCGCTCATTCTACCGGAACTGCTTCAGCCGACGGCGGCCACCGCCGCTGCAGCGCGAGGGTGGCCGCGAAGTGGGCGCGCACCTCCGTCAGCGAGTCGCCACCGAGCTTGACGAGCAGGGCGTCGGCGACGACGAGCGCCACCATCGCCTCGGCGACGACGCCGCAGGCGGGGAGCGCGGTGACGTCGCTGCGCTCGTACTGGGCGCGGTGCGGCTCGAGGGTGTCGAGGTCGACGCTGGGGATGGCGCGGCGCAGCGTCGAGATCGGCTTCATGTACGCGGTGAGGACGAGGTCCTCGCCGTTGGTGATGCCGCCTTCGAGGCCGCCGGCGTGGTTGGTGGGGCGGCGCCACGGGCTGCGCGGCGAGCGCTCCGGCGCGCCGCTGACCGCATCGTCGGTTGAAGCCGTAGCGCTGGTGGGCTCAGCGGGCTCGTAATGGATCGGGTCGTGCGCGGCGCTGCCGAAGCCGGCGCTGGCGCGCAGGGCGTCGCCGATCTCGACGGCCTTGACCGCGGGGATCGAAGCGAGAGCCTGCGCCAGTTGGCCATCGAGCTTCTCGTCCCAGTGCACGTGCGAGCCGAGGCCCATGGGCACGCCGCGGGCGATCACCGTCACCGCGCCGCCGAGCGTGTCGCCGTCCTCCTTCGCCTGGTCGACGAGCGCCACCATCTCCGCCTCGAGCTCGCGGTCGATGGCGCGCAGCGGTGATTCTTCGTCGACGCGCAGCAGGTCGTCCCACGCGGGCGCAGGACGCCCGGCGCCGATCGGCCCCAGCGAGCGCACGCCGCTCCGGATCTCGATGCCGAGCTCGCGCAGCAGCATCCTGGCGAAGGCGCCGGCGGCGACGCGGGCCGCGGTCTCGCGCGCGGAGGCGCGCTCGAGCACGTCGCGCAGATCGCGGCGGTCGTACTTGACGCCGCCGGCCAAGTCGACGTGCCCGGGCCGCGGCGCCTTGAGCCGCCGCTGCTCGGCGGCCTTGGCGTCGACCTCGACCGCGTGCATCACCTTCTCCCACGCCGTGTAGTCGCGGTTGGCGATCCACAGCGCGATGGGGGAGCCGAGCGTCTCGCCGCCGCGCACACCGCCGCGCACCTCGACCTCGTCCTGCTCGATCTGCATGCGGCGGCCGCGGCCGTAGCCGTGCTGGCGGCGTCGCATGTCGCGGGCGAGCAGCTCGAAGTCGACGCGCAGCCCCGCCGGCATGCCGCGCAGCACGGCGACGAGGCCGGGGCCGTGGCTCTCGCCGGCGGTCGTCAAGGAGAGGCGCTGCACGGCGGGTGAGCGTATCCCGGCGCGGTCCTTGCTGTTCCCTCGCGACGACGCCGCCGGGTGTGCGGCGCAGGCGATTGCCGCACCGCGGCAATCGGTGCTATTCTCGAATCGCGAGGCGGAGAGCAGGCGAACCGACAGCAGGGAGTCCCCATGAGCGAGACCCGGCCGGTGCAGGCGATCAACGTCAGCGAGCGCGAGGCGATGGAGCTCGCCGAAGCCTCCCGCGAGAAGGAATGGACGCGCCCCAGCTTCATGCGCGAGATGTTCCTCGGCAACTTCCGGCTCGACCTCGTCCACCCCTTCCCGCTCCCCGATCCGCCCGCGCCCCGAGTTCCAGGCCTTCTACGACACGCTGAAGGAGCTGCTGCGCACGGACGGCAACCCGGTCGAGATCGACGTCAGCGGCGAGTATCCGCCGTCGCTCCTCGATGCCCTCCGCAAGCTCGGCGCCTTCGGGATGAAGATCCCGAAGGAATACGGCGGCCTCGGCTTCACCAACGCCGAGTACCAGAAAGTGATGGAGCTTCTGGGCAGCTGGGACGGCAACGTCTCGGCGCTGCTCTCCGCTCACCAATCGATCGGCGTGCCGCAGCCGCTCAAGCTCTTCGGCTCGCCCGAGCTCAAGAAGAAGTACCTGCCGCGCTGCGCCAAGGGTGACATCTCCGCCTTCGCGCTCACCGAGGTCGAGGTGGGCTCCGATCCGGCGCGCCTCACCACGAACGCCGAGCTCACCGCCGACGGCAAGGAGTACATCGTCAACGGCCGCAAGCTCTGGTGCACCAACGGCACCCTCGCCAAGCTGCTGGTGGTGATGGCGCGCGACCCGAAGACGAAGAAGATCAGCGCCTTCGTCGTCGAAACCGACTGGCCGGGCGTCAAGGTCGAGTACCGCTGCCGTTTCATGGGCCTGAAGGCGCTCGCCAACGCCGTCATCAGCTTCACCGACGTGCGCGTGCCGGCGATGAACCTCATCGGCAAGGAGGGGCAGGGCCTCAAGATCGCGCTGACGACCTTGAACGACGGCCGGCTGTCGATCCCCAACGGCTCGGTGGGCGCCGCCAAGGTCGCCCTGCAGATCTGCCGGCGCTGGAGCTCCGAGCGCGTGCAGTGGGGCAAGCCGGTGGGGCGTCACGAGGCGATCACCCACAAGATCGCCGACATGGCGGCGACGACCTATGCCATGGAGTCGCTGGCGCGCGTCGCCACCTGGATGGCCGACCAGGGCAACTTCGACATCCGTCTCGAGGCGGCGGCGGCGAAGGAGTGGAACAGCTGCCGCACCTGGGAGATCGTCGACGACACCATGCAGATCCGCGGCGGCCGCGGCTACGAGACCGAGCGCTCGCTGCAGGGCCGCGGCGAGGCGCCGATCGGCGTCGAGCGCATGATGCGCGACTACCGCATCAACAAGATCTTCGAGGGCTCGTCGGAGATCATGCACCTGTTCATGGCGCGCGAGGCGGTGGACAAGCACCTCGACGTGGCGGGCGCGCTGATCGACCCCAAGAAGTCGGCGGGCGAGAAGGTGCAGGCGTTCGTCGGCACCATCCCGTTCTACGCCGGCTGGTACCCCAGCCGCTGGCTCGGCTGGGGGCGCTGGCCGCGCTACGACGAGTTCGGCAAGCTGGCCTGGCACCTGCGCTTCGTCGAGCGCAGCACGCGCAAGCTGGCGCGCGAGATCTTCCACGGCATGGTGGTGCACCAGGCGCGGCTGCAGAACAAGCAGGCCTTCCTCTTCCGCGCCGTCGACGTCGCCAACGAGCTCTTCGCCATGGCGGCGTCGGTGACGCGCAGCTACGCGCTGACGCGCGCCGCCGCGCCCGAGGCCGACAGCGCCGAGCGTCTCGCCGACCTCTTCTGCCGCAACGCGCGGCGCAAGGTGCGGCGCCTGTTCCGCGACCTGTGGAGCAACGACGATTCCTTCAAGTACGCGGTGGGCAAGGCGGTGCTCGACGGCGACCATCTGTGGCTCGAGAAGCTGCTCGAAGGGCTGCATGGAGCGCAGCCCGTGGTAGCGCCGCGAGAGAAGCCGGAGCCTGAGCGCACGCCGGCGGAGACGCCCCTCCCGGTCGCCGCCCGCGCGACCGCAACCGCCTAGGCGACGACGCCGCACGCAGCGGCGGGCATCGCTAGCGCGCGAGCCGCCGGCGTTCTCTCCGCGCGGGAGGCCGGACGGCGCGTGTCGGACAGGGTTTCGCCGTGTCAGCGGCGACGAACCCGTGTCCGGCCGCGTCACCGCGCGTGAGCGCGCGTCAGGTTATTGATTCGACACCTTCAGCGGCATCTCGCGGTGCCTATTTTCTGGGCCGGCGAGTGACCGCGAGCGGTGTCACGCCGCGGGTTTCGAGCGCAAACGGCGGGCACACTCCTTGCCTTTCCGTCAACCATTCCACGGCATCGAAACCCACTTTCTCAAGGAGACCGGAGATGACCACGCAGGACATCGAAACGAGGAAGAAGTTCATCCAGGGCTTGGAGCTTGCGGCGCCGCGAGGCGTGCTCGCCACCGAGAAGAAACCCGTCCGTTTCGACGAGGGGCAGGACGCTGGCTACGTCGACGCCGGCGGGCTCGTCTCGTTCGTCGGCAATCTGAGCACTCTGCACCGGGAAGACGTGCTCAACTCGGCGCTGCTGGCACAGCTCGCCGCCAATGTGAAGCACGACCGCGAGAAGGACACGCAAAACTGGTACAAGTTCTACCGCACGGTGTTGGAGAACGTCGGCTGGGTGGTCTCGGACTTCTCTTTCCAGCAGTTCCGCGCCAGCGGCGACACCTTCAGCGTGAACGATACCGTTGTCAAGATCCTGGCGGCCATCGTCTCGCAGAGCCAGATGGCGATCGTCATGCGGACCCTCGAGGTCTTGAGGACCAAGGCCACCAGCGGGCAGCGTGCGTGGACGATCTTCAACACCAGCAGCTACCAGGACAGCAGCGGCAACTTCCAGGCTGGCATCGCCGGTGACGACCGCGGCCTGGTCGTCATGGCGATCGGCGCCTTCTACTTCAGCAGCACGCAGACGTCGACACAGTACCTCTGGTACAACTACAAGACCAGCGATACGACGATCTATCAAGGCCACCAGATAATCAACCTGAACGAAGGCATCTACAGCAGGGTGCGGGAAGCGGTCAAGGAGAAGCTCGGCGATCGGGCGCAAGAGTTCGTCGAAAACCTCGACATCGGGTTCTAGACGAGCCGGGCAGAAAGTCCGCCCAGGGAGCACGACATGGCACTCAGCCCCGAGCAGTTGAAACGTTTCGCGGCAGTCGAAGAGGTCAAGGACAGTATCGCCCGCCGGTATCTGTCGCGGCCCGGATTCACCGGCGTCGGGGTGGGCTTGAAGGAAGTCGACGGCCGCCAGACCGACGAGCTGGCGGTCGTCTTCTTCGTGGCGAAAAAGGGAGACGTCACCGCGGACGAGATGCTGCCGCGGGTGGTCGGCGGTGTCCCCACCGACGTCGTCGAGCTCAACCTCCGTACTGACTTGTCTTCCTCTGCCGCGGCGAGTGCCGAGTCACGGGCCGGGAGGCCGGAGGAGCTTGAGACCGACCGCAAGAAGTACGATCGTCTGGTCGGCGGCATCAACATCGCGCCCTCCAAGTACAGCGACGGCTTCGGCACGATGGGCATCATGGTGGAAGACGCTGACAGCGACGACGCGATGATGCTCAGCAACTACCACGTCATGGCCAGCGGTGGCGGAGCCGAGCGGGGCGAGGACGTCTGCCAGCCGAGCCGCTCGAGCACGATCACCGGGTGGTGCAGCAACTGCGCTGAGGTGGAGCGCTGGAGCGTCGGCAACGTCGAGCTCGGCGGCAAGAGGTACGGCATCGACGCCGCCGTCGCCAAACGGACGCATCGGGAGGTCAGCTTCGGGGAGATCGCCGACATCGGACGGATCGGCGGGGTCGCGTTCGCGGGGGCCGGCGGCTTGAGCACTCCCGTCCTCAAGCGCGGGGCCGAGTCCGGACGAACCGAGGGGAACTTGAGCTACGTCGGCACGACCATCCGCTGGGACTTCGGGCCGCCCTTTGGAACGCAAGAATTGGAAAACCAGATCTTGATCCGCGGCGGGTTCGCCGTGCAGGGTGACTCGGGATCCATCGTGGTCAAGGAGGACGGATTGATCGCTATCGGCATGATCTGGTCGATCGATGGCGGCGGCTACGTCGTGGCATGCCAACTGCCGCCGGTCATAGAGGCGTTGGACATCATTTTCAAAGTTTGAGTCGCAGTGCGCCGAGACGGCAATTCTGATCAGAAACGACCGACTGAAAAGGAGCGACAGCGATGGCCCTCCCGGTGACCGTCAGTCTCCAACCGGCCGCGCAAGGGGGTTTCCAGTTCGTCTATTCGTCACCCGAGCCCAACATCGTCAGCTCGCCGAACGGCGGTGCCCCGCAGATCCGGATTCCCTTCGGCCTGCAGGTGTTGAGCCTCACCCTCGATGCGAGCGGCGCCGGCGCCGACGCGGCGTTCATCGATGACCCCGTGGTCTGGATGAATGAAGCCGGCGAGCTGCGGGGGGCGCCAGCCGGGATGATCGTCGGGCGGCTGAGCAACACCCAGGTCCTCATCACCGTCGACAACCAGAACAACAACCCGATCCCGATCCCGAGCTACTTCTTTCTCGTCGTGTTGACGTGGGGGCCGAACGGGGTCGGCATCTTTGGCAGTGACCCGATCTTGATTGAAGACCCGCCAGGCGGTTGAGCCTGGGCCGGCCGTGCGGGCGGCGTCAGTGACCGCCCGCCGGCCGCGCCTCCGGTCCCTCCTTCGGCGCCAGCCGCGCGGCGAGCTCGGGCCGCGGCCGCAGGCGGTCGAACCAGGGCAGGTTGAACCAGCGCGGCTGGATGCCGAGCTCGAGGGCGTCGCCGGCGCGCAACGCGGCGGTGGTCTCGTCGCCGACGACGGCGTAGACGAGCGACGCGTCGTACAGCGCCTGCGCGTTGGCAGGGGCGAGCGCGAGCGCCTTTTCCATCGCGCTCACTGCCTCGCTCGCGCGCCCGAGGTGGGCCTCGGCCTGCGCGCGGGCGGAGAGGAACTGCCAGCCGGTGGCGGCAGGATCGGCGTCCATCAGCTCCAGCGCGCGCCCGTACTCGGCCTCGCCGGCGGAACGGTCGCCGGCGAGGACGTGGGCGTCGGCGAGGTTGAGCGCGACGAGCGGGTTGGTCGGGAACCGCTCGCGCGCTTCCTCGAAGGCCGCCGCGGCCTCGCGGTAGCGGCCCAGCATCAGGCGGGCGAAGCCGAGGTTCGAGATCTCGCTCAGGCGCGGCGAGCGGCGCGCCAGGTCGGCGTAGAGCGCGGCGCCGCGCTCGAGGTCGCCGTGCAGGATCTCGATCTGCGCCAGCAGCGACATGGCGCGATAGTGGCCCGGCGCGCGTGCGAGCAGCTGCTCGAGGGTGCGCCGCGCCGCCGCGACGTCGCCGTGCCGGTTCTCCACCGTAGCGAGAGCGTGGAGGACCTTTGCCGACGGCCGCTGCCGTGCCGCCCGGCGCAGCAGCGCCAGTGCCTCCTCGGTCTTACCCCGTCCCTCCTGCAGCCAGGCGCGCTGCTCCAGGGCGTCGGAGCTGCCCGGCGCCAGCCGCTCGAGCTCGGCCAGGGCACCCTCGGCACCCGCGTCGTCGCCGGCGACCAGTGCCACGGCGAGCGCGAGGCGCGGGACTTCCGGGTCGCCGGGACCGAGCGCCCGCGCCGCGGCGATCCGCTCGCGGGCCCGCGCCAGGTCGGCCGGGTCGCGGGCGGCGAAGAATCGCAACCGGTGGACGTCGGCGGCGAGCGCGTGCGCCTCGAAGAAGCGCGGCGCCCGGCGGCGGAGCGCGTCGAGACCTTGCAGGATGACGGTGAGGTCGCCGCCCTGTTTGCGCTCGACGAAGTCGCGGCGCAGGCGCAGGAAGTCGGCGTAGTCGGCGCCGGTGAAGGCGGGCTGCGGCAGGCCGGCGCGCACGTGGTGAGCGGAGAACCCGCCCTGGATCCTGGCCGCGGTCGAGCGGGCGAGCACGGCGAGCTCGTCGATGGGGACCTCGAGCTGGTCGCTCCACAGCACGCGGCCGTCGCCGGCTGCGATGCGAGCGAGGGAGACGTCGCACGACATCGCCACGCAGCTCAACCGCGAGGTGACGACTTCGTCGGCCGCCACCGCCCGCGCCACCGGCAGCAGCCCGCCGCTGGCGGCGTCGACCTCCTCGGGCGCCAGCGGCGCGACGCCCTCCAAGGCGACCAGTCCGCTCAGGAGGGCAGAGCGCACCGCGGCGGGTACGAGCTCCATCCCTGCTGCGCTGGTGCCGGCGGCGAGCTCGGGCTCGAGCACCGCCACGTAGAGCGGTGGCGAGGCGACGCGGCTGCGCACCGCGAGGGCGCCGGCGAGAAGCACCAGCAGAGCCAGGGCGGCGAGCCACGGCCACGATCGCAGACGACCGAGTCGGTGCGGGCCGGCCGCGGCGAGCGGCGGCAGCTGCGCTCCGGTGGCGTCGGGCAGCGGCGCGCCGTCGCCAATTGCCACTCTCGGCCGCGGCTGCACGCGTGTGGTCTCCTGCCGGGGCGCGCCTGCGTCCGCCGCCGCGCTCGGCCGCTCGGCCAGCAGTCGGTCGAGGCGCTGAGCGACGTCGGCGGCGCTGCTCGGCCGCGCCGCCGGCTCCTTGGCCAGCAGCCAGTCGATCAGCCGCGACAGCTCCGCCGGCACCGCGGCGTCGAGCTGGCGCGCCGGCAGCTGCTGCCTGCTGCAGATGCGGACCAGCGTCTCGGCCGGCACCGCGCCGACGAACGGGGAGCTGCCGGTGGTCATCTCGTAGAGCAGCGTGCCCAGGGAGAAGAGGTCGGAGGGCGGTCCCACGGTGCCGCCCATCGCCTGTTCGGGAGACATGGCGCGCACGGTGCCGACCACGGCGCCGACGTCGGTCAGGCTCTCGTCGGCGGTCTCCTCGTTGCCGACCTGTTTGGCGATGCCGAAGTCGAGGACCTTCACCTGACCGCTCGGCGTGACCATCACGTTCTCCGCCTTGAGGTCGCGGTGCACGATGCCCTTGCCGTGCGCGGCTGCGAGACCCTCGGCCACGTCGCGCGCGATGCGCACCGCCTCTGCCAGGGGAAGCGGCCCGCCGCGCAGCCGCTGGGCCACCGTTTCCCCTTCGACCAGCTCCATGACGATCCAGTTGTCGTCGTCGGTGGAGACCACGTCGTAGAGGTGCACCACCGCCGGATGGCTCAACCGCGCCGCGGCGCGCGCCTCGCGCTGGAAGCGTCGGCGCGCTTGCAAGTCGGCACCGGCGCCGCGGCGGACCTGCTTGACGGCGACGGCGCGCTCGAGCCGCTCGTCCCAGGCGCGGTAGACGACACCCATGCCGCCTTGGCCCAGCAGCTGCTCCAGGCGATAGGGGCCGAGGCGGCGCTGCTCGCTGCTCACCGGCGGCTCGGTGCGGCGGAGGGAAGACCCAGGGCGCGCAGCCGTTGGCGCAGGCCCTCGCGCGATACCTGCACGGCTTGCGCCGCGGCGTCGAGGTCGCCGGCCGCGCCGGCGAGGGCGCGTTCGACCTCGCGGCGGTCGAGGTCGCTCGCCTTGCGGACTCGTGGGCAGCGCTCGATGAGCAGGTAGAGGGCGGGGCGGGAGATGCGGAGCGCGCGCGCCGCCGCCTTGAGCTCGAAGCGGTGCGCTGCGAGCGCCGCCAGCAGCTCGTCCTCGCCGACCGTCGAGGGCTTGCGGTAACCGCGGGAAGGGGAGCGCTGCGGGGCCGGCGCTGCAACGGGAGCCGGCATCACCGCGGCCGGGGCCAACCGCTCCGGAGCCGAGTCCGCCGGCGCCGACAGCCCCGCGTCGGTCGCGGCGAGCAGGCGCTCGATCTGCGGCGTCGCGCCGGCCGTGAAGTCCTCGCGATGGGCGATCGCCAGCTGCCGGGCGACGCTGCGCAACTGGCGGACGTTGCCCGGCCAGTTGTATGCCGCGAGACGCGCCACGAGCGGCGCGTCGAGCCAGGGTGGTTCCCCGGGCGGACGGGGCGCCAGGAGGTCCTCGCGGCCCACCGCGCGCAGCTCTTCGCGCAGGAAGTGCAGCAGCAGCCGGCCGACGTCTTCGCGCCGCCGCCGCAACGGCGGCAGCATCAGCTCGCAGCCGCCGAGGCGGTGCAGCAGCGGCGAGCGGAACTCGCCCGCCGCGATGCGCGCTTCGAGGTCGGAGTCGGTGGCGACGATCACCCGCACGTCGACCGTCTGCGGCAGGCCACCGCCGACCGGCTGCACCTCGCGGGTCTCGAGCACGCGCAGGAGCAGGCTCTGCACGTCGAGCGCGACGTCGCCGATCTCGTCGAGGAACAGGGTGCCGCCGTCGGCGCGGGCGAAGTAGCCCAGTTGCCGCTGCACAGCGCCCGTGTAAGCGCCGCGGGCGGCGCCGAAGAGCTCGGCGGCGGCGAGCGACGGCGGGATGGCCGCCAGGTTGACGGCCACGTAGGGCCCGCCGCGCCGCGGCCCCGTCTCGTGGATCGCCCGGGCGACCAGCTCCTTGCCCGTCCCGGTCTCGCCGCGCAGCAGCACCGGCGCCGCGATGTCGCTCGCCTGCCGGATCTGGTGGCGTATCGCGACGATCGCCGCGCTCTCGCCGACGAGCCCGAAGTCCGGGGCCGCGGCGGCCGGCATCGTTTGGGCGGTGTGGAGCACCAGCGCCACGCGCTCGTTCAAGAGCAGCACGGCGCCCCGCGCCAACCATTCCGGCGCCAGGGTGCGCTCGCCGTCGATCGGCGCGCCGTCGACGACGAGGCGGGTCGACGAGCGGCGGGTGGCGAGATGGACCTCGCCGGCCGCTCCTTGCCGAAGGACGATCGGCCGGCGGCTGAGGAAGGGGTCGGCGAGTGGCCGCGGTGGGCCCTCGTCGCTTAGAAAGTCGGGCTCGAGCCGCGACAGTCGGGCCTCGTCGCCGGCGCCGGCCAAGCCGCGCAGGACGGCCCGTCCGCCGACCACCCGCGAGTCCGGGTGCCAGAGGACGGTGAGGCAGGGAACGAGCTCGCCGCGAGTATCGGCCGGCGAGGCGGGCGCCTGTTGCGTCGTGCCCTGGAGAAACTCCCGCCAGCGCCGATCGTCGTGCTCACCCATCGAAGCTCAGTTAATCCCTCGCGATGAGAGCGGGTCGACATCTTACCTCTCGCGGGCGTTCTACGGCGCTGGCGCTCGCTCGGCCCAGGCGCCGACGCCACCGCGCTCGAAGCCTTCGCGGAAGAGCTCGGTGGCGCCGCCGGCGAGGGAGCTCACGCAAGGTGCCGACGGCGCCGGCGCGGGGTACTCGACGGCGCCGCGGTCGGGCGGTCCGCTGCGGCGGCGGGCGCCGCAGTAGTCGTCGACGACTGCAGCGAGTGGCGCGCCGGCGTCGACGATCGAGCTGCCGTCGGTGAGCGTGAAGTCGGCGGCGGAGGGCGTCGCGAACCAGCCGTCCCATTCGGCGAGGGAGACCATCTCGAGGTTGTTGCCTTCGGTGCTGGTGCCGCCGTCGCGGTTGCGGATCTGGCCCGAGAGCACGTTGTCGCGCAGGTCTGCCGAGCTCGCCGCGAAGCGCACGTCGATGCCGTCGGTGTCGTAGAGGGTGTTGGCGTAGATGCCGCTCGCCGCCGCCGCGTTCAAGTAGATGCCGACGTCGTCGCAGGCGAGGATCAGGTTGTTGCGCATCACGCCGCCCTGGTGCTCGGGTGTGCAGGTGCCGTCCTCGCAGATCGACGGCGGTCCGCTGCCGCCGCCGCCGAACGAGAGTCCCAGTCGCGTGCCGCCGCCGAACGGGCTCCCGGGCGTGCGGCAGCGCACGAGGTTGCGCTCGAACAGGCCCTGGCGCGAGTTGCCCTTCAGGAAGGCGCCGTAGCTGATGCCGTCGCCGGCCGCCTTCTCGTAGTCGTGGATCGAGTTGGCGCGCACGACCCAGCGCCGCCCGCCGACGACGTCGAGCTTCGTCACCGGGTTCGAAGTCTGCCGCGCCGCGGTGTCGTAGAGCTCGTTGCCTTCGATCAGCACGTCGTCGGGGAAGACGAACGGATTGCCGGCGCCGTTGCTCTTGATCTGCGCGTTGAAGTCGCGGATGACGTTGCGGCGGATCACCGTCCACTCGGCGTTGCCGAAGATATGGAACGCGTGCTCGCAGTCGCTGTCGTCGGCGCAGGTGCCTTCGATGACGAGGTTCTCGAACGTCCAGTAGGGTGCCGACACCTTGAAACCTTCGAGCGCCGACGACTGGATGACCGCGCTGCCCGGCGCCGCGGCGCGCACGACGATCGAGCGGTCGGCAGTGCCGGGCGTGTCGCAGAGCAGGTTCTGCGTGATGACGTAGGTGCCGGGCGCGAGGGTGATGACGTCGCCCGGCTGCGCGTTGTCGATGGCGGTGCGCAGCGCGGCGGCGGTGGCGACGGGGACGACCGCGCCGCTCGCGCCACCGGTCGCTGCGCCGAGCAGGAGAAGCGCCGTGACGACGCGATGCATGGCTCCGCCAGTGTAGAGACCGCGGCAGTAGCGACATGTAATGCTCGTCACTCGACGATGCTCGCTCTCGCCTACGCACCGGATCCGCATCGGCCGGCGCTCCGCCTCGAGGAGGTTCCGGAGCCGCTGCCCAAGCCCGGCGAGGTGCTGCTCTCTGTCCGCGCCACGGCCCTGAACCGCGCCGACCTCCAACAGGTCCGCGGTCTCTACCCGCCGCCGCCGGGCGAGAGCACGATTCCGGGCCTCGAAGCTGACGGTGTCATCGAATCGGTCGGCGAGGGAGTCGACGGCTGGCGCGTCGGCGACCGCGCCATGGCCTTGCTCGCCGGCGGCGGCCACGCCGAGAAGGTCGCCGCGCCGGTGGGGCAGCTGCTGCCCATCCCCGAGCCGCTCTCCTTTGCCGAGGCGGCCGCCATCCCCGAAGTCGGCGTCACCGCTTGGACGAACCTCGTTCACGAAGGACAGCTGCAGAGCGGCGAGACGGTGCTGATCACCGCCGCCGCCTCCGGCGTCGGCAGCTTCGGCGTGCAGCTCGCGCGCGAGCTCGGCGCTCGCGTGCTCGTCGCCGGCCGCTCGCCGGAGCGCCTCGCGCCGCTGCTCGACCTCGGCGCCGCGGCCGCCTTTCCGCTCGGCGCCGACCTACCGGTGCGGGTGCGGGAAGCGACCGCGGGTGAGGGCGCCCATCTCGTCGTCGACCTCGTCGGCGGCGAGGCGATCGTGCAGCACCTCGACTGCCTCCGCGATCGTGGCCGACTGGTCCTCGTCGGCCTTCTCGGTGGCGGCAAGGCGACGCTGCCGCTCTTCACCGTCATGCGCCGCCGCCTGCGCGTGATCGGCTCCGTTCTGCGCGCCCGCTCGCGCGCCGAGAAAGCAGATCTCGTCTTCGCCTTCGGCGACTTCGCCCTGCCGCGCCTCGCCGACGGCCGCTTGCGCCCGATCGTCGACCGCGTGCTGCCCTTCGCGCAGATCGCCGACGCCTACGAGCAGCTCGAGCACGGCGGCGTGCTGGGGAAGATCGTTCTCACGCGCTAGCGCCGGACGGGCGTAAGCTACGCCTTCCCATGCCACGCCGGATCATTCCAGTCTCGTCAGGCAAGGGCGGGGTGGGGAAGACGACCTTCGCGGTCAACTTCGCCCTCACCCTCTCGCGCCATGCGCCGACGGTGCTGGTGGACCTCGACACCGGCACCTCGTCGGTGCGCAGCACCGTGCCCGGCGAGGTGCCGTACGACCTCTATCACTTCAAGCGCAAGGGCGTGCCGCTGCGCGACTGCATCGCGCGGCTCGATCCGTCGCTCGATCCGCAAGGGATCTACAAGAATTTCGGCTTCATCGCCGGGCCGCGAAACTTCATCCAGGAGATCGCCAATCCCGACGCCGCCTTCCGCCGCCAGCTGGCGCAAGAGGTCGGCCGCCTCCCCGCCGAGTACGTCGTGCTCGACCTGCGCGCCGGCCTCGACGAGAACGTCCTCGACTTCCTGCCTTACAGCAACTCCGGCATCCTCGTCTTCACGCCGCAGCACCCGGCGGCGACGCTCGCCGCCTCCGAGATCGTCAAGGCGATCCTCTTCCGCTCGCTGCGCATCCTCTTCGGCAAGGGCTCGACCTTCTACACGCTGCCGCGCATGGAGCGCTACTACCGCTTCATCAACGACATGCTCGACCGCGTCGAGGACGTCTACGAGCCCAGCCTGCCCAACCTCGACGCCTTTCTCGTCGAGCTGCGCGAGGCGCTCGGCGACCATCCCATCCTGCGCGTGCTCACCGACACGCTGGAGACCTTCCGCGTCTACTACGTGCTCAACATGTTCAACGGCGTCGACGAGGGTTACCAGCGAGCGGTGGTGCCGTTCGTCGAGAACCTGACGCGCCACGTGTCGTCGCACTTGAACATCACACAGCTCGGCTGGGTGGTGGCCGACGAGCGCATCCACCGCGCCAACTGCGAGGGGGTGCCGGCCGTCATCGAACGCCGCAGGCGCGAGGAGCCCAAGCCGCGCACGACCTTCGACCCGGTGATGGCCGAGCTGGCGCGACTCGAGTCGGCCGCGCTCGGCCTGCGGCGCCCCGCGCGCCGAAGCGACGACCGCCCGCGCGACACGCCGGTGGCCGTCCGCCCGGCGACCGACGACATCCTCGACGGCCAGCTGCAGACGCTCAAGGCGATGTTCGCCGAGCGCACCAAGGACACGGTGCGCGAGAACTTCTCTTACGTCACCTATCGCGCGTTGAACCTGATGTCGGCGAGCTACGGCAACAACGAGTTCGGCGTTACCCAGCTGGCAGCGCCGGAGCGGCTGCTCGACTGGTACATGAGCCGACAGCCGGCGTAGTGGCGCGCGGGCAGTCGGTGCGCAGAGCGCACCCTACGTCGGCATGCGCGCGTTGCGGGCCGTAGGGCGCTCTGCGCACCATCCGCGGTCAGGCTTCGATGAGCGGCGAGTGCTCGAGCAGCCGCTCGAGCCCCGGGATCGACTGCGAGGCGGCCTCGATGCCGGATCTGTAGACGGGCCGCAGGTCGCCGGCCGCCGTCTGCACGGTACGGTCGAGGCGGCTCCACACGACCATGCCGCGCACCTGCACGTCCTCGCCGCGGCTCTTGATCTCGACGTCGTACTCGGCGCCGATCATCAGGCGGTCGGAAGTTTCGATCTCGATGCCGCGCGGGCCGACGTTGACGATCTTCAAGTCGGCCGCGAAGCTCGCCCGGCCGCTCGCGTCGAGCGGACGGCGATCGGTGCGGCGGCGCTCGAAGGCTGAGAAATCTTGTTGCTGCATGGAGCCCCCTGTGTTCGAGCGGACGACGATGTGGACGTCCGCCGGTCGGACTGCAAGGCGCGTTCCATTGCGCTCTGGGCCGGCCCACACGACCGTGCCTCGGGCGGTCGGCGCGCAGAAGCCACAGCGTTGCATTTGCTACACTTCCGCGTTCTGAATGTCCGGCCCTCGTCCCTCCCTCCAAGGCCGCGTCGGCATGATCTCTCTCGGTTGCGCGAAGAATCGCGTCGACAGCGAGGTGATGCTGGGCGAGCTGCGCGCCAAGGGCTACGAGCTCGCCGCCGACGTCGAGTCCGCCGACACCGTCATCGTCAACACCTGCGGCTTCGTCGAGGAGGCGAGACAGGAATCGATCGACGCCATCCTCGAGATCGCGGCGCGCAAGGCCGAGGCGGGCAACAAGCGCCTCCTCGTCGCGGGCTGCATGGTCAACCGCTACGGCCAGGAGCTGCAGCGCGAGATCCCCGAGATCGACGGCTTCGTGAGCCTCGACCAGCTGCGCCAAGTCGACCAAGTCGTGCAGCTCGGCGGTGGGCCGCCGCTGCCGGCACCGTCGCACCTCGTCTTCGACCACACCGCCCCGCGCCTCCTCACCACCCGCGGCTACGCCTACCTGAAGGTCGCCGAAGGGTGCAACAACCCGTGTACGTTTTGCGCCATCCCGGTGTGGCGCGGACGCTTCCGCAGCCGCACCATCGAGAGCCTCGTGCTCGAGGCGAAGGAGCTCGAGGCCGCGGGCATCCAGGAGCTCTGCCTGATCGCGCAGGACACGACGCGCTACGGCGAGGACCTCGACGGCTGGGCGAGCAAGGCGGAGCGGCGGCACGGCCTGCTGCGTCTCGTCGAAGCGCTGCTCGCCGAGACGCGCATCCCCTGGATCCGTTTCCTCTACGCCTACCCGACGACGCTCGACCGTGAGCTGCTGCGCCTGATGGGCGAGGAGCCGCGGTTCTGCTCCTACCTCGACATCCCGCTCCAGCACACGCACCCCGAGATGCTGACGGCGATGCGGCGCGGCGGCAGTGCCGAGCGCTACCGGCGGCTGCTCGACGAGGCGCGTGAGCTGGCGCCCGACGTCTTCCTGCGCACCACTTTCATCACCGGTTTCCCCGGCGAGACCGAGGAGCACTTCGAGCACCTGCTGCGCTTCGTCGAGGAGGTGCGCTTCGACCACCTCGGCGCCTTCGTCTACAGCCCCGAGGAGGGCACGCCGGGCGCCGAGCTGCCCAACCGCGTACCGAAGCGAGTGGCGAGGCGGCGTTGGGAGCGGCTGCTCGCCACGCAGCGCGAGATCGCGCTCGAGCGCCGCCAGCGGCTCGTCGGCCGCCGTCTCACCGCGCTCGTCGAGGGCGTCTGCGAGGAGAGCGAGCACTTGCTGCAGGCGCGGCACCACGGCATGGCGCCGGAGGTCGACGGGCGGCTGCTGATCAACGACGGCGTGGCGCCCGCCGGGACCTTCGCCACCGTCGAGATCACGGATGCGTTCGCCGACGATCTCGTCGGGCGCATCGTCGAAGCGGAGACGGACGGTGCGCAGAGCGCACCCTACGCGGTGGCGTCAGCGTCACACGCGAAGGCGACGTCAAACGCGGACCTGGCGTCGCCCGCCGGCGCGACGTCGCACGCGAATGCGGCATCGCACGCGGACGCTGCGTCGCACGCGGACGCGGCTCCGTAGGGTGCGCTCTGCGCACCATCTGGTAGGCGCGTAGAGCGGAACGTGTCGATGCTGGTCATCACGGACGCCTGGGACAGCGGCGACCTGCCGCGGCACGCCGTCGTCACCATCGGCAACTACGACGGCTTCCACCGCGGCCAGCGCGCCATCCTCGACCGCGTCGTCGCGCGCGCCCGCGAGCTCGAGCTGCCCTCGGCGGTCATTACCTTCGATCCCCACCCGCTCGCCTTCTTGCGCCCGCGTGAGGCGCCGCCGCGACTCACCACCCGCGCGCAGAAGGAGCGGCTCGCCGAAGAAGCAGGCCTCGACTTCCTCGTCGTGCTCAGCTTCGACGCCGACCTCGCGGCGCGTTCGGCGGACGACTTCGTGCGCCGCTTCCTCGGCCAGGCGATGGAGGTGCACGAGGTCTACGTCGGCTCGGCCTTCCGCTTCGGCCGCCGCCGCGAAGGCGACGTCGCACTGCTGGCGCGCCTCGGCGAGAAGCTCGGCTTCACCGTCGAGGGCGTCGAAGAGGTACGCTGGGAAGGCGAGCGCGTGTCGAGCACGCGCATCCGCGAGGCGCTGCTCGAAGGGAACGTCGAGGCGGCGCACGCCATGCTCGGCCGCCCCTACGAGCTCGAGGGCGAGGTGCTGCGCGGCGACCGCATGGGGCAGAAGCTCGGCTGGCCGACGATCAACCTGCGTGTCGAGGAGCGCACGCTGATCCCGCGCGACGGCGTCTACGCCACGCGCGTGAAGCTGCCGGGTTTCCCCTCGACGTTCGACGCGGCGACCAACGTCGGCACGCGGCCCACCGTCTACGAGAACTACCACCGCGTCGTCGAGAGCCACATCCTCGACTTCGCGAGCGACGTCTACGGCCAAGTGGTGGCGCTGCGCTTCTACCGCCGGCTGCGCGAGGAGCGCATCTTCCCCAGCATCATGGACCTCTCGGCCCAGATCGGCCGTGACGTCGAGGCCACCCGCGAGCACTTCGCGGCGCTGCGCCGGCGTGAGGCGGAGGCTGCGGCCGCGCCGACGACGGCAGAGTAAAGTTTCACTATGGTGCGCACCGCATCTCGGAGCGCCGCGCCCGCCAACGCTGCGCGAGCCAACACCGCAGCGGGACGAGCGCCAACCGCGAGCGCTGCGGACGGCTCGCCCTACGCCGCGCGCGCCGGCGAGCTCGAGCGCGGCCTCTCGGCGATGGGCTGCGACGCGCTGCTCGTGCTCGCCTCCTCGGCGCGCGATCCCGACCTTGCGCCGTTCGTCGGGCCGATCCACGTGCACTCCTCGTTCTTCGTCGCTCCGCGGCGCGGCGAGGCCGCCTTCGGCTACCTCTCGCCGATGGAGCGCGACGAGGCGGCTTCGAGCGGCCTGCGGCTGCTCACGCCCGAGGCGCTCGACGTGGCGCGCTGGGCGCGGCAGGGGGAGCCCGAGGAGGTGATGCTCGCCAACGTGCTCGAGCGCGCGCTGCTGCTCACCGGCATCGCGCCGGGGATGAAGCTCGCGCTGGCCGGCCATGCCGGCGCCGGCCTCGTGCAGGCGGTGTGCGCGCGGCTCGCCGAATCGGAGTGGGGCTTCGTGCCCGGCCACCACCTGTTGCTCGCGGTGCGCAAGGGGAAGACCGCCGGCGAGCTCGCCGAGGTCAAGCGCGTGGCGCAGGCGACCGGCGAGGCGATGCGGGCGGTGGCTGCGCTGCTCGCCGCGGCGGCGCCGATCGACGGCGAGCTCTGGCTGGAGGGCGAGCGCCTGCGCGCCGGTCGACTGCGCCGCGAGGTCCGGGCGACGCTCGCTCCGCACGGGCTGGAGCAGCCGGAGGGGAACATCGTCGCTGCCGGCGCCGAAGGCGGCGTGCCGCACACGAGCGGCGATGACGAGCGCGTGCTCTTACCTGGCGAGGCGCTGGTCGTCGACCTCTATCCCAAGGGCGCGCTGTTCGCCGACTGCACGCGCACCTTCTGCGTCGGCCGCCCGCCGGCCGCGCTCGTCGCGGCGCACGAGGCGGTGTGCTACGCGCTCGCGGCAGCGCACGCCACGGCGCTGCCGGGCCAGCGCGGCTGGTCGATGCAGGAGGCGGCCTGCGAGCGGCTCGCCGAGCACGGCTGGCCGACGCCGATCAGCCAGCCGGGGACGACCCGCGGCTACGTCCACGGCCTCGGCCATGGCGTCGGCTTCGACCTCCACGAGTACCCGAGCTTCCGCCGCCACGCCGGTGCCGAAGGCGTGCTCGGGGTCGGCGACGTCTTCACGCTCGAGCCCGGCCTCTACGATCCCGAGGCGGGCTTCGGCGTGCGGCTCGAAGACCTCGTGGCTCTTGGCGGCGAAGGGCCGGTGAACCTCACGCCGTTGCCGTACGCGCTGGATCCGCGCGCCTGGCAATCGGGCTGAGCCGTTCGCAGCGCGAGACGTGCGCCATCGCGGGGATTCCCGGATGGCGGCTCGCGAGCCGAGTGCTACTGTTCGCGCTCCAACCAGCACGAGCACGAACGAACGGAGCGATTCGATGGCCCGATCGCGGCGCCTCGTCTGTCTTGCCTTCGCCCTAGGCCTTCTCTTCGTCGTTGCCGCGCCCATCGCCGCCGGCGCGGCGTCGGTCGCCGACGTCAAGCAGCGCGGCCGCCTGGTCGTGCTCACCTTCCCGCACGCGCTCTCCTCGTTCATGCGCGCCACCGGCGAGAAGGACGGCTACGTCGGGGTCGACTACGACTTGATGCGCGCCTTCGCCAGCCGGCTCGGCGTGCAGCTCGAGGTGCGGCCGGTCGCGCGCTTCGACGACTTGATCCCGGCGCTGCGCGGGGGCAAGGGCGACGTCATCGCCAGCTCGTTCTCGATCACGCCGCCGCGGCGCGAGCTCGTCGACTTCAGCAGCTCCTACTTCCCGATCCTCATCTTCGCCATGGCGCGGCAGGGGAGCGGCATCGCCGCCGCCGCCGACCTCGCCGGCAAGAGCGGTTGCGTCGTCGCCGGCTCGTCGCAGGAGGAGCGGATGAACCGCCTCGCCAAGACGCGCAAGCACTACGTGCAGACGTCGGGCGAGTGCTGGGGTGCCGTCGCCAACGGCGCCGCCGACTTCACGCTGCTCGATTCGACCGCCGTCCTCGCCCACATGGACGAGTACCCGAAGGTGGTGAAGGCGTTCCAGCTGCCCGACGCGGATGCTTACGGCTTCGCCGTCGCCCGCGGCAGCGACCTGCGCGGCGAGCTCGACGCCTTCATCGACCAGGCGCGGCAGGGCGGCTTCCTCTACCACGTGGTGGAGCGCCACTTCGGCAAACGCGGCGCCGAGCTGTTCAAGCTGGTCAAGTAGCGCCGCGCCGCGAGGGCGCCGCTGCGCCGCGGCCGCGCGGCTATGCTCGCGCCCATGGTGGACGTGCTGCAACCCGCGGACTACGAGAAGCTCGGGCTCTTCTACCTCGGCCGGCCTTGGGACCTCGATACCGGCGCGCCGCAGCCCGGCGCCGTGCTCTACGACTCGCGCGACCTGCTCACCCACGCGCTGTGCGTCGGCATGACCGGCAGCGGCAAGACCGGCCTCTGCATCGGCCTGCTCGAGGAGGCCGTCATCGACGGCGTGCCGGCGCTGGTCATCGATCCCAAGGGCGACCTCGGCAACCTCTTGCTCACCTTTCCGGACCTCTCGCCCGGCGACTTCCTACCGTGGGTCGAGGAGGAGGCGGCGCAGCGGCAGGGCATCACGCGCGACGAGCTCGCGGAGCGCGAGGCGAAGAAGTGGCGCGACGGGCTTGCCGGCTGGGGGCAGGGCCCTGACCGCATCCGCCGGCTGCGCGACGCCGCCGAGGTGACGATCTACACGCCGGGCAGCAGCGCCGGCCGGCCGCTCGCGGTGCTGTCGTCGCTGCAGGCGCCGCCCGCCGCCGTGCGCGAGGACGCCGAGCTGCTGCGCGAGCGGGTGACGACGACCGCCGCCGGCCTTCTCGGCCTCCTCGGCATCGACGCCGACCCGGTGCGCAGCCGCGAGCACATCCTGCTGTCGACGCTCTTCGAGCGCGCGTGGAATGCCGGCGCGGGGCTCGACCTGCCCGGGCTCGTGCAGCAGGTGATGCGGCCGCCCGTCGAGCGAGTCGGCGTGCTCGACCTCGAGACGTTCTATCCGGAGAAGGACCGCTTCGCGCTGGCGATGGCGGTCAACAACCTGCTCGCCTCGCCGGGGTTCGCGAGCTGGCTCGACGGCGAGCCGCTCGACGTCGACCGCATGCTCTACACGGCGGAGGGCAAGCCGCGCGTCGCCATCTGCTCGATCGGCCACCTCTCCGATCGCGAGCGGATGTTCTTCGTCACCCTGCTGCTCGACCAGACGTTGGCCTGGGTGCGCACGCGGCCGGGGACGAGCAACCTGCGCGCGCTGCTCTACATGGACGAGGTCTTCGGCTACTTCCCGCCGGTCGCCGAGCCGCCGTCGAAGCGGCCGCTGCTGACGCTGCTCAAGCAGGCGCGCGCCTTCGGTCTCGGCGTCGTGCTGGCGACACAGAACCCCGTCGACCTCGACTACAAGGGCCTCGCCAACATCGGCACCTGGTTCCTCGGCCGGCTGCAGACCGAGCGCGACAAGGAGCGGCTGCTCGACGGGCTCGAAGGCGCCTCTGGAGGAGGACCAGGCGGGGCGGGGCTGTCGCGGCAGGAGCTCGATAGCGCGTTGTCGCTGCTGCGCAGCCGGCTCTTCCTGCTCCACGACGTGCATCGAGGAGCGCCGGTCGTCTTCGAGACGCGGTGGACGATGTCGTACCTGCGCGGGCCGTTGACGCGGCAGGAGGTGCGGCGGTTGGCGGGGGAGGCGGTGCCGGCGGCCGGCGAAAGTGCGGGCGCGGGCGAGGGTGCGGCGGCGGCGGCAGAAGGAGCGACGCAGCCGGCGGCGGCGGGCGCTCCGACTTCGGCCGGCGCGGCTGGCGCCGACGCGTCTACGGCAGCGAGCGGCGGCGGCGCTCGCCCTGCTGCGGTGACGGTTTCGGGGCCCGGCGCGCAGCCGCCGGCGACCGTGTTGCAGCTGTGGGAGCCCGGCGGCGCGGGCGAGTACCGGCCGTCGCTGCTCGGCAAGGGGCGCGCGCGCTTCCGTGATGCGCGCAAGGGAATCGAGCACGCCGAAGAGGTGCTGGTCGCGGCGCCGTTGCCGGAGCAGGGCGAGCAGATCGACTGGACGGCCGCGCAACCGCTGGGCCGCGCCGCCGGCGAGCTTCTGCGATCGGCGCCGGCGGGCTCGACGACGGCGCCGCTGCCCGAGGCCGCCGGCCGTGCAGGTGCGTGGCGCTCCTGGGAGGCGACGTTCAAGCAGCACCTGAAGCGCGATCGCGTGCTGACGCTCTGGCGCTCGCCGTCGCTCGGCGAGCTGTCGCGGCCCGGCGAAGGGGAACGCGAGCTGCGCATCCGCCTCGCCGAGCAGGGGCGGGGAATGCGGGCGGCGCAGGTCGACGCCGTGCGCGCGCGCTGGGCGAAGCGGGTGGGCCAAGCGCAGGCGAAGCTCGCGAAAGCGCAGCAGACTGTCGCCATTCAGGAAGGGCAGCTGCGCGAACAGAAGACGCAGACGGTGATCTCGATGGGCGCCACGGTGCTCTCCGCCGTCTTCGGCCGCAAGACGTTCTCGCTCGGCACCCTCGGCCGCGGCACCACCGCGGCGCGCGGTGCGGCGCGGTCCGCCCGCGAGGCGCAGGACGTCTCGCAAGCGCGCGAGAAGCTGACGGCAGCGCAAGCCGAGCTCGCCGAGATCGAGCGCCAGATGAGCGCCGAGCTCACCCCCACCGCAGGCGCCGTCGGACCGGAGCACGAAGCGCTAGAGGAGGTCCGCTTTCTCCCGCGCGAGGTCGAGGTCGACGCGGTGAGCCTGCTCTGGCGGCGGTCCTGAGCCGCCGTCAGTCGCAGTAGCTGAGCTGGCGCTCCTGGCGGTCGTGCCAGCCGTCTTCGGCGGGCACGAAGATGGTGCAGCTCGTCATCTCGCCGGCGTAGACGTGGACCGTGACTGCCTTCGCGGTCGCCGAGGCGTTCTTGATCGTGTGGTACTCGAAGGGCGGGATGAGCGCGCCGGCGTTGCCGACGCCGGCGGCGACCGTGCCCTGCTGGCGGAAGCGATAGCGGTCGCTCTGCTGCTCGAGCAGCTCGTACTGGGTGACGTCGATGTCGCCGCAGAGCACGCCCTCGACGCACCACATGCCGGCGTGGTCGTGGAGCGGCGTCCCTTGGCCCGCTCCCCACGTCATCACCAGCACGCTGTAGCCCAGCTCGTCGCTCTTGTGGAGGAGGCGGCGCGCGTAGCGCTCCGGCCGTGGCTCGACGAGCGCGGGCGGCAGCTCGAGCGAGCCCGAGGTGAGCAGGCGCTCGAGGGTGTCCTTGACCTCGCGGGTGACGCGCTCGGGGTCGCCGCCGCGCACCGCGCGGTCGAGACAGTCGATGAGGTCGTCGAGCCCTTGTACTTCGAGCCCTTGCGCGACTTGCGTCGTCATGGCGAATCTCCTCGTTGCGTGGCCAAAGTCAGCGTAACACGCGTGCAGTCGAGCATCCGATCAAGGAATACCACCGCCGGCTACCCGCGGGCAAACGCGGACCGCGGACGCTCACCGGAGGCAGGGGCGCGCTCGACGAGGACGGGAGAGTGGCCGGGCGGGGTGCCACTGGAGCGGAGCCGCTCGTCTCCAGCAACGGCCGAGCTGACCACGTCTCGCGCTCTCCTGCGAGGACGCCGTAGATCTTGATGAGCTGCGCGTAGTCGACGACGACCACCGAAAACAACCACCACGTATTACAAACCACCCTCACGGGTATGTAGACGCTGTGGGCGACACGGTCCTTGCGGCGCAGAGCGAGGCGCTTCGCGAGCGCGAGGAGTGTGCAGGGTAGGAGGAGAGTAGCGGTAGAGTTCAAAGAGGGGTTGTCATAGAAAAAGTTAATTATCTAGGGGAGCGTACAGAAGTACGAAAGCTAGCCCGGAGATAGAACAGGCGCTAGTCGAGAAAGTAGCATCTATCGGCGCCGCACTAAGCGAGATCGAAGCTTTTAGAGAAGCTACTCTCTCGCCGCCGTCCTTCAACGTCGACCCGCAATTTCATAGCTCAATCACCGTCGCACTCTCGATTACAGACTTGCTGCATTTTCTTAATCTTCTCATCATAGAGAGCACTATAGCGCGGCCAAAGATGAAGATTCCACCGCGAGGGTCAGCTAGTGCCGCAGTCGCGCTGCGCTCTGCTCTCCCAACCCTCCCCTATCCATACACACACTAACACGCGCTCAGCGCTCGACCCAATAATTCGGCGCCTCTTTGGTGATCACCACATCGTGCGCGTGGCTCTCTTTGAGCCCCGCCGTCGACACTCGCACGAGCTTCGCTTCCCGACGCAGCTGCGCGATCGAGCTGCAGCCGGCAAGGCCCATGCCCGAGCGCAGGCCGCCGGTGAGCTGCTGGACCATCTGGTGGACGCTGCCCTTGTAGGGGACCATGCCTTCGATGCCCTCGGGCACCATCTTCGACAGCGCGCCGTTGCCTTCCTGCTCGGCGCGCTCCTGGAAGTAGCGGTCGGCACTGCCGCGCGCCATTGCCGAGAGCGACCCCATGCCGCGGTAGGCCTTGTAGGTGCGCCCCTGGTAGAGGATCGTCTCGCCCGGGCTCTCCTCGGTGCCGGCGAAGAGCGAGCCGATCATCACCGACGAGGCGCCGGCGGCGATCGCCTTGGTGACGTCGCCCGAGAACTTGATGCCGCCGTCGGCGACGACCGGCACCTCGCGCTCGGCGCAGGCGCGCACGCAGTCGCGGATGGCGGTGATCTGCGGCAGCCCGGCGCCGGTGACGACGCGCGTCGTGCAGATGCTGCCCGGGCCGATGCCGACCTTGACCGCGTCGGCGCCGGCGTCGACCAGCGCCTGCGCGCCGTCGGCGGTGGCGACGTTGCCGGCGAGGATGCGCACGTCGGCGAAGCGGGCGCGGATCTTCGCCACCGCGTCGAGCACGCCCTTGCTGTGCGCGTGCGAGGAGTCGACGACCAGCAAGTCGACCTTCGCGCCGACGAGCGCCGCGGCGCGCTCGAGGAAGTCGCCCGAGGCGCCCACCGCGGCCGCCGCGCGCAGCCGCCCGAGCCCGTCCTTGCAGGCGTTGGGGTACTGCATCATCTTCTGGATGTCCTTGACGGTGATGAGGCCGCGCAGGTTGCCGTCGTTGTCGACGACCAGCAGCTTCTCGATCTTGTGCTTGTGGAGGAGCGCCTTGGCCTGCTCGAGGGTGGTGCCCTCGGGCACCGTGACCAGGCTCTCGCGCGTCATCAGGTCCGAGATCGGGCGATCGAGCTGGGTCTCCCAGCGCAGGTCGCGGTTGGTGAGGATGCCGACCAGCTTGCCGTGCTCGTCGGTGACCGGCACGCCCGAGATCTTGAAGTGCGCCATCAGCTCGAGGGCGGCGCGGATCGATTGCTCGGGCCGCATGGTCACCGGGTCGACGATCATCCCCGCCTCGGAGCGCTTCACCCGGTCGACCTCGGCCGCCTGCGCGTCGACGGGCAGGTTCTTGTGGATGACGCCGATGCCGCCCTCCTGCGCCAGCGCGATGGCGAGGCGCGATTCGGTCACCGTGTCCATCGCCGCCGAGAGCAGCGGCATGTTGAGGGTGATGCCGGCGCACAGGGTCGTGCGCAGGCTGACCTCCGCCGGGTGCACCTCCGAGTAGCCGGGGACGATGAGGACGTCGTCGAAGGTGAGGGCGAGGGGGAGCTGGTCCTGGACGTCGGGCATCGAGGCCACCTTTCGCGCCGCTGGATAAAACACGCGGCCCGGTCGGGCCGCTCATAAGATTCGGGCGGCCCGTTCCGAGCCGCCCGCGACGGATTCTACCGCGGCGCGGCGGCGTGCAAGACAGTTGCGATGACCCCCACCGATCCGTCCGCCGTGGTTGCCGGGGCGCTCTTCATCCTCGGCGGCCTCGTCCTCCTCGTCGTGAGGCGGCGGCGCAGCGCGCTCTCGCGGGCGAGCCGGAGCTGGCCCACGGTTTCGGGGACGGTGCTCGCCTCAGAGGTGCGCCACTACGGGATCACCGAGAGCGCGCGGCGGCGCTACTACCCGGCGGTCACCTACCGCTACGAGGTGGACGGCCGCACCTACAGCGGCAAGCGGATGTATTTCGACGAAGTGGCTTCCACCGAGAGCTGGGCCGCAGAGCTGGCGAGGAAGTATCCGGTGGGCTCGACGGCGCCGGTCTACTACGATCCGGCGGATCCCGAGTGCGCGCTCCTCGAGCCGCGGCTCTCGGGCAGCTTCAACTACGGCTGCCTCGGCTTCTCGCTCATTGCCGTCGGCGTGTTCTTCGTCGTCTACCTCGGCTACATGGTGCGTTGAGGCGGTCGCGCGCGCCGCTTCCGGCGCTTCAGCGCAGCCCTTTGTAGAGCGCGGTACCGACGAGGCCCAAACCGTAGGCGGTGGCGTAGTAGACGAGCAGCGGCTGCTTGCCGAGCCGCCGCAGCAGCGCGAAGGCGACGATCGCGAGCAGCGCCACGACGTAGAGGTCGAGCCCGATGCGCTCGAAGGCGAGGTTGGCGAAGACGCCGGCGCCGATCATCAGGCCGTTGGCGACGAGCAGCACGAGGTCGCTCGCCCTCGGTGCCGCTCGACGCGGGAAGAGCGCCTGCAGCGTCATCAGCGAGGCGTTCACCAGCACGAAGCCGGCGAAGAACACCCAGTGCGAGAACTCGTCGTCGTTGAAAGCGACGATGCGGCAGAGCGGACTGGTGTCGCCGCGTCCGCAGAACCTCGAGTGCAGGTAGTTGGTGATCTCGTGATCGCCGTAGCCGGCGCCGAGGAGATAGATGCCGCCGACGAAGGCGACGTTCGCCCACAGCTGCCCGAGGGAACTGCGCGGAGGCGCCGCGGCCTCGACTTCCTTCTTGAGCAGGTAGAAGGCGACGATGCTGACGAGGGGCAGCGTCAGCATGTTGTGCAGGTCGACCCAACGCAGGAACTCGTTGGGTGCCACGTAGCCGAGCGTCCACCTGCCGAGCCGGTTGATCGACACGCCGACGATCAACAACGACTGCACCGCGAGCAGGACGTGGATGCGGAGCAACGAGCGCTCCGCGGTGGTGACCATGGCCGATGTCGACGGCGAGGCGTCCATCGGTCCCTCCTACGGAGCCGCACCCGGCATGGATCGCTGGGGCGGGACACGGCGTGGAGCGCGTAGAGTCGGCGTCGGCTCATGACGTCTCAGCGACCTGCCGACCCTGGCGAGCCGATGCGGCCACCCACGCCCGTGGCCTGGGGTCTGCTGCTCGCCATCGCGGCAGCCAAGGTGGTCGTGCACCTCTTCGCGATCACCCGCTACGGCTACTTCCGCGACGAGCTCTACTACCTCGCCTCGACCGAGCACCTGGCCTGGGGGTACGTCGACCACCCGCCGTTGTCGATCGCCGTGCTCGCTGTCGTGCGCGCGCTGGCCGGCGACTCGCTGGTGGCGTTGCGCTCGGTGCCGCTCGCCTGCGGCGTCGGGCTCGTGCTGATCACCGGGATGCTCGCCGCGCGGCTCGGCGGCGGCCGCGCGGCGCAAGGGCTCGCGGCGCTGGCGGTGGCGGTCGCGCCGGTCTACCTCGCCATCCACCACTACTACTCGATGAACGCCATCGACCAGCTGCTGTGGGTGCTCGCCGCGCTCCTGCTCGTGCGCCTCGAGCCGCAGGCGCCGGCGGCGCGCTGGCTGCCGCTCGGTCTCGTCCTCGGGCTGGGGTTGCTCAACAAGCTGTCCGTCCTCTGGCTCGGCGCCGGCCTCGCGGCGGCGCTCCTGCTCACCGGCTATCGGCGGGCGCTGCGCCGGCCCGGCCCGTGGCTCGCCGCCGCAGTGGCGTTCGCCTGCCTGGCTCCGTACGTCGCGTGGCAAATCGCCAACGGCTGGCCGACGCGAGAGTTCGTGCGCAACGCAACGATGGAGAAGATGGTCGGGCTCTCACCGGGCGCCTTCCTGACGCAGGTGGCGCTCGACATGGGGCCGCTCGCCGCGGTGATGGCGGTCGTCGGGCTCGTGTGGTCGCTGCGCGGCCGCGGCGGTGTGCCCGCACGGGCGCTGGCGGTCATCGCGCTGGTGGTGTTGGCGATCCTGCTCGCCAATCCCGGCAGCCGACCCTCGTACATCACCACGGCGCACCCATTCCTGCTGGCGCCTGGTGCGGTCGCGCTGGCAAGTCTTCACGGCCGCAGCGGAGCGACGCTCCGCGCGCTGCTGGCCGCAGGGCTGCTCGTCTACGGAGCGGTGGCGGCGCCGCTCGGGTTGCCATTGCTGCCGCCGGAGGGCGTCGTGCGCTACGCGCGCGCTCTCGGCGTTGCGCCCGGCGGGCAGGAGCGCACGCGGCCGGCCGAGCTGCCGCAGCAGTTCGCCGACATGTTCGGTTGGGAAGAGATGGCGGCGAAGGTGGCGCGCGCCCATCGCTCCCTACCTGCCGCCGAGCGAGCACGCTGCGCGGTGTTCGGCCAGGACTACGGCCAGGCCGGAGCGCTCGACGTGTTGGGCCGGCCTCTCGGCCTGCCGCCGGCGCTCTCCGGCCACAACAGCTACTGGCTGTGGGGCCCGCGCGGCGCCGACGGCAGCTGCGTCATCGTGCTCGGCGACGACCGCGAAACTCTCGAATCCATCTTCACGTCGGTCGAGCACGTCGACACCGTCGTCTGCCGGTTGTGTATGCCGTACGAGCGCGACCTTCCGGTGTGGATCGCGCGCGGCGCCAAGGTGCCGATGCGCGAGCTGTGGCCGCGGGTCAAGAAGTACCGGTGAGGCTCAATCGTCGACGCGCGGCGCCGTCGTCGCCGGCGCGGCGGGCACCGCGTCCGCGCTCGGACCGGAGGCGGCCGGCGCCGGCTCGGGGGGCGCGGGCTGAGTGGCTTCCTCAGCTGGCTCTCGTTTCGCCGGCCGGGCCCGAATCACCACCGTGTGCGCGACGCGGTCGTGCGGCATGCGCCGGTTGGGGTCGTGCCAGAGGTCGAAGAGGGAGATGCCCAACGTGCCGGGGATATGGAGATAGCCGACGAAGCGCTCGAGGCTCGCCAGGAGCGACAGCCGCTCGCCATCCAGCCGCGCCACGCGGATGCCGACGAGTCGCTTGCCCAAGGTCTGCCCGCGGCGGCCGGCGGTGAGCAGGCCGAAATAGATTGCCATGACGCCGTAGGTGGTCACGGCGCGGATGCCGTGCGGGATGAACTCCGCGACCTCGACGCGAACGGTGCGCGGCGGTAGCGGCCTGTCCTCTTTGCCGCCGAGCCGGAGATTGAACAGGAAGTCGAGCTCGCGCAGCAGGGCGGCGGCGCGGGCGCCGTCGCCATGGTGCACGGCGACGGCCACTTCGGGCGGCAGCCCCTTGGCGTCCTGGTGGACGAGCACGGGCGCGATGGCGGCCAGCGCCGCATCCGGCGCGGGATGAGCGGGCTCGTGCGCGAGTGCCGCCGGCAGCGCCGCGAACGCCGCCGGGTCCTGCAGCCGCAGCGCCAGCAGCGCCGCCCCGAGCGCGACGGCGAAGGAAGGCGGCACCATCAGCAGGAAGTCGAAGGCGAGCGCGAAGAAGCGTCGCAGCGGCGAGGCGAGCAGCGCCTCGACCAGCTCGCCGCTGACGCGCAGCGGCGCCTCGCTCAGATGACGCTGGGCCACGGCGGCGCGCAGACTAACAGAGGCGCCCGCGATGGGCCGGCTGTGCAGCTGAAGGAGGGCGAGCACCGCGTCGCCGGTCGTTCCCGTTTCCGGTACGACGTGTCTCCGAAGCGGACAGCGACGACGAGGTCGTGAATGCCGATGCTGGCCGCAGGGTGCTGAAAAATTAGCACCTTGCAGGCGCCAGCCGCGCCGGCACCGGCGTTGCTAACGGCAACGCCACGAGGCCGTATCACCCGTCAGCGTCGTCAAGGAGGTGCGATGGACGCTCTCGTCTTGGATCTGCGCTACGCCCTGCGCTCGCTGCGCCGCACGCCCGGCTACCTCGCGCTCTGCGTCGTCGCGCTGGCGCTCGGCATCGGCGCCAACGGCGCCATCTTCAGCCTCGTCCACGCGCTCATGCTGCGGCCGCTGCCGTTCCCGCAGCCGGAGCGGCTGGTTCTGCCGCACCTCGCCATGAGCGAGCCAGGTCAGCCCCTCGCCGACGACGAGTCGCTGCCGTGGTCGTACCCCAAGCTGCAGACGCTCGTCGGCGAGCAGCGGGTCTTCGTCGAGGTGGCGGGATTCACCGCCGAGAGCGCCAACCTCACCGGGGCCGGCGAGCCGGAGCGGCTGAACCTGGAGATGGCGGCGCCGGCGTACTTCACGATCCTCGGCGTCGAGCCGATCCGCGGCCGGTGTTTCACCGACGCCGACGAGCGTGCCGACGCGCCGCTGGTGACGGTGGTGAGCGAGGGACTGTGGCGCCGCCGCTTCGGCGCCGATCCCGGTCTGCTGGGCAGAACGCTGCGGCTGGGCAACGCACCGGTCACCGTGGTGGGGATCCTGCCCGCCGGCTTCGGCGGGCTCACCGGCGACGCGGAGCTCTGGGTGCCTCTCACCGCCGCGCGGGCGCTCTACTACCCGGAGGCGCTCACCGAGGTCGGTAACCACTACCTCGATGTCGTCGCGCGGCTGCGGGACGGCGTCACGCCGCCGCAATTGGCGAGCGAGATGGAGCGTCTCGGCAGGGTGGTGGAGCAAGCCAACCCGATGCCGGGCGACGACTCCAACGCGGTGTGGACGGCCGGCGCGACGCAGCTCCAGGAGAGCCGCCGCGATCCGTTCGTGCGCCGCTCCCTGCTCGTGCTGCTGGGCGCGGTGGCGCTGGTGCTGCTCATCGCCTGCGCCAACCTGGCGAGCCTGGCGCTGGTGCGGGCGGCGCGGCAGCGCCGCGACGTGGCGGTGCGCGCGGCGATCGGCGCCAGCGGCGCGCGGCTCGCACGCCTCGCGCTGCTCGAGAGCCTGCTGGTGGCGGCGCTCGGTTGCGGCCTCGGCATCGTGCTCGCCGTCTGGATGGTGCGCGGCCTGACGGCGCTGCGGCCGGAAGCCCTCGGCACCTGGGGCGTGGAGTCGACGGAGCTGCTGGACCTGGCGACGGCCGGCGTCGGCGCACCGGTGGTGCTCTTCTGCGCCGGTGCCGCGCTGCTCACGGCGCTGCTCTTCGGCTTGGCGCCGGCGCTGCGGGCGGGCCGCGCGCAGCCGGGACGCGACCTGCGCGCCGGCGGCGCCGCGCTGTCCGGCGGCCGCGGCTACGGCGGTAGCGGTGGACGCTCGCTGCTGGTGGCGGGACAAGCGGCGCTGGCGATCGTGACCCTCGTCGGCGCCGGCCTCCTGCTGCGCAGCCTGTGGGCGCTGCAGAGCGTGCCGCTGGGCGTCGATCACGAGCGCGTGCTGACCTTCGGCGTGCTCCCCACTCGCGGCGACTACCAGCGCGCCGAGGTGCCGGGCTTCCACGCGCGGCTGGTGGAGCGGCTGGCGGCGCTGCCCGGCGTCGAGGCGGCCGCGGTGGGCAGCTGCGTGCCGGCGAGCGGCGAGAGCGGCTGCAACAGCACCTCCGTGCTGTCGCGCGACGGCGCCGAGCTGGCGGCGGCGGAGCGGTTCTCCATCGGCTGGCACATCGTCGGCGCGGACTACTTCCGCGTGCTGCGCATCCCGTTGCGATCCGGCCGCGGCTTCGACGGCCGCGACCGCGCCGACGCGCGGCCGGTGGTGGTGCTCAACGAGACGGCGGCGCGGCGCCTCTGGCCGCGCGGCGACGCCGTCGGCCGCCGCATCCAGATCGGCACCATGGGGCTCAACGGCGACACCCACGCCGAGGTGATCGGGGTCGTCGGGGACGTGCGCTACCGCCGGCTCGACGCCGCTCCCGACCCGATGGTCTACATGGCCGACACGCAGCTCGGGCTCGCCGCGACGACGGTTTTCCTGCGCGCCACCGGCGATCCGCTCGCGCTGGTGCCGGCGGTGCGCGGCGCGGTGGCGAGCGTCGATCCGGAGGTGCCGGTCTACCGCGTGCGCACGCTGGAGGAGCAGCTCGGCTTCGCCTTGTCGAAGGCGCGCTTCGGCTCGCTGCTGCTCCTCGCCTTCGCCGGCCTGGCGCTGCTGCTGGCGGCGCTCGGCGTCTACGGCGTGCTGGCGCAGTCGGTGGCGGCGCGCCGGCGCGAGATCGGGCTGCGCATGGCGCTCGGCGCGCCGGCGGCGCAGGTGCAGCGGCTGGTGCTGCGGCAGGGGATGACGGTGGCGCTCGCCGGCGCGCTCGCCGGCACGGCGCTGGCGCTGGGGCTCGGCGGCGTGCTGCGCGGCCTGCTCTTCGAGGTCTCGCCGCGCGATCCCGTCACCTTCGTCGCCGTGCCGCTGGCGCTGCTCTTGGTGGCGGCGCTCGCCTGCCTGCTGCCGGCGCGGCGCGCCGCGCGGCTGCAGCCGACGATGGCGCTGCGCGCCGACTGACAGGAGCGCGCGAGGTCAGGGGGCTATGGCGTCGCCGCGGCGCTCGGCCGCGGCGTCTCGTCGGCACAGCCATAGACGTACACCGGCGTTCCTTTCGGCACCATCTTCGGCAGTCGGTGCGAGGCGAACATCGGGATACGGATGCAGCCGTGGCTCGCGGGATACGTCCGCATGTCCTCGCTGCCGTGGATGGCGATGCCGCCGACGATGTACATCGGATTGTGCAGCTCGCCCAGCGGGCTCTTCTTCCAGCCGGTCGCTTTGGCGAAGACCTCGAGCCGGCCGCACGGGGTGACCGCGCGGGTCTCGGGGTAGCCCTTCTCGCGGAACAGCTTGCCGGTGCCCGAGGAGATCGGCAGGATGTTCCCCACCTTGCCGGCGGCGTCGACGAGGAACAGCACTTGCCGGGCGATGTCGACCTCGATGTGAAGCCCGGCCGCCGGCTGGCGCGGCCGCAGCGGCGCCGCGACCGAGAGCGCGTTGTACTCCGCCCGCGTGAGCACCCCGGTCGGCCGGGCGCGCTGGACCTTCTGGAAGGCGATCAGGGCGTGACGCGAGGCGCCGTCCCAGGTGCCGTCGACGGGTCCCGTCCAATACCCGAGCTCCGACAGCCAGCGCTCGGCCTGACGCACGTCGGCCGCCGGCAGCGACGACGAGCCGGCGGCGGCGGGGACGACGATCGCCAGGACACCGACCGCCAGCACGCCGAGGACGTCCAAAAAGCCTGCTCGGAGCCCCACCCTCCCACCTCCGTGCACTTCACCGGCCAGCTTACGCAGGAGCTTCGACGCCGGCGCTCAGCCCATGGCCTCGCTGCGCTCGGGCGTCGGCCAGGGCCGACGCTCGCCGCTGTCGCGGCGCCCATGGGTCCCACCCTAGCTCACGGCGGCGGTGGCGCCGTGGCACTTCTTGTACTTCTTCCCCGAGCCGCAGGGGCAAGGGTCGTTGCGGCCGACCTTCTCGCCCTTGCGCACGACCGTCTGCGGCTTGGCCTCTGCGGCCTCGGCCGCTGACGATGCCGCGGCGGAGAGCTGAAAGCGCTTGCGGAACGCCTCGGCGCGGCGGCGGCGCTCCTCTTCCATCTGCTCCTCGGTCATCGGCTCCATGCGGAAGAGCGTCTTCAGGATGGAGTCCTCGATGCGCTCCTTCATCGTCTGGAACGCCTCGTAGCTCTCCTTCTTGTACTCCTGCTTGGGGTCGCGCTGCGCGTAGCCGCGCAGGTTGATGCCTTCCTTCAGGTGGTCGAGGGCGAGCAGGTGCTCCTTCCAGGCGTGGTCGACGACGCGCAGCATGATGTCGCGCTCGAAGAGCTGCATGATGGAGCCGAGGCGCTCTGACTTCTCCTCGTATTTCTTCGTCACCGCGTCCTTGAGGTGATCGCGCATCTCGTCGAGCGCCATCTCCTCGAGGTCGCCCAGCTCTTCGACCTTGATGTCGAAGTAGGCGAGCATGTCGGTGGTGAGACCCTCGGTGTCCCAGTCCTGCGCGTCGACCTTGTCGCCGGTGTGCGTCTCGACGACGTAATCGATGACGTCGGTCGCGCGCTCGAGCACGTACTCCTTGCCCGCCTCGCCGTGGAGGATCTCGCGGCGCAGGCTGTAGATCGCCTCGCGCTGCTTGTTCATCACGTCGTCGTACTCGAGCAGGTGCTTGCGCGACTCGAAGTTGCGCCCCTCGACCTGCTTCTGCGCCCGCTCGATGGCGCGCGTCACCATGCGGTGCTCGATGGGCTCGCCGTGCTCCATGCCGAGGCGGCCCATCAGGTTCTTCACCCGGTCGCCGCCGAAGATGCGCATCAAGTCGTCTTCGAGCGAGAGGTAGAAGCGCGACGAGCCGGCGTCGCCCTGGCGCCCGGAGCGGCCGCGCAGCTGGTTGTCGATGCGGCGCGATTCGTGGCGCTCGGTGCCGAGGATGTGGAGGCCGCCGGCGGCGAGCACCTCGTCGCGCTCGCGGGCGCAGAGATCGCGGTAGCGGGCCAGCGCCTGCTCGTACGCCTCGGCTTCGGCGACGGGATCGGCCTCGGCGCGCGCCAGCCCCACCGGGTTGCCGCCGAGCACGATGTCGGTGCCGCGGCCGGCCATGTTGGTGGCGATGGTGACGGAGCCCTTGCGCCCCGCCTGCGCCACGATCGACGCCTCGCGCTCGTGGAACTTGGCGTTGAGCACGACGTGCGGCACCGCGGCGCGCTTCAACATCTTCGACAGCATCTCGCTCTTCTCGATCGACACCGTGCCGACGAGCACCGGCTGGCCGCGCTGGTTGTCGTCCTTGATCTCCTCGACGACCGCCTCCCATTTCTCCTCGGCGGTGCGATAGACGAGGTCGGCGCGGTCGTCGCGGATCATCGGCTTGTTGGTCGGCACCACGACGACGTCGAGCTTGTAGATCTCGCCGAACTCCGCCGCCTCGGTGTCGGCGGTGCCGGTCATGCCGGAGAGCTTGCCGTACATGCGGAAGTAGTTCTGGAAGGTGATCGTCGCGAGCGTCTGGTTCTCGCGTTCGATGGTCACTCCTTCCTTCGCCTCCACCGCCTGGTGGAGGCCGTCCGACCAGCGCCGCCCCGGCATCATGCGGCCGGTGAACTCGTCGACGATGACGATCTTGCCGTCCTTGATCAGGTACTCGACGTCCTTCTTGAACAGGTGGTGCGCGCGCAGCCCCTGGTTGACGGCGGCGAGCAGCTCCATGTTCTCGAGCTCGTAGAGGTTGGCGATGCCGAGCATCTTCTCGACCTTGGAGACGCCCTCGTCGGTGATCGCCACCGTGTGCGCCTTCTCGTCGACCAGGAAGTCGCCGGTCGTGTGCTTGCTGCCGTCGCTCTCCTCGATCTCCTCGCCGCGCTCGAGCTTGGGGATGATCTTGTCGACCCGGTAGTAGCGGTCGGTCGCCTCCTCGGAGGGACCGCTGATGATGAGCGGCGTGCGCGCCTCGTCGATGAGGATCGAGTCGACCTCGTCGACGATGGCGTAGTGGTGCCCGCGCTGCACCATCGAGGCAAGGTCGAACTTCATGTTGTCGCGCAGGTAGTCGAAGCCGAGCTCGTTGTTGGTGCCGTAGGTGACGTCGGCCGCGTATGCGGCCTTGCGCTCGGCGTCGGGCATGTCGTGCTGGATGACGCCGACGGTCAAGCCGAGGAAGCGATAGACGTTGCCCATCCAGTCGGCGTCGCGCTTGGCGAGGTAATCGTTGACGGTCACCACGTGCACGCCCTTGCCGGCGAGCGCGTTGAGGTAGACCGGCAGGGTCGCCATCAGCGTCTTGCCCTCGCCGGTCTTCATCTCGGCGATCTTTCCCTGGTGGAGGACGACGCCGCCCATCAGCTGCACGTCGAAGGGCCGCATGCCGAGGGTGCGACGCGCCGCCTCGCGGGCGGCGGCGAAGGCGCGCGGCAGGATGTCGTCGAGCGTCGCGTCCTGTGCGAGCTCCTCCTTGAGCTCCGTCGTCACGGCGCGCAGCTGCTCGTCGGTCTTCCCCTCCATCTCCCGCTCGAGGGCGTTGATGGCGGCGATCCTGGGCAGCATCTGGCGGACGTCGCGGTCGCCCTTGGTGCCGAAGACCTTGGTGAGGACCTTATGGATCATCGTGTCGACTCTCTTGGAGTGCTCGCCACGCGGCAGTCGCGTCGCGAAGGAGGGGTGCCGGGCGGCGGGACTCTAGCACGCGGTCCACGGGCGGCCCGGGCGGCGCGGTGGGCGTGCGAAAGGCGCAGCGCGAGGGCGCTCACCTCAGGGAAAACGGGGCGTGGAGGCGGCGAAATTCCGCGCGCCGTTGCGGGTGCGCCCTACCCGAGCGGGCGATCGAGGATGTAGCCGAGCGGGTTGACTGCCTCGCCGTCCTTCAACACTTCGTAGTGGAGGTGATAGCCGGTCGAGTGCCCGGTGTTGCCGACGTAGCCGATGAGGTCGCCGCGCCGCACGCGCTGGCCGGGCTGCACGGCAGTCGCGGAGAGGTGGCCGTAGCGCGTGGTGAGGCCGAAGCCATGCGAGACGACGACGGCGTTGCCGAGGTCGCCGTGCGGGCCGGCGAGCACCACGACGCCGTCAGCCGTCGTGTGCACGGCGCGGCCAGGCGGGGCGGCGATGTCGACGCCGGCGTGGAACGCCGGGCGACCGTTCACCGGATCGCGGCGGAGACCGAAGCCGCTGGTGAAGAGGCCACCGGTGGGTGTGACGGTCGGCATCGCCGACAGCCAGCGGAAGCGGTTGGCGAGGCTGCCCTCGACGCGGTCGAGGTCTTTCGCCATTCCCTGCAGGCGGCGCTCGATGCGGCCGAGGTCGGCGCGGCTGCCGTTCGAGGCGGAACCGTCGTTGGAGGCGAGGTCGAGAGTCGAGCCACCGAGGCCGGCGTCGCTGCCGTTGTCGAGCTCCTCGATGCCGGCGACGATCGCAAGCTTGCGCGTGCGCTCCTCGTAGGCAGCGAGCTGGCCCTGCAACTGGCGGATGTTCTGCTCGAAGGACTGATTGACGTGGCGGAGCTCGTTGTTCTCGTGGCGGAGGTGGGCGACCTGGGTCTCGTCGATGGGGGCGGCGAGGAAGAGCCAGCCCAGCGCGGCGGCGGTGGCGATCATCACTGCGATCGCGATCACCCCGCTCCATAGCACCCGGCTGGAGATCTGGAACTTGCGGAACTTCGCGCGCGTGTGCGGAACCAGGATGATGGTGTAACGCTTCCCGTCCATTCGTGCTCCGAGCAGGAAGGTTGGCTGACGCGCCCGAACGGGCTTGGGGGAACCGGGGAAGTCTACTGATCGACCCCGCCCTGTCAAGGGAAGCAGTCACAAGGGTCAGCGATATGTCATTGGGCCATGAGCGCCGGCGACCCCGACGAGCGAGGAAACGAACGCCGCGCGTCCGTCCAATCGCCAAATCGATCCAGAATGCGGGCGCGCTGAACAGAGACAGTCGCGCCAGCGAAGGGAGGCACTCGTGAGGAAGCGGTGGCTCGGAGTCGGAGCCTTGTCGCCGGCGATCGCGCTGGCCTTGGTCGTTCTCGCGCCGATGGCGGTGCGCGCCTCGGACCACGCCGATCCGTTGGTGGCGGCGAAGGAATCGAACCTCACCGATCTCTTCTTCTTCCCTCAGGGTGACCAGTTCGTGCTCGTCTTCGACGTCCGACCGGCATCGACGGCGCCGCTGCCGTACGACCTCGACGACAAGACCTTCACCGTCAACTTCGACTTCGACAGCCCGCTCACGTTCGACAGCGCCGCCGATCGCGCGCGCTATGGGGCGACCATCGTCAATCCCGGCGCCATCAGCCCCGAAGCCTCGATCGCGCTCGGCCTCAACGACGACGGCTCGTTGCGGGAGCAGTCGATCACCGGCCTCACCGGCGTCGAGGGCATCCGGGTGTGGACGGGCATCCGCGACGACCCGTTCATCTTCCCGCCGTTCAACAAGAAGAACGTCGTCGCCATGGTGGCGAGCATCCCGCGCTCGTCGTTCCCGGTGGGGCAGCAGGACTTCGTGCTGTGGGCGACGACGATGCAGGACGGTAAGCAGATCGACCACGTAGGCCGCTCCATCCGCACCCAGCTGCCGCGCTACCAGACGACCGACATCAACAGGCTCGCGCCCCAGGACCAGGTGCCGCTCATCCTCCGGGCCACCAAGGCGCGCAACAGGGTCGCCAACTTCCTCATGAAGTACAAGGTGACGGAGGGCGCGGTCTCGCTCTGGCAGACCACGCTGCAGATGAAGGCCTTCGACCCGGTGCCCGACGTGATGGTCTTCACCACGCGCTACCCCCCGGGCTATCCGAACGGCCGCCTGCTCACCGACGACGTCGTGCTGCAGACCTGCCTCGCCGGCGACTGCCTGCTGGTCGACCTCTCGACGTCGACTGGCATCTGGCCGCGGGCGACGATGAACGACAAGCCCTTTCTGGCCGACTTCCCGTACCTCGCCGCCCCGTGGCCGAACGCTCCGGAGCCGCCGGCGGGGAAGAGCATCATCCCCCTGGCGATCTTGATCGTGCTGCTGCTGCTCTTCGTGCTGTCGGTGATCCCGTTCTGGATCGGCTACAAGCTGGGGTTGAAGCGCTGCCGAGCGAGAGCGGCGGCATGAGTCGCGCACGAGAGCTGCGGCATGAGGCGGCGCGCGAGAGCTGTGGCATGAGACGAGGCGCGTGCGCCGCGGCGCTGTTCGGGGCCGCGGCCCTGCTCGGCGCAGGGGCGCACGCACACGACTTCTGGATCGAGCCGACGAACTTTCGCCCGGCGCGGGGCGCAACGGTCGCGGTCAGCCTGCGCGTCGGCGAGCAGTTCGTCGGCGATCCCGTGCTGCGCACCGAGTCGACGATCGAGCGCTTCGTCGTCCGGCAAGGCGGGCAAGACGCCGAGATGAGTGGCGTCGAGGGCGCCGATCCGGCGGGATGGTTCGTCGCCGACGGCAACGGCGCCGTCGTCGCGTACGAGAGCCGTCCGTCGCCGGTCGAGCTGCCGGCGGCGCGGTTCGAGGAATACCTGCGGCGTTACGGTCTCGATTGGGTTAGTGCGGCGCGGGCGCGCGAAGGCGAGCGCGACGAGCCGGGACGCGAGCGGTTCTCGCGCTGCGCCAAGGCGCTGCTCGCCGGGCCGCACGCGTCCGGCGCGGCAAGCCGGCCGCTCGGCTTGCGCTACGAGATCGTCCCCACCGGCGACCCGAGCTTCAGCTCGTCCTTCCGCGGCCGCGTCCTCTACGAGGGCGAGCCGGTGAGCGGCGCGCTGGTGACGGCAGTGTTGCGCGACGATCCCTACCATGGCGTCCGAACGCGCAGCGACGCCACCGGCGCGTTCGCGTTTCCGCTGCGGCGGCCTGGCATGTGGTTGATTACGTCGGTGCTCATGAGGGAAGCGCCGTTCTACTCGGCCGCCGACTGGGAGAGCTTCTGGGCCTCGCTCACCTTCGAGCTTCGCCCACGACCTGCGCGTCGGTGAGCTGATCGAAGCGGCACCGGATGCCCGTTCGGCGCCGCTGTCGCTTCGATTTCAAGCTGCGATCGCACCGGCGCCGCTCCCACGCTCGAAGACACGCGGTCGAGGCAGCGGTACTGAAGCGCTTCGGCGAGGTGCGCCGCCGCGATGCGTTCTTGGCCGCCGAGATCGGCGATGGTGCGCGCGACTTTGAGCAACCGCGACAGCGCGCGCGCCGACAAGCCGAGACGCTCGAACGCGGCGTCGGCGAGCCGCTGTGCCGACGAATCGAGCGCGCACCACCGACGGAGATCGGCGGCTTCCATCGCGGCGTTGACGGGCAGCGGCCGGTTGGAGAAGCGTGCCTCCTGGCGCCGGCGTGCAGCTGCCACGCGTGCAGCGACCACGGCGCTGGTCTCGCCGCCTTCGCTGCGCAGCTCCGCCGCGGTCGGCACGGGCACTTCGACCTGCAGGTCGATGCGGTCGAGCAGCGGGCCGGAGATGCGCGAGCGGTAGCGCTCGATCGTTCCCTCGGGACAGCGGCAGGGCCTGCGGGGATCTCCCAGGTGCCCACACGGGCAAGGGTTGATCGCCGCAACCATGGTGAAGCGGGCCGGGAAGCTCAACCGCGCGCGGCTGCGCACGATGGTCACCACGCCGTCCTCGAGTGGCTGGCGCAGTGACTCGAGGACGTCGCGGCGAAACTCCGGCAGCTCGTCGAGGAAGAGGACGCCGGCATGGGCGAGGCTCACTTCGCCCGGCCGCGGTACCGAGCCGCCGCCGATCAAACCGGCGCCGCTGCTGTTGGCGTGCGGGCTGCGGAACGGCCGCTCGCTGCGCAGGCCGTCGCCACCCGGCTCGCCGGCGAGCGAGTGGATCTTGGTCACCGCGATCGCCTCGCTGCGGCAGAGCGGCGGCAGGATGCCGGGCAGCCGCCGCGCCAGCATCGTCTTGCCGCTGCCCGGCGGGCCGATGAAGATCAAGTTGTGGGCCCCGGCGGCGGCGATCTCGAGCGCGCGCTTGGGCATTCCCTGGCCGCGCACGTCGGCGAGGTCGGGCCCGCCGCCTCCTGAGACGCGTTGCGGAAACGCCGGCGCCGCCGTTGGCGCGATCGGCTGCTCGCCGCGCAGATGCGCGAGCGCCTCGTCGAGCGTCGACGCCGCGATGACGTCGACTGCCCCGAGCGCCGCTGCCTCGGCGGCGTTCTGCGCCGGCAGCAGCAGCTCGCGGCAGCCGCTCTCGCGCGCCAGGTCGGCGAAGGCGAGCGCGCCGCGCACCGGCCGCAGCGTGCCGTCGAGGCCGAGCTCGCCGCAGCAGAGCCGGCCGGCGAGCAGCTCGGCCGGCAGGTGGTCGTGGGCGACCATCAGCGCCAGCGCGATCGCCAGGTCGAGATGGTTGCCTTCCTTGCGCAGGTCGGCCGGCGCGAGGTTGATCACCACCGACCGGGGCGGCAGGTCGTAGCCGCAGTGACGGATGGCGCTGCGCACGCGCTCGCGGCTCTCGCGCACGGCGGCGTCGGGGAGGCCTACCAGCTGCAGCTGAGGCAGCCCGAAGCGGGCGTCGACCTCCACCTGCACCGGCAGCGCTTCCACCCCCCAGGGGGTGCCGGAGAGCACGCGGGCGAGCATCGAACCCTCCAGACGGAAAACACGGCCGAAACCTTGCAGGGAAGCGCGGCCGCCGCCGCGACGTAGGTATGACGCGGACGGTTGCCGCCAGCGCCGAGCAGTCCTACGATGCCGGCGCGGTGGGAGCCACGAGGGACCGGAGCCGCGAAGGGAGGGAGCGATGCGCCGAGGGTTGATCCTGTTGCTCGTCGTCGTCGGGGTGATCGCGCTGCTGGCGATCATGACGACTTCGCAGTACAACCGGCTGGTGAACCTGCAGGAGGACGTCACCGCGCAGTGGGCGAACGTGGAGAGCGCCTACCAGCGGCGCGCCGACCTCATCCCCAACCTGGTGGCGACGGTGCGCGGCTCGGCGCAGTTCGAGCAGGAGACGCTGCGCCAGGTGGTCGAGGCGCGCAGCCGCGTCGGGCAGGTGAGCGCTCAGGCGGGCGCCGAGATCGTCAACGACCCGCAGCGGTTCCGGCAGTTCCAGGAAGCGCAGGACCAGCTGTCGTCGGCGCTGTCGCGGCTGCTGGTCGTCGTCGAGCGCTACCCCGACCTCAAGTCGACGCAGGCCTTCCGCGACCTGATGCCGGCGCTCGAGGGGACGGAGAACCGCATCAACGTCGAGCGCAACCGCTACAACGACCTGGCGCGCGGCTTCAACGCAGCGCGGCGGCGGGTGCCGACGGCGTGGTTCGTCTCGATGTTGGGCTGGGACTTCCCGCCCAAGGCCTACTTCGAGTCGCAGCCGGGCGCGGCGACGGCGCCGACCGTGGCGTTCTGAGCCGGCTCGAAGCGCTTGTCATCGCGAGGAGCGTAGCGACGAAGCGATCTCGAACATCGAGATCGCCACGGGCGCTGCGCGCCCTCGCGATGACCTTCGGTCCGGCGGCCGTTGCGCGGTCGCCGGAGCCTGCGGTCAATACTCGTCCGACTTCTCGCCCAGCTGCTCTTTCTCCATCTCGTCGGCCATCTCGGCGACGCTGATCATCGTCGCGGCGAGCGCCTTCGAGGTGAGGCCTTCGGTCGGCAGGTTGTGGTAACAGAAGATGTACGGCTTGCCGTCGACTTCCTCGATGCCGAAGTAGCCGAGCTTCTGGCTGCCGTTCTCCTCCAGCAGCCGCTTGGCGAGCGCCGGGCTCACGCTGCCCTTGATCTCCATTACCCAGGAGTAGATCTCGACGACGCCGACCTCGCGCACGTCCGACTGCGGCTGCAGGAAGACCTGCTGGCTGCGGTCGTCGGTGAAGAAGTAGGTGCGGCGGATGCGGTCTTCGTCCTGCTGGTAGGTGAGCTTCTCTTTGTCGAGCAGCTTGGCGAGGGAAGCGGCAGTGACGGTGGTCGCCGGCTCGTTCTCCTCGGCCGCTACGGCGGCGAAGGTGCCGAGGCCGGCGAGCAAGGCGGTGGCGACGAAGGCCGTGAGCTTACGCATGGGATTCTCCTTGGCGACCGGAACGATCACTTTCTCGGGGTCGGAGTGCTCAGGAAACCGGCGCGAGCGCGTGGCGCTGCACCGCGGCGACGAAGGCCTGGGCGTGCTCGGGCGGCGTCTGCGGCAGGATGCCGTGGCCGAGGTTGACGATGTGGCCGCCGCCGGCGCCGCGGCGCAGCAGCTCGTCGGTGAGCTCCTCGATGCGCGCCGGCGGCGCCAGCAGGGCGGTGGGGTCGAGGTTGCCCTGCAGCACCTTGCTGGGCCCGACGATGGCGCGCACCTGATCGAGCGGCAGCCGCCAGTCGACCGACAGCACGTCGACCGGCAGCGCCCGCAGCTCGGGCAGCAGGTGAGCGCCGTTGTTGAGGTAGTAGATCAGCGGCACCTTGCCGCGCAGTGCTTCGACCACGGCGAGCAGCGCCGGCAGCGCCAGCTCGCGGTAGCGCTCCGCATCGAGCAGCCCGGCCCAGGTGTCGAAGAGCTGGATCGCCTGCGCGCCCGCCTCGACCTGCGCGCGCAGGTAGCGCACCGAGACGTCGGCGAGGCGGCCGAGCAGGCGCGCGAGGCCGCGCGGATCGGCGACGCTCCACGACAGCAAGTGGCCGAAGTGCTTCGAGGCGCCGCCCTCCACGAGGTAGGCGGCGAGCGTCCACGGCGTGCCGCCGAAGCCGATGAGCGGGACGCGGCGCTCGGCCGGCATCGCTGCGAGCTCGCGCCGGGTCACCCGCAGGGTGTCGAGAACGTAGCCGAGCTCGCGCTCGACGTCGGGCTCGCGGAGGCCGGCGACATCGGCGAGCGAGCGCACCGGGCGATCGAGCACCGGCCCATCGCCGGCGGCGAAGCGCAAGCCGGCGCCCATGGCGTCGAGCGGCAGCAGGATGTCGGCGAAGACGATGGCGGCGTCGACGCCGAGCCGCCGCACCGGCTGCACCGTCACCTCGGCGGCGAGCTCCGGCGTGCGGCAGAGGGTGAGGAAGTCGACGCGCTCGCGAATGGCGCGGTACTCGGGCAGGTAGCGCCCGGCCTGGCGCATCAGCCACACCGGACGGCGCTCGGTCGGCTCGTTGCGGCAGGCGCGCAGGAAGAGGTCGTTCGACGCGGACGCGTTCATCGAGGGCGGTCACGATAGCACCGGCGTCGCGACGGCTCGGCGCTTGCCACGCTGCCGCCGCTGACGCCACGGCGTTGTCGTCGTACACTCGCCGTCGCATGCAGGAGAGCGGCGCAAGGAGGAAGCAGATGCGGACGTGGACGAGCTCGCGTGGACGGACGGTCCTCTTCGCCCTGGCGATCGCGTTCGGGTGTTCGGCAATGGCCCGCGCCGAGGCCGAGCACCGCTTCGGCATCGGCTACCTCTACTGGCAGTCGCTCGGCGACATCGCCGAGGCCGGGTTCGACGAGGATGGGACCGCTCCCTTCTTCACCTACCAGTACGTGCCCGAGGGCATTTTCCGCCTCGAGCTCGACGTCGAGTACTACGAGGGCGGCTTCGGCGACCCCGCCAACAACTACGGCTACGACCTCTCGCCGCTCGCCTTCGTGCTCGTCGAGTTCGGCCTCTACGCCGGCCTTGGCGTCGGCGTCACCGTCGCCAACTTCCCCCACTCCGAGGTCTCCGACCCCTTCTACGCCGCGCGGCTGGGCTGGGACTTCCAGCTCATCCCGCGCCTCCACTTCGACATCCACGCCAACTACCGCGCCGACACCTTCAAGGAGCTCGAGGACTACAACCAGGACAGCATCACCCTGGGCGCCGCGGTCCGGATCGCGTTCCGCTAGTTGGGTCGGAGCCGTCGCACCAGCAGCAGACCTACGCCGGCCAAGAGACCGGCAAGCAGCACCAGCGCCGAGCGGGAGAGCGCCGGGATCCCGAACACGAAGCCCATCCCGGTGATCCTGGTCACGAAGGCGTCCCGGACGCCGGCGAAGGTGGGCTGGATGGAGCTCGGCGACACGCCGGGGAAGCCCGGGGATGCAGTGGATCCCACGACGTACAGACCGCCGCTGCCGTCGGCAGCGATCCCGCCGGCCTCGTCGTCCTGGCTGCCGCCGAGGAAGGTCGAGTGGATGAGGAGCCCGCGCGCCTCGATCGCGCTGACGAACGCATCGGCGCCGCCTGCATTGGTGGGCTGGATCGACCCCGGTCCGATCCCCGGCAGAGTTGCCGATCGCGTGGCGCCGGCGACGTAGGCGGTGCCGTCGGCATCGACGGCGATCGCCGTGCCGACGTCCAATGCGGCGCCGCCCAGGTAGGTCGACACCGGCAATGTGGTGCCGGCGGGGCCGAGCTTGGCGACGAAGGCATCGCGGCCGCCGCCGGGCAAGGGCTGGATGAAGCTCGAGCTCGCGCCCGGAAAGCTCGGCGAATCGGTTTCCCCGGTGATCCAGGCATCGCCGGCAGGGGTCACCGCGATGTCGTGGGGAGTGTCCCAACCGCTCCCGCCCAGGAACGTGGAGTAGACGATGCTGGTGCCGGAGGCCGCGAGCTTGGTCACGGTGGCGTCGTAGATGCCGCCGGCGTTGCTCGGCTGCAAGGACGCTCCGGTGACGCCCGGGAAGGTCGGCGAGGCCGACCACCCGGTGACGTAAGCGTTTCCGGCCGGGTCGATCGCCACGTCGCCCTCGAGCTCGAGCCCGCTGCCGCCGAGAAACGTCGAGTAGACCGTCGCCGTGCCGCCAGGGTTGATCTTGGTGAGGAAGTAGTCGGTCGGTCCTGCGTTGACGGATTGCAGCGAGCCGGCGGTCACTCCCAGAAAGGTCGTCGAGCTGGTGTCGCCGGAGACATAGGCATTGCCGGCGGCATCGACCGCTACGCCATTGCCATTGTCGCCGCCGTCCTCGCCGAGGAACGTCCCATAGAGGATCGCCGAGCCCGTCGGGTCGATCTTGACGATGTAGGCGTCGTTGTTGACGGTGAAGGTATCCATCGACGCTGCCGTGATCCCCGGCATGTCCGGCGCCGCCGAGCCGCCCACCACGTAGGCGTTGCCCGCGGCATCGACGGCCACCGCGTTGGCGTTCATCGGGTCGGCGGTGCCGCTCAGGAAGGTCGAGTAGAGGATCGCCGTTCCCGCGGCGTTGAGCTTGGTCACGAACGCGCCCCCGACCGGGGCGTTGGCCGGGTCGATCGACGACGCGGTGACTCCCGGGAACGTCGGCGAGCTGGTGTTGCCGACCACGATGACGTTGCCGGAGCCGTCGACGGTAACGTCCGTCGCGCCGTCGAACGAGGTGCCGCCGAGATAGGTCGAGTATTCGAGCACCGGATCGATGACCAAAGGCCGGGTACGGTCGTAGGCGCCGATCGCGAACGCGATGCGGCGCGCGGTCTCCCCGCGGGCGCCGTCCAATCCATCGCCGACGACGAAGCGCGCGGCGACCGGAAGGCGATGGCCGTCGACGAGCTGGAAGGCGACCGGCGCGTGCTGGACGATCTCGCCGCTTGGCGTCCGCAGCCGCAGCTCTCCCGCAGCACCGAGCTCGACTGCGCTCGGCGCCGGAGACGAGCAGCTCGATGCGGGCAGGGTCCGCTCCCGGGGCGACGACGAAGTCGTATTCGAGCGTCCGCTCCTTCCCGTGGAAGATCAGGTCGATGCCCGGATACACCGCTTCATAGCGAACGCGGGCGAAGTGCGGAATGCCGACGTGCCAGCGGGCAGGATCGTTGCCGCGCAGGTAATTGCTGCGGGTCGCGAGCTCGTCGAGCCCGGTGACGCGTTGCGGGCCGGTGGCGCCGGTGAACGTCATGCTCACCGGCGCTGCGGGCTCGCGGACGCCGCTGAAGACAGCGCCGTCCGCAGTGAGGAAGAGCCGATAGCCGTTGCCCTGAGCCATGAAGCGGACCGGCTCGTCGAGTTGGCCGCCATTGATCTCGAAAGTCAGTGGCAGCGAAGGCAGGCTCTGGAGCGCCCTGGGCGTCGCAGTGCGCCCCAGCGCGGGGGAGCAGCAGGCCGCGGCGAGCAGCAGGGTGGACGCGATCGTCGACGCGGGCGCCAGCTTCGTCATGGTGGTCCCTCTGGCAGTCAATGGATAGACAGCCGGCGACGCGCAGGGCCGCGCCCGTCGGCCTGAGCAGGGCCGACGATAACAGGGGGGTGGTGAGTCGCCTACCGTACCCGGTAGCCGAGGAGCACGCGGGCGTTGAGGAGGCCGTCGGTCTCCTTGCCCTTGCCGGCGCGGCCGACGACGTCGAGCGGGGTGTAGACGACCTCGCCGGCGAGGCGCGCGCGAGTGCCGGTGTCGAGCGAGAGGCCGAGGGTGCCCGTCCACAGCGAGCCGTCGGTCTCGAGCAGGGTGAGGTCGAGGAAGCCGTAGCGGCGGGCGTCGACCTGGAACTCGGCTTCGAGTTGGCTCCACGCGAGCGCGGCGTAGGGGGAGAGGCGCGGCCAGCGCGCGAGTGTGGTGCCCGCCTGCAGCTCGACGCCGTAGAGCTCGATGCTCATCTCGTCGCGCGAGGGCGCGTCGCAGCCGTAGGGGTTGATCGTCGCGTCCGCGACGCCGGCGAGCGCGGCCGGGCAGGTGAGGTCGCCGCGCAGCGTGCCGCGTTGGGCGAAGAGGCGCGCCGCGAGCTGCGAGCGGTCGCTCTGCCAGAGCGGACGCGCGAGCGACGCGGACAACACGTTCGGCTCGACGCCGTCGATCTCGACGGGCGGCGCCCAGGAGAGCGTCGCCACCAGCTGGCCAGGAAGGCCGACGGCGACGCGCGGCCGGCCGAAGACCGAGGCGCGGTTCAGATCCTCGGGCTTCTCGCCGAGGAAGCCCACCGTGCGCTGCTCCTCGGAGAGGCTCGGCACCGAGCCGCCCTCGAGCGAGAGCTCGATGCTTCCGGGGGCGAGCGGCTCTGGCGTGGCGAGGGCGGTGGGGAAGGTGACGGCAGAGAACCACGCCATCGCCCACGCCTCGGGGCGGTCGAAGTCGAGGTCCTCGTGGTCGCGCAGCACGAAGGTCTGGGCGCGGCCGGGCGCGGCTGCTGCGATCAGCGCGGCGAGAAGCGCCCACGAGGCGAGACGCGGCATCGCTCGACGCCAGAGGATCGATCGCTGCGAGTCGGTCACCGTCACCTCCGAGGGAGTCGAATGCAAACAGATCGCGACGCGCAATGAGCCGCGCCGCGTCGGAACGGTAGGTGCGCAGCCTACGCTCACCGGTTCAAGTGCGGCGCCCAGCGCTCGCTGAACCGCGGCCGAGGCGCGGAGTACATACTTGACGGCGAAGGTGCGCGAAGCGCATCGATGAGTGACGGCGCGACGGGGATGAACGACGAACGGGACGCCCTGCTGCTGGAGCGGGTGGCCGCGAAGGACCGCGGCGCCTTCCAGGAGCTCTACCAGCGCTATTACCAGCGCCTGTTCGGCTTCATCTTCAAGCTCACCCGCCGCCCGGAGGTGGTGGAGGAAGCGCTCAACGACACGCTGCTGGCGGTCTGGAAGGGAGCCGGCTCCTTCGGCGGCCGCTCGCGGCCGTCGACCTGGATCCTCGGCATCGCCCACCGCCAGGCGCTCAAGGCGCTGTCGCGGGTGCGGCGCGCCGAGCGCGACCCCGAGGTCGAGCCCGAGGAGCAGCCGGAGGGTCCCGAGAGCCTGGTGGCGCGGCGCGAGCTGGCGAGCCAGCTGGGCCAGGCGCTGGCGCAGCTGCCGCCCGATCAGCGGGCGGTCGTCGAGCTGACCTACTACCACGGCTGCTCCTACAGCGAGATCAGCAGCATCGTCGGTTGTCCGGTGAACACGGTGAAGACTCGCATGTTCCACGCCCGCCGCCGGCTGCGCGGGATCTTGACCGCCGCCGGCGTGGATCAGGTGCGTGGATGAGGGCTGACATGGGGATGAAAGGAGGACGTCGGTGATCGATCGGGCCGGCGGGCTCACGCACGAGCGGGCCTGGGAGCTGCTCCCCTGGCTCGTCAACGACACGCTGGAGGCGGCCGAGCACGAGGGCGTTTCGGCGCACCTCGCAAGTTGCCGCGACTGCCGCGCCGAGGCCGAGCGCTGCCGCTCGCTGGAGGCGCTGGTGCGCGCTGCCGAGGTGGCGCCGTCGCCGCACCCGGCGCAGCTCGCGCGGCTGATGCAGCGCGTCGACGAGATGGAGAAGGAACGCAAGCGGCCGCGCATGGTTCGGCTGCTGGGCGGCAGCCGGCGGGTGAACGTCTGGTGGGCGTTGACGGCGCAGGCCGCGGCGCTCGTCGGGCTGCTGGCGGTCATCTTCTGGCCGTCGCCGCCGGCGCGCTTTCGCGTCCTCGGCAACCCCGAGCCGGCGGCGGTCGTGGCGCCGACGCAGCGGCAGGTGCGGGTGGTCTTCACGCCCACCGCTACCGAGGCCGAGCTGCGGCGGGTGCTGCTCGAGGTGCACGGCGAGGTGGTGGCGGGGCCGACGCCGTTCGGCGCCTACACCATCGCGGTGCCGGCGGGACCGGGCGCGGAGCCGCTGCCGCTCGTCCTCGAGCACCTGCGCGCCGACCCGCACGTGCGCTTCGCCGAGCCCGTCGCGGGAGGGAGCGGTTGAGGAAACGCCGGGGCTCGCCGCTCTGTCTGGCGGCGGCCCTGCTCGTCGGTTGCGCCAGCGCGCCGCGGAGCGACGCTGGCTCGCCTGCGCCGCCGGCCGCGGCGGCCGCTTCGTCGGCGCCGACCGCCGACGCGACAGCGAATCAGGTTCTCGTGCTCATGGAGCCGTCGCCGATGCGGCTCTGGCAGGACAAGAGCGCCTCCATCTCCTCCGAGTACAAGATCAGCCAGGTCGCGGCGTGGACGGTGGGCTCGCTCGACGGCGCTCCCTGCGTCGTCTACCAGGGCGCGCCCGGCCGCGACATGTCGCAGCTGCTGCGGCGCTTGCGCGCCGATCCGCGGGTGTCGGTGGCGCAGCCGGTGCAGCGCTTCCGCGTCCTCGCCGCGCCGCCGGAGCCGGCCGCGGTGCAGAAACCGGGACAAGGGACGACGGGCTACAACGATCCCTACGCCGACCTGCAGCGCGACGTCGCCGAGCTGTCGCTCTCTTCGGTACACAAGGTGGCGACCGGCAAGGGAGTGAAGGTCGGCGTCGTCGACACCGGCCTCGACCTCGACCACCCCGACCTGCGCGGCCGCGTCGCCGGTGTCGGCAACTACGTGGAGAGCGGCGAGCGCAGCTTCACGAGCGACGTGCACGGCACGGCGGTGGCCGGGATCCTCGCCGCGGCCGCCAACAACCAGATCGGCATCGTCGGCGTGGCGCCGGACGCGCTGCTCTACGCCTACAAGGCCTGTTGGCAGGAGCCGCCGGCGTCGCGGCAGGCGGTGTGCGACAGCTACACACTGGCGCGCGCCGTCGACGCCGCCCTCGCGCAGGGCGTGCAGGTGCTCAACCTGAGCCTGTCGGGGCCGCCCGATCCGTTCCTGTCGCGCTTGCTCGGCGCGGCGATCGCCAAGCGGACGCTCGTCGTCGCGGCTTACGACGGTGCGCAGCAGGACGGCGGTTTCCCCGCCTCGCGCGAGGGTGTGCTCGGAGTGGGCGCCGAGGCGCGGCCGGGCGACCCGCCGCGCGCGGGGGGCAAGCCGCCGCTCGTCGGCCCCGCCGTCGACGTGCTGAGCACCGCACCGCGCAGCTCCTACGACTTCTTCAGTGGCAGCTCGTACGCGGCGGCGCACGTCGCCGGCGTGGCGGCGCTGCTCCTCGAGCGCAAGCCCGGCCTCACCGTGGCCGAGGTGCGCGACCTGCTGGTATCGAGCGGTCGTCGCGACGGGGCCGAGCCGCCGCGCGTCGACCCTTGTACCGCGTTGGCGAAGCTCGAAGGCCGCTCGGTCTGCGCCCGGTAGAGGCGCGCTCTGCGCGCCGTCCGCACAGCGACGTGAGGCAGTCGATGGGTGCGCAGAGCGCACCCTACCTGGCGTCCGGCCAGGCACCCGCACGCTGAGCCGTCGCTACAATCAGCGCTCATGACGACCCTCGAAGCCTCGCCGTCCGTGGCCGGCCGTGCGCGCCATCCGGATTCTCGGCAGGAACCCGTGCGTGCGCCGCGCGGCGCCGAGATCTCCTGCCGCGGCTGGCAGCAGGAGGCGGCGCTGCGCATGTTGATGAACAACCTCGACCCCGAGGTGGCGGAGCGGCCGCAGGACCTCGTCGTCTACGGCGGCTCGGGGCGGGCGGCGCGCAGCTGGGAGGCGTTCGACGCCATCGTCGCCACGCTGCGGCGGCTCGGTTCGCGACGAGACGTTGCTCGTGCAGTCGGGCAAGCCGGTGGCCGTCTTCCGCACGCACGAGGACGCGCCGCGCGTGCTGATCGCCAACTCGCTGCTCGTTCCCAAGTGGGCGACGGCGGACGAGTTCCGCCGCCTCGAGGGGCTCGGCCTGACGATGTACGGGCAGATGACGGCCGGCTCGTGGATCTACATCGGCACGCAGGGGATCTTGCAGGGCACTTACGAGACCCTCGCCGAGTGCGCGCGCCAGCGCTTCGGCGGCACCCTCGCCGGACGCTTGGTGGTGACCGCCGGTCTCGGCGGCATGGGCGGCGCGCAGCCGCTGGCGGTGACGATGAACGAGGGCGTCTGCCTCGTCGCCGAGGTGGACCCGACGCGTATCCAGCGGCGGCTCGACACCCGCTACCTCGACGAGGTGGCGCCCGACGTCGAGACCGCGGTCGAGCGCGCGCTCGCCGCTCGCGAGGCGCGGCGCGCGGTTTCGATCGCCGTCGAGGCGAACGCCGTCGATTTGCTCGAGCACCTCGTCGCGATCGGCGTCACGCCCGACGCGCTCACCGACCAGACCTCGGCGCACGACGCGCTCGAAGGGTACGTGCCGCACGGGCTGCCGTTCGCCGCCGCCCTCGAGCTGCGCGACAGCGACCCCGACGAGTACGTGCGGCGCTCGATGGCGTCGATGGCGACGCACATCCGCGCGATGCTGCGCCTGCAGGAGCGCGGCGCGGTCACTTTCGACTACGGCAACAACCTGCGCGGCCAAGCGAAGGAAGCCGGCGTCGGCGACGCTTTCGCCATCGGCGGATTCGTGCCCTTGTTCATTCGGCCGCTCTTCTGCGAAGGGAAGGGGCCGTTCCGCTGGGCGGTGCTCTCCGGCGATCCCGAGGACCTGCGGCAGACCGACGAGGCGATCCTCGAGGCCTTCCCCGTCGACCGCGCGCTGCACCGCTGGATCCGCATGGCGCAACAGCGCGTCGCCTTCCAAGGATTGCCGGCGCGCATCTGCTGGCTCGGCTACGGCGAGCGCGCCAAGGCCGGCCTTCTCTTCAACGAGCTGGTGGCGAGCGGCCGCGTCTCGGCGCCCATCGTCATCGGCCGCGATCACCTCGACTGCGGCTCGGTGGCCTCGCCCAACCGCGAGACCGAGGGGATGCGCGACGGCTCCGACGCCATCGCCGACTGGCCGGTGCTCAACGCGCTGCTCAACGCCGTCAACGGGGCGACGTGGGTGTCGGTGCACCACGGCGGCGGCGTCGGCATCGGCTACTCGCTGCACGCCGGGATGGTGATCGTCGCCGACGGCACGCCCGCGGCGGCGCGGCGGCTGGAGCGGGTGCTCACCGGCGATCCCGGGATGGGCGTCGTGCGTCACGCCGACGCCGGCTACCCCGAGGCGATCGGCTTCGCCGCCGAGCGCGGCGTCGACCTGCCCTCGCTCCGCCCGTCGCCTCCTCCGCCGGGAGCGGGCGCCCCCTGCCCCTCGAGGGGCAGGGGGACGGGGGGTTAGGGGTGGAACCAAACCCAGGGGAGGGGGTTGGGTGGGTGGTGGCAGCGCGCTTTGCGCGCGGGGGGGAGTAGCGACGGCCGCGACTCCCTCCGGGGCCACCTCGCCCGCCGAGCCTCCGGTGGCGCGCGGCGCCGCCGGTGGGGAGCGCGAGACCACGCTGCGGTCGGCGCCGACGCCGCCGCCGCGCCGCCGCGGTGAAGGGCGCCGTCCGCGCCCGTTGCGCGACACGCTGCCGCTCGTCCTCACCCCGGCGGCGCTGGCGCTGTTGCCGTTCTGGGGCGCCGGCGTGCTGGCGGCGCTGTTGTTGGTCTGGCTCTGGCGACGTCCGGCGCGGCGCGAGATGCTCACCGCGCTGCCGCTCGTCGGGCTCGCGGCGCTCGTGCTGCTGCTCGGCGGGCTTGCCGAGCGGCTCGGTCCACCAGAGCCGCGGGCCTGGGTGCAGGAAGCGCGGCCGCGCTACGCCGCGCTCTGGCGTGACGTCGCGAGCCACGCGGCGGAGGGCGTGCGCGCCGTCGCGCAACCGCCTGCCGACGACGAGGCACGGCTCGTGGTGCACCGCCGCTTCGCGCAGCTGCTCCGCGATGCCGATGCCGAACCGGACCTGACGCTGCTGCTCGTCGACCCCGACGGTCAGCCGCTGGTGTGGGAAGGGCGTGGGCTCTTGCACGAGCCGGAGCCCGACTCGCTGCCGCGGCAGGGCCTCGAGTACCGCGCCGCGTTCGGCGCCGCCACGCTGCTCGCCGTCGAGCCGCTCTCATCGGAGGCGCGGCCATGGCGGATCGTCGCCGGCCGCAGCTTCGATACCTCGCGGCTGCCGTTCGATCCGCCGGGGATCTGGCCGGCGGCGGCGTTCCGCTGGTCGCTCGTCGACCGCGCCGAGCAGGCGGCGCCGCGGCGCGATGCTGCTGGCGGCGCAACGCGCGCGCCGGCGATGGTCGTCGAGCCGCTGCCGCGGGCGCGGCCGGCGGTCGTTCGCTGGGCGCCGATCGTTGCCGGTGCCGTGCTGACGCTGGCGCTCGTCGCGCTCGCCGCCATGCGCGCGGTGGCGCTCGCGGTGCTCTGGCGCACGACGCTGCCGGCGGCGCACGGCCGGCGCTCGGTGGCGGCGCTCGTCGTCGCGGCGGCGCTCGCCGCCGGCGCGGCAGCCGGCGCGCCGCTGTGGACGCTCGGTGCGTTGCTCGTCGGTCTCGCCGCGGCGACTGCCGGCTGGAGGTGGGCGGCGCGGTGGCCCTCGCCCGTCGTGGCAGGTGTCGCGGGCGCCGCCGCAGCGGCGTGCCTCGCGTTGCTCGCCGCCGCGGGACAGCGCGCCGTCGGGCCGCTGACGCTGTCCGAGGTCGACGTCACTGCTGCCGTGGCGGTGCTGCGTGCGGCGCTGCTCGCCGCCGCCACCGGCATTCTCGTGTTGGCAGCGGGGGAGTTGCCGACCGAGCCGACGCGCTCCGGGCCGTTGACGGCGCTGCGCGAGCGGCTCGCCGCGTCGCGCCGCACGCTGCCGCGCGCCTTGCTGGGTCTCGCGCCGGCGCGTGGCGGGCTCGCCGCTGTCGCGGCGCTGCTCCTCCTCGCCGCCGCGGAGGAGCAAGACCACGCCGCGGTCGCATTGCCTCTGCTCGCGGCTGGCGGCGCCGTTGCGGCGATGTGGACGTCGCGGTCCGCGTGGCGCCATCGACCCGCTGCGCTGATGCCGTTGGTGCTCCTTGCCGCGCTCCTCGGCGCCGGCGCGTGGCAGATCGCCTATCGCTTCGAGCTCGGCCGCGCGCTGGCGGCGCGCTTCCTCCCCGCGATGGCGGCTCCGACGCAGGCCGAGCTGGCGGCGAGTTGGCGACGGCTGGAGGGCTACCTCGCGAGCGTCGACCTGCAGCGGCGCGTGCCGCGCTCGCCCGACGGGCTGCTGCCCACCGACCTTGCCTACCTCCTCTGGCGCGGCTCGCCGCTCGACCGCGGCAACGCGTTGACCGCTATCGCTGCGAGCCCGCACCAGGAGGGCAATGTCTCGTTCTCCTACGGGCTGCCGCTCACTGACACCGCCCAGATCGATCGCGACCCGGTGCGCTGGGGTCCGCTCGGGCCGACGGCATGGCGCGACCTGCTGCTCTCGGGCGAGGTGCCGCTGCGCAGCGCCGGGCAGGTGTGGGGGAGCACGCGCTTCTGGCTGCTGCCGCAGCCGGGCTTCCGCCTCGCCGCCCCGCGCGTCGAGGACCTGCCGGTGGGTCTCCTGCGCGGCGGCCCGGCAGCACGAGGGCCGAGCGGCCTGCCGCGCGAGGTGCGCTACGGGCTCTACGGCGCGGGTGGCGCGGCCGAGATCTCGCCCTGGCGCGAGAACCCGCCGCTGCCGCCCGCGCTGCGCGATGTCGGCCAATCGACGCGGCGAGCGCGCCTCGAAACTCCCGAAGGCGAGGCGTGGGCGGTGGCGCGACGCGACGGGCGCGGTACGGCCGTCCTCTACCTGCCCAGGCTCTCCGGCTGGGAAGCGATCGAGGTGGTGGGCTCGCTGGCGCTCTCGATGCTGCTCCTCGTTGCCGCAGCGGCCGGGCTCGTCGCGCTCCTCGCCCTCACCCGCGCCTCCTTCCGCGACGTCCTGCGGCGGGCGGTGCGCTCCTACTCGAAGCGGTTGCTGCTGGTCTACGGCGCACTGCTGCTGGTGCCGCTCGTCGCGCTCAACGTGCTGCTGCTGCGCAACCTCGAGAAGCGGCTGCTCGCCGAGCAGCGGGTGCAGGGCCAGGCGGCAGTGCGCTCGGCGCAGCAGGTGCTCGGCGAGTACGTGCTGTCGCTCGAGCCCGGCTTCGGCCTGGAGACGGCGCTCGACGACGAGCTGCTCGTCTGGCTGTCGCGCGTCCTCCATCACGAGGTGAACCTCTACTGGGGGAGCACCATCAACGCCTCGAGCAAGCGCGAGCTGTTCTCGGCCGGCCTCTTGCCCGAGCGCATCCCCGGCGACATCTACGCCCAGCTCCTGCTGCTCGGCCACGACCTCGAGTGGCGCACCAGCTCCGCGGGCGGCACCGACTACCTCGAGCTCTACGCGCCGCTGCGCATCCCCGGCGCCGAGGAGGGGAGGACGCGGCTCTTCCTCTCACTCCCGCTGCTGGCCCAGCAGCAGGAGCTGCAGGGGGAGCTCGCCGAGCTGCGGCGGCGCGCCGTGCTGCTCACCGCGGCCTTGTTCCTGGTCGCCGCCGCCATCGGCAACCGCCTCGCGGGGACGTTCACGCGGCCGATCCAGCAGCTCGTCGAGGGAACGCGGCGGATCGCCGGCGGCGCCACCAGCCTCGAGCTCACACCAGCGCCGAGCGAGCAGGAGCTCGCCGCCCTCGTCGCCGCCATCGACGAGATGGCGCGCCGCATCGCCGAGGGGCGGCAGCGCCTGGTGCGCGAGAAGCAGGTCGTCGACCGCATGGTGGAGAACGTCAACTCCGCCGTCGTCTCGCTCGACGAGCGCGGGCGGGTGCTGCTCGCCAACCGCCTCGCCGGCGAGCTGCTCGGCGCCGGCGTCGGCGCGCCGCTGCGCGAGACGCTGGCGGCGCGCGAGGAGATGGCGCCGGTGGCGCGCTTCCTCGGCGAGGTCGGACGCGAGCCCGTCGAGACGACGGTGCGCCTCGACCGCGGCGGCGGGGAGCGCGAGGTGCGGCTCGCCTGGGTGCCGGTGCCGGGTGAAGGCGAGCCGAGCGCGCTGCTCGTCGTCGAGGACGTCACCGACGTGCTGCGCTCGCAGCGCCTCGAGGCGTGGGCGGAGATGGCACGCATCATCGCCCACGAGATCAAGAACCCGCTGACGCCCATCCGCCTCTCCACCGAGCACATGGTGGAGGTGCACCAGCGCGACCCCGAGCGCTTCGGCGAGGTCTTCGAGCGCTGCACCGGCAACATCCTGCGGCAGGTCGACGAGCTGCAGCAGATCGCGCAGGAGTTCTCGACCTACAGCCGCATCCCGCGCTTCGACGCGCAGCCGGGTGACCTCGCGGCGACGGTGGGGGAGGTGGTGGAGACCTACCGCGTGGCTTCGCCGTCCGGAGTCGACGTGCGAGTCGTCGTGGACCCGCCGTCGCTGCCCGCGCGCTTCGACGCCAAGCTGCTGCGCCGCGCGCTGCGCAACCTGCTCGAGAACGCGTTGCGCGCCAGCGCCGGCCGCGGCGAGGTCGAAGTGCGGCTCGAGGGACGCGACGGCACGGCCGCCATCACCGTCGCCGACCGCGGGCCCGGCGTGCCGCCCGAGCTGCTGCAGCGGATCTTCGATCCCTACTTCTCGACCCACGACACCGGCACCGGCCTCGGCCTGCCGATCACGCGCCGCATCGTCGAGGAGCACGGCGGCACCATCGCGGCGAAGAACCGCATTGGTGGGGGGTTGGAAGTGGTGATTATGATCCCGCTCGAATGAGCGGGGCAGCGAGGGCGGCAGGTGCGGCTGCGGTGACGTGCGCCATGAAGAAAGCCCGTCATTGCGAGGCCGCGGAGCGGCCGTGGCAATCTCGATCATCGAGATTGCTTCGTCGCTGCGCTCCTCGCAATGACTTTGGAGTGCTCGGTGCTTGTCGCAGCGCTATCGGTGCTCACCGGCTTGCGGCGGCGGTGCCGAGCGCGGGCGCGCGGCCGGTTCGGCGGCGTGGATGGACGCCGCGGCGGCGCCGCTCGAGGTTGCCGACCTCGCGCGCATGGAGGGGGGCGGCATCGGCGAGCTGTTCGTCGAGGCGGCAAGCCTCGACTGGCAGGGCGGCCAGCCGCAGGTGGCGCCGCTGCAGCTGCCGCGGCCGGCCCGCCGCTCCCACGCCACGTTGGTGTTGCGCGGCGATTGGCCGGTGTCGCGGGTCGACGCCGACGCCGCGGCGCAGGCGCTGACGACTGCCCTCGGCGCCGTGGCGCGGCGCGCCGAGGAGAGCAACCTCGGTGTCGCCGGCTGGCACCTCGACCTGCAGGGCGTGCCGGGCAAGGACGGCGCCGAGCTCGCCGCCGCCCTGCGCGAGGAGCTCGAGCCGACGCTGCTCCTCTCGGCGACGCTGCCGCGCGACGCCCTCGCCGCCGAAGGCGTCGAGGACCTGACCGGCGCCACCGACTTCGTCGTCTCCTTCCTCTACGGCGTGCGCGAAGGGGAGCCCGACGATCCCTCGGCGTGGGACTTCCAGAAGGTCAAGGCCGGCGCCGAGCAGCTCGAGAAGCTGGAGGAACCGTTCCTCGTCGGCGTCGTCGTGCGCGGCGTGGCGACCCTCGTTCGCAGCGGGGCGCCGGTCGAGGAGATAGCAGGCGCCAGCCTCGGCGAGCTGGCCTGGAATCGCCAGCTGCGCGTGCGGCATGGCTTCTCGCTCGAGGGCGTCGATCGCCAGGTCTACGCCTTCACCGCCCACGAGCCGACGCGGGTGGGGGAGACCCGCCTCCTGGTCGGCGACGACGTGCGCGTCGTCGGCACCTCGACGGCGCACGTGCAGGAGCTGCGGCGGCAGATCGCCGGCTGGAAGCTCGAGCACTGCCTGGGCGAGCTCTACTACCGCCTGCCGCGCCCGGGCGAGTCGCTGACGCTCGACGCCGCCAACCTCGCGCGCGTCGGCGGCGAGGCTCCCGCGGTGCCCGTGCCGCGCGTCACCGTGACGAAGCTCGCCGGCTCGCCGGGCCGCGTCGTCGTCAAGGTGCTGCTCGAGAACGCCTCGAGCGAAGGAAGCGACCTCGGCCACGTCGACAACAACTTCGTCGAGCTGTGGGCGCGCGACGGCGCCTTCGTCGACGTCAAGCAGGGGCAGTTCTACCGCTACGAGCTTTACCAGGTGCAGCCCGACGGCCAGCTGCTGCGCACCATCCGCAACCCGACGGTGCTGCGCTTCTACGCGCCGCTGCTGCCGGCCGGCGCGCGCATCGAGAGCGGCCCGATCGAGCTGCGCACCGTGCGCGCCGGGCTCACCGACCTGCTGGTGCGCGCCACCTTCCTGGCGCCCTATGGCGGCACCGCCGAGATGAAGCCGATGTCCTGGACCCAGCTGCAACCGGCGGCGACGCCGACGCCGCAACCGAGGGCGGCGCAGCCACGGCCCGCGCGCCGCCGCTGACTCGAAGGAGCCGACCGTGCCCCAGCCGCCCCTCGTCGCCATCCTCACCGGCAGCCCCAACGACGTCCCCAAGGTCGCCAAGGCGCAAGAAGCGCTGACGCAGCTCGGCGTCGCCTCGGAGCTGCGCGTGCTCTCGGCGCACCGCACTCCGGAGATGACGGTGGACTACGTGCGCGACGCCGAGTCGCGCGGCGTGCAGGTCTTCATCGCCTGCGCCGGCATGGCCAATCACCTCGCGGGAGTGGTCGCGGCGCACACGCTGCGCCCCGTGATCGGTGTGCCGCTGGCGTCGGGCGCGCTGTCGGGCTTCGACGCGCTGCTGTCGACGGTGCAGATGCCGCCCGGTATCCCGGTGGCGACGGTGGCGGTCGACGGCGCGCGCAACGCCGGGCTGCTGGCGGCGCGCATCCTGGCGCTGCACGACGCCGACCTCGCCCGCCGCATCAGCGCCGCCTTGGCGGAGGAGCGCACCAAGTACAGCGCCACCGAAGCGCCGTCGGTCGGCTGACACGGCTGCTTCCTGAACGTCGCGCCGCCGCGTCGTCGTCGCCGCGCTTCGACCGCGGTGTAGGTTTGTGACGACGATGTCCGACCGCCGCATCCTGCACTGCGACATGGACTGCTTCTACGCCGCGGTGGAGGTGCGCGACGATCCGTCGCTCGCGGGCAAGCCGGTCGTCGTCGGCGGGACGCCCGAGGGGCGCGGCGTTGTCGCCGCAGCGAGCTATGAGGCGCGGCGGTACGGCATCCACTCGGCGATGTCGTCGGCGGTCGCGGCGCGGCGGTGTCCGAACATCGTCTTCCTGAGGCCCGACTTCCCCCGCTACCGGCGCGAGTCGGAGGCGATCTTTGCCATCTTCCGCGACTTCACGCCGATCGTGCAGCCGGCCTCGCTCGACGAGGCGTACCTCGACGTCAGCGAGCACCTCGAGCGGTTGGGGAGCGCGACGGCGATCGCGCGCGAGATCCGGCGGCGGGTGCGCGAGGAGCGGCGGCTCACCGTCAGCGTCGGCGTCGGGCCCAACCGGCTGGTGGCGAAGATCGCCTCCGACTTCGACAAGCCGGACGGCTTGACGGTCGTCAAGCCGGCGCAGGTCGAGGCGTTCCTCGCGCCGCTGCCGGTGCGGCGGCTGCACGGCGTCGGCCCGGCCACCGAGCAGTCGCTCGCCGAGATGGGCGTCACCACGGTCGCCGACCTGCGGCGGCTCGACGTCGAGGCGCTGACGCAGCGCTTCGGCAGGTGGGGCGAGGCGCTCCACCAGTACGCGCGCGGCATCGACGACCGGCCGGTGAGCCTCGACCGCGAGCGCAAGAGCCTGGGTACCGAGACCACCTACGCGCGCGACCTCCACGAGCTGCCGGAGAAGGAAGGCGAGCTCGTGCGGCTCGCCGGCGAGGTCGCCGAGGACCTGCAGAAGCGCCGGCTGCTCGCGCGCACGGTGACGATCAAGGTGCGCTACGCCGACTTCACCACGGTGACCCGCGGCCACACCTTCACGGTCGCCTGCTGCGACGCGCCGACGCTCGCCTGGCACGCGGCGGCGCTGCTGCGCCGCACCGAGGCGGCCTCGCGGCCGGTGCGGTTGCTCGGCGTCACCGCGTCGAACCTTCTCGAGGGCGCGCCGGTGCAGCTGCCGCTCTTCGGATCGTTTGCGGAGAGCATGGCGTTCGCAGCCACGGTCGACCCCTGAAGGTGCGGTCTACTTCTGGGCCCCTCTCTCCCCGGCGAGGGGAGAGAGGGGTTGGGGAGTGAGGGGTGGCAGACCAACACATCTTTTCTGGGGTGGGGGTGGTCTGCTTCTTCATGAGCCGCTAAGTCTCGTCGTGGTAGCATTTCCTGCGCTCCGCGGCAGCGATTGAGGGTGCGGGCCGGCCTTGCAGGCGGCTCGCTGCGACTGCCGCGGCCGAGGTGTCTTCCACGGTGGATCCGAGCCGCCCCGGTACGTCCGTCTCCGCCCGCCAACGGCGCGAGCTGCTCAAAGCGGCGGTGCGCGAGAACGTCTACATCAAGGCGGGCAAGCGGCCGCCGAGCGGGCGGCCTCGCCAGTGGGCGCGCTGGACCGTGCTGGCGGTGGCGGTGCCCGCGGTTGCCGCCGCGCTGCTGTTGCTACCGAGCGCGCGGCAGCTGACGGCCGAGACCGGGGCGCCGGCAAGCGTCGTCGCAGCGAAGGGCGCTCGACCCAACGCTTCGGCAGCGATGGCGAGCCGCCAGTCTGCTGCGCCGTCGATGCCGAATGGTGTCGCTCCCGTCGCCGCCGCACCGCTCGTCCTCGGCGAGCCGCGGCCGATCGACCGCGCCGTCTTCCCCGTGGGCGTGCGCCGCATCGTCCTCGACCCCGGCCACGGCGGCAAGGACGTCGGCAGCGTCACCCCCGACGGCGCCTACGAGAAGGACATCACGCTCGACATCGCGCTACGCCTGCGCGACCTCCTACGCGCGCAGGAAGGTGTCGAGGTGCTGCTCACGCGCGAGAAGGACGAGAAGGTCGTGCTCGCCGAGCGCGCCCGCTTCGCCAACGAGTCGAAGGCGGACCTCTTCCTCTCCATCCACCTGAACTGGCTCGAGCCGGCGACCAACCGCGGCGTCGAGACCTTCTATCTCGGCCCCACCGAGGACCCGTTCCTGGTGCAGCTCACCAGCCGCGAGAACCGCGAGTCCGGCTATTCGCTGGCCGACGTGCGGCGCCTCCTCGACGGCATCTATCTCGACCTCCGCCAGCAGGAGTCGCAGCAGCTCGCGCGGTCGGTGCAGCGGGCGCTCCACCGCTCGCTCAAGGATGAGACGCCGACGCTGCGCGACCGCGGCATCAAGTCGGCGCCCTTCCTGGTGCTGGTGACGACGGAGATGCCCGCCATCCTCGCCGAGGTCTCCTGCCTCTCCAACGAGACCGAGGCCAAGCTGCTCTCCACCGGCGAGTACCGCCAGAGCATCGCCGCCGCGCTGCGCGACGGCATCGAGGCCTACACCACCAAGCTCACGCATTCACCTCCGTCGAAGCCGGAGAAGCCAGCGACAGGGAGCCCGACATGAGCAAGAAAGACGACGTCCTGCACGTCGGCATCGACCTGGGGACCTCGCAGTCCTCGATCACCGCCAGCAACGGCCAGCGCCACGTGGTGAAGAGCCTCGTCGGCTGGCCGCTCGACATGGTGTCGAAGAAGGTCTTGAAGAAGGACGTGCTGATCGGCCAGGAGGCGCTCGAGAACCGGCCGATGCTCGACCTCCACCGGCCGCTCGAGCGCGGCCTCATCAAGGAGGGGTCGGAGAAGGACCTCGCCGCCGTGCGCGAGCTGCTCGGCCACCTGCTGTCGCTCGTCGGCGTCAACGGCAAGCGCGACAACGGGCAGCGGGTGCGCGCCGTCGTCGGCGTCCCGGCCGAGGCGATGCGCATCAACAAGCAGCAGCTGCGCAACACGCTCACCGGCATGGTCGACGGCCTGATGGTCGTCTCCGAGCCCTTCGCCGTCGCCTACGGCAAGGACGCGCTGCTGCACACGCTGATCGTCGACATGGGCGCCGGCACCACCGACTTCTGCGTGATGATGGGCCGCTATCCCACCGACGAGGACCAGCGCACGCTGCCCAACGCCGGCGACTCGGTCGACGAGCAGCTCTCCAAGCTGGTGCGCGAGCGCTACCCCGACGCGCAGATCAGCATGCACATGGTGCGCGAGTGGAAGGAAGGCAACAGCTTCGTCGGCAAGCCGAAGGGGCGGGTGACGGTGGAGGCTCCGGTCAAGGGCAAGCCCACCGAGCTCGACATCACCGCCGAGCTGCGCACCGCCTGCGAGAGCCTGGTCGGGCCCGGTGGCGGAGACGATGGTCGACCTGGTGGCGCGCGTCGAGCCGGAGTACCAGCAGCGAGTGCGGCAGAACGTCATGCTCGCCGGCTGCTGCTCGCTCATCGCCGGGCTGCCGGAGGCGCTGCAGACCTCGCTCGAGGAGTTCGGCGGCGGCCGCGTGTCGCGGGTCTCGGATCCCGTGTTCGCGGGGTCGGACGGCGGGCTCTCGATCGCCACCGACGCGGCGGACTCGGATTGGGAGAAGCTCGCGACCTGAGCGGGGCGAGGCGGGCGATGTGAGCGTAGCGGACGAGCTCGGCGACGTGGACGGGCCGCGCGAGGCGGACGAGCCGGTCGCCCGCGCTGCGCGCGAGGTCGACGAGGCGTGCGACGCGCTCGGTGTGGAAGCGGCGGCCGAGGCGCGCGAGGAAGCCGAGCGGCGCGGAGCCAGCGTAGCGCCGCCGTCACGCCACGCGCCGCGGCTCTCGTACGAGGCGGTGGTGCGGCTGCAGTGCGACGGGCGGCGCGGCATCCACACCGGCTTCGTGCGCGACATCTCGCGCGGCGGCATGTTCCTGCGCTTGGTTGATCCCGAGCCAGCCGGCAAGCGCTTGGGCTTCGAGCTCTTCCTGCCCGGCTGGCGCATCCCCGCGCGCGGCGTCGGCGAAGTGGCCTGGCAGCGGCCGAGCTACGAGGGTCCGGGGCGGCCGCCGGGCATGGCGATCCGCTTCGTCGCGCTGGAGCCGGTGGCGATCGAGATGCTGGCGCGAGTGCTGCCCGACGGCGAGGCGCCGGCCGTCGAGGTGCTGCGGCCGCGGCTTTTGCCGACGCTGGCGACGCTGCCGGTGGAGACCTCGACAGCGCGCGAGCGCGCGAACGCGGACGGGATCGCGGGCGCAGCTACCGCAGACGAATCGCCTGCGCTGTCGCTCGAGCAGTTGATCGCCGAAGCCGCGATCGCGCCGCAGCTCGCGCCATCGCCATCACCAGCGGCGGTCGCGAACGACGAGCTCGCCGAGCTCGAAGGCCCGATGATCTTCGTGCCGCCGCCGCCGGTTTCAATGTTGCCGGAGCGGCCTACGGCACCTGAAGCGGTGCCGCCGCTGCGCGAGCGCGCCGCATCGTCGCCGGTGCAACCGCTGCGTTGGGGATCGGCTGCCGCCGGCATCGCCGCCATCGCGGGCTTGGCGACCTTGGCGGTCGTGGGTGCTGCGCGGCGCGAGGTCGTGGTGACGCCGGCGGAGCGGGACGCGAGAGCGGAGGTCGCGAGCGCTGCGCCTGTCGCACCGCGGAACACCGATGCACCGCCGCTGCCGGCGCCGTCCACCGTCGTCGGCGGAGCGCCGCTGTCAGCATCGGAAACAGCGGCGCTCTCGGAAGCTGCTGTCGCGTCGCCGTCGTCGCCACCCGCCTCGGCACGGCCGGCGCCAGTCTTGCCGATGAGCGATGCGGCGAGCGCGCCCGCACGCCGGCTGGTTTCGCTCCGCTGGGAGCCGCTTGCCACGGGCGGCACGCGCGTCGTCGTGACGCTCGACGGCGCTCTCGACAAGGGCCGCGTGCGCGCCTCGCGCATCGGCGGCGATTCGCCAAGGCTCGTGGTGCGGCTGCTCGGCGTCGGCGACGGCGCGCCGCGCGCTCCCTGGGAGCCGGCAACCCCGGACGTGCGCCGCGTCCGCGCCGGCCTTCACGACGGCGATGGAGGTCCCGAAGTTCACCTCGTCCTCGACCTTGTCAGACCAGAGGTGCGGCTCGCGAAATGGGAGGTATTCGGAAGCGAGCTCTATCTGGATCTGATGTAGAGGAGGAGGAACCGTGTTCAAACTTCGAGGCGCGATCGTCGCCGGCCTCGCGTTCGTTCTCAGCTCTTGTTGCCTGTGGAAGCCCGCCGACCCCGGCGGCGTCCTCGTTCCCGCCAACGCCTACGGCGAAGTCCCCGCCGAGGCGAAGGTGGTGAGCAACCGGAAGTTCTTGCGTCGGGTCGCCGACGGCAAGCTCAAGGTGCTGCCGCCGCAGGGCGACCGCAAGGCCGAGCTGGCGCAGTTCCAAAGCGACGTCCAAACGCTGCAGGCGATCCCCGAAAAGGATCGCAGCCCCGACGTGCGATCGATCCTGGAGGCGGTCACCGCAGGCGTGGACCCGCTCGTCGAGCCGACGGCGACGGCGAACGGGCCGAATGGCCAAACGGCGGAGTATCGGCTTCTCAGCCTAGCCGTGGAGGCCCGCATTGCGGTGGAGGCCGAGCGGATCGCCGTGGATCGCGACAACTCGCTGGCCGCCTATCGGCTCACCTACGAAGCGGCGCCGCCGTCCGCGCGGCAGGGGCTGCCGGCGCCGGATGCTCTCGCCGGCAGCGCGCTGGCCGCCATCGAGGAAGCGCGCGCCAAGCTCGGGGCCGCGCTGTCGCTCGTTCCCGACCTCGGCGAGGTCCGGAGCGAAGAGTCCGTGGCTCACGCGGCGCTCGCCGCCGCGGCGGCACCGGAGCCGACGCCGACGGAGTGCGGCGCTGCGGTCCAGGGCAACGACGGTACGTTCGATTGTCCGACCTCGGCCAACGGCATCCATCGACGGCTCTGGTGGCCGCTCAAGCGGTTCGTCACACCGATCAAGGACCAGGCCCGTCGCGGACTCTGCTGGGCTTTTGCTGCCGTCGCCGCGCTGGAGAGCCGCGAGCTGGTGGTCAAAGGCGAGACCCGCAATCTCTCCGAGCAGTACTTCAATTACCGCTGGAAAACCACGCTGTCGCCGCGGCCGACGAGCGAGGGAGACTTTCCCGACTTTGCATTGGCATTCCTCAATGGCTTCCCTGGCGCGGCCTCGGCGATCCCGAACGAGAATTTCTGGCTGTACAACCCGGCGTGCTCGCGGCCCCAGATGCCCTCGCCCGTGACTCCGTTCGCCTTCGATTGCAAGAGCTATCTGGGGACGTGTTCCCCGACGCCGAGCGAAGGACCGATGACGTGCACCAAGAACCCGTCCGGCGACGTTTGCGGCATCGAGATCTTCGCCGTCGAGCCGGCCGCCGGAGTGCCCTCGATGAGCCCCGTGCAGGTGTGGAAGTCCGGCCAGACCCTCGACCTCGACGCGCTTCGCGCGTTGCTTGCCAACGGACAGCCTCTGCTCGCCTCGCTCAACGTGTACCGCGGCTTTCAGAATCCGGTCGGGGGCGTCATCGACGATTACGCCGACATCACGAGCGCCGGCAAGAAGGAGGGCGGCGGGCACGACATCCTCTTCGTGGGCTTCGTCACCAACGACGACATTGGCCCCTTGCTGCTCGAAAAGCCCGGCCTCGGCGGCGGCTACTTCATCGCCAAGAACTCCTGGGGCTGCAGGGGTGACGGTGGCTACGTCTACGTACCTGCGAAGTACGTGAGTCTGTTTTTCAAGCGCTTGATGGCCTCCAGCATCCCCGCCGACCGCAGCGCGGAGTGGAACGACGCGAAGAACGCCGCCAGCCAGGCGCCGAAGCTCCAGATCACCAAGCCGTACCTCTCCGCGGACGTGGTCCTCTCGCCGTACCGGGCGGACTTCTCCAAGGACATCGTCCTCACGGCGGTGGCGAACGATGCCCAGGACGGTGCCAACTGCTGCGCCGACACGTTCAAGTGGAGCTTCGCCAACGGCGTGTCACTGGGTGCAGGCGGGACCGCGACGCTGCCGGCGATCTTCCTCGACGGCAGGAAGGAGGCGCGGGTCCAGGTGGTCGGGAGGGACAGCGACGGCAACCTGGCCAAGGCGGTCCTCTGGCTCGCCGACATCGAGCCGGCCATCCACGTCGTCTCACCGCTGCCGCACCAGGCATTGTTCACCGGCGTGGAGCACACCTTCGAGGCCAAGGTGAAGGCCGAAGGCTTACCCGGCGACCTGGACTGCTCGAAGCTCAGCTGGCACACCGAGCCCTTCAGCGGCCAGGGGGCGGTCTTCGGCTGCACGCCGACCTTCAAGTGGAGCTTCCCAGACAATCTCGACCTGGTCGTCGAGGGGCTCCATGGCGTGCACCCGATGAAGACGAGCGTGCCGATCCGGTTGATAGTGAACGCGTTGGGCGGGCCGCCCGAGGTCGCGATCTTCCCGGAGCCCAACGACAACGCGTCGGACAGCAGCGCGCGAGTCCGCTTCACGATCCTCGACCCGGGCGGGCCGGGCATGGCCGACCTCGGCCCGTACCAACTGACGTGGGAGCTCGAGTACCAGGGCGTGCGCAAGCCCGCCAACGCGATCCGGTTTCTCTTACAACCCGAAGTGATCATCAACACGCGCGACACCTTCGTGCCGGACTGCAGCGACACGAGCCCCGATTTCGTGATCCACCTGAAGGTCTTCGATCCGGAAGGCCTGGAGGGCAACGCGAGCGCGCAGTTCAGCTACACGCAAACGCCCTGCATCAACTGACAGGGGGCTGCGTTGTGCGGGACGCCAGCTATCCGGGCGCGGCTGCGGTGCGGCGGCGCTCGGCTGCCTCGCTCGTCACGGCCGCGGCGACGAGCGACGGACGCGGATCGGCGAGCGCGGCGGCGCCGAACAGCACGAGGGCGATCCACAGCAGGTCGGCGACGAGGAGGTGCACGAGCTGCAGCGGCACCGGCGCCAGCATGCCGACGTTGGCGGCGCCGACGGCGAGTTGGAGGAGCGCCAGCGCGGACGTGGCGCTTCCCAGCCGGCGGGGCGTGCGGCCGAGCCGCGGCGCGCCGACGAGCTGGGGCAGGAAGAGCAGGTAGGCGGCGACGGCGACGGCGAGCAGCGGATGCACGATGCGCAGGCGCAGCAGGAAGTGGCTGCCCGCCGAGAGGTCCTGCTGCACTCCGGCCGCGAGCGAGCCGGCGGGGAAGAGGGTGTCGCCGAGCGCGGCGATGGCGCCGCTGCTGCCCACCAGCAGCAGCCCCGCTGCGGCGACGGCGAGCAGCGAAGCGACGCGCCGATCTCGGCGCAGCTGTGGCGCGCGCTCGATCCACCATGCGGTGAGCGCCAGCGATGCCAGGAGCAGGAAGGTCACCATCAGGTGCAGGCCCATGTACGCGGCGCGCGCGGCCGACGCGTCGCTGCCCACCAGCTCGAAGAGCACGATGCCGGCGCCGATGCCCGCCTCGACGAAGATGAGCACCGTGCTCACGATCGCGGCGCGGCGCGCCGGATGCGCGGGCGGCAGGCGCCGCCAGCACCAGACCGCGAGGATCACCACCATCACCAGCGCGATGCCGCTGGTGGCGCGATGGGTCATCTCGATCAGCGTCGCCGTCGAGGGCGCGCGGGGCACGACCTCGCCGTTGCAGAGCGGCCAGTGGCTGCCGCAGCCGGCGCCGGAGCCGGTGGCGCGCACCACCGCGCCCCAGAGGATCACCAGCAGGTTACAGGCGAGCGTCCAGAGCGCGAACCGAGTGAGCCGGGACACCGCGGGATTGTAAGGCAGCGATAGACGGGGCCTGATGACGGGCGGGTAGAGTAGCCGCATGCTTGGAGCACGTGGTCATCGGTTCCTCGCGGCAGCTTTCGTTGCGCTGCTGGCCTTCGGTTGCACGCACACGGGCACCGTCGCGCCGGCTGCGCCGCCAGAGCCGGCCTCCACACCAACGCCGGGGGCTGCACCCTCCGCGCCGGCCGCGCTTCGCGTCGTCGCGCACGCGGTGCTGCCCACGGGAACGACCTTCGCGGGCCACGTGGTGGGTGGGCTCTCCGGGCTCGCCTACGACCGCAAGGCCGACCTCTTCTACGCTGTCTCCGACGACGCCTCGGGTCGGCCGCCAGCACGGGTGCTGCGCTTCCGCTGGCACCCGCCCACCGCGCCCGAGTTGGTGGACTGGCTGCCGCTCACCGAGGAGGCAGGCCCGCTCGCCGGCGCTGGTGCCGATCTCGAAGGACTCGCGCGCGGCCTCGACGGCGAGCTTTACGTCAGCTCCGAAGGCGACGTGAAGCAGGGGATCGCGCCCTGGGTCGGCCGCTTTGACGCGAGCGGCAAGCTCCTCGGCCACATGCCGCTGCCGGAGGCGTTCGTCCCCAGCGAGGGGCACGGCGTCGGACGCAACGCCGCTTTCGAAGCGCTGACGCTCGTCGCCGAGAAGAACCTCATCGCGGGCACCGAGGGCCCGCTCGCCCAGGACGAGCCGCCGCCACCAGGCGAGCTCTCGCGCACGCGCGTCCTGCGCTGGGATCTGGAGAGCGACCGCTTCCCCGACGAGTGGGCCTACGCGCTCGATCCACCTCACGCACGCACCACCGTCACTAACGGCGTGGAAGTGCGTGGCCTCGTCGACCTTCTCTATTGGAAGCTGCGCTTCCTCGCCCTCGAGCGCTCGTACGTCGACGGGGTGGGCTTCGCGGTCAAGCTCTACGAGACGACCTTCGCCGGCGCCGACCGGCTCGACGACGCGACGGCGCTCGCCGGCCGTCCCGTGCGCACGCTCGCCAAGCGGCTGCTCGTCGACTTCGGCGCCCTCGGCGTGCCGGTCGACAACTACGAGTGCATGGTGTGGGCGCCGAGCGGACGCCCGGGCGAGGCGATGCTCGTCGTGCTCAGCGACAACAACTTCAACGCGCCGAGCGGCACACACCTGCTCGCGCTGGCGCTCGACGGCGAGCCGACGCTGCCGCCATACCCGATGTGGATCGACCGCACGACGCCGCCCGACCCTTCGATCGAGGGCAGGTAGCTAGCGGCCGCTGGCGCCGCGCCAGGTCTTCATCCCCGTCGTCGCGCCGAAGGCGTCGCTCACCGCGTCGGCGACCGGCTGCGGCAGCGTGTTGACGAGGAAGGGCGTGAGCTTGACCAGCCACGGCTCGAGCACGAACGGGCGGTTGCGGCGCACCGCCTCGACGACGCGCTCGGCGACGACGTCGGGGGTCAAGAAGCGGGTGAGCTTGGGCGGCTTGACGCCGGCGAACATGCCGGTGTCGACGTAGCTCGGGCAGACGCTGGTGACGCCGACGTGGCGGTGGCCGAGCTTCTTGAGCTCGAGGCGCAGCGACTCCGAGAGCCCGATCACCGCCCACTTGCTCGACGCGTACGTCGAGCCGAACGGCAGGCCGACGAAGCCCGAGGCGCTGGCGACGTTGACGAGGTGCCCCTCGTCGGCGGCGACGAGGTCGGGGAGGAAGGCGTGCGTCATCGCCACCACGCCCTCGACGTTGACGCGATAGGTGCGCAGGTGCTTCTCGACCGGCACCTCGAGGAAGGCGCCGCCGTGCACGATGCCGGCGTTGTTGATCAGCACGTGCACAGGACCCGCCTCGGCGTGGACGCGCTCGCGCAGGGAAGCGATGGCGGCGACGTCGGTGACGTCGACGACGTAGCCGCGGCAGGCAACGCCGCGGCGTTCGAAGTCGGCCACCATGTCGTCGAGGGTCGCCTTGACGACGTCGGTGAGCACCAGCTCGGCCCCTTCGGCGGCGAAGCGGCGCGCCATGGCGTGCCCGAGGCCGCCCGCGCCGCCGGTGATCAGCACCCGCCTGCCCGCGATCTCGCGCATGGCGACCTCCTCGCTCGAGCCCGCCTCACTCGAACCAAGTCAGGTTACCACGCTGCGGCATGAATTTGCCGCAAAGCGGCAAGATGCGATGGCCGCGGGCCGCGGTGACGTCGGACCATCGAGATCGCTTCGTCGCTCCGCTCCTCGCGATGACGTTCGAATGTCATCGCGAGCGCAGCGAAGCGATCTCGATGTTGATCTATCGCAAGTGCTCGCCGAGGAAGTAGAGCGTCAGCTTCCACGCCTCGTCGGCCGCCGCCGCCACGTAGTTGCCGCCGGACGGGTTGGCGAAGGCGTGGCCGGCGCCGGGGAAGGTGCGGATGATGGCGTTCTTGCCGAGATCCCCGAGCGCCGCCTGGAACTGCGTCACCATCTCCACCTTGATCGCCTCGTCCTTCTCGCCGAAGAGACCGAGCAGCGGCGCCTGCAGCTTGGCGAGCCTGGCGCGGTCGGCCTCCGGGAAGCCGTAGTACATGACGACGGCGTCGATCTTGTCGGGCAGCAGCAGCCCGGTCTGCAGCGACCAGCCGCCGCCGAAGCACCAGCCGATGACGCCGACCTTGCCGGCGCCTTCCTTCTCGAGGAACGCGTACGCCTGCCGCAGGTTGTCCTCGATCGCGGCGCGGTTGCCCATCGCCTCTTTCATCAGCGCCTGCGCGGCCGCGGGCTCCGGCGCGTTCTTGCCCTGGTAGAGGTCGACCGCGAGCGCTGCGTAGCCGTGCGAGGCGAGCTGCCGCGCGAGGTCGCGGATGTTGTCGTTCAAGCCCCACCACTCGTGGATGACGATCACCGCCGGGCCGCCCTTCTTCCAACCCTTCGGCTGCGCGAAGGCGCCGCTCACCGACTTGCCGCCGACGGTCGCGTAGTCGACGCTGCGGGTGGCGACCTCGTGCGCGCCACCGGCGCGGCCGACCGCGGGGCTCGGCGCCGGCGCGTCGTGGGCGTGCTCGTGCGCCATCGCTGCGGTGGGATCGGGCGCCGGCGTGGAGGGCGGCTGCGCGCAGGCGACGGCGGCGGTGAAGGCGCCGCCGATCAGCAGCGAAGCGGTGAGCGCGGGCGGTCGGGTGTGCTTGGGCATGGCGGATCCCTCCTCACCGCGATGCTAGCCTGCGTCCTCCGCAGCGAGGAGCGAAGGATGAGACGCGCAACCTTGACGATCCTGATGCTGACAGTCGCTGCATGTGCGCCGACGGAGCCTCGCGCCGCAGCGCAATCGGACGTCAATGCCGGGGCGTGGCGCCACAACGCGCTCTGGGACGACGGCAACGCCGAGCTCTGTGCCTACGAAGTCCAGTGGCCGCGCTACGGCAACGTGAATCCGGGCCGCGCGCTTCTCGTGCTCGTCAAAGAGCCGTGGGACCCGGTGCAGAACGTCAAGGCCGACTCGGCGAAGCCGGGCGGCTTCGACGTGATGAAGCTCAACCACCTGCGCGACGTGCCGACCGGCGTCTACACCTACCACCAGCTGGCCAGCGTCTTCTTCCGCCGCGACGACGCCAGCTTCGTCAAGCTGGCGAGCAGCAGCGCCGAAGCGTGCGGGCTCACCACTGCGCACAAGGTCGGCGCCGGCCCGCTCGAGGTGCAGAGCTACTTCGACGGCGCCGGCGACCGCAGCGTTCCCTGGCCGGCCACGGCGCTGCCCCAAGACGCGCTGCCGGTGCTGCTGCGCGACTGGGTGATCGACGCGGTGCCGCCGGCGGAGCTGCTCGTCTTTCCGACGCTCCTCGACTCGAAGCTCGCCAAGCTGGAGCCGCGGCGCATGCGGGTGACGCGCCGCGACGTTGGCGAGATCGAGGTCGGCGGCCTTCGCCTCGACGCCATCGAGCTGAAGCTCGTCGACGAGCGCGGCTGGCTGTCGTACGTCTTCGCGTGGCTCGCCCCGCACCAACTGCTCGAGCTCAGCGCCAGCGACGGCACGCGCTACCGGATGGCCAAGTGCGGCCGCGCGCGCTACTGGGAGATGCACGATCCCGGCGGAGAGCAGTGGCTGCCGGCGAGCGTGCGCTGATCGGCTAGGGGATCAAGCCCCGCACCAGCCAGAACGTCAGCGCCGCGATCAGCGCCGAGCAGGGAATGGTCAGCACCCACGCCCAGACGATGCGCCCCGCCACTCCCCAGCGGACCGCCGACAGCCGTCGCGTCGCTCCTACGCCGACGATGGCGCCGGTGATCGTGTGCGTCGTCGATACGGGGATGCCGAGCTTGCTCGCCAGGAACAGCGTGATGGCGCCGCTCGTCTCCGCGGCGAAGCCGCCCACCGGCTGCAGCCGCGTCACCCGCTGGCCCATGGTGTGGACGATGCGCCAGCCGCCCGACAGCGTGCCCAGCGCGATGGCGGCGTGCGCCGCCAGGATCACCCACAGCGGGATGTCGAAGGTCTGCATGTAGCCGCCGGCGACGAGGACGCCGGCGATGATGCCCATCGTCTTTTGCGCGTCGTTGGAGCCGTGGCCGAGGCTGTAGAGCGCCGCCGAGACGAGTTGCAGACGGCGGAAGACGCGGTTGACCTTCGCCGGCGTCCAGCGTGTGATCAGGATGTAGAGGCCGGTCATCAGCAGCCAGCCGAGCACCAAGCCCATGAGCGGCGCGCAGACGATGAAGATCAGCGTCTTCGTCCACCCCGCGGGGATGATGACGCTGAAGCCCGCCCGCGCGATGGCCGCTCCCGCGTAGCCGCCGATCAGCGCGTGGGACGAGCTGGTGGGCAGCCCCCACCACCAGGTGAGCAGGTCCCAGACGATGGCGCCGACGAGGCCCGAGAGGATCACCCCGTTGGTCACCGCCGAGAGGTCGATCATCCCCTTGCCGATCGTCTTCGCCACCGCGGTGCCGAAGGTGAAGGCGGCGGCGAAGTTGAAGAAGGCCGCCCACGACACCGCCTGCAGCGGCGACAGCACCCGCGTCGAGACGACGGTGGCGATCGAGTTGGCGGCGTCGTGGAAGCCGTTGATGAAGTCGAAGACGAGCGCCACCGTGATGACGCCGATGACGATGGCGAGGCTCGTCGTCACGCTGCTTCCGTCCGGCTCGAGGTGCTCGCGCTCAGCTGTGCTTGAGGACGATCCCCTCGAGCACGTCGGCCACCGACTCGGCGGCGTCGGTCGCCGCCTCCAGGAGGTCGAGGATTTCCTTCCACTTGATCACCGCTATGGGGTCGCGTTCCTCGCGGAAGAGGTGCTGCACGGCGTCGCGGTGGATCAGGTCGGCCTCGTGCTCGAGGGTGTGGATCTCGCGGATGCATTCCTGCACGCCGGCGCGTTTCTCGAGCGCCTCGATAGCGAGCCGCAGCTGGTCGGTCTGCTGGCCGATCACCGCCGCCAGCTCGGCGGCGCCGCGGCGCACGGCGGCGATCTCGTAGAGCGGGAAGAGGGTAGCGGCGGCGTCGATGGCGTCCATGACGTCGTCGAGGGTGCGGGCGAGGGCGTGGATGTCCTCGCGGTCGAGCGGGGTGACGAAGGTGGTGTTGAGCCGCTGGATGATCTGGTGGGTGCGCTCGTCGCAGTCGTGCTCGACGACGCGGATCTCCTCGGCCTTGGCGTGGTCGGGCGCGGCGCCGCTCAGCATGCCGCGCAGCAGCCGGGCGCCGTCCTGGACGCGGCCGGCCATGGCGGTGAACTCGTCGAAGAAGCGCGCCTGGCGCGGTAGGAAGCGGAGCTGCACGCGGAGGACCTCCCGGACCGGTGGTGGATGCGGAACCGCGGGCGGGAAACTAGCCGCGATGGGGGCGACGGTCAAGCGACAGCCGCGTGACAGCGAGAGTCATGCGCCGGTAACGGCCGCGTGACGACGGTGTGACGCGCCTCGAGCATCGAGATCGCTTCGCTGCGCTCGCGATGACATTCCCGAGGTCATCGCGAGGAGCGCAGCGACCAAGCGATCTCGATGGTCCGACGGCGGCGGCCGCCTACTCCTTGCTGTGCTGCGGGTAGAGCTCGACGCGCTCCGCTCCCGGTGGCAGCGACTGCTTGAGGATGTAGAGCAGCTGGCCGGTGTGGTAGCTCATGTGCTCGACGGCGTGGAAGACGACGCCGCGCACGTCGGTCTCGTAGCCCTGCACGCGCAGCGGCCGCGCGAGGTCGGCGTCGCTCTGCCGGCGCAGCAGCGTCGTGCAGCGTTCGACGACGCCCTCCAGCCGCGCGCGCAGGTCCGCTGCCTCGAACGCGTGCTCGCCGGTGAACTCGCGGGCGCGGTCGCGCGCGATCACCTCGCCGCCGACGCCGGCGAGGAGCCACATCGACAGGTTGCCGCAGAGGTGGAGGACCAGGTTGCCGGCGGCGTTGGCCTCCGCCGTCGGCCGCCACCAGAGACGCTCCGGCGGCAACCGCTCGAGCGCGTAGCCGATCTTCCCCATGTACTCCTCGAGGTAGCGCGCCGCGAGCTCGGCAAAGCTCGGCGCGAGGCCGCGCGAGAGGGCGGTGGCGACCGGCGGCTTGTACACGTCAGGGAACAGCATCTGCGTCTCCTCCGCGTCATGCGCACCGGTCATTCGCCGGCGTGCAGGAAGGCATAGTAGAGGACGAGCAGCACCGCCAGCACCACCATCAGCCAGTGCACCTCGCGCCAGCGGCCGGAGAGCAGCTTGATCGCCACCCAGCTCACCAGGCCGAGCGCGATGCCGTTGGCGATCGAGTAGGTGAAGGGGATGCCGATGACGGTGAGGAAGGCCGGGATCGCTTCGTCGAAGCGCTTCCAGTCGACCTCGCGCACCGCTTCCATCATCAGCGCGCCGACGACGACGAGCGCCGGCGCGGTGGCGAGCGGCGGCACGGCGGTGAAGAGCGGCGCCAACACCAGCGAGGCGAGGAAGAGGATGGCGACGACGACGCCGGTGAGGCCGGTGCGCCCGCCTTCCTCGATGCCGGTCGCCGACTCGATGTAGGCGGTCACCGGGCTGGTGCCGAGCGCTGCGCCGGCGGTGGTGCCGAAGGCGTCGGCGAAGAAGGCGCGGCCGGCCTTGGGCAGGTCGCCCTTCTCGTCGACGAAGCCGCCGAGGCGGCCGACGCCCATCAGCGTGCCGGCGGTGTCGAAGAGGACGACGAAGAGGAAGGCGAGCACGACGGCCGCCAGGGCGCCGTTCCACACGCCGCTCCAGTCGAAGGCGAAGAGCGTCTGCTCGGGGAGTCGCGGCAGCGCCGCGACCGCTGTGGGAGGCGGCGTCACGCCGAGCAGCCAGGCGGCGACGGTGGCGGCGGCGATCCCCACCAGCAGCGCGCCGCGGAAGCGCAGCGCCAGCAGCACGCCCATGAGCAGCAGCCCGCCGAGGGCGAGCAGCACCCGTGGGTCGTGCAGGTTGCCGAGGGTGATCATCGTCACCGGGTGCTTCTGCACCAGGCCGGCGTTCTCGAAGCCGATCAAGGCGAGGAAGAGGCCGATGCCGCCGCCGATGGCGAGCTTGACGTTCTGCGGGATGGCGCGCAGCAGCACCGTGCGCAGGCCGCCCACGGAGAGCAGCATGAACAGCAGGCCGCTGACGAACACGGCAGTGAGCGCCACCTGCCAGCTCACCTTCATGCCGCCGACGACCGAGTAGGCGAAGTAGGCGTTGATCCCCATCCCCGGCGCCAGCGCGAAGGGGTAGTTGGTGAGCAGCGCCATCGCCAGCGTGCCGAGCGCCGAGCCGACGGCGGTGGCGAAGACGACGTCGCTCGGCGGCATGCCGGCGGCGGCGAGGATCTGCGGGTTGACGAGCAGGATGTAGGCCATGGTGAGGAAGGTGACGAGGCCGGCGCGCACCTCGGTCCCCACCGTCGTCTGCCGCTCGCTGAGGTGGAAGAGGCGCTCGAGCACGCCGGTTTTCGCGCCCGGCCGCGGCGGTTCGCCGTTTGCCATCGTCGACCTCCTGCCCTGACTGGCCCGTGAAGCGGCGGGATTCTACGGCCACCGCGGCCGGCCGGAGGCGCGAAAGTCCTCTGCTATCATCGCGTTTCGAGGCCGCTGCGCGGCCGCCCGCGATACCGGCCGAGCCGCGGCCCCAGGGCGCGGCGGCACGCCGCCGCCCACGCCCCAATGAAGAAGCTCGGAGAGCTCCTCGTCGAACGCGAGTGGGTGACGCGGGACCAGCTCACCCAGGCGCTGCGTCATCAAGCGGTGTTCGGCGGCCGGCTCGGCACCTGCCTGCTCGAGCTCACGCTGCTGTCGGAGGAGCGCCTCACGCGCGCGCTCTCCGACCAGCTCGGCGTGCCCGCGGTGACGCAGGAGGACCTGCGGGTGATCGCCGAGGGTCTCCTCGAGGCGGTGCCGGCGAAGCTCGCCTGCCGCGTCAAGGCGATCCCGTTCGAGCGCTTCGGCAACGCGCTCTCGATCGCGGTGACCGACACCCGCGATCTCCAGGCGCAGGACGAGCTGTCGTTCGTCACCAGCAAGCGCCTCAAGATCCACGTCGCGCCCGAGGTACGCATCCTCGAGGCGCTGGAGAAGCACTACAGCTGCTCCGCCGAGCCGCGCTTCTCGCGCATCTGGGACCGCCTCAACCGCGCCAAGTACCTCTGGCAGGAGGAGACGGCGGCGGCCAGCGGCAAGCGGCCGCGCGTCGAGGCGGCGCCGACACCGGCGCCCATGCGCGGCTTCTCGACGCCGGAGTGGCAGCCGGCGCCGCCGCCGCCGCTCGAGTCGGGTGTCCATCGGATGGCTGCGGCACAGGCGACGGCGACAGCGGCGCCGCCCGCTCCGCACGTGACCGCGGCGAGCGCGGCACCGGCGCCTGCCGCGCGGACTGCGGCGGCGCCCGCGCCTGCCGGGCTGACGACGCCAGAGCCGGTACCGGAGCCCGCCCCCACGGCGCCGTTGAAGCGGCGGTGGTTCTTCGGCCGCGGCAAGGAGGCGCCGGCGCCCGCGGTGACTGCGACTGCTCCGGTGCCGGTCGAGCCGCCATCTCCACGGCCATCACCGATCGAGCCGCCGCCTCCACGGCCTGCGCCGGTTGCTCCGCCGTCGCCACCGCGGCCCACGTCACCGGCACCCGTCGCGCCCGCCGCCGCGGCGCCCGCGCCCCAACCGGCGCCTAGCCCCTCGCCGATCGCAGCACCGGCGCCTTCGGTGGCGCCGCCTCCGCAGCCTGCGCCCGCACCAGCGCCGCGCGCCAAGCCGGCGGTCGCGTCGGCGCCTGCTGCTACCCCGGCGCAGCAGCGCTCGGCGGCTTCACCTGCACCGGCTGCACCTCCCGCGCCTCCCGCAGCTTCGGCGCCCACCGCCTCCGACGTCGAGACGCTTCCACCAGCGCCCACTCCGACGCCCTTCGTCGAGCGTTCGATGGGTCAGGCGGCTGCCGCCGCGCCGACCGTCGAGACCGCCGCCGACGACACCTCGCCCGTGCTCGTGCCCAAGTCGGCGGCGACGATCGCCGACTTCGAGGCGCGCATGAACGAGGTCGAGGAGCGCGACGACGTCGCCCACGCGGCCCTGTCGTTCTTGAGCCGGCGCTTTCAGCGCAACCTGCTGTTCATGGTGCGCGGCAACACCGTGGCCGCGTGGATGGGCGGCGGCGAAGGCGTCGACCAGCGCGCGTTCGGCGACGTCGAGATCAGCTTCGACGAGCCCTCGCTCTTCCTCAACCTGCGCGAGGGGAGCCCGTTCTATCGCGGGCCGCTGCCGCGCCTCGACACCCACCAGCGGCTGGTGCGCGTGTGGGGCGGCAAGTACCCCAAGGAGTGCCTGCTCGTCCCGGTGCGGATCAAGAAGCGGCTGGTGGCGATCGTCTACTGCGACGGCGGCCACGGCGACCTGTCGGGCGTCGACATCGGCGAGCTGCAACGGATGACCGCGCTCATGGCGCGCGGCTTCGAGTCCTTCCTCGTCAAGCGCAAGCACTCCTAATCGGAGTCGTCGCGCTTCCACGGCCGCCCCGCGAGCGCGGTGATCACACCGTGCAGCGTGCGCACCTCCTGCTCGGTGGGGCTGGCGCGGCTGATGAAGTTGCGCAGGTTGCGCACCATGTGCGCGCGCGTGTGCGGCGGCCAGAGGAAGTTGGCGGCCTCGAGGTCGCTCTCGAGGTGGAGGAAGAGGTTGTGCAGCTCGGCGCGCGTGGCCTGTCGGTGCCGTCCCTGGGGTGGCGGTGCTACCGGAAGTGGGTTGTCCTCGAGCCCGCTCTGGAACCACTCGTAAGTCACCACCACCACCGCCTGGGCCAGGTTGAGCGAGGCGTAGGCCGGGTTGAGCGGCACGGTGATGACGGCGTCGGCGATCGCCACCTGGTCGGTGTCGAGGCCGGTGCGCTCGGGACCGAAGATCACGCCGCAGCCCTCGCCGGTGGGCGAAGCGGCGCGCATGCGCTGCACCGCCTCGCGCGGTGTGACGACGGGCTTGCGCAGGTCGCGCGGCCGCGCCGTCGAGGCGTAGAGCTGCCGCAGGTCGGCGACGGCGTCCTCGAGCCGGTCGTAGACTCGGGCATGCTCGACGACCGAGTCCGCCCCCGAGGCGGCGGCCAGCGCCCGCGGGTTGGGCCAGGGCGGCCGCGGCGCCACCAGCCGCAGGTCGGTGAGGCCGGCGTTGAGCATGGCGCGCGCCGCCGCGCCGACGTTCTCGCCCAGCTGCGGCGCCATCAGCACGACCGCCGGCCCGCCGAGTCGCGCCTGTTGGGTGGAGTCGGAGCCGGACATCTGGGTCGTCGTCCTCCGGACGCGCGATGATGCCACCCTTCGCCTTCCTCGTCGCGCTGTGGGCGGGCTCGGCGTATGTGCCCGGCGCGCTCGACCGCCAGCTCGCCGCGCGCGAGGCAGAAGCCGCGCCGCTGCCGCTGGGGTTCGCGCGCGAGGAGGCGCAGCGTCTCCAGCTCGTGCTCCACGACTACCGCGAAACCGCCGCCGCCGAATACGAGCCGGCCGCCGGTACCATGCCGCCGCGTCTCCAGCTCTACGCGCCGCACTACCTGCGCGGGGTCGAGCTGCGGCCCGTGCTCGACCTCCAGGTCGACCTCGCCGAGCCCCTCTTCAACGCCCTGCTCGAGAGCCGCCTCGCGCGCGAGCTGGCGAAACCGCAGAGCGAGCTCGCCGCCGAGCTGCGCCGCCGCGCCGAGGCGACCATGGTCGACGTGCCGGCGCGCCATCGGCTGGCGGCGTACCTCGACGCGCAGGCCTCGTTCGGGGCGCACGTCCTCGCCGTCGCCAACGAGCTCGACCGCAGCGAGGCGCGGCGCCGCGCCGCCGGCGGCTCGCTCTGCCGGGTGCTCGACCGGCCCCTGCCGCTGCTGCAGCTGTGGGAGCGCATGCTGGCCGGCGACGAGCCCTATCCGGGCGCCTACGTAGACCGCGGGCCTCACGGCGAGACGAGCGTGCGCTTCTCGCGCTCGACGCTGACGCGCGACGACAAGCGGCTGCTCCTCGAGCGCGTCCTGCGCGCGCCCTGGACCGGCGGGATCGCGCACGACCTCCAGCCGCGCTACTGCCGCCGCTGAGCCGCGCCGCCGTCAGCCACGGGGAACCACGTGGACCACCGTGGCCCAGCACCGCCGCGCCGTTATGTCGAATTGGTCTAAACTCTTCATTCATTGACTGACATCCGCCTTCCCACCTTCGATCGCCGCCTCCGGCTGCGCGCGCAGACCATCGGCCTGCTGCTGGTCGTCGTCGCCCTCCTGCTCGTCCAGCTGGTGATGGAGAACCGGCGCTCGGCGCGCCGTCTCGGCGTCACCCTCGGCGACCGCACGCCCGGGCTCGACATCGCGACGGTGGAGCCCGGCGGGCCGGCCGACCTGGCCGGGTTGCGGGTGCACGACCGGGTGCTGGCGGTCGACGGCAGAGCGATCGCGGACGCGGCGGGATATCAAGTCGCTGCGCGCAGCCTGCCGACGGCGGGGAAGGTGCCGTTCCTCGTCGAGCGCGACGGCCAGCGGCTGGTGCTGCAGGTGAAGCCGGGCATGCGGCTGGAGTGGCGCCCCTGGATCCTCGGCGCTCTCGGCGCCCTCGCCTACCTCGCTCTCGCCCTGCTCGCGCTCCGGCAGCAGGAGAGCGACCTGCGCGCACGGCTCCTGCTGCTCTTCTCCTTGGCCGTGGCGGTCGAGCTTGCCCTGCCGTGGGCGGCGACGCCGACGCAGCTTGCCTTCGTCGTCACGCCGCTGTTTTACCTGCTCACCGGCCTGCAGATGGGGCTCGAGCTGCACCTCGCCACGGTCATCGCCGACCGGCCGGCGTGGCTCGACCGGCACCGCTGGGTGGTGCCCACGTACTACGTCGTCGGCCTGACCTTCGCGGCGCTGGGCATCCTCACCTATGTCGGCGGGCGGGGGTTGGGGATCGAGCTGCCGTGGACGCCGCCACAGTTCGACCGCGTCCTCAACGTCGTCGCCCTGCCGGTGTGGGCCTTCCTCGAGCTGGCGCTGCTGATCCGGCCCGCTCTCAAGCACCCCGAGCCGCGGGCGCGGCACCAGGCGGCGCTCGTGCTGGCCGGCGTCTTCCCGTGGGCAGCCCTGGTGGCGGTACGGCTGGGCCACGCTCTCGCCGGTCAGGACAGCCCCGCGTGGGCCGACAACGTGGAGCCGCTGGTGCTCTTGTGCTACCCGGTGGCGGTGGCGGTGGCGATCTCGCGCTTCCAGCTCTTCGATCTCGAGCTGGTGGTGCGGAGGAGCCTCGTCTACACCGTGCTCACCACCCTGCTGCTCCTCGTCTTCTACGCCGCGCTCGGAGCGGGGAGCGTGCTCTTTTCGGAGTTCGTCACCGGCGGCGACCGCATGTGGGTGGTGGCGGGGGCGACGTTGCTGCTCGGCCTGCTGTTCACGCCGCTGCGGCGCTCGGTGGAGCACGTCATCTACCGGCGCTTCTTCCCCGAGCGCGTGGCGCTGCGCCAGCGGCTGACGGCGCTCGCCGGCGAGCTGCCGGGTCTCGGCAAGCTGCCGCTGATGGGCGAGCGGCTGGTGCAGAGCCTGGGCGACATCCTCGGCATCCGCTGGGCGACGCTGCTCATCGCCGATCCGGTGAGCGGCCTCTTGATGCCGCTGTCGACGACTGTCGCCGACCTGCGCGACGGCCTCGAGCACTCGCTGCTGCTGTCGCCGGCCGACCCGGGCCTGAAGCTGCTCACCCAGTCGGGGCGCGCCTTCCCGGCGCGGCAGCTGGCGGCCAAGAGCGCAGTCCTGGCGCAGCGCCTCGAGACGTTGAAGGCGCAGGTGGCGGTGCCGCTGGTCAGCCATCGGCAGCTCATCGGCCTGCTGCTGCTCGGCCCCAAGCAGGCGGGCGACCGCTACCTCGCCGAGGAGATGGACCTCCTCAACCTCCTAGCCCACCACGTGGCGATCGTGTTCGAGAACGCGCGCCTCTTCGAGTCGGCGACGCGCGACAGCCTGACCGGGCTGTGGAGGAGGGAAGCGATCCTCGAGCGGCTCGACGCCGAGCTGCAGCGCGCCGTTCGCTACGGCCGCCCGCTCGCTATCGGCCTGGCAGACCTCGACCACTTCAAGTCGGTCAACGACCGCTTCGGCCACCTGACCGGCGACGCGATGCTGAAGTGGGTATCGCACCTCCTGCAGAACGGCCTACGCAGCACCGATCACGTCGGCCGCTACGGCGGCGAGGAGTTCCTGCTGCTGCTGCCCGAGACCGACCTCGCCGGCGCCGTGGCGGTGGCGGAGAAGGCGCGCGCGATGGTGGAGCAGGAGCGCTTCATCGACGAGGAAGGGAAGGCGGTGAGCGTCACGCTCTCGATCGGCCTCGCCGCGCTTGGCGAAATGGCACGCGAGCGCGTCACCGCCAAGGACCTGATCGCGGCCGCCGACCGCTCGCTCTACCGCGCCAAGGAAGAGGGCCGCAACCAGGTGCGGCCGAGCGTGGCCGTCAGCGCCTGAGCGCGCGTCCGGGCGCGGCGCCGCGAACGGCTCGTAGGGTGCGCTCTGCGCACCGTCCGGTCTTGGCGCCGCTACTCGGGCCACACGGCGCCGGCGAGCGCTTCGGCAGGCGTCGACAGCCGCCGCAGCAGCCGCGTCATCACCTCGCGCCAGCGCGGCAGGTCGCTGCGCTCGCCGCGGGCGAGGAGCACGTCGAGGTCGTCGTCGAGGCCGTCGAGCGCCGCGAGCTGGTGGAGTAGGTCGTCCGAGAGCACGCGCGCGTGCGCGGCGCGGCCGAAGAGCTGGTGGTAGGCGCGGCGCAGCAGCGCGCGGTCGTGCTGGCGCAGCTCCTGGCGATGGCTCACCGCCTTGAGCAGCTGCGCGAAGCCGACGAGGTCGTCCCACAGCCGGCCGCCGGCGATCATGTCGGGCGCCTCGTCGACGATCCAGGCGGAAATGCGCCGCCGCAGCTCGCGCATCGCCACGCGGTCGTCGAAGCGCAGCAGCGGATAGACGTCGAGCTCGCGCAGGTGGTCGAGGCGGTCGTGGACGGAGGCGAGGCGATCGGGCAGCGCACCGTCGTCGGGCGCCGGTGGCCGCATCACCTCGCGCCGGATCGCGGCGTAGAGCTGCCGCGTCTGCAGCGACACTTCGAGGTCTGACCACACCCGCATCGGCGGCTCGAGCCCTTCGAAGTCGTGGAGGGCCGACTCGACGGAGATCAGCGTGCGTTTCAGAGTGCGCAGGCCGGCGTCGCAGCTGCTGGCAACGCGCAGGAAGTCTTCGCTGTCGACGGAGGCGAGGAGGTCGTGGAGCGCGCCACGCAGATCGGCGCGGGCGAGGAAGAGGAGGTCGGTGACTTCCTGGCCGGCGATCTCGGTGGAGATGAGGTGCCCGATGTCGTCGAGAGAGTCGGCCTCGCGAACTTCCTCCTCGGGCACGGTGGCGCGCTCGTAATGTTCTTGCGCGGCCTGGAGGAGGTCGATGCCTTGGTTGATGCGTTGCACGAGCCGAGGCGCGAAGAGCGCGCCTCGAGCGACGGCGGCATCATCTTCGGGTACTTGAAAGTTGACGCCTTGGAGCTCCTCGACGAACACGCCAATGCGCTCGAGCACGCTTCGCGCTCCGCCCGTCATCGAGAGCTCCCACGCATGCCGCGAGATGTTACCCGCGTAATCGAACGCGTGGGCGGCTTTGGGCTGCGGCACCGGTAGTTGCGCATTCAAGCGTCGTGCCTCGCTGGTTGGTACGAGCGAGTGCGCTGCGAGTTCTCGACGCGGAGCAGAGCGGAGCTACATTGGGCGTCAGCTCGACGCTCTCGCCACAGCGAGCGGTAGCGACGTCTAGTTGCAGCCCACGGGAGAGGGTATTCCCAACGCCAGAGCGGAAGGTGCGGCGAAGACAACACGTCGCTGAGGGGGGAACTTTGACAACCCTCGTACGGCGCTGGGGACGAACTGGCTGGGGTGCGATTGAGCGGCCAAGACCGTGAACTGCCAGGCCGCTTGGCGAAGGAAGGGCAGATTCTGGTTGGCGTCGAAGCCGAAGGCTCCTTGTGCCGGCGTCGCACCCGGAGCATAGGAGATGGTGAACGGCACCGTGCTGCCGGTCACGATTGTTTCGAGCAGATACACGGTCGGCCGGCGCGAAACTTGACTCACTGCCTGGAGAACGAGGTCGCCTGCGGCGCGGTGATCGGGGTGGCAAGTCGAGCCGTGTCTTGGATCGAAGGTGAGCACTACGTCCGGGTCGACTTCCTGAACAACACTCGAGATCTGGCTCAGGAGCGTAGAGAAACCTCCGCTCGCATTTGCCCATCCGGTAGCGCCGGCTCCATCGGCGAGGGTCCATTGGATCAGTCGCGCATCAAAGAGCCGTGCCGATCGACGCATCTCGGCGGCGCGGACCGAGCCGAGGTCCGGGTGACAACCGTTCGGTAGCCTGCACTGTCCTGCCTCGCCCCTCGTCATCACGAGGAAGGTGCAGGTCAACCCCTCCTCCACACAGAGCCGCCCAAGCAGCGGCGCGGCGATGACTTCGTCGTCAGGATGAGCGCCGACCCACAAAACCGAGCGGACGCCAGGGAAGGTCGGCGGAGAACGGCGCTGCGCTGCGTGGGCGGCGCCGAACGCTACGAAGATTGCGACTGCGAAGAGAGAAAGGCAACGCCGCACGACCTTCTTACGGATGTTGCGCGGCCTCTGTCGGCCCGAGCGCTGACCTGACCGACGCGCCGTCGTCAGCAGCGATGAAGACATCCGCGGCCGCGCCTGCCGCGAGCGTGAGCCACAGCACGTGGAAAGACGTGAGCGGCGGCCTCGTCCCTCCCAGGCCAGCGGACGATGCGTCAGCGGGCTCTCGATCCGGCATTCCGCGCAACCCTATCGCCGCCGGCCCTGCTGCGCACGGCTCCTGAAGGGCCGCGACGAGATCAGGCCTTGAACTTGTTCGGGAACTGGGCCTCGATCCCCGAGCTCAGCATGTCTGCCATGTGGAGGATCTGGGTGTGCACCTTGTCGTAGGCCGCGATGCTGCCCGCCCAGTTCTTGCTGAGCTGGGCCACCACCTCCTCGGTCGTCAGGTTGAGGTGGTCGTGCATCATCTTCTTGGCGTCGGCGAGCGGCCAGTTCTTGGGGTTGGCGCCGCTCAGGAAGGCGGCGATCTCGTCGGCGTTGGCGAACCACCGTTTCGTCGCGTCGTCCTGCTTCGGCTTGTCGCCCGCCTTGGCGGCGTCGATGAGCTCGGCGGCGACGAGGATGTGGTCGCGCAGCAGTGCGGTGAGCTTGTTCCCTGCCGTCGTCGCCATAGAACGGCTTGATCGCGTTGCCGATGTCGGTCTGGTTCTGCAGCAGTCGCTGCGCGGTGGCGTCCTTGTCGGCCAATCCTCCGAGCGCGGAGACGATGTAGAGCCGCGTCCAGGTGATGTGGTCCTCCCACAGCTTGCGCATGTCGTCGTTGAAGGCCTGCCGGCTGATCGGCGGCGAGTCGGCGGCGGCCGCGGGCGCGAGTGTCAGCAGCGCGATCGAGGCGATCAGCAGTACACCAAGGGTTGTTCTACGGGTCATGGCGCTTCTCCTTCTGTTTGCCTGGAGCGGCAGGCGCACTTCGCCGTGCTGCTCCCACTGTCGTCACAGCGACTTCAGGTACTCGACCAGGTCGCGCTTCTCGTCCGCCGTCAGCCGCAGCTGGCGATGTCGGTCGTAGTGGTCGACGACGGCCTCGTAGGTGGGGAAGCGGCCGTCGTGGTAGAAGCCGCCCTTCTGGCGCGCGAACAGGCCGGCGAGCGGCGTCGTGCGGTAGCGCCGGTCGGGCGAGCGGTTGGCCTGGAAGTCGTCGATGCCCATCTCTTCGGGCGTGTGCATCGGCCAGCCGGGCTCGACGAAGAGCGGCGGCACGTGGCAGGTCGCGCACTGCGCCTTGCCCTCGAACACGAGCTTGCCCCTCCCGGCCGCGGCGGCGTCGAAGGAGTCCTTCGGCGGCTCCGGCGCCGGGATCGACAGCTGGTAGTAGTGCAGCGCCGCCAGCTTCGAGGTCACCAGGTCGGGCGTGTTTCTGATGTTGCCGTGGCCGGCCTTGGCGGCGAGCGGGAACTGCCGCGCGTCGTTCAGCCGCGGATCGAAGAGCGTTCCTTTGCCGTGCATCTGCGTGATGGCGACGTAGGCATTCCAGTGCGTCACCGAGCCCCAGCCGGTGTAGGTGTGGAGGTTGACGCCCGCGAGGCCGAACGCCGCCGGCAGCACCGTCGCCGCCGACTTGCCGTCGGGACGCATCGCCTTGCCGTCCTGGTTGAGCTCGGCGTCGTACTTGCCGGGGCCCCAGCTGCGGAAGACCTCGCGCACTTTGTCTTCGCTGACGCCGAGGAGATCGGCGTACGGCTTCACGCTGGGCGACAGCGCCGCCACCTGGCCGACGTCGAGGTCGCGGTTGGGCCAGCCGTCGAGGCGCGCGCCGATGCCGGCGGTGATCGAGTCGTCGACCGTCGAGTGGCAGAGCGCGCAAGTGAGGCCGACGCTGACGATCTTGTCGTCCTTGAGGATGGCCTTGACGCCGACGACCGAGTGCGCGCGCAGCAGCGCCACCGTCGTCTCGGGATCGTCGAGGCTCACCGACGCTTCCTGGATCGCCTTGGAGAGGATCTCGGGGAGCTGGCCGGCGTCGACCTTGAGCCCGAGCTTCAACGCCTGCTTCGGTGTGAGACCCGGGCCGACGCCGCCCTGCTTCTCGCCGAGGATCGCCTCGTGCAGGCGAAGCTGACCGCCCCAGAAGTCTTCGCTGCCGAAGCTGTCGTAGCGGAAGATCTCCCGCCCTTCGCTTCAGCAGCTTTGCCGCGTTGGCGTCGATCCGCGCATCGTGCCCCGGCCGCGTCTTCTCGGCCTCGACCGCCGGGTTCTTCGGCACGCCCTTCATCCCCGGCAGACAGGCGATGACCAGCAGCGCAGCGCCGAGCAAGGCGCCGAACAGTTTCCCGCGCATCGTCATACCTCCTTGGAGACGGCGTACACGCCTCGGCGTCCGCATGTGGCCGCCGAGCGATCGCCTAAAAACGCTTAGAGCGACAGCAAGTACTGGACGAGGTCCGCTTTCTCCGGCTCGGTCAGCCCGAGGTCCTTGACGCCGTTGTAGTGATTGACCACGTCGAGCAGCGTCGGGAAGCGGCCGTCGTGGTAGAAGCCGCCCTTGGTGTGCGTCCACAGGCCCTTGAGCGGCGAGGTGCGGTAGCGATGATCGGGGGAGCGGTCGGCCTGGAAGCTGTCGATGCCGATCTCCGAGGGCAGGTGCATGTTCCAGCCCGGCTCGGTGAAGAGCGGCGGCACGTGACAGGTGGCGCACGCCGCCTTGCCGGCGAAGAGCGTGCGCCCGCGCGCGCCGCAGCGGCGGCGTCGAAGCTGCCGCCCGGCGGCGCCGGGGCGCGCAGCGCGAGCTGGAAGAGGTGCAGGTCGGCGAGCTTGTCGGTGATGAGGTCGGGGGTCGTTGCGCACGTCGTCGAAGCCGTTCGCCGCCGCGATGGGGAACTGCGCCGGGTTGTCGAGGCGCGGGTCGAAGAAGGTGCCCTTGCCGTGCATCTCGAGGTTGGCGACGAAGGCGTTCCAGTGCGTCACCGATCCCCAACCCGTCCAGGTGTGGAGGTTGACGCCGGCGAGGCCGAAGGCGGGCGGGATGAGGGTGGCGGCGGACTTGGTGTTCGCCGGCGGGTCCTGGAAGGCCTTGCCGTCGAGGATCAGCTCGGCGTCGAACTTGCCGGGACCCCACGAGCGCAGCACCTGCCGCACGGTGTCCTGCGAGACGCCGAGCAGCGTCGCGAAGGCTGAGAGGTCGGGCGCCAGCGCGACGATCTTGCCGACGTCGAGGTCGCGGTTGGCCCAGCCGTCGCGCCGCTCGCCGATGCCGGGCGCGAAGGAGTCGTCGACCGTCGAGTGGCACAGCGAGCACTGGATGCCGACCGAGGTCATCGTGCTGCCGTTGAAGAACCCCTTGACGCCGATGACGGCGTTGCGCTGCAACAGCAGCAGCGTGACCGCCGGATCGTTGAGATCCACCTGCCCGGCGGCGAGCTGCCGGCGGACGTTGCGCGGCACCGCGGCGACGTCGACCTTGAGGCCGAGCGCCAGCGCCGCGCTCGGCGACAGGCCGGGCCCGACCCCGCCGTTGGCGGCGCCGGCGATGGCGTCGTCGAGGTGGATCGTGTCGCCCCAGAACGCCTCGCCGCCGAAGGTGTCGTGACGGAAGGTCTGGCGGCCGCGTGCGATCGACTGCAGCGCGTCCTGCTCGGGCTGCCTGGCGTGAGCGACGATCGGCTCGATCGCGCGCTCGTCGCCGGCGAGCGGCGCGGATTCGGGCGCTCGGACAGCGGCCACTGTCAAGAGGGCGGTGGCGAGGAGAAAGCTGCCGAGAACTGCGCGTGAGCTCGACATCAGCGTGACCCCTTTTAGAACCGCAGGGAGCGCGGGTGGGACCTACCTCCAGGGCTGGCGTGCAAGAAGCGCGTCACCCTCGCGTGTCAGCGGGCCCTCGACAGGCGATCTGATCCGGCAGCGAGGCGGCAACACATGCGGCGTGACACCCTCCGAGACGGCCTCCAGCAGCGCGTCACCAGCGGCCTGCATCTGGGCCGGCTGCGTGCGGGCGAGCGTCTCGGCAGCGCTCGGCAGACCGCGCGCGAAGTGGGCAGCGACTACCGCGCCGTCGTCGCCGCGCTGCGCGGGCTCGAACGCGACGGCCTGGTCGAGATCCGCCCGCGAGGCGGCATCTACGCCGGCCGTCCGGCGCCGGCGCCGCGCCCCGACGAAGCACACCCGCTGAGCGATCGCATCGCCGACTTCGTCGTCGACGAGCTCGGCGACGGCTCGCCGCTCGGCGCCGTCGCGGAACGGCTCCGGCATTGTCTCGACACGACGGGGCTGTCGGCGGCGTGCATCGAGTGCAACCAGGACCAGCTCGATTACCTGTGCGACGAGCTGCAGACCGGCTTCGGGCTGGAGAGCGCGCCCGTCGAGGTCGACCACTTGCGCCGCGGACCGCCGTTCGCCGTTCGTCGCGCGCAGCTGCTCGTCTCGACGACCTTTCACGCCGGCGAGGTCCGGCGTTGCGCCGCCAGGCTCGGCAAGGCCTGCGTCATCGTCACCATCGATCCGCGCCGTCGCGCCGACGTGACGCAGCTCCTCGCCGACGGCCCGGTCTACTTCATCGGCACCGATCCGCGTTGGGCCACGAAGGCATGGACGATCTGGGGAGGCGAGCCGGGCGCGGAGCGGCTCCGCATCCTGACCTTGGGCCGCGACGCGCTCGACGACATCCCGGCCGACGCGGCCGTGATGCTGATGCCGCGGGTGCGGCGGCTGCTCGCCGGCCACCCGCTGGTCGAGCGCGCGCTGCCCTATCGCGGCTTCTCCCGCGAGACGACACGGCAGTTGGTGGCGTTCCTCGTGCAGGCGAACGCCGCGTCGGTCGCCGGCGCGCGCTGAGCCCGCCGGCGGGCGACGACGAGCTTGGTTCAGCCCTGCCGACGGCGGCTGTCGGGCAATTCTTACAGCTGCGCTCCGTCGCGCCGGCAGGATTTACATCCGGGAGCGCGTCATGAAAAAGACCGTCAGCGACTTCCTCCTCGCCCGGTTGCGCGACGAGTGGGGCGTGCATCGCATCTTCGGCTACCCCGGCGACGGCATCAACGGCATTCTCGGCGCGCTCGGGCGCGTCGACGGCGACCCCGAGCTGATCCAAGTTCGCCACGAGGAAATGGCGGCGTTCATGGCCTGCGGCCACGCCAAGCTCACCGGCGAGGTCGGCGTGTGCCTGGCGACGTCGGGGCCGGGTGCCATTCATCTCTTGAACGGGCTCTACGACGCGCGGATGGACCACGCGCCGGTGGTGGCGATCGTCGGCCAGCAGCCACGCGCCGCGCTCGGCGGGCACCAGCAGCAGGAGGTCGACCTTCAGAACCTGTTCAAGGACGTCGCCTCCGAGTACGTGCAGACGGTGATGGTGCCCGAGCAGCTGCCTGCCGTCGTCGACCGCGCGGTGCGCATCGCCAAGGCGCGGCGCACCGTCACCTGCCTGATCATCCCGCACGACGTGCAGGAGCTCGAGGCGGTGGAGGAGCCGCCGCGCGAGCTCAAGACCCTCGCCACGAGCGCCGCCTACAGCGAGCCGCGCGTCATCCCACGCGAAGAGGACCTGCGCCGCGCCGCCGAAGTGCTGAACGCCGGCGAGAAAGTGGCGATGCTCATCGGCGCCGGCGCCCGCGGCGCCGCGCGCGAGGTCGTCGAGGTGGCGGAGCGGCTCGGCGCCGGCGTCGCCAAAGCGCTCCTCGGCAAGGACGTGCTGCCGGACGACTTGCCGTTCGTCACCGGCGCCATCGGTCTGCTCGGCACGCGGCCGTCGTGGGAGCTGATGCAGGAGTGCGACACGCTGCTCCTCGTCGGCACCGGCTTCCCGTACGCACCGTTCCTTCCCGAGTGGGACCAGGCGCGGGCGGTGACGATCGACCTCGATCCCACGCGCGTCGGTCTGCGTTTCCCGGCCGAGGTCAACCTCGTCGGCGACAGCGGCGAGACGCTGCGCGCGCTGCTGCCCCTGCTGCGCGCCAAACCGGACCGCTCGTGGCGGCGCGAGATCGAGAAGGAGGTCGTCGACTGGTGGAAGCTGATGGAGGAGCAGGCGAAGCAACCGGCGGATCCCGTCAACCCCCAGCTGCTCTTCTGGGAGCTGTCACAGCGGCTGCCGGACGGCGCCATCGTCACCACCGACGCGGGCTCGTCGGCGCAGTGGTACGCGCGCCTCCTCAAGTTCCGCGAGGGCATGCGCGGCTCGCTGTCGGGCAACCTCGCCACCATGGGCTCGGGCGTGCCCTACGCGCTCGCCGCCAAGCTCGCGCACCCCGAGCGGCCGGTGTTCGCGTTGATCGGCGACGGCGCCATGCAGATGAACGGCATGAACGAGCTGCTCACCGTCGGCCGCTACTGGCGGCGGTGGAAGCTGCCGACCTTCGTCGTGCTGGTGCTCGCCAACCGCGACCTCAACATGGTGACCTGGGAGATGCGGGCGATGTCGGGCGAGCCCAAGTTCCCGGAGTCGCAGGAGGTGCCGGCGCTCGACCACGCGCGTTTCGCCGAGCTGTGCGGCCTGCGCGGCATCCGCGTCGACAAACCGGAGCAGGTCGGGCCGGCATGGGACGAGGCGCTGCGCTCCGACCGGCCGGTCGTCATCGACGCCATCTGCGACCCCGAGGTGCCGCCGCTGCCGCCGCACATCACGATGGAGCAGGCGAAGAACTTCACCATGGCGGTGCTCAAGGGCGATCCCGAACTCGTGGCGGATGATCAAGGAGAGCTTCAAGAAGAAAGTCGCCGAATTCACACCGGGCTGACCCGTGTCCGTTTCCGCGACCACGACGAGCGATGACGCGGCCGCTGCGATGACGACGGCTGCTACGGCGTCATCGTCTGGCGGCCCACGAATCACGGCGCTCCGCGTCAGCGCCTACGAATTCCCGATCGAGCGCCCGGAATCCGACGGCACGCTCGAGTGGGACCGCACCGTCCTCGTGCTGGTCGAAGCGCGCGCCGGCGACGTCGAGGGCATCGGCTGGACCTACGGCAACGGTCTCGCCGTCAAGCGCCGCGACCTCGAGCGTTGGCTCGTCTTCGAGGAGGGTTCGCATGCGCAGCAAGCTGCTGGTCGACGGTGAAGAGCGCGTCTGGGCGGTGGTCCTCGATCCCGGGGAAGAGGTGATGACGGCGCTCGCCGGCTGGGTGCGCGAGCAGCAGGTCACGGCCGGCGGCTTCACCGCGATCGGCGCCTTCTCCCGCGCCACCGTCGGCTTCTTCGACCTCGCGCGGCGCGACTACGACCGCATCGAGGTCGACGAGCAGGTGGAGGTGCTGGCGCTCGTCGGCAACGTCGCGATGGTCGGCAGCGAGCCGAAGCTGCACGCGCACGTGGTGCTCGGCACGCGCGACGGCAGCGCCCGCGGCGGCCACCTGCTGGAGGCGCTGGTGGAGCCGACGCTGGAAGTGCTCGTCCGCACGAGCCCGGTTGCTCTGCGGCGGCAACACGACGACAGGACGGGGTTGCCGTTGCTGGCGCCGTGACCGGCGCCGCGCTTGACCGAGGCCGGGGCCGTTCGTAGGCTCTACCTCGATGCGTCGCTTCGAGAGCTTCGGCGCCGGCGTGCGATGAGCGACGCGTTGCTGCGGCGGCAGCTCGTCGAGCTGCTCGATTTCCCGCACGCGCACGCCAACTTCGAGCAGGCCGTCCATGGCGTGCCGGCGGAGCAGCGCGGCGAGCGGCCTCCCGGGCAGCCGCACACGCTCTGGCGCCTGCTCGAGCACTTGCGCATCGCGCAGTGGGACATCCTCGAGTTCTCGCGCCGCGCCGACCACGTGTCGCCCGCGTGGCCCGACGGCTACTGGCCGCGGGAGGACGCACCGACCGACGAGGCGGCGTGGGAGAAGAGCATCGAAGCGGTGCAGCGCGACCGCGAGGCGTTCGCCGAGCTGCTCGCCGACGAGGGCCGCGACCTCTTCGAGCCGTTCGCGTGGGGCCAGGGTCAGACGCTGCTGCGCGAGGCGCTGTTGATCGCCGACCACAACGCGTATCACATCGGGCAGATGGTGACGCTGCGTCAGCTACTGGGCATCTGGCCGCCCCCGCCGTGAGCGCGCCTGCGAGCGACGTGAGCGCGCGGCTCGCAGCGTCGTCGCCATCGGCAGCGTGGGCTCGTCGGCGCGCCACGTCGCTCCTGCTCTTCGCGTGTCTCTTCTTGGCCGTGCCGCTGCGCTGCGGAGCCAGCCCGCCGTCGCCGGAGGTCGAGTCGGCGGGCAACAGCGGTGGAGGAGCGGCGCAAGCGGGAGAGCCGGCGACTGCCGCCGCACCGCTCACGATCGCGCAGCCACCCGCCCGCGACGCCTTCGCCGCCGGCAAGCACCGCGGCGCCTGCTTCGCCCATTCGCTGGGTCGCGACGTCGGCTACGGCAGCGAGGCAGCCGCGTCGTCGCTCGGCGAGCTGCGCGCGCTCGGCGTCGGGTGGGTCTCGATCACGCCCTTCGGCTTTCTCGCCGGCCCGCAAGCGACAGAGATCCGCCGGCTGCGCGGCGAGAGCGACGAACGCCTTCACGCGGTAACGCGCGCAAGCCCACGCGCTCGGCCTCAAGGTGATGCTCAAGCCGCACCTCTGGCTGCGGCCGCCGCACTGGGTGGGCGACGTCTCGCCGTCCGACGAAGCGGGCTGGCGCGCCTTCTTCGCCGCCTACGAGGAGCTCGTCGTCCACTACGCGAAGCTCGGGCGCGAAGCAGGCGTCGACGCGCTGCTCGTCGGCAACGAGCTCGTGGGCACCACGCAGCGCGACGCGGAGTGGCGACACCTGATCGCCGCTGCGCGCCGCGAGTACGCCGGGCCGCTCGGCTACGGCGCCAACTACTCGGAGGTCGAGCGGGTGCCGTTCTGGGACGCGCTCGACTTCATCGGCGTCTCGGCCTACTTCCCGCTGGTCGAGAAGCCGGCGCCGACGAAGCGGCAGATGGTCGCCGCCTGGCGGCCGATCCTCGACCGTCTCGGCGCGCTGTCGAAGCGGTGGCAGCGCAAGGTGGTGTTCACCGAGATCGGCTACCCGGCGGCCGACTGGGCCGCGTGGCGGCCATGGGAGCTGCCGCGCGGCGCCGACGCCAATCCGCGGCTCCAGGCCGACGCCTACGCCGCCTTCCTCGAAGCGGCATGGCCGCAGCCTTGGTTGGGCGGCGCCTACTGGTGGAAGTGGCACTCCGACGGCGGCCGCGTCCCGGAAGGCGACGCCTTCGACTTCCGCGGCACGCGGGCCGCCGAGGTCGTGCGCGGCGCCTGGGCCGCGCGTCGCCGTTAGTCGCCGGTAGCGACGCTTACTCGAGCGCCGTCAGCACGACGTCGAGCTGCTTCGCGACGGCGCCGAGATCGGCGGAAGGACCGACCACCTTGCCGAGCTCGCAGAGCGGCGCGTCGAGCCGATGATTGGGCACCGCGTTGGCGGCGATCTCGATCTCCACCGGCTGCAGGTGCGCACGTGCGCCCGCGACGTCGACGTCCTCGAGCCGCACGTCGAGCGCGGCGCGCTCGCAACTCGCGGTCACCGAGCCATCCACGACGGCGGTCACGGCACGGTCTTCGATCTCGCCGAGCTGCTTGCCGGTCGCATCGGTAACGGTGCCGTCGAGCGTGCCGACCGCGACCAGGCGGTTGCCGCGCCGCTCGAACTTCTCGACCGCCAGCGTCCCCTCGAAGACACCCTCGCCTGCGCCGTCGGTGAAGCTGCCGCCGACGCGCACCGCGAGGTTGCCGGCCCCGCGTGCCGGCACCGGCAGCACGGCGAGCGCCGCCACGAGGAGCGTGAGCAGGGCGGAGGCGAGGACGCGGTGCAGTCTCATGGTGGTCTCCGTGCGCGGACGTAGAGGTCGCCCGCATGTCCTACAACCGCCGCCGGGCGCGCGCGATTCCACCGGCCGCCGGCCTGTACAATCGCTTCATACCCCATGGCGCTTTCGGCGGGCACCCGGCTCGGACCCTACGAAGTCATCGCGCCGCTCGGGGCGGGTGGGATGGGCGAGGTCTACCGCGCCCTCGACCGCCGCCTCGACCGCGAGGTGGCGATCAAGACGCTTCCCGACGCGCTGATGGCGGACCCCGAGCGCCGCGCCCGCTTCGAGCGCGAAGCGCGCGCCCTCGCCGCGCTGGCGCATCCGTCGATCGCCACCCTGCACGAGATCGGCGAGGTCGACGGGCGGCCCTATCTGGTGATGGAGCTGGTCGAGGGGCCGACGCTCTCCCAGCGGCTCGACTCCGGCCGGCTGCCGCCGGGCGCGGCGCTGATGCTCGCCTCGCAGCTCGCCGATGGGCTCGCGGCGGCGCACGCCCGCGGCATCGTTCACCGCGACCTCAAGCCGTCGAACCTCGCCTTCACCGCCGACGGGCGCCTGAAGATCCTCGACTTCGGGCTCGCCAAGACCGGCGCCGGTGGCGCTAACCCAGGCAGCGACGGCGCACGCACGCCGGCGCCGTCGGCCGACCTCACCGGCAGCGGCATGCTCGTCGGCACCGCCGGCTTCATGAGCCCCGAGCAGGTGCGCGGCCAGGCGGTCGACGTCCGCGCCGACGTGTGGGCGTTCGGCTGCCTCCTCTACGAGCTGCTCACCGGCGAGCGGGCTTTCAAGGGCAGCTCGCCCTGGGAGACCGTGTCGGCGGTGATGCGCGAAGACCCCGACTGGTCGCTGCTGCCGCCGGAGCTGCCGACGAGGGTCGACGAGCTGCTGCGGCGCTGCCTCGAGAAGGACCCGGGACGGCGCCTCGCCGACCTCAACGAGGCGCGCCTCACCCTCGGCGGCAGCTCGGCGACCGCCGTCACCTGGGTGAGCGTGCCGGCGCGGACGCGGGAGCGCGCGCGCCCGTCGCGCCGCGCCTGGCGGTGGGCAGCGGCCGTCGTGTTGTTGCTGATGCTCGCGGCGGCCTCGGCGGCGGCGTGGTGGTGGCGGCGCGAGCCGCCGGCGGCGGTGCAGCCGAGCATCGCCATCCTGCCGTTCCGCAACCTCGGCGGCGGCGAGGAGGCGCGCTGGCTGGGCGAGGGTTTGTCGGCGGCAGTGAGCGCGAGGCTCGCCGACTTCGACGGCGTGCGCGTCTTCCCGGCCTGGAGCACGCTCGAGGCGGTGGCGGAGGGGGCCGACGCCATGAAGGTGGCGAAGCTCCTCGGCGCCGACATGGTGCTCGGCGCCACCGTGCAGCGCGTCGGCGGCGACGTGCGCGTCATCTTCACGCTGCTCGAGGCGCCGGGGGGGAAGCAGCTGGCGGCGGGGACCGTCAGCGCCTCCGACGGCTCGCTCCTCGCCGCGCAGGACGAGCTCGCGGGCGAGGTGCTCGCCGCCATCGACGTGGCGACGCCGATTCCGCCCGCCGACGACTCCGGGCTGCGCACGCCCGAGCAGCAGGACCGCTACTTGCGCGCCCTCGGCCTGCTGCAGCGCTACGACCGGGCGGCGTCGGTCGACGCCGCCATCGTGCACCTGGAGGCGCTCGCCAAGGAGGTGCCGAGCTCGTCGCTCGTGCACGCGGCGCTCGGACGGGCATTCCTGCGCCGCTTCACGCTGACGCACGACGCCAGCTGGGCGCCGCTCGCGCGCTCCTACTGCGAGCGCGCGCGGCAGCTGTCGCCGCACCGGCCCGAGGTCGAGGTGACGCTGGCGCAGCTCGCCATCGCCACCGGCGACGCGTCGCGGGCGATCCCGCTGCTGCGCCACGCGCTGTCGGTGCAGCCGGGCAACGCCGACGCCCTGCTGGCGCTGGCGCAGGCGTGGGACGCCACCGGTGACGCCGCGTCGGCGGAGGAGACCTATCGCCGGCTGATCGCGCTGCAGCCCGGTTATTGGGCGGCCCACAGCAAGCTCGGCGTCTACTACTTTCGCAAGGGCCGCTTCCGCGACGCGGCGCAGCTCTTCCAACGCGTAACCGAGCTCAACCCGGACAGCGCGCGCGGTTTCAGCAACCTCGGCGGCGCATTGCAGCTGGCCGGCGACTTCGAAGGCGCGGAGGCGGCGTTGCGCCGCTCGGTGGCCATCGAGTCGACGGGCGTCGGCGTGTCCAACCTCGGCACGGCGCAGTTCTACCTCGGCCGCTTCGACGAGGCCGCGGCGTCGTTCGAGGAGGCGGCGCGGCTGATGCCGTCGAGCTCGGAGGTGTGGCTCAACCTCGGCGACGCCTATCGCTGGAGCAAGAAGCACCGAGGCGACGAGCGGGCGGCTTACCAGCGCGCCATCGCGCTCGGCCGCGAGTCGCTGCAGGTGGATTCCAGCAACGCGGTGTTGCGCTCGCACCTGGTGTTGGCGCTGGCGAAGACCGGCGACCTCGAGTCGGCCGAGCGCGAGCTGCGGCAAGTCCTCCGTGCCTCGACCGGTCCGGAGGCGCTCTACGCGGCCGCCATCGTCGCCGTGCTCGGCGGCCGTCAGAACGATGCAGTCGGACTGCTGCAGCGCGCCGTCGCTGCCGGTTACGACGTGCGCTTGTTGGCGAGGGACCCCGAGCTGTCGAAGCTGCGCGACGCGGCGGGATTCGCGGCGCTGCTCGGCGGCAGCCAGGCGGCTTAGATCTGTTTAACGGGAGGAGGTAACCCATGAGAGTCGGATACGCCTCGTGTGGAGCGATCGTGTGCGGTGTGGCCTTGCTGGCGGCGATGGGATGCTCGAGTCAGACGACCGATACGACGGCGGCCGATGCGACGACAGCCGATGCGACGGCAACGGCGCCCGCCACCCTGGGCGCCGTCGATTTCGAAGCCGCCGCAAAGACCGACAACGAAGTGCCGATCCAGGTGGACGCCGATTGCAAGGTCGACATCGAGGAGGCGCACATCTCGGAGTCGAAGAACGAAGAGGCCGTCTGGCACCTCAACGGCGACCCCGGGCCGCTGGTCATCGAATTCAAGGAGCAGCGTGGACGCGACGCGCTGGATGTGTCGTCGCCGTCCTCGACGACAGCGAAGGCGCGCATCAAGCTCGCCCGGCAGCACGGTCGGCACCCGTACCGAATCAAGATCGGCGAGAAGGAGTGCCCGGACCCCGTCATCATCATCGACGGTTGACCGACGCGCTCACGCGCTCGCGGGCAGCTGTGACTGATCGAGTGACGGCCGGCCCGGCGGGCGCGTGGCAGATCGCTGGCGCGCTGTAGAGAGTCCACGAGAGGGGCTTGGCCGGCCTCGCTCCTTTTCCGCGTCCGCCGCGGCAACGGGGCGACAAGGCGGGATGTAAGCTGGTCGCATGGAGCCAGTCGTCAACGATCCGTCGTCGCCGTCGAGGGTCACCACCGGTCCGCTGCCCGGCTCGCGGAAGGTGTTCGTAGCGGGCGTGCTGCACCCTGATTTGCGCGTGCCGATGCGCGAGATCGCGCTGCAGCCGACGCTCTCCGGGCGCGGGGCGGAGCAGCGGGTCGTCGAGGAAAATCCGCCGCTGCTCGTCTACGACACGTCGGGGCCGTACACCGACGAGGCGGCGGCGATCGACGTGCGGAGCGGGCTGTCGCTGCTACGCGCGGGCTGGATCGCGGAGCGGGGCGACACGGAAGAAATCGTCGGCCGTGCCTATCGGCCCGTCGACGACGGGCGCCGTGCCGGCTCGCCGCTGCGCGCGGTGACGCCGTGGTCGGCGCGCCGTCCGCGCCGCGCCCTCGCCGGCCGCGCGGTGACGCAGATGGCCTACGCGCGGCGCGGCATCGTCACGCCGGAGATGGAGTTCGTCGCCATCCGCGAGAACCAGCGGCGCGCCGCTGGGCGCGAGCGTCTTCGCGCCGTCACCGCCGCCGAGGCCGAGCGCGAGGCGCGTCTCGCCGGCCAGCCGTTCGGCGCTTTGCTGCCGCGCGAAGTCACTCCCGAGTTCGTCCGCGACGAGGTGGCGCGCGGCCGCGCCATCATCCCGTCGAACGTCAACCATCCCGAGAGCGAGCCGATGGCGATCGGCCGCAACTTCCTGGTCAAGATCAACGCCAACCTCGGCAACTCCGCCGTCACCTCCTCGATCGAGGAGGAGGTGGAGAAGATGGTGTGGGCCATCCGCTGGGGCGCCGACACGGTGATGGACCTCTCGACCGGACGCGACATCCACACCACGCGCGAGTGGATCCTGCGCAACAGCCCGGTGCCGATCGGGACGGTGCCCATCTATCAGGCGCTCGAGAAGGTGGGCGGCGTCGCCGAGGACCTCACCTGGGAGGTTTACCGCGACACCTTGATCGAGCAGGCGGAGCAAGGGGTCGACTACTTCACCGTCCACGCCGGCGTGCGCTTGCGCTACATCCCGCTCACCGCCCACCGTGTCACCGGCATCGTCTCGCGCGGCGGCTCGATCATGGCGAAGTGGTGCATGGCGCACCACCAGGAGAGCTTCCTCTACACGCGCTTCGCGGACATCTGCGAGATCCTGCGCGCCTACGACGTCGCCTTCTCGCTCGGCGACGGCCTACGCCCGGGCTCGATCGCCGACGCCAACGACGCGGCGCAGTTCGCCGAGCTCGAGACGCTCGGCGAGCTGACCAAGGTCGCCTGGGAGCACGACGTGCAGGTGATGATCGAGGGCCCGGGCCACATCCCCATGCACCTCGTCCGCGAGAACATGGACAAGGAGCTGGCGATCTGCCACGAGGCGCCGTTCTACACGCTCGGCCCGCTGACGACCGACGTCGCGCCCGGCTACGACCACATCACTTCCGCCATCGGCGCGGCGATGATCGGCTGGTTCGGCACCGCCATGCTCTGCTACGTGACGCCCAAGGAGCACCTCGGCCTGCCCGACCGCGACGACGTCAAGCAGGGCGTCATCGCCTACAAGATCGCCGCCCACGCCGCCGACCTCGCCAAGGGGCACCCGGCGGCGCGCCGCCGCGACGACGCGCTGTCGAAGGCGCGCTTCGAGTTCCGCTGGGAGGACCAGTTCAACCTCTCGCTCGACCCCGAGACGGCGCGCGCCTACCACGACCAGACGCTGCCGCAGGAGGGGGCGAAGGTGGCGCACTTCTGCTCGATGTGCGGCCCCAAGTTCTGCTCGATGGAGATCACCCAGCAGGTGCGCGACTACGCCGCCGCAGCACGGCCTCGACACCGGCACCGCGGTCGAGGCCGGCCTCGAGGACAAAGCGCGCGAGTTCGTCGAGCAGGGGAGCGAGCTCTACCGCTGACGGCCGGCGGTAGCGGTCCAGGGCGTCACGCGCGGCGGGTAGCGCGCTCGTCGGGAAGCCCAGTGGGCGGCCGGGAGCTTGACACTGCACGGTGTATCACAGTAGTAATACAGCATGCGAAACGAAGAGCAGCTCGCGGGTGCCGACGGGACGAGACCCTGGTCGCCGGCTCCGCGGATCGGCTTCCGCTGGCTGTTCACCTACGTCGTGCTCTACATGCTGCAACCGTCGCCGTTGGACTTCCTGGCGCCGCAGCTCGTCGCACCGTACAGCGCGTTGTGGGAGCGCATCGTCAAGGCGGTGGGCCGCTCCCTCCTCGGCCTCGAGATCACCGTGCTCCCCAATACCAGCGGCGACACCACCTACAACTACGTCCAGGTCCTCTGCTACGCCCTCCTCGCCACCCTGGTCGCCGCGGCGTGGACGCTCGTCGAGCGCCGGCGCCTCGAGCACCGGCGGCTATACGACTGGTTGCGTGCCGCCGTGCGCGTCTACCTGGCGATCTTCATGTTCCTCTACGGCGCCGCCAAGGTCATCAAGGTGCAGTTCCCCGACCTCTCGCCGATCGCGCTCCACCTGCCGCTGGGCGAGATGTCTCCCAACACCTTCCTGTGGACGTTCATGGGCGCCTCCAAGCTCTACACCTTCTGGTCCGGGCTGCTCGAGATGATCGGCGGGCTGCTGTTGATCAGCCGCCGCACCACGCTCCTCGGCGCGCTCGTCTGCATCGGCGTGATGAGCAACGTCGTCATGCTCAACATGAGCTACGACGTGGTGGTCAAGCTCTTCTCGCTGCACCTGCTCGCCCTGGCGGTGTTCCTCGCCGCACCCGACGGCAAGCGCCTGCTCGATTTCTTCGTGCGCAACCGTCCCGTGCCCGCCGCCGAGCTGCGTCCGCTGCTCGCCGGCCCGCGCCGCCACCGCGCCGTCCTGGTCTTCCGCACCGCGGCGCTCGTCGCCATGGCGGCCGTTCTCCTCGTCCACAGCGCCGGGCGGCGGGCGTCGCTGCGCCAGACGCCGACGGCGCGCCTGCACGGCGCCTGGACGTTCGAGCAGCTGACCGTCGACGGTGTAACGCAGCCCGTGACCGCCGGAGTGGCCGCCGGGGTGGCGAGCTGGCGGCGGATCGTCTTCGACGACCGGCAGCGGGCCGCCGTCCAGCTCGCCGACGGCCACTGGCAGCGCTACGAGTGGGAGACCATGGCCGGCAGGCTTCAGCTCGGCGCCCACGCCGACGGGGCGGCCGACGCGACCCTGCGCACCAAGCGCAGAGGACCGTCGCGGCTGGACGTCGAAGGGTCGGTCGGCGGCCGTCCGGTGACCGCCGTGCTGCGCCGCGAGGAGCCGAAGTTCCTCCTCGTCGAAACCGGCTTCCGCTGGATTCGCGAGGCGCCGGTGCGGTAGGCCGGCTCTACCGCTGACGCCTCCGAGCGGTGCGGCCGGGGCCGAGTCGTAATAGCCTCCGCCGCATGAAAGAGCTCACCCTCCGCGGCCTCGTCCTCGGCGCGCTGATCACCACCGTCTTCACGGCGGCGAACGTCTACCTCGGCTTGAAGGTCGGGCTGACGTTCGCCTCGTCGATCCCGGCGGCGGTGATCTCGATGGCGATCCTGAGCATGGTGAAGGACTCGTCGATCCTCGAGAACAACATCGTGCAGACGGTGGCGTCGGCGGCGGGGACGCTGTCGGCGATCATCTTCGTGCTGCCCGGACTGGTCATCGTCGGCTGGTGGACGGGGTTCCCGTTCTGGATGTCGTGCCTGGTCTGCATCGCCGGCGGCATCCTCGGCGTGATGTTCACCATCCCGCTGCGGCGCGCGCTGGTGACGACCTCGGACCTGCCGTACCCCGAAGGCGTCGCCGCGGCGGAGGTGCTCAAGGTGGGCTCGGGCCGGCGCGGCGAGACCAAAGACGAGGCCGGCGAGGCTCGCGAAGGGCTGATGGCGGTGATCTACGGGACGATCGCCTCGGCCGGCCTCGCCATCGTCGCAGCCACTCGCCTGATCGCGGGCGAGGTGGCGGGCTTCTTCCGCCTCGGCGGCAACGCCTCGAGCGGTTACAACATCGCCTTCTCACTGGCGCTGCTCGGCGCCGGTCACCTCGTCGGGCTGTCGGTGGGCGTCGCCATGCTCGTCGGCCTGCTCATCTCGTGGGCGGGAGCATTGCCCATCCTGACCTCGCTGCAACCGCTGCCCGCAGGAGTCGAGCTGGCGGACCACACGCTGGGCATCTGGCGCCACCAGGTGCGCTTCATCGGCGCCGGCTGCATCGGCATCGCCGCCATCTGGACGCTGGCGAAGCTCGCCAAGCCGGTCGTCGGCGGCCTCGTCAACACGCTGGCGTCCTCGCGCGCCCAGGCGATTGGCGGCGACGAGCGCGACCGCGACATGTCGCCCGGCTGGATCGTCGGCCTGACCGCGCTCTGCCTGGTGATGTCGGCGGGGCTGGCGTGGTGGTTCGTCGGCGGGACGCCGCTCGCCGGCTCGGGCGTGAAGCTCGTCGCCGTGGCCGTGCCGTTCGTCCTCCTCGCCGGCTTCCTCATCGCCGCCGTGTGCGGCTACATGGCCGGGTTGATCGGCGCCTCGAACAGCCCGATCTCGGGCGTCGGCATCCTGTCGATCGTGAGCTTCGCGACCCTGCTCGTGCTCGTCATCCAGCCGAGCGAGGTCAACCGCACGGCGCTCGTCGCCTTCGCGCTGTTCGTCACCGCCATCGTCTTCGCCTGCGCGACGATCTCGAACGACAACCTGCAGGACCTGAAGACGGGACAGCTCGTCGGCGCCTCGCCGCGGCGGCAGCAGATCGCGCTCATCGTCGGCGTCATCGCCGGCGCGCTGGTGATCCCGCCGATCCTCAACCTGCTCGCCAAGTCGAACGGCTTCGCCGGGGCGCCCAACATCGGCGTCATCGCGCAGAACCCGCTGCCGGCGCCGCAGGCGACGCTGATCTCGGCGCTGGCGCAGGGCGTCATCGGCGGCAACCTCGACTGGAAGATGATCGGCATCGGCCTGCTCGTCGGCCTCGCCGTCATCCTCGTCGACGAGACGCTCGGCTTCCTCAAGAAGCTCCGCATCCCGCCGCTGGCGGTCGGCATCGGCATTTACCTGCCGATGTCGGCGACCTTCGCGGTGGTGGTCGGCGCCATGATCGGCCACTGGTACGAGAAACGCGTCAGCGGGCGGCTCGACGCCGACCGGATGCAGCGCCTGGGCGTCCTCGTCGCCTCCGGCCTGATCGTCGGCGAGAGCCTCTTCGGCGTCATTCTTTCCGGCCTCATCGTGGCGACGGGGAAGGAGTTTCCGCTGCAGCTCCTGGGCGAAGACTTCGTGGCGGCGAAACCGCTCGGGGCGATCGCGTTCCTGACTTTGATCGTGCTGCTCTACCGTTGGCTACTGACCCGCCGCCGAACCGCTGACGCGTCGGCTCCGTAACGAGGTCGGCGGAGGGATCCGCTCGACCGCTGCGGAAGGAGGTGGACATGAGCGAGGTCACCAGTGTCGCGTCGCCGGCCGCTGCCGCGGCCGGCGAGCATCCAGTGGTCACCGTCATGCAGCGGCGCTTCGATGCCGCCCTCGCCAAGGGCGTCGCCATGCGCCCGTTCGAGCTGCGGCTGCCGGACCGCAGCGCGCACGCGATCGGCGGCGCCGGCGAGCCCGCCTTCACCGTGCGCGTCGTCAACGACAAGGGGCTCGCCGCCCTCGGCGCCTTCGACGAGCTGCGCATCGGCGAGGCCTACATGGACGGCGACCTCGACCTCGAGGGCGAGGTGCTGGCGGCGCTCAAGCTGCGGCCGGTGCTCGGCGACCCGCACCCGCTGCGCTATCTCGTCGCCACCCGGCTGGCGCCGCTGCTGCTCGGCCAGGTGCGCGGCGACAAGCGCTGGATCAAGGAGCACTACGACAACGACCCGCAGTTCTTCGGGCTGTGGCTCGACTCGCGGCTGCGCTGCTACTCGCACGGCTTCTTCGCGCGCGACGACGAGAGCCTCGAGGACGGCACCGAGCGCAAGTTCCGCTACGCCTTCGACGCCGTCGGCCTGCGGCCGGGCCAGCGCGTGCTCGACATCGGCGGCGGCTGGGGCTCGTTCCTGCAGTTCGCCGGCGAGCAGGGCGTGCACGTCACCTCGCTCACCATCTCCGACGAGTCGGAGGCGTTCATGCGGGAGCTCATCCGCCGCCGCGGTCTGCCCGGCGAGGTGGTCAAGGAGCACTTCCTCGAGTACCGGCCGCAGCGTCGCTTCGACGCCATCGTCAACCTCGGCGTCACCGAGCACCTGCCCGACTACCGGCGCACGCTGGCGCAGTACCAGCGCTGCCTCGAGCCGGGGAGCCGCGTCTACCTCGACGCCTGCTCGGGCTCGCGCTTCGGCTGGTCCTCGTTCACCACCAAGTGGATCTTCCAGGGCAACACCTCGCCGCTGTGCCTGGACAAGTACCTGCGCGAGGTGGCGCGCACGCCCTTCGAAGTGGTGGCGATCCGCAACGACCGACACAACTACTTCCTGACCTGCAAGAAGTGGGCGGAGAACATCGAGGCGAACCGGCAGGAGGTGGTGGCGCGCTGGGGCTCGCACCTCTACCGGCGCTTCCGGCTCTACCTGTGGGCGGCGGCGAACGCCTTCGAGACCGGCTCGCTGCAGGCCCATCGCATGATCCTGCAGCTGCCGCGTGAGGACGGCGCGCGCAAGGCGGCGGTGGAGTCGTGGGCCTGAGGCGGAGGCGCGGTCGCAGGGTCCGCAGCCGGCGCCGGTGCGGCCGCCCGGCGATCCGTTCGTCGTCGGGCCCTCGACGCCGCGTGATCTGTGCTGGCACGTCGCCGGTGTCGTCCTCAACGGCGCGGTCGTCGTCGCGGGCTTCGCGTGGCTCATCGCCGTCGCACGCCAGGGGCTGCCTGCATGGCCGTGGATCGTCGGCGGCGCGCTGCTCGGGCATGTACGTCGCCGACCTCGTCTCCGGCATCCTGCACTGGGCGTTCGACACCTGGTTCGACGCCGACGTCGCCTTCCTGCGCCGCATGGTGCTGCGCGTGCGCGAGCACCACATCTATCCGCAGCGCATCTTCGACATCGCCTTCTACGACGACGCCGGTCCGCTGTCCTGGATCGCGATGGCGCTCACCGCGCCGGTGGTCGCCGGCGCCATGCTCGCCGGCCCGTCGCCGGTCGGCTTCTTCCTCGTCGAGACGATCGTCGTCTTCAGCCCGCTGCTCGTCTTCATGCTGGTCTCCCACAAGTGCGGCCACCGCGCGCGCAACCCGCTGGATCGTGCGCTGGATGCAGCGGAGCGGCTTGCTGCTCTCCAACCGCCACCACATGCAGCACCACGGCGGCAACCACGACTTCAACTACTGCATCGTCAACGGCTGGGCCGACCGCACGCTCGGCCGCCTGGGCCTCTTCCGCGGCCTCGAGTGGGTCGTAGAGCGCACCACCGGCGCCAAGCCGCAGCGCGACGACCACGAGTGGCTGCGCCGCTTCGGCCGCCAAGTCCATCAGCGGCAGGAACAGCTGCGGCAGCGCGACACCTGAGCGCGTTCGCGGCGGTGGTCGAGGCGTGGCGGCGCGGCGAGCGCGAGCTCGCTCCCATCACCGCGCTCCTCGGCGTACGCCCCGTCTCATTGGGCGACGGCAAGGCAGTCGTCGAGCTCAGAGCCGACGCGCGCTTGCGCAACGCCATGCGCACCCTGCATGGCGGAGGCCCCGCGACCTCGTCGACGTGGCGCGGGGGGTTGCCCTCGCCACCGTAACCGCGGAAGGCGAGACGTTCGCCACCCTCCAGCTGCGGATCGGCTACCTAGCGCCGATCCGTGAAGGGTGCTGCGGGCCAGCGCGCGCGTGCTTGCATCGCGGACGAAGTGCGGCGCACATGGAGTGCGATCCACGACGGTGAGGGCAGGCTGGTGGCGAATGCGTCGTCGGTCGCGACGATCTTCGTGCTCTCATGATGGAATAGCGCAGACCGCTCGAACCACCACTGTAGCGGAGGCAGTCATGCCTTTCTCGCACTGCTGCTTCATCAGCTATCGGCATACCAAGGGTTACAAGGGCCAGGCCGAGACCCACCGTATCGTCGAGGAGCTCAAGGCCGAGCTCGAGATGCGGGTGGCGGGAGAGGTGTTCCGCGACATCGAGCGGCTGAAGGGGGCGGAGTTCTACAACGAGGCGCTGGCGCGAGCCCTATGCCGAAGCGTTTGCATGGTCGTGCTTTTCTGGCCGACCTATTTCGACGACGCGCACCTTTTCTGCGCCCGTGAGTTCAAAGCGATGGAGAAACTGGAAGCCGAACGACTACTTCGGCTGCCGGTCGATGAGCGAGTCCACGGTTTGATACTCGTACTCGCGTTGCGCGACTTCGACCGTATTCCCGACGAGATCAAGAAGAAGCGGCTGTGTAGGGACTTCTCGGCGTACATGATGAAGCGCAACCTGCGCCAGGACCCGCACTTCCAGGGGGAGGTGAGGGAGATCGCCAGGTACATCGCTGACCGCTGCCTCGCCTTTGGCCGGCTCGCGTCCGATGTATTTACCGACTGTGCGAGCTTCAACCTGCCCAGCGAGGACGAGGTACGGCCGTGGGTGCAGACCCACAGGTCTCCGCCCGCGCCTTTCACCCACAGGGAAGCGGTGGAATGACGACACCCGGCGTTGGGTCGGTGGCACCCGGCACGATCATCACTTTCTACTCCTACAAAGGGGGCACGGGGCGGTCGATGTCGGTGGCTAACATCGGCGTGCTCCTCGCCCAGCGACAGGCGCGGTTGGAAACCGGTGGCGTTCTGCTAGTTGACTGGGACCTCGAGGCTCCCGGCCTGCACCGCTTCTTCCGCGATCGTCTTCCTGGCGAGGCGGCCGCCAAGCCGGGACTCATCGAGATCTTCTGGCGGCTTCGCGAGCTGGTGCAGGAATTCCCCGCCGGCCAACAGGAACCGGACGCTGCCTCGGAGGCTCGACTACGGAGTGGCCTCGACCTCTCGCGCTTTGTGATCAAAACCGAAATCCCGTCCCTGCACTTGCTCAAGGCTGGAGCCTTTGACGAGGCGTATCCGGAACGGGTGAATACGTTCGGATGGGAGGCCTTGTACGTTCACGCGCCGTGGGTGATTCCGTGGTTTGCTGGCTGGCTGGCCGAACACTTTGCGTACGTGGTCGTCGATTCACGCACTGGTGTCACCGACACTAGCGGCATCTGCACCACACTGCTGCCCGAGAAGTTGGTCGTTGTGTTCACTCCTAATCTCCAGAGCATCGAGGGCGCCATCGAGCAAGTCGAGAAGGCAACCAGCTACCGGCGCCGCTCCGACGACCTTCGGCCGCTGCTTGTCTATCCGCTGCCGTCGCGGATCGAGTCGCAACTGCCGAAACTGCGAGATCGCTGGCGGTTCGACAGCGGATTCGGCTACCAGCCGTTGTTCGAGGAGGCTTTCGCCCGCATCTATCGCCTCGACCGCTGCGACCTGACGGCCTACTTCGATGCCGTGCAAGTGCCCCAGCTTCCCGATTACGCCTTCGGCGAGATGGTCGCGGTCCTGGTAGAGCGCGGTGGCGACAAGTACTCTCTCTCCAGAAGCTACGGCGACTTCCTGGAACGTCTGCTCAGTACGGCAAGTCCTTGGGATCCGCTTGTCGTCAGCCACGACCGCTCGGCGGTGGGCGAGGCGGTTCTCCGTGCTGAAGAAGCGATTGCCCGGCTACCACCCTTCGATGCCGAGGTTGCGTGGCGGATTCTCGGTCGTATGGTGAGGGTCGAGCGCACCAGATTCGGCCGGATTGAGGTGAGCTACAACAACCAAGGTGTTAAACGGACTGACCTGGATCAGACAGCCTTGGCTATCGCCGACGTTTTGGTAGCTGCGGGTGTGCTTCGCGTCTCGGCCCGCGACAGCGGAGCGCTCTTCGAGCTTACCGAGCCAGCGCTGGTTGGGCGTTGGCCAGAGCTCACCGAGCGCGTCCAGAACGACCAAGAATTCTTGCTCTGGCGGCAGCACTTGGGCGACAGCCTTGCGGATTGGGAGGCGTCGGGCCGCAGCACTACGCGAGTTCTGACCAAGATGTTCTTGAACAGGTCGGAGCAGCTAGCTCAGCGGCGCGGCGCAGAACTCTCCCCGCTGGAGTTCCTGTTCATATTGGAGAGCCGGAGGGCGGCGGACGCCGAGAAAATCACGACGCGCCGGAGGCGGATCCGGACGGTCCTGCTATTCGCTGCAATGGTGTTGCCCCTTGTCTATTACCTGATCAGGCAGTGGCCCGACAAATCGCACTCGGTTCGTTCCGAGTACTTCACGTCGGTGTGTTTCTCCGACCGCTCCAATGGATTCCTCGTCGGGTGGGCGACCGACGATCCGGCCCGGCTGCTATTCACGACTGGGGATGGCGGGAGGTCATGGCGACGGCAACGACTCCAAGCGCCCGGAATTCCGATTCAGGTCTCGTTCGTTGACCGTGATCATGGCTGGATCCTCACTGACCAGTACTTCAGCAGGACTACGAACGGAGGGAGGCTCTGGCTGTCGCACGATCTGCTGACGGCTTTTGGAGTGCCGAGAACGGTGACGGACGTGCAAGGCAAAAACCGCTTCACCCGACTATCGGCAGCTCACTTCCTGACCCCGGCGCTGGGATGGTTGGGAGGGTCAAAGGGTCTCCTCCTGAAGACCGACCAGGGCGGTGGTGACTGGATTAGGAAAGACATCCCAGGATTCCGCTTCGACATCGCAGATATCCACTTCGTCGACCCCAGCGCGGGGTGGCTGGTAGGCGAGTTCGGGTTCACGGCGGCGACGGCCGACGGCGGCTCAACTTGGGAGCTGGGGAGAGTGAACGCCGCGGAGGATCTCAATGCAGTGTTCTTTGTAGATCGCCAAACAGGTTGGGCTGGCGGGAAAGCCGGCATCTTCGCGACCAGCAACGGAGGAAAGACTTGGACCCTCGCATCCGCTGAGAGCACCCACGTGAGGTCATTGTTCTTTCTCGACGGACGGACCGGGTGGGCAGCGGGCATCTCCGGCATTTTCGCCACGACCGACGGTCGCAATTGGATCCGACAGTTCGGGGGACCATGGAGGAGCGTTTCGTCGATCTGGTTCGCGGATAAGAGCATGGGCTGGGCAGCTGGTGATGAGGGGATAGAGAGCACTGCCGGTCGGCTGTTCTCAACTGTCGACGGCGGACGTACGTGGCAGGATGCCACTCCGCTGCTGCCGCGTGGTCGGCCAGCTCAACTCAGATAGAAGGTGGAGGGTACGACCGTACGCCCTTTGTTTCGTCGTCCAAGGTAAGAAGCCAGACGCTTGCCCGCGCGAGCTGGCGAGTTAGGTCGGTAGCTCTCGCGTCGGCAATCGAGAAGACGCGCCTCCGATCCTCGATCGCCAGCCACCGAGTTCGTGAGGGGCGAGATCGGCGCATCTCGCGGGACGCAAGTGTTACTGGAAGGCCGGCCGCGCCGGCGGTGTGTCGCCGATAGGTGGAGCACAACCAAGTCGCGCCGGCGGTCGTCTAGTGGGCCCTGTCACCCACCCATAGCGGACGTAGGAGCTCGAGGCCGCGTGTCGGCGCCGGAGCGTGCAGCCAGTCGTCTGCACGAGATTGTGGTCCTCCCGCATTAGGGTGGCCCAACGAAGACTAGGCGCGCCACGAAGGATCGTTGGAGCGCACGACGGGCGCCAAGCCGCAGCGCGACGACCACGAGTGGCTGCGCCGCTTCGGCCGCCAGGTTCGAGCGAGGCCGGATCAGCTGCGGCAGCGGAGCACGTGAGCGCGCTGGCGGCGATTGGTGGAGGCGTGGCTGCGCGGCGAGCGCGAGCTGGTCGCCATCACCGCGCTCCTCAGCGTGCGCCCCGTCTCGCTGGGCGACGACGAGGCGGTCGTCGAGCTCGACGCTGACGCGCGCCTGCACAACGCGATGGGCACCCTCCACGGTGGCGTCCTCGGCGACCTCGCCGACGTGGCGATAGGGGTCGCGCTGGCGACCGTCGTCGCCGAGGGCGAGACCTTCGCCACGCTCCAGCTGCAGGCCTGGCCGGGATGCGCGGCAACGAATGCGTGCCCGCCGTGATCGCTGCGTTCATCGAGTCCGGAACGACGAAGGGGCTCGACGTCGCCTGTGTCGCCGACCTGCGGCGTCCGGACTTCAGCTGCCCGAGGTGGTGGTCGCCAAGGCCGACCTCGAAATCCTTGCGGGTTCTTATGCGGCGAAGGAAAGGCCGGTGGAGGTGAAGGTGGCTCTCGCGGACGACCGTCTGCGTCTGTCGGTCACCGAGGGCCCGCCCTTGCGCGGGCTGCTGATCCCGACCTCGCCGCTCCGCTTCCGGTGCGAAGGGGACGGCTTGGCGCCCGGACTGGCCGTGAGGTTTCAGATCGACCGCGGGAAGGCCACGCAGCTCACTGTGCTCCAACCCGGCATGCCGGAGTTGATCCTGGAGCGCACGGATTGATGGACTAGGCGCATCAAGGTGCGCTCTGCCAGCTGCTCGCGGCGGTCTCGTACCACTCGAGCGCCTTGCGCAGCTTGAGATCGCGGCGGCCGTCGCGCAGCTCGACGCCGGCGGCGAGGCGGCCGTAGCGGAGGTAGAGGTCGCCGCTGCGGTGCGCCTTGGAGAAGCGCATGCGCGAGCGCAGGTCGAGGTCGGCGGTGGCGGCGGTGGCGTTGAGCGAGTCGATGGCGACGAGGTCGTCGCCGAGGCGGAAGCGGGCCTGCGCCTCGACCCCTTCGACCGTCAGCGCCTGCTCGAACCAGCGCACGAGGACGCTCTTGTGGGCGAAGAGGGCGAGCAGCGGGCCGGAGTCCTTCATCAGCACGCGGCCCTCGCCGCGCAGCGACATCGGGTCGCTCCACACCAGCGACGACGTCGGCAGGTCGGCGCGCGCCCACCAGCCGGAGCCGCCCTCCACCTCGCCGCTCCTGCTGCGGTAGACGACGTCGGCGAGCTCGAGCTTGGCGCCGGCGAGGTCGAAGCGGTTGCTGGTCAAGTCGGAGGTCTTGAGCGGCGCCTTCAGCGAGACGCGGCCGCGCAGCTCGAGGTCCTGGAAGCGGAAGCGGGCGTCGTCGGACGTCAACGATGCGGTGCCGGTGGCGCGCCGCGTCGCCGTGGACGCCTGCAGGTGGAGGCGCGCGCGGCCACGGCCGCCGAGGAGCTGGAGGCCCGCCTCGGCGGGCAGCAACGCATCGTAGACGCGCAGGTCGGGCAACTCGCCGTCGGGCAGGTCGATGGTGGCGTCGAAGTCCTGCACCGGGTTGGTGAGGTCGACGGCTGCCGGCGCGATGGCGGTGATCTGTAATCCGCTGCCGCGCAAGTACGGCGCCTGCTTCGGCCGGCGGCGGTCGGCGAGGCCGAAGCGGTCGAAGCGCACGCGCATCGCCGTGCGTGGCTGTTGCGGACCCGGTTCGACGACGACCTCGACCGTGCCGCGGCCGGTGGCCTCGCTGGCGAGGAGCGTCGCCGAGACCGGCGCGCCGCGCACGAGGAGACGCGAGCCGGCGGCGAAGCGGCCGCCGGCGAGGGTGAGGTCGGCGGTGAAGCCGCCTTGGCCGCGGACGTCGAGCCAGGGCGTGCGCTGCAGGTAGGGGCGCAGGAAGCCGAGCGAGGCGATCTCGCCGCGCAGCGTCGCGGTGCCGTGGGTCGAGCGCAGCAGCTCGCCGGCGCGGCCGGGGCCGCTCTTCACCGGTGCGACGCGCGCCTCGAGGTCGACGGCGAGCGCGCGAGCGGCGGTCTCGCCGGCGACGTCGAGCCGGCCGGCGGGGAGCGCGAGGTGCGCGTGCGGCACGTGCAGCGTGCCGTCGCGGGCGAGCGACAGCGAGCCGCCGGCGGTCGCCGCGCCGGCGAGCAGCAGGTCGCCGAACGCCACTTCGCGGATGCCGGTGAGCCGCGCGCCGTCGAGCCTGACCGCCCATGGCTCGCCGTGCTTCTTCGCCGGCATACCGTTCGCGGTCAACAGGTCGAAGCGCAGACCGGCGCCGTCGATGGCGAGGTCGGCGACGGCCACCTCGCGCGCCAGCAGCGCTCCGAGGTCGATGCGGCCGTCGAGGCGGTCGAGCTTGGCGTGCAGCACGAGGCGCGAGCTCGGCGCGTCCACGCGCACGCCGGCGGCGCGGGCATCCGCGACCAGCGGCAGCGGCCCGAGCGGGCGCCGCTCACGGCCGGCGCGCACCGCCTCGACGAGCTCGCGCACGGCGACCTGCGGCGTCGCGGTGTCGAGCGCCAGCGACTCGATCTGCACCACCGGCCGGCCGTCGCGGCCGCGGCCGCCGGCGAAGCCGCTCCCTTCGAGGCCGAAGTGCAGCCGCAGCGGATGCGGCTCGACGGCGGCGGTGAGGGTGAGGCGCGAGCGCGGCGTCGCGCTCGGCGCGGTGAGCCGCAGCCGGCTGCCCGGCGTGAGCCGCCCGCGCGCGACGCGCAGCTCGGCGACGAGGGCGCCGGGTGTCGCGGGCCGCGGGCCGGTCACCTTGGCGAGCAGCGGCAGCTCGTCGACGCGGCCGCGCGCCGCGAGCCGCGCGTCGACGAAGTCCCAAGCGGCGAGCCCGCGATGCTGCCGCGGCGCGTACGGACCGAGCGTCGCCTCGGCGTCGAGGTCGAGTCCGCTCACCAACACGCGCGTGCCGCGCAGCAGCTGCGCGCCGGCCATGCGCAGGCGGGTGGGGGAGAGCCGCACCTCGCGGCCGCTGACGATGCGCAGCGCGCCGTCGAGGCGGCCGTCGCCGACGAGCCGCAAGCCGGCGAAGCGGAGCTGGCGCACGTGCTCGAGCTCGATGCGCGCAAGCTCGAACGTCCACGGCGGCTTGCCGCTCGACGGCCGGCGCGGCGGCCGCGGCGGCACCTCGCCTTGCCGCCGCCGCAGCTCGGAGCGCACGCCGTCGCCGCGTAGCGTGCGGATGCGCACGATGCGGCGGCGCAGCGCCCGCAAGTCGAGCTCGATCGCGGCGCGGTCGGCGGAGATCGTCCACTCTGTATTCGACGAGCGGGTCGCGAGGCGCAGCCCGCGCACGTGGAAGCGGCCGGGCACCACGCTCCAGGCGGCGGTCCACTCGACGTGAAAGCGGTCGGGCCGGCGGTCGAGCGCGGCGGCGAGCGGCGGCGTGTTGAGCGCCAGGTTGACGCCGACGAGCCACGCTCCCACCAGCAGGAGGAGCGCGAGGACGAGCCGCTTCAGCCAGCGGCGCAGACGCAAGGCACGCCCCGACGGCGCGGATTGGTTGCGGTCGCGCGGGCGCCGACGAGAAGCGCCGGTCTCACGGCCCGACGTGCACCACCACCTTGCGCTTGCTGCGGAAGCGGCGGTGCTCCCAGAGGAAGATCCCCTGCCAGGTGCCGAGCGCGAGCTTGCCGTCGACGATCGGAATCGACACCGACACGCCGGTGAGCATGGCGCGGATGTGCGACGGCATGTCGTCCGGCCCCTCGTCGTTGTGGGTGTAGAGGTCGTCGCCTTCCGGCACCAGCCGCGCCAGCCACGCCTCGAGGTCGCGCCGCACGCCCGGGTCGGCGCCCTCGTTGATGATCACGCCGGCGGAGGTGTGCTGCACGAACACCGTGCAGAGGCCGTCCTCGATGCCGCTCTTCTCGACGACGGCGGCCACCTTCTTCGTGATGTCGTGCAGGCCGGGGCGGTCGATGTGGATCTCGAGGCGGCGGTTCATCGCCGCGGAGTCTAACGGCGAACGTTCGGTAGGCGTGGGCTAGAGTCGCCGCCACCCTCCCGTGCCGCTCTACCCACTGCTGCGCCCGCTGCTCTTCCGGCTCGAGCCCGAGCGCGCGCACGCGCTGTCGATCGCGGCGTTGCGGCTGATGGGCGCGGTGCCTCCGCTGCAGGCCATGCAACTGAGGCTGCTGCCACGCGTCGAGGATGCGGTCGAGGTGCTCGCCCTGCGCTTCCCGAACCGCGTCGGCCTCGCCGCCGGCTACGACAAGGACGCGCGGGCACTGTTCGGCCTCGCCGCCCTCGGCTTCGGCCACCTCGAGATCGGCACAGTAACGCCGCGACCGCAACCGGGCAACCTGCGGCCGCGACTCTTCCGGTTGGTCGCGGAGCGGTCGGTGATCAACCGCCTCGGCTTCCCCAGCCAGGGCGCCGAACGGGTGGCGGCACGGCTGCAACGGCGGCCGGCGGGAGTGGTCGTCGGCGTCAACATCGGCAAGCAGCGCGACACGCCGGTGGAGCGCGCGGGCGACGACTACCTCGCTCTGCTCGAGCTGTTCGCGCCGCTCGCCGACTATCTGACGATCAACGTCAGCTCTCCCAACACGCCCGGGTTGCGTCGATTGGAAACTGCTGAGGAGCTAAGCAGGCTGCTCGCGCCGCTGGTCCGCCGGCGCGATGAGCTCGCCGCGACGTGCCGCGGCGACGAGTCATCATCGGCAAGTGCGGCCGCTACGGCGATCGGCGCAGTGCGTCGCCGCGTGCCGCTGCTCGTCAAGCTCTCGCCCGACCTCGCCGCCGAAGACCTCGACGCCGCCGTCGACGCGGCGCTCGACGCCGGCATCGATGGCATCGTCGCCACCAACACGACCCTCTCGCGCGCCGGCGCGCGCTCGCGCCACGCCGGCGAAGCAGGCGGCCTCTCCGGCGCGTTGCTGATGGACGCCTCGACGGCAGCGCTCGAACGGGTGGCGCGCCGCATCGGCGGCCGCGTGGTGGTGATCGGCGCCGGTGGCGTCCTCACGGGCGAGGACGCGCGCCGCAAGCGCGACGCGGGCGCTGACCTCGTGCAGCTCTACAGCGGCCTCGTCTACCGCGGGCCGGGACTCGTGCGCGAGGCCGCGCGGGCGCTCGCCGGCGGCAGCTAGCCGCTCGCCGGCCGCGCGACCTCGCGCAGGGTCACGTTGTCGAGCAGCACGCTCTGCACGTCGTCGTCGGTCTCGCCGTAGCAGGCGAAGGCGGCGCGCACCGCGATGGTGTTGCGACGCAACACCGTGCTGCCGCGCACTTCCTTGAAGCTGCCGCGGACGAGCGGCTCCTGGGCCACGGTGTGGAAGGCGGTGGCGCCCTTGGCGCAGTCGGCGGTGGCGTGCTCTTCGAGCAGCGCCAGACATTCGCCGGGGCCGTCGAGCCGTTGCAGCCAGCCGGCTAGCTCGTAGGTCGCGCCGCCCCTGACGGCGACGCAGGTGCCGGCGCCCGCTTCGCTCGCGGGCTGGTTGGTCATGCGGAGCGCGCCGGGAGCGGGGACGCCGCGGCGGGCGTCGAAAGCGAGGGTCGTCACCGCCTGCTTCGTCCACCCTTCGAGCCCTTTGGCGAAGCCGCAGTTGCGCACCAGGTTGCCGGCGACCTGCTCGCAGCTCGGCGGCGCGCCGGCGGCCGGCACCGCGGCGAGCAGGAGCGCGAGCGCCGCGGCTTTCGCACCGAGCGCCGCAGCTTTCGGAGCTCGTCCCGCCGTCAGCCGCACCGTCCTCAGCTCGCCACCAGCGCCATCCAGCGGTCGATCAGGTCGACGACGCGGTTGCTGTAGCCCCACTCGTTGTCGTACCAGGAGACGACGCGCACCCAGCCGTCGCCGGTCGCATCGGTCGACAGCGCGTCGAAGATCGACGAGTGCGGGTTGCCGATGACGTCGCTCGACACCAGAGGCACCTCGCTGTACTCGACGATGCGCAGCAGCGGCCCCGCCGCCGCCTCGCGCACCGCGGCGTTGACGTCGTCGCGCTGCGGCTTCTCGCGCAGCCGCGCCACCAGGTCGACGATCGAGCCGTCGGGCACCGGCACGCGCATCGCCAGGCCGTCGAGCTTCCCCTTGAGCTTCGGCAGCACCTTGCCCACCGCGCGCGCGGCGCCGGTCGTCGTCGGGATGATGTTCTCGGCGGCGGCGCGGCTGCGGCGCAGGTCCTTGTGCGGCACGTCGGCGAGCCGCTGGTCGTTGGTGTAGGCGTGCACCGTGGTCATGAAGCCTTCCTCGATGCCGAAGCTCTCGTCGAGGATCTTGGCGATGGGCGCCAGACAGTTCGTCGTGCAGGAGGCGTTGGAGATCAGCTTGTGCTCGGGCTTCAGCACCTCGTCGTTGACGCCGATCACCAGCATGGCGTCGATCTCGTCCTTGGGCGGCACGGTGAGGATCACCCGCGGCGCGCCGCCTTCGAGGTGCTTCTCGAGCTTGGCGCGCGAGGTGAAGACGCCGGTCGACTCGACGACGACGTCGACCTTCGCCTCGCCCCACGGGATGCTCGCGGGCTCCTTCTCGGCGGTCATGCGCACCGCCTTGCCGTCGACGTACATGTTCTCGTCGTCGGCGCTGACGTCCTTGGGGAAGACGCGCATCACGGTGTCGTACTTGAGCAGGTAGGCGAGCTGGTCGTTGGGGAAGAGGTCGTTGATCAGCACCACCTCGACGTCGTCGCGGTCGGCGAGGACGCGGAAGACGGTGCGGCCGATGCGGCCGAAGCCGTTGATGCCGACGCGGATCTTCTTTCGCCGTTGCCGCCGCCGTTGCCGCCCCTTGCCGTTGCTCGCGCCGGCCATCACGCGGCCCTCCGCTCGAGCTCGGCGAAGCGGCGGATCAGGTCGACGGCGCGGTGGGCGTAGCCCCAGCCGTTGTCGAACCAGCTGAGCGTCTTCGACAGCTTGTCGCCGATCGTCATCGTCGCCAGCGAGTCGAAGGTGGCGGAGTAGGGCGACAGCCGGATGTCGCCGGAGACGATCGGCCCGTCTTCGTAGGCGACGATGCCCTGCCAGTCGGGGTCGCCTGCCGCCGTGCGCATCACCTCGTTGATCGCCTCCTTCGAGACCGGCCGCTCGTGCCAGCAGACGAGGTCGGCGACCGAGCCGTTGGGCACCGGCACGTTGAGCGCCATGGCGTTGACGCGGCCCTGGAGCTCCGGAATCAACTCCATCAGCATGCTCGCGACGTGAGTGGGCTGCGGGATGATGTTCTCGGCGGCGGCGCGGCCGGTGCGCATGTCCTCGGCCGGCACGTCGGCGAGCCGCAGCTGGCTGCTGTAGGCGTGGACGGCCGACAGCCACGCGCGCTCGATGCCGAAGGCGCGGTGGAGGATGGCGAGGATCGGCGCCGCCGCATTCGCGGTCACCGAGGCGTTGGAGACGATGCGGTGCTCGGCGCGGAGCAGATGATCGTTGACGCCCATGACCACGGTGAGGTCGGGCGGGTCGAGCGGCGGCGCGCAGAGGATGACTCGCTCCGCGCCCGACTGCAGGTGGCGCTCGAGCTCCTGCCGCGTGCGGTGGCGGCGCGTCGCCTCGATGACCACGTCGACGCCGAGCTCGCCCCACGGCACCTCGCCGGGCTCGCTCGCCGAGAGCATCTTGATCTGCCGCCCGGCGATGTGGAGGTGGCCGTCCTTCAAGCTCACCGGGCCGGGGAAGCGCCCCAGGATGGTGTCGTAGCGCAGCAAGTACTCGAGCGCCACGTGGTCGGCGGGGTCGGCGATCGCCCCCAGCCGCACGTCGTCGCGCTCGTGGAGGATGCGCACCAGGTTGCGCCCGATCCTCCCCAGCCCCATCAAGCCCACCACCGTTTCCGCCATCCCGCCCTCCTCCTTCGCCCGCGGCGTCGTTCGCCGCGCCAACGTTAGCAGGGCGCGTGCCGGTGATTCGGGACCGACGCCGCGCCCTCTAGCAGAGTGCTGCCGTCGCGCGGCCCGCCTGCCCTCGGGTGTTACACTGGCCGCCGACCCGGACCGTAAGAGGCGCGATGACCGCAGGTTCCCGCGTCGGCAAGCTCTCGCGCGCGGACCGCTTCGACTACGCGGTGCAGCGGAACCGCGCCCTGGTCTTCGCGATGGCGACGACGGTGGCGTCGACCTTCCGCGTCCTCGGCCTCATCGAGACGTCGTGGTGGTACATCCTCGGCATCGGCGGCGGCGCCACGCTGAGCGCGGTGCTGTTCTGGCAGCTGGTGCGCTTCGGCGTCCACCGGCGGCTGTTCGGCCGGCTCTTCAACCCGCTCTGGATCCTGGTCGACGTCGGCTTCATCTCCGCCACCGTCGCCAAGACCGGCGGCAACGACAGCCCGTGGCTGCCGTGGTACGTGGCGATCCTCTCCGCCGCCGCCTTCGTCGGCGGCCAGCTCGCCGTCTTCTACACCTTCGTCGCCAGCACCGCCGGCTACCTGCTCGCCCTCGGCTACGCCGGCGACCTCGCGGCACCCGGCCAGCCGGTGCTGCGCGCCCTCGCCTTGATGGTCAGCCTCTACGCCGCGACGTTCTTCTTCCTGCGCGGCGTCAGCCTGCTGCAGCACCGGGGCGAGACGATCCTCGGCATGCGCGACGAGAGCCGGCGCAAGATCGACGAGCTGACGCGGCTCACCGACGCGCTCGAAGAGCGCACCCGCGAGCTCGGCGAGGCCAACCTGCGGCTGCGCGAGGCCGACCGCCTGAAGTCGCAGTTCCTCGCCAACGTCAGCCACGAGCTGCGCACGCCGCTCAACTCGATCATCGGCTTCTCGGACATCCTGCAGACGCGCCTGGCGCCGCAGCTCGACGAGCGGCAGGCCCGCTTCCTCGGCTACATCAACTCGGCGGGCGAGCAGCTGCTCGGCATCATCAACGACATCCTCGACCTGTCGAAGATCGAGGCCGGGCAGGCCGAGCTGGTGCTCGAGCGGATGCCGCTGCGCGCCGCCGTCGACGGCGTCTGCACGGTGCTGCGCAGCACGGCGGAGAAGAAGGGCATCCGCGTGCGCGTCGACGCGCCGGCCGACGTGCCGCTGCTCGAGGCCGACCCGTCGCGGTTGAAGCAGGTGCTCTACCACCTGCTGGCCAACGCCATCAAGTTCTCCTATCCGGAGTCGGAGGTGTGGGTGCGGCTGCGGCGCGAGGCGGCGAGCGAGTCGCCGCTGCGGCGGCCGAGCGTCGCGGTGGCGATCGTCGACGACGGCATCGGCATCGACCCGCGCGACCGCGACCTCATCTTCGAGGCCTTCCGCCAGGCCGACGGCAGCGCCAGCCGCGAGTTCCAGGGCGCCGGGCTCGGGCTCGCCCTCGTCAAGCGCTTCGTCGAGCTCCACGGCGGGCTGGTGACTGTCGAGTCGGCGCTCGGGCAGGGGAGCACGTTCACGGTGCACCTGCCGCTGCAGCAGCGCGACGGCGGCGACGCGGCGCTCCCGGAGGGCGAGGAATCGCTTCCGACTCCCGGTGAGGACCGCGTGCTGGTGGTCGAGGACGATCCCACCGTCTACGAAGTGATCGCGCGCCACCTCGGCCAGGGCGGCTGGGTGCCGGTTCGCGCGCGTACCGGCGACGACGCGCTGAAGCTCGCGCGCGGGGTGCGCCCGGCGGCGGTGACGCTGGATCTCGTGCTGCCTGGCATCGACGGACTCGGCGTGCTGCGCCAATTGCGCGCCGACCCGGAGACGCGGCACGTGCCCGTCATCATCATCTCGGTGCTCGACAACCGCGAGCTCGGCCTCACGTTGGGCGCCGACGACTACTTCGTCAAGCCCGTCGATCGCGACGCCCTGCTCGAACGGCTGGCGACGCTGGTGCCGCGCGAGGTCGGCGGCCGCGTGCTGGTCATCGACGACGACCCGGCGCTGCACGAGCTCGTCGCCGCGGGCTTACCCGAACGCTACCGGCTGCTGCATGCGCACACGGGACGCGACGGCGTCGAGCTGGCGCGTAACGAGCGCCCCGACGTCGTGCTGCTCGACCTGATGATGGAGGGGATGGACGGCTTCGAGGTGGCGGCGGTGCTCAAGGGCGACGAGCGCACCCGCCAGCTGCCGATCGTCGTGCTCACCGCCAAGGAGATGGACCGCGAGGACCGCGAGCGGCTGCACGGCAAGATCGAGGCGCTGGTGCACAAGACCGACTGCAACCCGGCACGCCTCGAGGCGGTGCTGCGCGACGTCGTGCGCCGCCAGCTGCGGACGGCGAGGAGCGTCGATGCCTGAGGCCCAAGTCTCTGGAGACCAGGCAAACGCCGGCCGCAACGTCCTCATCGTCGAGGACAACCGGCAGAACCTCGAGCTCGTGCAGTTCCTGCTCGAGGAGGTCGGCTACCACGTGCGCTCCGCCTCCGACGCCCGCGGCGCCCGCGCCGAGCTCGAACGCGAGATGCCCGACCTGGTGCTCATGGACATGCAGCTGCCGGGCACCGACGGTCTCGAGCTGGTGGCCGAGCTGCGGCAGGAGCCGCGCTTCCGCCACCTGCCCATCGTGGCGCTCACCGCGCACGCGCTGCGCGGCGACCGCGAGCGCTTCCTCGCCGGCGGCTGTGACGGCTACATCCCCAAGCCGATCGACGTCTCGACCTTCGCCGCGCAGGTCGAGGCGGTGATGCGCCAGCACGACGGCGCCGCGCCGGAGGCCTGATGAGCCGGCGGTACGCCAGTCTGCCCGAGGGCGGCATCGTGCTGGTCGTCGACGACCAGCCGGAGAACCTCGAGCTGGTGGCGGAGATCCTCTCGGAGGAGGGATACCGCATCCAGCTCGTGCCCGACGGCGAGGCGGCGCTCGAGGCGGTGGCGGCGGAGCAGCCCGACTGCATCGTGCTCGACGTGATGATGCCGCGCCTGGACGGCTTCGAGGTCTGCCGGCGCTTGAAGGGCAGCCGCGCGACGCGCTTCATCCCGGTGGTGATGCTCACCGCCCTGTCGGCCGTCGACGACAAGGTGCACGCCTTCGACGCCGGCGCCGACGACTTCCTCAACAAGCCGGTGCACGCCCACGAGCTGCGGGCGCGTGTGCGCTCGCTGGTGCGCATCAAGCGGCTGCGCGACGAGCTCGACACCGCCGAGGACATCGTGGTGTCGATGATCCAGGCCCTCGAGCGCAAGGACCCACGCAACGCCGGCCACTCGCAGCGCGTCGCCTGGCGGGCGATGGGGCTGGCGCGCCGGCTCGGCCTCAGCGGCAGCGAGCTGGAGGTGGTGGGCCGCGGGGCGCTGCTCCACGACCTCGGCAAGATCGGCGTCAGCGAGCGGCTGCTCGGCAGCGACGCGCTCGGCGGCGCCGACCTCGAGGAGTACCAGCGGCACCCGGTGCTCGGCGAGCAGATCCTCGCGCCGCTGCATTCGTTCGCCAACGTGCGGGCGCTCATCCGCCATCACCACGAGCGGCTGGACGGCCGCGGCTACCCCGACCGCATCGGCGGCAGCGAGCTCGACCTGGCGACGCAGGTGGTGTCGCTGGCCAACCTCTACGACCACGTGCGCACGCGCCACGGCGACGGCGCCGCGGCGCTGCTGCGCGAGGCGGCGCGGCGCGGCGAGCTGCAGCACGACCTCGTCGAGGAGGTGCTGACGCTCGACGGCGACGGCCATGCCGGCAGCAACGGCGGGCCCATCCTCGGCGTGCGCGAGTGGATGGAGCGGCTGCCGGTCAAGGAGCCGGCGCGGACCGGCCGCATCCTCGTCGTCGACGATACCGAAGCCAACCGCGAAGTGCTGCTCGACGTGCTGACCGGCGCCGGCCACCAGGTGCTCGCCGTTTCGACCGGCGCGGCGGTGCTGCCGGCGCTCGCCGACTTCCAGCCCGACCTCGTGCTGCTCGACGTCATGCTCCCCGACGTCAACGGCTTCGACCTCTGCCGGCAGCTCAAGCAGCGCCCCGGCACCGAGTACCTGCCGGTCATCCTGGTCACCGCGCACTACGAGCTGCGCGACCGCACGCTGTCGGCCAAGGCGGGGGCGGACGACTTCCTCACCTATCCGATCCACCGTCTCGAGCTGACGGCGCGCGTGCGCTCGCTGCTGCGGCTGCGGCTCTACTTCCAGGACCTCGAGGAATACCAGAGCGTCATCCTGTCGCTGGCGTCGGCGCTGGAGGCGAAGGACCCGTACACGCACGGGCACTCCGAGCGCGTCGGCTTCCTCGCCTCGCGGATCGCCGGTTGGCTGGGGCTGCCGGAAGACGAGTGCGAGAACCTCCTGACGGCGGGCCTGCTGCACGACATCGGCAAGATCGGCGTCCCCGAGACGCTGCTCAACAAGCCCGGCCGGCTGAGCGAGGAGGAGCTGCTGGCGGTGATGGCGCACCCGGTGCTGGGCGAGGAGATCTGCCGCCCGTTACGCAGCGCGCGATTGGCGCTGCCGATGATCCGCCACCACCACGAGCGCTACGACGGCACCGGCTACCCCGACCGGCTGGCGGGGGAGTCGATCCCCTTCGGCGCGCGGATCATGGGCGTCGCCGATGCGTACGACGCGCTGACCAGCAGCCGCTCGTATCGCGACAGCCTGACGTCGCCGGAGGCGCTGCAGGTGCTCGATCATGAGACCCGGGTGGGGCGGTGGGACCCGCGGGTGATGGCGGCGCTGCGCAGCGTCGTCGACGGGGTCGCCTGAGCGGCGAACGGTCGCGGCGGACGACCTCGGATCAGCGCGTCGGTTGCGCGGGTTGCGGCGCGCCCTTCCCCTTGAGTAGCTGAACGCCGTGCTCGCCGAGGTAGCGGAGCACCAACTGGTAGAAGGAGCGGCCGTTGCGCGTCGAGGCGAGGAAGGCGTTGAGCGCGCCTCTGAGGTCGCTCCCCGGCGGCACCGCCATGCCGTACTGCTCGACCTCGGGCAGCGTGGCGACGAGCTCGAGCCGCGGCTCGCGCGCCAGCACCGGCAGCGCCAGGCTGCTCTCCATGAGCACCACGTCGACCTCGTCGTTCAGAAGCACTTGCAGCGCCTCGGAGGCAAAGCGAGCGTTGCCGGTAACCGACGCGAAGCCCATCTTGCCGGCGCGCGCTTCGAGGGTCGTGCCCGGCGGCACGCCGGCGCGCTTGCCCGCGAGCGACGCGAGGCCGGAGAGGCCGCTGCCCTGGCGCGCCAACACCATGGCGACGACAGGGAAATAGGGGCCGGTGAAGTCGACCTGCCGCTCGCGCTCGGTGGTGATGCTCATGGTGCTGGCGATGAGGTCGCCCTCGCCGGCGAGCAGCGCCGGGATGAGCTCGACGAAGCGCGGCTTGGTGGCGACGCGCAGGCGCACGCCGAGCGTGCGCGCGAAGCCGGCGACGAGCTCGTAGTCGAGGCCGTCGTAGCCGCCGCCGGGAGCAGCGCGCAGGAAGCTCTCGTTGGCGCCGAGGTAGGAGAGCATCACCAGCTCGCCGCTGGCCTTGATCTCGGCGACGCTGCGGGCAGCGGCAGGCGGGGTGGCGGCGGCCAGGGCTGAGAGGACGACGAGGCCGAAAGCTGCGGTGCGAGCGAGCTGCCTCATCGCGTGTCTCCTCAACGTGCGGACGGTGCCGGCGACGCACAGCGGGCGTCGAGCGGCTGCGTCGCCAGGTGATCGATGCGGTCGGGCGGCGTCTGGGCGAGGAACGGCGTCTTGCGATAGACGGCGGCCAGGAACTGCCGGTGCCGCTGCGCCGTCAGCGGCCGCAGCGCGGCGGCGAGGTCGGGCCCGGGAGTCTCGAGGTCGACGGCGCGCACGCCGGTGCCGCAACTGAAGTCGAGCGTGGCGACGGCCAGGCGGCGGATCGCGTCGCGGCCGCGCGTACGGAAGAACAGCTCGCCGGCGCGCAGGTCGTAGACGATGCTCCATTGCGTCGCATCCTGGGCGACGTTGCGCAGCGTCGTGAAGGCGTAGTCGAGCGACTTGGCACGCTCGCCGGAGGCGTGGAAGTCGAGCGCCCGCCGGCCGGCGCGCGCGAACCGCGAGCGCGAATCGGCGCCGCGCTGCCAGCTCGCCAGCTCGTCCGCGTACGGATCGTTGGCGAGCGCGGGCACCGGCACCTCGCTCCCGCGCCGCGCCCGCATCCGCCCGTCGAGGAACTCGACGACCGCCACCTCGCCGCGCCGATCGGCGACGAGGTAATGGAGCGGCGCGTTGTCGGCGATCCGCACGTCGGCATCGCTCGCGATCACCTCGTCGACGGTGGCATAGCGGTCGAGCTGATACTGGATCCACTCCAGGTTGCCGACCACCGGCCGCTCGTCGGCGTCCGGATACCGCGCCTCGTCGAGCCACATCAGCTCGATGGCCAGCCCCGCCTCGTTGATCCCGCCCGAAGGCGAGCCGACGCCGTACTGGTTGAACGTCGCGCTTCCGTAGCGGGACGTCCACGTCGCCGCACGCACCCCGGGCCCGACCAACGCCGTCCGCGTCAGCCCACGCGGATTGACGACCAGCAACCCGTCGGCGACCGACCAGTCGTAGTTCTTCCCGAACAACACCATCCCGCCATCGCGCAGCACGAACGTCGTGCAAGCGAAGGCGGGAACGGCGCCGAGCAGCAATGCTGCCCCGCCGGCAATCCACCGTCTCGCTGTGGAGGTCATGCCTACACGATACGGACGCCGTCATGCCGAGTTGCGAGGCATGGTGCGAACGGCGGCGGGGTCGCGCCGACCGCGCCTAACTTGGTCGCCAGCGGTGACTCGTTAGAGCAGGACGGGGACCCAGACCTCGCGCACGTGAGCGCCGCGGACGGTCTCGTCGACCACGCTGAGGTGCTGACGGATGGCGTCCTCGATGTTGGCGAGCGCCTCTTCTTCGGTTCCGCCCTGCGACCAACAGCCTGGCAGTCCCGGCACCCAAACGCTCACCCCTTCGTCGGTGTGCTTGAGGGCTACTTTGTATCGCACGGTCGATTTCCTGCGCGACATCAGAATAGCCCGAGTTGTTGCCCCGGCCTGCGGAATGACTCCGTCGATAGCTCGGGTCCCGAACGCGGCAAGTCGAGGCGTTTGCACGTAGCTTCGAAGAGAAGCGCGAGCTGCTCGGCGAAGACGCCTTGAGGCTGGAAGCGCTTGCCGAACTGGCTCTCGTTGAGCTTGCCGCCGCGGAGGGCGCGGATGCGGGCGAGGACTTTGTCCTTGCGCTCGGGGTAGTGCTCGTCGAGCCAGTCCTGGAAGAGGTCCTTCACCGCGTGCGGCAGGCGCACGAACATGAAGTTGGCCCACAGCGCGCCGGCTTCCTTGGCGGCGGCGAGGATGGCGGGCAGCTCGTGGTCGGTGATGCCCGGCACCACGGGGGCGACGTTGACGCCGCAGGGGATACCCGCTTCGCGCAGGCGGGTGAGCGCCTCCAGCCGCTCGCGCGGCGCCGAGGCGCGCGGCTCCATGCGGCGGCCGACCTCGGGGTCGAGGGTGGTGATCGAGAGGGTGACCGCCGCCGCCTGGTGTTTCGCCAGCTCGCCGAGGTGGTCGACGTCGCGGGTCACGAGGTGGTTCTTGGTGATGATCGCCACCGGGTTACGGAACTCGGCGAGCACGGCGAGGCAGCGGCGGGTGATCTCGAGCTTGCGCTCGGCGGGCTGGTAGCAGTCGGTGACGCCCGACATCACCAGCATCTGCGGCTGCCACGACGGCGACATCAGCTCGCGGCGGAGCAGCTCGGGCGCCGACTGCTTGACGAGGATCTTGGTCTCGAAGTCGAGGCCTGATGAGAAGCCGAGGTACTCGTGGAACGGACGGGCGAAGCAGTTGTGGCTCACCACGCCGTCGGCGATGAAGTCGCCGGTGCCGGTGGTGATGTCGAACAGCTGCACGCCGTCGCCGAGCGGCTCGATCGATCGCACGTCGAGGGCCGCGTCCGATTTGAAGGCGGCGCCCTCGACGTTGCGCTTGCGGGCGATGGCGTTGCCGGTCAGGTGCCAGAGGCGGAGGCAGGCGGCGAGGCCGCCGGTAAGCCGGACGATCTGCACGGGGCGGCGGTCGCCGAGCTGCCTCTGCTCGCGGACGAAGCGGAAGTCGAAGGCGGCGAGCGACTCGGCGATGCGATCGACGATCTCCGAGTCGGTGTTGCGGATGCGCAGGATGCCCGCGCTGTAGCCGCCCTCGGCGTCGTAGATGCCGGCGAGGAAGCCGAGCCGCCATGCCGGCGAGGGATCGGTTGGCCAGGCGATGAGCTCGCGGATGCGATCGAGCGTCGCGTCGTCGCTGCTGCTGATCGTCGTCGGCTGTCTGCCGCCGGCGGTCGCTTTCTCGACGGTTCGCTCGAGGCCGGCGACGTCGAAGCCTGCCAAGTAACGAGTAACGCGCTCGAGCGGCTCCGCGTCGACGAGCGCGAGCCGAAAGGCGGTGGACGTCGAGGCCGGTCGCTCCGGCCGCTGCTCCAACGGCGGTGCAAGATAAGCGTCGCCGCGGATCATGCCGGTGAGATAGCCGCGGCGATAGTCGCGGTCGTCGAGGTCGGGCGGTGACGCGAAGCGGCCGGTGCCCATCAACGAGTTGTGGACGGTGAGGTGGGCGCGCGGCGGTCTTCCTTGCGCGGCCGGCTTGACGAACTTCCAGCCGCGATCGGTGAGGAAGCGATGGTCGCCGCCGGCGATCAACCGGGTGCCGTCGGCGAGCTCGATGGCATACGCGGGCTTGCGCGTCTCCCAGTGCGCCAGCACGCGCGTCCGTACGTAGCGGCGATAGCGGCCGTCTCTGCGCGTGCCGTAGATCTCGTCGCCCACGCGCACCGCGCGCAGCGGGCGAGTCGTGCCGTCGCCCATCAGGATCGGCGTGTCGCCGGACAGGCAATATACGCATCCGTGCTCGCAGCCGCGGTACGGGTTGATCGAGGTCTCGAAGCCGATGTCAGGGCTGTCGTTGCGGGCGATGATCGACTTCGAGTTGTCGGCGAGCAGCTGCGTCGGCACCTTGTCGGGGCCGGGCTCCTCGCGCTCGACGAGCAGCGGCTCGAAGCGGTTGACGGGGTTGCTGGCGGCGCCGCGACCGCGAGGAGCGTGCGCGTGAGGGGCTTTGGCGGCCATGCTGGCAAGGTAGCGTAAAGAAGGCGTAAATACAAGACAATCGACCGCACCGCTCTGTCTGCAAAGTTGCTCCTGCGCGGAGACCAGCCGTTCTAGTCGGGGAAGGGCAGAGCCAACTGCTCACGGGGCGCGGCTTTCGCGGTCGCGGCTGCCGCTGCGGGCCGGGGCTTGTCCGGCGTGAGCGCCTCGGCGATTCCCGACCAGCGCTCCACGGCGCGGGTGATCGCCTGGTCGAGCCGCTCGCTGGTGCCGATGACGACCACCGAACGGCGCGCTCGCGTCACCGCCGTGTAAAGCAGCTCGCGGGTGAGGAGCCGCGTCTCCGCGGTCGGCATGATCAGCGCCACCGAGTCGTGCTCTGACCCTTGGGCTTTGTGGACGGTACTCGCCCACGCGGGCTCGAGGTGAGCGCGCAGGGCGCCGAGCGGAACGGCGCGAAACGCGCCAGCTCCGCCGGAGGCGCCGGATGCGCGTAGCACCGCCATCGGCGCCGGCGCGCCGCCTTCCGCGGCGACGGCGAGGACGATCCCTTGGTCGCCGTTGT
>CAWJWP010000018.1:0-27394 GCA_963846495.1 Thermoanaerobaculia bacterium | reverse complement strand
GTGGTGACGCCGGCGGCGATGTCGAGGATGCCGTCGAGGTCGCCGAAGTGCTGGTGCATGTCCCAGAGGCCGGGGATGGCGTCTTGCCGCGCGCGTCGACGACCTCGGCGCCGGCGGGGATGGCGACGGTGCTGTCGGTGCCGACAGCGGCGATGCGCTCGCCGACGACGAGCAGCGTCATCCCCAGCCGCACGACGCGCGCCTCGGCGTCGAAGAGCCCGGCGCCGGTGAAGGCGATGCCGGCCGCGGGCCGCTTGGCGAGCGTCTTCGCCATCGCCAGCCGGCGCTCGTCGCTGCGCTTCTTCTCGTAGTCGACGAGCTTGTCGTTGACGCCCTCCCACCCCGCCGGCAGCAGCGCGACCAGGTGCCCGGCGACCCGAAGTAGCTGCCGTCAGACTCGAGCCAGACGACGAACGGCTCGAGGCTCAGGCCGACGACCTCCCAGGGGACGACGCGCCGCTTCTTGCCGCTGGCGGCGACCTCGACCTCGGGCAGCTTGCTGACGGTGACCGTTCCCGTCGGCAGCAGCGTGAGCCGCTGCCCGGGCGCCTTCGCCGCCGCCGTCACCAGGTAGGCGATCTCGTTGGGCGTGCCGTCGTAGCTCGAGTAGAAGGTGCCGGCGGCGCTCGCGCTCTCCCTGCTCGGCGCGGTTTTTCCAGGTCGCCTTGCCGCCCTCGCGGGTGAAGCGCTCGGCGACGGGGCCCTTGAGGTACTCGTTGCCGTCGACGGTGAGCGAGCTCGGCGTGCCGTCGGCGCCGAGGACGAGGCGGCTGTCGACCTTGGGGCCGCGGCCGCGGTCGTTGTACTCGAAGTGGGTGCGGATGGCGCCGCCGGGCTCGCGCTCGACGGTCATGAAGCCGGCGTCGTTGCCCATGATGCGCGCGTTCCAGCGCTCGGGCTTGGCGGCGTGCGCGGGGAGTGAGACGGCGGCGAAAGCGGCGACGAAGACGACGGTGGAGACGAGGCGAGCGCTGCGGAGCATCGAGGTCTCCTGGAAGGTGGTGTGAGCGGGGACCGACCAGCAAGCTGTACGAACGGCCCCGCCACGGGTTGCACGACAGCCAGGGTACTCCGGCGCTCTCGCCTCGGCCACTCGCGCCGCCGCGGCGGCCGCTCACGACAACCGTCAACAGCCTTCCTAACCTTTGCCCCCCTCGTCCGTATCAATCGCGAGTCGAATTGCCGTTCGAGGAGGGATCGATGCGCTCAGCTTGTTCGCTTCGCCATGCCGCCGTAGGCCTGGCTTTCGTCGTCGCCGTCGCGTTGGCGGCCACCCCTGCCTTCGCCCAAAGCGCGACCGCCGCCGAGCCGCTGCGCATCGAGCGCATCAGCGCGGCGATCGAGGTCGACGGCGACCTCTCCGACGCCGCCTGGCAGCAGGCCGAGCAAATCACCACCTGGTACGAGACCAACCCCGGCGACAACGTCGAGCCCAAGGTGAACAACGTCGCCTGGCTCGCCTACGACGAGCACTTCTTCTACGCCGCCTTCGACTTCAAGGACCCCGACCCCAAGGACATCAAGGCGCCGCTCGGCGACCGCGACAACGTCCCCAGCTACACCGACTACGGCGGCGTCATCGTCGACCCGCGCAACGACGGCAAGACGGCGCAGATGTTCCTCGCCAACGCGCGCGGCATCCAGTACGACGCCATCAGCAGCGACGCCGCCGGCGAGGACTCGGCCCCCGACTTCTTCTGGGACAGCGCCGGCAAGATCACCGAGAGCGGCTGGGTGCTCGAGATGCGCATCCCCTTCTCGTCGCTGCGCTACGAGAAGAGCGACCCCGAGCAGTGGCGGATCATGCTCTACCGCAACATGCCGCGCGAGTTCCGCTACCAGATGTTCACCTCGCGGCTGCCGCGCGACTCCAACTGCTTCATCTGCAACACGCGGCCGCTGGTCGGCCTCGCCGGGCTGCCGTCCGGCAGCCACTGGGTGGTGGCGCCCTACGCCACCGGCAACCAGGTCGCGCTGCCTCGCAACGGCCAGCTCGGCAACGCGCTCGAGAGCGAGGACCCCGAGGGCGACGGCGGCCTCGACGCCAAGTGGATCCCCAACCCCAACCTCGTCTTCGACGCCACGGTCAACCCCGACTTCTCGCAGATCGAGAGCGACGTGGCGCAGATCTCCGCCAACGAGCGCTTCGCCCTCTTCTTCCCCGAGCGGCGGCCGTTCTTCCTCGAGTCGGTCGACATGTTCTCGACGCCGATCCAGGCGATCTACACCCGCACCTTCAACCAGCCGCGCTGGGGCGCGCGCTCGACCGGCCAGCTCGGCAACAACCAGTGGACGCTGCTCGTCGGCGAGGACGAAGGGGACGGCGGCATCATCATCCCCGGCGTCAACAGCTCGGGGACGGCGCTCGCCGACTTCTCCTCGCACGTCGCCGTCGGCCGCTACCGCCGCGACTTCGGCAAGGGTTTCGCGAGCCTCCTCTACAGCGGCCGCGAGGTCGACGGCGGCGGCAGCAACCGCGTCTTCGGCCCCGACTTCCGCTGGATGCCGACGCAGCACGACACCGTCACCGGCCAGCTCCTCTTCAGCAGCAGCCAGACCCCGAACCGGCCCGACCTCGCCGGCGAATGGGACGGCCGCTCGCTCTCCGGTTGGGCCGGCAACGTGTGGTGGAACCGCTCGATGACCAAGTGGGACTTCTTCACCCAGGCGCTGCGGCTCGACGACGAGTTCCGCGCCGACAACGGCTTCGTCACCCAGGTCGGCATCCACGAGGAGCTCGCCGAAGTCGGCCGCACCTTCCGGCCGGAGGGGAAGTTCTACTCGCGCCTGCGCCTCTTCACCTTCGCCCACCAGAAGCACGACGAAGACGGCAACAAGCTGGAATTCGGCGTGGTGCCGGGCTTCGGCATGGACGCCAAGCTCAACTCCTTCATCCGCATGGAGCTCGCCTACCACGAGCTGCTCGCCATCGAGAAGGTGCACGAGCGCTGGCAGCTGCGGCCGACGATCGAGATCCGGCCGCCGCGCTGGATCTCGTTCTTCTCCCTCAACGGCCGCTTCGGCCAGGAGGTCGATTTCGCCAACGACCGCCGCGGCGACGGCATGACGATCAACACCCGCACCGAGGTGCGCCCCACCGACCACTTGCTGCTCACCCTGTTCGCCAACCGGCGCACCCTCGACGTCGATGCCGAGAACGGCCGCTCGGGCCGCCTCTTCACCGCCGACGTGCTGCGCCTGCGCGCCAACTACACCTTCAGCGCCAAGTCCTGGCTGCGCCTCATCGGCCAGTGGGTGCACACCGAGCGCGACCCGCAGCTCTACACCTTCGCGGTGCGACCCGAGGACGAGTTCTTCTCGGGCTCGGCGGTCTTCGCCTACAAGCTCAACTGGCAGACCGTGCTCTTCGTCGGCTACGCCGACAACCGCGCCTACGAAGACGAGCGCAGCGACCTGGCGCCCACCGATCAGTCGGTGTTCTTCAAAGTCTCCTACGCCTTCCAGCGCTAGGGGCGCTCAGCTCGCCGATTCGAGGGTGCGCAGGCGACGGTCGAGCTCGGCGTAGGAGAGGCGGATCATCGCCCGCACCTCGACGAACTCCTCCTTAACCTCGGCGAAGCGGCGATCGACGCTTTCGGAATGCATGGCCAGGCCTTCGGCCAGCAGCTGGACGTCGCCGCGTATGCCTTCAGCAACGATGTCGAAGTGCAGCCGGGTTTCGCGCCGCGTCTCGGCGGTCACGTCGTCGAAATGCTGCCGCAGCCCGACCGTCACGCCTTCGTAATGCTGCCGCATCTCGGCAGCCACTGCGTCGAAGTGGCGCCGAGTCTCGGCGGCGTCCTGCTGCATCTCCACCACCACTTCGTCGAAGTGACGCCGCGTCTCGGCGGCGTCCTGCCGCACCTCCACCGCCACTTGGTCGAAGTGGCGCCGGGTCTCGGCGGCGTCCTGCCGCATCTCCACCGCCACTTGGTCGAAGTGACGCCGCGTCTCTCCGGCGACCCGTTCCGCGAGCTCGATGAAGGCTGAATCCATGGGTATCTCCTCAGAGTCTACCCAATAGACGGAAATGGAGGGTGGATTGGCTCAGCGCGTTCGCCACCTCCCCTTTTCGGGAGGCGCCTCCCCGAATGCGGAGTGGGCGGCTGCGCTGCCGACCGCCCGCGTAGCGCGCATCTCATTGAATAGCTGACGCTTGCGCCGTGCGGCGCGGCGTGGCACTGGCCTTGGACTGGGGCATATCGCCGCCGGGATCCTCTCGGCGGCACCCAAACCGGAGGCCGTCGATCATGCCGCGCACTGCCGCTCGCTTTGCCGCAGCCGCTCTCGCTGTTGCCGCATCGTTCACGCTCCTCGCCGCCGTCGCTCGTGCGCAGGTAGTGGTCCAGCGGGGCGGCCCGCCCGACAGCTACTTCCTGCGCGAGCTCGGCGCGCTGCTCATCCCTGACAAGGCGGGCGACGCGGCGCGCGTCGAGCATGGCGTGGAGCCGGAGCAGCGTCCCGCCGCCTATCGCGAGGTGGAGCTCGCTGCCGGCGATCGCATCCTCGCCGTCAACGGCAAGCGCGTGCGCACGGCGCAGGAGGTCAAAGCCGCGTACGAGGCGCTGGCGGTCGGCGCGCAGGTCGAGCTCGGCGTCGAGCGCGGCGCCGACCGGCGCATCGTGCGGTTCGCCAAGGGCGACCCTGCCAAGCTGCCGCAGTCGCAGCGCGTCGAGCTGCGCATCGAGGAGGACCCGAACGCCAAGGTCGAGGCCATGCCGGCCCTCGGCGTGGTGCTCAAGCAGAAGTACGACGCCGGCTCGCCGGTCGAGGTGGCGGCGGTGCTGCCCAACGGCGACGCCTACTTCCGTCAGGGCGACCGCGTCGTGGGCCTCGACGGCAAGCCGGTCGCCAGCCTCGACGACTTCGCCGCGCGCTGGGACGACATCGCCGTCGGCGCCAAGGTGACGATCGAGATCGAGAACGGTGGCAAGCGGCGCACGGAGACCTTCGAGCGCAAAGAGTCGCCGATGATGCGCCGGGAAATCCGGCAGTGACGCCGGCTGGACCGCACGCGAGGTCCGCCATGCGCCGCCTCGTCCTGCCGCTCGTCGTGGCGCTGCTGCTGCCCACGCTCGCGGGCGCGCAGTTCTTCAACGAGCGCGACGACAAGTACCCGCTGCTCGGCCTCAAGCGCGCGCGCGAGGGGTACGAGGTGGCGAAGAAGGAGCTCGAACGGCGCCGTCAGCTCTTCGAGCAGGGGCTGCTCTCCGCCACCGACCTCGAGGGCGCGCAGCGCAGCTTCGCGGAGGCCGAGGTCAACTACCAGCAGTCGATGCTCGCCGTGCTCTTCGCGGAGCAGTACGTGGCGGTGCGCGCGGCGGTGAAGCGCCGCGACGCCGGCGGCCCGTCCTCGGTGCGGCTGCGCCTCGAGAACACCGCCGGCGGCGGCGCCGAGCTGCGCCACCTCGCCGGCACCGACGACCCGCTCTTCCGCGCCCTGGCGCCCGACCGCATCCGCGACGTCTACGTCTCGCTGCTCGACGACGCGGGCGCCATCATCTCGCAGCCCTACGAGGCCAAGCTCGACGAGCTGGTGTCCGGCCGCCCGGCCGACCTGACCTTCGCGCTGCTGCGCGACCTCGACGCGGTGACCGTCAACTTGAGCTACGGCAACGGCAGCCGGCGCCAGGTGAAGGTCTTCCTGCAGCGCGACGAGGGGGAGAACCGCGTCGCCGTCAAGCCGCTGCAGTTCTCGCAGGAGGGCGAGCTGGGCAGCAGCGTCAGCTACGACCTCGAGCTCGAGCGCTTCTCCGCCAGCGACGACAGCTACCGGCTGGTGGTGCTCGGGCTGCCCGACGAGGTGCACGCCACCTTCACCGATCCCGCGTCGGAGGCGCGGCTGCGGCAGATCCGCTTCGAGGAGGGCACGGCCAGCCGCCGCGCCCGCCTCTCGCTCGAGCTTCCCGACCGCCCGAGCGAGCGCCTGCCGCTCGGCCGCGCGCAGGAGCTGCTCGTCGCCGCGGTGCCCGAGCAGCGCGCCGGCGAGCTCGAAGCGCGGCCGTGGACGGCCCCCGAGCTCGACGCCGCCGGCATCGGCTGGGCGCGCATCGAGCTGCTCGCCCGCGGCACCGGCAAGCTGCGCGTCAACGTGCCGCAGCTCTTCCAGCAGGTCGAGGGCGCGCGCGCCGTGCGCATCCCCGTCGACCTGCGCAACGAGGGGAGCGGCGAGCTGCGCAACCTCGCCTTCACCCTCGAGCCGCCGCTCGGCTGGCAGCGCAAGATCGAGCCGGCGCTGGTGCCGATGCTGCGCGTCGGCGACGAGCAGCGCGTCACGGTGACGCTCGAGCCGCCCGCCGACGTGCCGGCCGGCCGCTACGAGAGCCGCCTCGAGAGCCGCGCCCTCGCCGACGGCAAGCCGGTCGACGGCGAGGACAAGCTGCTCACCGTCGAGGTGACGTCGCCGGTGAGCCTCGCCGGCACCGTGTCGCTGCTCGGCTTGATCCTCGCCACCGTCGGCGGCCTCGTCGTCTTCGGCGTCAAGCTCACCCGCCGCTAGGAGGAGACCATGTCCGCACCCGCCGCTTCCACTCCCGCCGCCCCGCCGCGCCGCTGCTCGAAGCGGTGGCGCTCAGCAAGCGCTACGAGGACGGCCTGCTCGCCGTCGACTCGGTCTCGTTCGCCGTCGCCCCCGGCGAGATCTACGCCATGCTCGGCGGCAACGGCGCCGGCAAGTCGACGACCATCCACCTCTTCCTCGACCTCATCCGGCCGAGCAGCGGCACCGCCCGCGTCGCCGGCGTGACGGTGCAGGAGGAGCCGCTGCGCGCCAAGGCGCAGCTCGCCTACGTGGCCGAGAACGTCGAGCTCTACGGCGAGCTGACGGCGCTGCAGAACCTCGAGTTCTTCGCCCAGCTCGCCGGCCTGCGGCCGACGCGCGACGAGCTCGCCGCGACGCTGCGCCGCGTCGGCCTCGAGGAGGAAGCGCACCGGCGGCGGTTGAAAACTTTTTCCAAAGGGATGCGGCAGAAGACGGGCCTGGCGGTGGCGATCCTCCGCCGCGCGCCGGTCCTCATCCTCGACGAGCCGACCTCGGGGCTCGACCCGCGCGCCGCCTGGGAGCTCGGCCGCCTGCTCGAGGAGCTGCGCGACGAGGGGCGCGCCATCCTGATGTCGACGCACGACGTCTTCCGCGCCAAGCAGCTCGCCGACCGCGTCGGCGTGATGTCGCGCGGACGGCTGGTCGCCGAGTGGAGCCGCGACGAGCTCGCCGCGCAGGACCTCGAGCAGCTCTACCTGCAGTGGGTCGAGGCTCCGGGCGGCGAGCCGGCGGCGCCGCAGCGCGAGGTGGCGTGATGGCCGAGCTCGCGCCCCGCGGCCTGGTGGGTGGTGGCCCGCCGCGAGATGCTCGCCACCGTCGTCTCGCCGAAGTTCGCCTGGACCTTCGCCCTCTCGGCGGTGCTGATCGTCCTCACCTTCTGGGTCGCCGCGCGCGGCTACCACCTCGAGCGCCGCCGCTACGACGCCGCGCGCGCCGCCGACCTGCGGCAGCTCCAGGGCGAGACCGACTGGCTGTCGGTGACCCCGACCGTCGGCCTGCCGCCGCAGCCGCTCGAGATGCTGATCGCCGGCGTCGCCTACGACATCGGCCGCAGCGCCACCGTCGAGGGGCGCGGCGTCATCGAGACCGGCGGCAGCCGCTACGCCTCCGAGCCGGTGGCGGCGCTGCTGCGCGTGCTCGACCTCGAGTTCGTCTTCCGCATCGTGCTCGGGCTGTTCGCCGTGCTGCTCGGCTACGACGCGGTGTGCGGCGAGCGCGCCCGCGGCACGCTGCGGCTTGTGCTTCGCCGGCGACCTCTCGCGCGCCGGCTTCCTGCTCGGCAAGGTCGCCGGCGCCCTCGGCGGCCTCGTCGTGCCGCTGCTCGTGCCGCTCGGGCTCGGCGCCCTCGTCTTCCAACTCTCGGGCGTGCCGATGAGCGGCGCCGACTGGCTGCGGCTCGCGCTCGCGGTGGGAGCCGGGCTGCTCTACCTCGCCGCGCTGCTCGCGCTCTCGACCTGGATCTCGACGCTCGTGCGGCAGCCGGCGCACGCCTTCTTCCTCGCCCTCTCCGCCTGGGTGCTGCTGGTGCTGGTGACGCCGCGCGCCGCGGTGTCGCTCGCCGCCAACGCCGCGCCGGTGCTGTCGCGCGACGCCGTGCAGGCGCAACGCACGCGGCTGCAGAACGAGCTGTGGGAGCGCGATCGGGCGAGCTTCCGCCAGCAGATCGAAGGCCTGCTCGGCGGCGGCCGCCGCGGCCCCGGTGGGGCGCAGCAGGCGATGATGAACGTCAACAAGCTCATCGACGAGCAGGCCGCGGAGCGCGAGCGCCGCCTCGCCGAGCTCGAGCGCTCGCTGCTCGAGCGGCGCCGCGCCGAGCAGGCGCGCCAGCGGCGCCTGGCGTTCGGCCTGGCGCGGCTGTCGCCCGCCGCCAGCTTCACGCTCGCCAGCGCCGAGCTCGCCGGCACCTCGCTGGTGCTCGAGGACGAGCTGCGCGGCCAGCTGGCGCGCTACCAGGAGGCGTTCGGCCGCTTCCAGGAAGCGAAGGCCGGCCGGCGCTCCAACGGCGGCGTCCGCATCAAGATCCAGGTGCGCGACAACGACGGGCACGGCGACGACGAGGAAGAGCTGCCCAAGCCCATCGTCGCCGCCGAGATGCCGCCGTTCCAGTGGCAGCCGCCGCCGCTGCGGCCGGCGCTGCAGCGCGCCGCCGCCGACCTCGCGCTGCTGGCGCTCTTCCCGCTGGTCCTCTACACCGCCGCCTTCCTCACCTTCCAGCGCTACGACCTTCGCTGACCGTCGACCGCGAGAGGAGCCGAGCATGTTCCGCACCCTCGTCGCCCGCGAGCTGCGCGGCATCTTCGCCAGCCCGCGCTTCGTCGCCACCTTCGCCGTCTGCTCGCTGCTGGTGCTGCTGGCGCTGCTCGCCGGCACCGTCCAGTACCGCGCCTTCGTGCGCGAGCAGGCGGCGCTCGCCGCGCTCACCGACCAGGAGATGGCGGCGCAGACGCGCTGGTTCTCGCTGCGGCCGCGCGCCCTGCGCGCCGCCGACCCGCTGCAGATCGTCTCCAGCGGCGTCCACCTCGACACCGGCCGCTTCAGCCTCGTCCACCCGCGCCAGCCGGTCGGCCTGCGGCAGGGCGTCTACGAGGACGACGCCATCCTCGCCGTCTTCCGCGACCTCGACCTCACCTTCGTGCTGCAGGTGGTGGTCACCCTCTACGCGCTGCTGCTCACCCACGACGCGGTCAGCGGCGAGCGCGAGAGCGGCGTGCTGCGCCTCCTGCTGGCGCACCCGGTGCCGCGCTGGAAGGTGCTCACCGCCAAGGCGACGGGGAACCTCCTCGGCCTCGGCCTGCCGCTGCTGATACCGCTGCTCGGCGGCTGGCTCGTGCTGCTCGTCCTCGGCGTGCCGCTCACCGGCACGGCGGCCGTGCGGCTCCTCCTGCTGCTCCTCGCCGGCCTGCTGCTCTTCGCCTTCTTCGTCGTCTTCGGGCTGCTCGTCTCCTGCCTGACGCGGCGGCCGGCGATCTCCTTCCTCGCCGGCCTCGCGGTGTGGATCGTCATGGTGCTGCTGCTGCCGCGCGTCGGGCTCCTGGCTGCGGGAGAGCTCGTGCGGGTGCCGAGCGCCGCCGAGCTCGACAGCCAGCGCGCCGGCGCCGAGCGCGAGCTGCTGGCGAAGAGCGAGCGCGAGGCGCGCGAGCGCTGGGAGACGCGCCGCCGCGAGGTGGCGGCGCAGCCCGAGGCGACGCGCACCGCCTACGAGGACGAGAACCTCTGGCGCTGGATGCAGGAGGACGACGAGCTGCGGCAGAAGACGCTGGCCGAGATCGACGCCTACCGCGCGCGGCTCGAGGAGCGCGCCCGCAACCTGCGCCGGCGCCAGGAGCGCCTCGCCCTCGGCATCGCCGGCTGGACGCCGCCCGCCGCCTTCCGCGCCGTCGCCGTCACCGTCGCCGAGACCGGCGTCGACCTCGGCGAGCGCTACACGGCGGCCATCGAGGCGCTACCGCGAGGACGTGCGCCGCTTCCTGCTCGAGAAGGACCCCGCGGCGGGCGCGGTCACCGTGCAGGCCAACGAGCGGCAGACGGTCAAGCGCGGCGACGAAGGCACGGAGCCGCTCGACCTCTCCGGCCTGCCGCGCTTCGCGCCGCCGGCCGCTTCGCTGCCGGCGCTCCTCGCCGCCACGCTGCCGGCGCTGGCGCTCCTCGCCTGCGCCTCGCTGCTCGCCTTCGGCGGCGCGGTGGCGGCGTTCGCGCGCTACGACGCGCGCTAGGTTCTGTTCCACCCCTGACGCCTCTAACGGGATATGAGTTCAGCGGCGCTGCCCGGGCGAACGCCCGAGTAGCGCCCGCTGCAAGAGGTTAGGCGACCCGTCGGCATGAGGACAAGGGAAGCTCTTGCGTCGGGGGATGGTACGGCGTCCCTACTGTTTCTCGCTGAACTCCAGTACTACCTGATTGCCGCCGAGTCGCGCAATGCTCTCGAGAGTTGGCGGGACAAGATGCTCAGCACGTCGGATGTGAAGGCGACCGCCATTGGCGCGGGCCAGCCGTGCGAAGTCCTCAAGCGTGGGCGGAACGTAGCTCTTGGAGTCGACACTGACGCCGCCGCCCACGCGCAAGATGTTCTGAATGGTCGGGGGAACTGGGATCACGCCTCTCTCCTCTCAATCAAGCGGTTACCTGTTTACGCCCGAGTTCGGACTCGTGGAAGGGTGGCTAGCCGATCGCCAATGGTAGCCGGGTCACCTTAGAGGCGTCAGGTCGCATGCGCGGTGGGTTCCGAGGTCAGACCACAGAGTATTTTAGCTGAAGCCGCTTGCGAGACTTGATCAGCTTCGCGGCATACCATTTGACGTTCCGCCGTGGATCAATGAAGCCAATTCTGGGGTAGTGACGCTGAAAGAACGGGATGTCCTCATGTGGGCAGAGGCCGATAAAAATATCCTCCCTGGTGAAGTCGAAGTAGCCGCTAGAAGCCGGATAGCGCCACTCGCGTTCCCACGTGAAGTCGACGCGGCCTCCCTGGTGCGTGCCGCCGAGAGGCTTGAGCTTGCCCCCAAACACTGAGACGAGCGGCAAGATTCGTTCGGCGGCCGCGCGATGTGTGGTGCGCAGGGATACGAGCGCGGCAACGACCTGATCTTGGTCCTCTTGTTCGTTGTTGATGTAGATGACGGGAGAAACGCCGCGGCGCGCCAAGCGCTGTTTGAGGAAGACGAGTCCGTAGGGCTCCAGTTTGACAGTCCGTGAACCAATCTCGAAGAGTGTGTGGACCTCGGAAATGGGAGTCTCGCTGAAGGAGATGGCGCCAAAGAGCTTCTCGTCTGCGGCATCTTTCATGGGGGCGGCATACCTTGCGTCACTGATCGGCCGACCGCTGGCGATAAGCGCCTCGCAGTCAAGAATGGACACCAGGTTGTCGCGCGCCGTTTTGTCGGAAGATTGCCGGGTCAGATGAACGAGAAAAGGAGAAATGTCGGTGCGAAAGTGCAAAAGATTCTGGATGTTGCGCACGATGAGGAGCATGGCGGGTCGGATTCTTCTAGCTGGTAGCGATGACGGTGCTCTGACGCCTAAGAGCTTGCTGAAGAATCGCCAATGAAGGGATTATCGGAGAGCATCTTGAGCAGTTCCTGCTGTTCTAGCGAGCTCGGGGAGGGCGTTCGGTGGCTGATCTCGACCCGTCCGCAGCCTGCCGCGCGGCCTGCTTCACGCGGGTGCGAGGCCTCGCATGCGGACCAGGTTGTAAGCGCCGAGAGCAAACACAAAGAGCCAGTTGATGCGCTCCCTACCTCGGTGTTTGGTCTTCCGCAGCAGCGCGGTGTTCTTGAGCCAAGCCGGGATTCGCTCGACCAGGCAGCGTCTGTTGAGGCTCATACCGTAGCCGGGATGGCGAGTCGTCCGACGGTCGATAGCGCTGGATTTGGCGGTGGTGTTCTGGGCGACGTGGGGAGTGACCCCGTTGGCTCTGAGAGCGGCGACGAAGTCGCGCGTGTCGTACGCCTTGTCAGCGCCGAGGGTGATCCGGCCGTTGACGGGAAGATCGCTGACGAGCTCGATGGCAGCCTCGCGCTCGGCAAAGCCGGTGGCGTGAGTCACACAACCGCCCACCGCCAAGCCGTTGCGGTTTTCCATCAGGATGTGACCGAGGTAGGCAAGCTTGGCCTCGCCATGATGGGTGCGGCGATAGAGCCGAGCGTCCGGATCGCTCGTCGACGCATGGGTTTCGTTGGAGCGCCGCTCGCCCCGGAAGTCGCGATGCCCGCCTCCCTGAGGGGGCTCACTACCGTCCTTACGGCGAAAGCTCTTGTGGCTGGCCCAAGCCTCGATCAGCGTGCCGTCGACGGTGAAGTGCTCGTCGGAGAGCAGGCGCCGACGTCGCGCCATCTCGACCACCTCTTGGAAGAACTCGCGAGCGATGTCGCCCTCGAGCAAGCGGTCGCGGTTCTTCGAGAAGACGGTAGGAGCCCAGATCGGATCGTCCATGGTAAGGCCAACGAACCAGCGAAAGAGCAGGTTGTAGTCGAGCTGCTCCATGAGCATCCGCTCGGAGCGGATGCTGTAGAGCAACTGCAGCAGCAGCGCCCGCAGCAACCGCTCGGGAGCGATCGACGGTCGGCCCACCCGCGCGTAGATCTCGTCAAAGCGCGGCGAAAGGTGGGACAGCACCTCATTGCACATCTGACGGATCGGTCGCAGCGGATGATCGGCAGGTACCCGCTGCTCTGGACCCACGTAGCTGAAAGTAGCGCCTTGAGTGGGGTCGTCACCGCGCATGGCAGCCCTCCTGGCTCGGTTAGGCAATGTTGCCAGGAGTCGAGGACTTTTTCAGCATCTTCCTAACAGTGTATGAGTTCAGCGGCACCGACCGGGCGAACGCCCAGTTGGTGTCCGCTGCAACGAGGGGTTAGGCGACACCGCGTTCGAGGGGTTGGATGTGAATTCGAGGACTGCCGGTGTCAAGGAGGGCCTCGTAGAACACCGGGCGACAGGGGCCGTCCTCGACCCACCGCTGCACAGTCGCGCGATCGGTATCAGACATGGCGCAGCCGAAGACCACTCCACTCAAGAGATGAGGCGGGAATGGATGGAGGCCGTGTCCGCGAATGAGGTCGACAATTCGCCACTCTCTCTCCGACCACCAGTGGGTCTGTTTGGTAAGCATGACCTCGATGCTACGCGTATTAGTGTCGGTGGTGGGGGGAATGCCAGTTCAATGACTTGATCATCGTACGCGACACAGAACGGTACGCCGGTGTAGGTGGCAAACTCTTCAGTGACGTGGAACTCCAGACATAGTCCGGCGTGCAAGTCGCCGTAGCGAGACCACATTAGCGAATCGTCGGCGTACTCCGAGAGGCAAAGCACGCCTAGGCGTTGCCGGGCCGCAAGGAGGTCCTCTTCTATAGCGCGTTGCAGGACTTCATTGCTGTGGGGGTTCTTCTTCATGGCCTCGTCGGCGATTTCGCGGCGGCGGACGGACGAGAACGCGGTGTGCCCCAAGATTTCGTCGAGATACGCGCGGTACTCGGCGCGTTCAGCCGAGCAGGTCAACACGACACGACAGTCGACAGAGTCGTTGAAGCCCGCTGGCGAGGCGAAGAAGACGTGGCCAGTTGTGAGCGATTCGCGAAGGTACTCCGGATGGTCGGTTAGCCCGCGATACTTGTAGAGGAACTCCGGTGGTTGGCGCTGGATGATCAATGATCCTTCCGGGTGTCGCCTAACGGTGTATGAGTTCAGCGGCGACAGCCGGGCGGACGCCCGGGTGTTGTCCACTGCAACGAAGGTTAGGCGACCCTCACTGCTGTCCCACAAAGTCAGGCCATCCTTAGCGAGAGCTGAGTGGTTTGCGCGATGGCGTTGAGGTCGGGAGGCCGCAACAGGCGCTCGAGATCCTGTCGTTCGAAGAGATTGAGCTGCAGCAACCGCACGAGCTGACCGAGAGTCCAGCCGCCTTTGGAGAGGAATTTGAGGTACGCGAGGATCAGATAGACGGAAAGGGCGACCCAGAGTTGACTGAGCACCGCGTTGCGCGAGGTACCCAGGAAGCTGCTGATCTTGAGATTCTGCTTCATCCACTTGAAGAACAGCTCGATTTGCCACCGATCGCGGTAGACATCGGCGATGGTGGAGGCCGCGAGATCAAAATCATTGGTGAGAAACTCGTAGTGCTTGCCGGTCTGGGGATCCCGATAGCCGACCCTGCGCAGGGTCAGGTTATAGCGGGCCGCTTTGATCCCCTGTGGACGGATAACCTGGTCGCTGGTGACGCCCGTGCCGACAGGCCTGCGGCGCTCCTGCACGCTGTAGGGGACGACACGCTTGAGCCGAGTAACAAACCGGATCTTCTTCTCTGTCAGTTGGTTAAAGAACCGGTAGTCGAAGAAGCCGCGATCGAAGACAACCACGCTGCTGCTTGGCAGATCGAGCGCTCGAGCCCAGTAGATCTCGTGTTCGCGGCCCTCTGTGATGGTCACGAAGGCAGGCAAGTGGCCGGCATGATCCAAGCCCACATGGAGCTTGATCGCACCCTTGATGGCCTGGTACCTCGCCCAAGGGAAGAGCGAAACCGTCACCTCAATCAGAGACGCGTCGAGCGAGACCAGCCTCCGCTTGAACCGGAACCTGTGCCTGGGAGCGCGCCTCTGCGCTTGGCCGAGGAGCAGATGGAAGACCTCCTCAAACAGCGAGGCCGGCTGGCTCTGGTTCACACGCGCCAGCGTCGAACGTGTAACCGCACGGATCCCCAGATGGAACAGCTTGCTGCTCTGTGCCCGCAGGTTGGCCACCAGATCTCGGAGGCTGCTCCGCCCGGTCAGTTGGGCAACCGTCAAGGCGACGAACTGGTCCCACCGTGAGATCCCGCGCAGTTTCCGACCCCGATGGTGCCTCGAGGCGGCGGCTTCGAATTCATGTCTCGGCAGGAGCTTGAGGATCTGGGCAAGGACGGTAGAATGGTGGGCCAAGGCCTGGTTCCTCCCTTGTTTTCAATGGTTTGGTTGGCACCTCCATTGTAACAAGGAATACGGGAATCAGGCCTTCTTTGCATTGTTAGTGGGACAGCAGTGGGCGACCCTACACCCATGGCCCGCGCAGTGCCTTGTCGAACAGTCGCTTGTGCTGTGCGAGAAAGGCCTCGCGCTTGACTGAGTCCTGAGGAATGTCCTTGAGTTTGCCTGTCAGCCGGCGCATTCGCCAGAAGTAGTAGTTGTGTCTCCGCACTCCAAGCCAGTGCGAGATGCGCTTACGGTTCTGCCAGAGGTAAACGCCGGACACCATTGTGAGAGCGAGGGCGAAGAGCGGGGTGAGGAATAGCCAACCAGGGAAGCCTCTGGTCTCGGCGAGAACCACGCCGATCGCCGTAGCTCCGACGAACAAGGGAAGATGGCAATCGAAGAAGACCCGCGCGGTCGAGAACTTCTCGAGGTCGGACGCCATCTTCATGTAGTCGGCCGGCCGGGAGAGTTCACGGAGATCCTGCTCAAGCTCCTCCGGAGTGCGCTTTGCTCGGTCAGCGGCCTTCATTCGTTCGGCGAGCCGCGTCGCGAATTCAGTCGCCGGAGCTCTCTTCAGGGTCTGTACGGCCTTTCTGCGCCGAAGATCGGATCGCGAGTAGATGTAGAAGGCGAAGAGGTAGTAGAAGAGCACAACGACGAGGACATACAGGAGCGCGAGCCGATCGCTGGCGTGAAGCTCTATCTCGACCGCGGGGATCCGGGATGGAATAAGGCCAGCTTGCGCGACGATCACCGCTGCGAGGCTAAGGAGGAGCAGCGATCTACGCTCAGCGCGAGTGACGTCGGTAAGAGGGTCGGAGACGATGGGGTCGATGACCGATTCGAGAATGCTCTGGCCATCGCCCAGCGTCTCAGCGGACGGGTCGACCTTGTTCGCCGGAGGATGGCGACGTTTCATCGATGGACCGAGGGCCGCCTAACGGCGCATGAGTTTAGCGTCCGCTGCAACGAGGGGTTAGGCGATCGATCTCATGCGCCTCGGTGGAGTCTTTCAGATAGTTCGAGCTGATGAAGCCAATCAACGCACGCAGTAACGAGGCGTTCTCCATCTAGTGCGACCCCGCTCCGCTTGGCATCGGTGTATGCCCTGTCAAGTGCTGAGAGAAGAAATCGTGGATTTCCCGCGCATCGTTCTGCGACGCGGGCGCAGGCGGAAGCCTCGGCTTCCCAGCCAAGCTCCTTCGCGGCCTTCGTTAGCAGCGAGATCGAGTCGGACGCGCTCAGTCCCCTGAGCTCTAGCGCGCAGGCAAACCCCTCCGGAGTAGATGGGGGTGCCATGGCTGTGCGGTAGCCCGCGACGAACAAGAACTGCACTCGCCGAGATGCGAACATCTCTACATACTGGCCAAGGAGCTGCTGCTGCTCGCTCAAAGGTAGATGGTTAGCCTCGTCGCAGAGCGCGACGATTCGCGACTTGCCGTGTTTGCCTAGAGCCTGGAGTAGCTCGTCGCAGTACTCGAAGAACTCGAAAGGTAAAATCGACGGTTGGACTTGCTCCACCGATCCAGTCTCGCTCTTCTCGCCCTTCGCAGCGGCCGAGAATCCGACGGAGTTAGAGTACTCGTAATGAGCCTTCCGCTGCGCGGCCATCACCTGCGTGTATACGATCTGGATAGTGCGACCGAGATCGCTGGGAAGCCGAATGTCGCCGTCGCGGAGGTCGAGAGTTGCGCGAAGCTCGGAGTACGACTTCCCGAGAATGTCCTTCCATGCCTTAGTGCACAGGGCGAGCAGTACTGCCGCAGGGAAAGCCTCTAGGAAGCCCGGCGGACCGAACCCTCTAAGGCCTGTCACGTTTACATTTGCCGTCAGGACGGACTCAGCACGATCGAGTTCCTCTTCGACCAGTCGAAGCAAGAAGGACTTGCCGACGCCCCGTTCTCCCCATAGGTAGACGTTCACGGATCGGCCGAGGAGCGCCTCCGTACAGATGGCCAACTCCCGATCACGATCGACACGAATCGCCCAGAATTGCGCTGGAGTCATCTCGGCAGAATGTGCCCAATAGCTCATCGTGTCTTCCTTGTGCCTTCCAGGGCGTTCCGGCGGTCGCCTCTAAGAGGGTGATGAAAAACCCGAAGCGGACGCCGGCGTGCCGGATCCTCGACCGCACGGCTCCGTGTAAGTCATTGATTCCATGCGAAGGCGTTTAGGAAACCAGTCATGTTTTGGGGTCCAAGCCGGCCTTCCAGAGAGCGTTTCATCACCCTCCTAACTGCGGATGAGTTCAGCGGCAATACCCGGCGAACGCTTGGGTATTGTCCGCTGCAACGAAGGGTTAGCCGACACTCACTGCTGTCCCACTAACAATGCAAAGAAGGCCTGATTCCCGTATTCCTTGTTACAATGGAGGTGCCAACCAAACCATTGAAAACAAGGGAGGAACCAGGCCTTGGCCCACCATTCTACCGTCCTTGCCCAGATCCTCAAGCTCCTGCCGAGACATGAATTCGAAGCCGCCGCCTCGAGGCACCATCGGGGTCGGAAACTGCGCGGGATCTCACGGTGGGACCAGTTCGTCGCCTTGACGGTTGCCCAACTGACCGGGCGGAGCAGCCTCCGAGATCTGGTGGCCAACCTGCGGGCACAGAGCAGCAAGCTGTTCCATCTGGGGATCCGTGCGGTTACACGTTCGACGCTGGCGCGTGTGAACCAGAGCCAGCCGGCCTCGCTGTTTGAGGAGGTCTTCCATCTGCTCCTCGGCCAAGCGCAGAGGCGCGCTCCCAGGCACAGGTTCCGGTTCAAGCGGAGGCTGGTCTCGCTCGACGCGTCTCTGATTGAGGTGACGGTTTCGCTCTTCCCTTGGGCGAGGTACCAGGCCATCAAGGGTGCGATCAAGCTCCATGTGGGCTTGGATCATGCCGGCCACTTGCCTGCCTTCGTGACCATCACAGAGGGCCGCGAACACGAGATCTACTGGGCTCGAGCGCTCGATCTGCCAAGCAGCAGCGTGGTTGTCTTCGATCGCGGCTTCTTCGACTACCGGTTCTTTAACCAACTGACAGAGAAGAAGATCCGGTTTGTTACTCGGCTCAAGCGTGTCGTCCCCTACAGCGTGCAGGAGCGCCGCAGGCCTGTCGGCACGGGCGTCACCAGCGACCAGGTTATCCGTCCACAGGGGATCAAAGCGGCCCGCTATAACCTGACCCTGCGCAGGGTCGGCTATCGGGATCCCCAGACCGGCAAGCACTACGAGTTTCTCACCAATGATTTTGATCTCGCGGCCTCCACCATCGCCGATGTCTACCGCGATCGGTGGCAAATCGAGCTGTTCTTCAAGTGGATGAAGCAGAATCTCAAGATCAGCAGCTTCCTGGGTACCTCGCGCAACGCGGTGCTCAGTCAACTCTGGGTCGCCCTTTCCGTCTATCTGATCCTCGCGTACCTCAAATTCCTCTCCAAAGGCGGCTGGACTCTCGGTCAGCTCGTGCGGTTGCTGCAGCTCAATCTCTTCGAACGACAGGATCTCGAGCGCCTGTTGCGGCCTCCCGACCTCAACGCCATCGCGCAAACCACTCAGCTCTCGCTAAGGATGGCCTGACTTTGTGGGACAGCAGTGGCCGACACTCGACATACTGTCGCCAAATTCGCAGACCCAGCTAGAAGTCTTGAGCGGCTTTGACCGTTCGGGTCGAGTCAAGTTTCACGGCGTGAGCTTCTCACGGCGGAGCCAGGCATCGATCTGGGCTTCGAAGTTTGCGAAAGCGGCGCTGAGCACTGGGTGGGGGTAGGCGGCTTTCGGTTTGAGGGCAGTGGCGCCAGGGCGGAGCAATCTGTCGTGGGTGCGGGTGAGGAAGAGGGCGGAGCGAAGGCCGGTGGGTGTGACTTCGTAGCGATGCGAGCGGGGGATGCGGCGTATGAAGCCGTGAATCCTGAGACGCCGCAGGTCGTAAGTCATGCTGCCGGGCGAGGTATGGCGGCCACGAAGAGGTTCGAGCTGCTGACGAAGATCGGCATTCGAGAAGCCGTTAGGCAGAAAGCGGAAGAGGACCAGAGCGTGCAGCAACGCCTGGACTCGCTCGTCGGCGAAAGGTAGGGCCGAAGCGCGTTGATCGGCGACCAGACGCGGTCGTTGGAAGGCCTGGAAGCTCTCTTGAGAGATCGCGCAGTCATGGCTGATTCGTTGGACGTCGAGCAGACGTCGGTTGGCCCGGAAGCCGACCTCCCGGAGTGCGGGAAGGTTGTGCAGCCTTCTGCCGATCCCGAAGTCGCGAGTGTTGTTGATGGTGGTCTCGGTCCTGAGCGCGCGTCCCTCCTTGTGGTACTGCTTGATGCGGCTGGCTTTGTAGTCGACGTGCAGCGAGGGGGAAACCCCGTTGGTGATCACCCGAGTACGAAACCGGCCCGGCGTAGCTCGCGGTCCCTTGCGCACGATCTTGCGTCCGAAGATCAACTGGACCTGATCCGGGCGACCGATGTCGAGATTCTCGCGAATGACCTCCTCGAAGAAGACTCTCCCCGTGACCGCTCGATCGAGAACCTGCGTGAGCGAGAACTCCGCCTGCAGGATCGATAGGTCGTAGTGGATGCCGCGGGTTCGATCCTCGAGGGTGAAGGGATGTGGCAGCCGGCGCAGCCACTTGCGCAGCAAAGCATCGATCTTCTCCGCTGAGAGCTCCTCGCAGATCCGCTGCGGCACGGCGGGGTCCTCGCACGAAAGGATGCCGTTGTCGAGCGCTTCGTAGGCGATGCCGCGCTGCTCGAGCTGGCGCTTGAGGTACTCGTGCCCGTTGATGCAGAGCTTGACGTTGTAGGGAAAGTACGAGCAGAACTTCAGGAAGAACGGCCCGAAGTCGCTGTCGACGGCGTAGAAGTAGTACTGGTTGACCATGGCGGTCGAGCGCACCAGCCAGGCGTAGGAGGCCCCAGTGGTCGGGTTGCGCCGTCGCTCGGTGCGAAAGACAGCGGTCTTCTCTTGCGCCTTGCCCACGAAGAGCACTCCCTCCAAACCCTGAAACCTCCGCCGATGCTCAGCGGCCACGTCATCCTTGCGCTGCCTCTTCTCGAAGCTCACCAGTTCGACACCTTCCGCCTTCACATAGCTCTCGATCGCCTCGACGAAGGCGCGGGTCATCGGTGCCATCAGCGCCGCCGAAGGGAAGCTCTGCCCCCGACATTCCCGAAAGAACCAAGCGATCCCGCGCTCGCTCTGGAGGATAGGGACCACGGCGTTGAGGTACATCCGGTCGATCCCCTCGACCTCGAGTGTGACGTGACGGCCAAGGATCTCCGCAACGCTCCGTGCTACGTTCATCCTCGGGCTCCGGTCGTCCACGGTCTTCCTCTTGGGGACCACCAGACCGCCAAGCGGTCCAAATCAGGCGCTAGCCTGAATCCTAGGCTCGACCGGAGCCCTCTTCACACGTCTCGTCGGTCTGAGGCGAAGCCTCGTTAGCAGTTCTCGCCAGGGTCCTCGCAACTGATTTCGTCTTCTTGCCGCGCACGACGCAGTGTGCGGGGTTGAGGAGCTCACGAGCGGCTACAACGTCTTGGGCCAAGGCGCGTGCGGTGGAGGCGATGATCGCCGCGACGCCGTAACCGTCATAGCCACGCAGTGTCAACGTGACTTCCCAGTAACGACCTCTGTCGGCAGACATTTTATGATCACGAAAGGCCTGCGAAGAGATGGTACCGTCCGACTGCACGAAAGTCGGATGGATCCTACGATGGAGCGGTTCGTCGTCAGCGATTTCGTCTGGTATCTCGTCAATCACACCTCTTCCCCCGTGGCAACCCAGCGTACGAGGCGAACAGCCTGCCACCGGGAGGCGCGGCCCTCTTGCTCCTTCTCGCCGTCCACCGCGAGAAACAGGAAGTTCTCCGGATCCGGAATCTCGAGTTCTAGCTCGCGACCCTCGACCCGCCACTCAAACTGCACGCCTCCCATGGGTGTTGGAACAAGGAACGGCGTCGGCGGCTCAATGCCAAACTCAAGGAGCACCGTTGCCGTGTCACGAAGAAACTTGAGCGCGAAATCAATGATCTTGGGAACCACGGCGATGTCGCGATAGGTGCTATAGCCCTCGGTGAGCTGAAGGAGAGCTTCGGCCTTCTCGGCAGCCGCTCGGTACGCGACAGTCCGCTCGCCACGAAGCATCTCACTCGGGATGCTAATGCCCTCCTCCTCTTCGTCTGTCGGATGGCGCATCTCAGTCACGTGGTCTAACACCCGGCATTTCTCATCCTGCGGTGTTCCGGCGACGAACACCCTGTGCCACCGGAGGTCCTTATCGACGTAGTGAAACTGTTCCTCGGTGACCTGGATGGTGACCTTCCGTGGCGCTGTGTCTACCTTGAAGGTGCGATTGCCCCGGTTGAGTTCGAAGATTCGCCCAACGACCTCTACAGGTTCGGAGATCTCAAAGGTCTCGGTCTCTTGGAGAGCGGCGCCGGTCGGCGCACTGATGGTGCAGGACGCCGCGCGACCATTCTCCTGAACGGCGATTGAGACATATGAGTTATCAGAAACAATATGGGCAACGGCGGAGCCAATGCGGTTTCTCACGACCGCGGGGAGATACGCCGGCCACGGCTGGCCTGCTTGGTATTCCTCGATGCCGTGCACCAAGTCGATCGCGGCGACCACGGCAGGCGGGCGCGTAGGGATGTCTGGGAGAGGGAGTGATTCACACTCCAGGATGCCACTGCCGGGTGATATGCCTGTGAGCACAAGCGAGGTTAGGCGCTTCGCCTCATGCCTTAGCCTGGTGCGTCCAGGAAAGCCCATTTGCCGTTGGATCAGCCGCGCCAGCGCATCGTGGATCCCTTGGGTCAGGGCCCCGGCATCTTCGAGCAAAACTGAGCCCTCTGGAAGGCCCGGTCGATGCACGGTGATTCGGATTCTGGTGGGCATTGCGAACCGCGACTATACCGAGTGTCGGCTGACCCTACATTCGACGACAGGGATCACCGACATAGCGCGTTTGCGCCAAGCCGTTATGCGTCGCGCTGCTTGACGCATAACGGGCCACCCCTTTTGCGATCGGCGTGTTAGACGACCCCGCTCTGTCGCGTTCAAGCATGTGAGGTTGCCGCGTCACATCCCGTCACTCCATCGGCTTGCGCGACCGTCAACCGTACACACTCCGTGCCCGTGGGTGCCCGGGTCCCGTAGAGACACGTCGCTCAACTGGTCTCTCCGCCGTCCTGACGCTATACCTAGACGGACGCAGCGTCCGGTTTTCCCTCCTCGGCCCCCCATCCTCCCGCCAAACCGTCCGGGCGGCCCGTCAGCCCGCACCCGCCGAGGCGCTGACCCTTACGCCATTCCCGGCATCCGGCCCTTGAGCAGCCCCGCTCTCTTGAGGAACGCCCGCAGCGCTCGCCGCAGCACTTCGACCTCGGCTTATGGCTAGCTCGGCGCAGACGACGCGTCCGTCCTGGCGCCGAGAACGAACCGCTCCACTTGCTGGCCGACGATCCGGTAGGCGCTCTCGGCTCCGCAGTGCGGGCAGGTAACTCCGGTCACGGTGACTGACCCTTGCGGCGGGCAGAGGTCGACGTAGGAGTCGGGCTCGAACGCGAGCGGTGTCTGGCAGCGCCAACAATCGAAGTCGGTGGGCGCCGCGCCGTCAGCAATGCGCGCCGCCTCGGCGCAAGCCCGGCAGGCTCTCCAGTGCCGCCAGTCGCCGCGCCACCACGTCAGCCGGTGGGACTGGTGCCCGATGCAGCGGTTGCCGTGCGGGCACCGATGGTCGACTCGCCGCTGATCCCACCTCTCGCGCCCTACGCGCCTCGCGTAGGCGATCAGCCGCCCGCAGCCGGGGCAGGGATCGCGCGCCGCTTGTTCGCCGAGCAATGCCTCGGCTTCGTCCTCGTGCAAGTAGCTGACGTGCCGGACAAGGCCGCGAGTGCCGGCCACCAGCTTGCGAGGCTTTCGAGGCGGGCGCCGTTCCATAGGCGAGCCACGCTAGCGAAAGCACCGCGACGACTTGTTGCCATATCTGTGAACAGCTGACTGCTCAGCGAGAGCGAAGGACCCAGCCGCCGGCGCGGTGACGGTGCAAGCCAACGAGCGGGCGCGCTGAGACCCGCGCGTCGCGTGGCGGGAAGCGACGCATTTTTCCGACTCTAAGTAAAGGAGTCCACTGAAGGACCCGTGGGACTCGCCTACGATCGGCGAGACCAGAACACCGAGAGATCGGAAGGGGCGGCGATGAGACGAGGTGGGGCAGGTTTCGCTCGCGGTTGGATCGCCGTATCGCTCGCGCTGCTCCTGGTTCCGGGCGCCATCGCCCAGCCTCCGGTCGTGCCGCGGTTCCCCAACGTGCCGCAGACGCCGGGCGCGGTGCTCTCGGGGCTCAACGCCCCGAACCAGGGGCGGACGGCGATCCTCGCCTACCACAACGGCGTGCTCTTCACCGTGCCCGAGCTCCCGGCGAGCCAGCCGGGCTCGGACGGCCAGGTGCGCACGTGGGACCTCACGAATCCGGCCGCGCCCGTCGAGATGGCGCAGCTCGGCGTGACGCCCATGCCGGTCAACGCGCACGGCTACCTCTCGAGCGGCGACTATCTGGTGCTGGGATCCAACTGGCCGCCCGAGGCCCCGTGGTCGTTCCGGGCCTCGGGCACCTTCGGCACCACGCGCGTCTCCTACCCGGACTTGCTCTGCGCCGGCGTGCGCGGCTGCCTGTTCGCGCCCTGGTTCGTCGGCGACACGTGGTGGAGCTACAACACGATTTCAGGCAACGCGACGATCTCGCGCAACTGGAACGAGCTCGCGAGCTGGGATCATCTCGGGCTGACCGGCGTCGTCGGCCATCCGTTCCTGCTCGGCGACCTCCTGATCTTCGCCGCCGACCAGAGCCGCACCGGCGTCGCCACCTACGACGTCTCCAACCCGGCGAGCCCGGTGCTGCTCGACGTGCTCAACACGGGCGGGCCGGGCGGCTACTGGCCGGAGCTCTGGGGCGGCGACGGCAAGCTCTACATCGTCTTCCCGTACCAGACCGGCGGCAACGGCTTCCGCGTCGTCGACGCGACCGACCCCTCGAACCTCACCTTCGTCACCGACCGACCGCTATCGGGCGACGAGTCGATGTACGCGCAGTTCCAGGACGAATACGCCTTCATGGGCTCGCACAAGGTCGACATGCGCACGTTCGAGTCGGTGCTCGACCTCGAACGGCGCGAACACCGTGCGCCCCAACGACGGCGGGACTGGCATCAACACCAGCCAGTTCGCGCTGCCGCTCGGCAACCTCCTCGTCACCGGCGGCGTCGGGCCCAACCAGGGGATGGCGATCTGGGCGCACCAGGCGGCGCCCGACACGCGCGGCCCCTCCGTCGGCTTCCACGTCCCGCGCGCCGGGCGCACGAACTATCCCGTCGGCGCCCCGATCAGCCTGCTGATCCACGAGACGCTCGAGACGAAGACGATCGTCAACGGCACGACCTTCATCGTGCGCCCGCTCGGCGGCAGCCCGATCGCCGGACGCCTCACCTTCGCCTTCGACGACGTCCTCACCTTCACGCCCGACCAGCCGCTCCTCGCGAACACCACCTACGAGGTGGTGCTGCCGGCCGGCGGGATCAAGGACGCGGCCGGCAACGGCATGGTCGGCTACTCCTTCACCTTCTCGACGGGCGGCAGCGTGGGCGGCAACGCCGCGCCGCAGATCACCTCGCTGACCTCGTCGCAGCATCCGGTTCCGCCCGGGGAGTCGGCGACGGTCACGGCGGTGGCGACCGACCCCAACGGAGGCCCGCTCGAGCTCCGCTTCGACTTCGGCGATGGCTCGGCGAAGACCCCTTGGTCGGCCTCGACGTCGGCGAATCACTCGTGGTCGGCGCCCGGCCACTACCGCGTGACGGCGCAGGTGCGCGATGCGGCCGGAGCGATCGGCAGCTCCTCGACGACGGTCACCGTGCTCGCGGCACCGAGCGGGCCGCGGCCGACGAGCAGCTCGACGGTGGTCGTCGACGCGGCGAACGGGCGCGCGTGGACGCGTCAACCCCGACGCGGACACGGTGGCCGCGATCGACACCGGTGACCCTGGCCTCGAGCTCGAGGTGCCGGTCTGCGACGAGCCGCGCAGCCTGGCGCTCTCCGGCTCGGGCCAGCTCTGGGTCGCCTGCGCGCGCGGGGATCGCGTCCGCGTGCTCGACGCGAGCAGCGGCGGCTTCATCGCCGACATCCCGACCGGCTACGGCAGCGCGCCGGCGGGCGTGGCGTTCAACCCCGCGGGCACGACCGCCTTCGTGACGCTGTCCGGCGCCGGGAGGCTGTTGCGCATCGACGCGACGACGCGCCAGACGACGGGCGACCTGGCGCTCGGCGCCGGCCCGCGCGCCCTGGCCGTTTCGAGCCAACGGCAGCCGCGTCCTCGTCACGCGCTTCCTCTCACCGCGCGACTGGGCCGAGGTCTGGGAGGTCAGCGCGTCGGCGATGACGCTCACCCGCACGTTCCGCATCCCCAAGGCCGGCGGCGACGCCAACCGCGACGGCACCGCCTCCGGCCGCGGCACGCTCAACTACCTGACCGAACATCGCCATCTCGCTCGACGGCACGTCGGCGTGGGTCGTGGCCACCAAGCCGAACACCGAGCGCGGCCTGCTGATCGGCCCCGACCTCGACAGCGACAACACGGTGCGCGCCATGGTGGCCGAGCTCGACCTCGTCGCGAACAGATTCTCGCGCTCGATCGACGTCGACAACAGCGACTCGCCGACCGCGCTCGCCCTTTCGCCGCTCGGCGACTACCTCTTCGTCACGCTCCAGGGCAACGACGAGGTGACGGTGCTCGACACCCTGCTCATGGACGTCGCGGCGGGGCTCGGCAGCTTCGTGACGCGCCTCGGCACCGGCGCGGCGCCGCGCGGCGTGGCGGTCGATCCCGCCACGGGACGCACCTTCGTGCACGACTTCATGAGCCGCAGCCTCACCGTGCTCGAGACCGAGGCGCTCTTCGAGCGCGGCGATCGGACCGTGTCGGCGAGCACCGTGGAGACGGTGGCGAACGAACCGCTGCCGCTGCAGGTGGCGCACGGCAAGCGGCTCTTCTACCACGCCGCAGACACGCGGATCAGCGCCGAGGGCTACCTCTCCTGCGCCACCTGCCACGTCGACGGCGGGCACGACGGCCGCGTCTTCGACTTCGCCGGCCGCGGCGAAGGGCTGCGCAACACCGCCGACCTGCGCGGCCGCGGCGGCGTGGGACAGGGCAACGTGCACTGGTCGGCGAACTTCGACGAGATCCAGGACTTCGAGATCGACGTGCGCAACGCCTTCGGCGGCAGCGGCCTGATGGACGACGACGACTACGCGCAGACCGCCGCGCCGCTGGGGACGCCGAAAGCGGGACTGTCGGCGGACCTCGACGCGCTCGCTGCCTACGTGGCGTCGCTGGGCGCCGACCACCTGCCGAGGAGCCCGTTCCGCAATGCGGACGGCTCGATGACCGCCGCCGCGGGCGCCGGGCGGCAGATGTTCCGCACGGAGGGGTGCGCGGGGTGCCACGCGGGGCTGCGATTCACCGACAGCGGTGTCGGCGCAAACCCGCCGCTCCACGACGTCGGCACGCTGCGCACGACCTCCGGCGGACGGCTCGGCGGCCCGCTCACCGGAATCGACACGCCGACCCTGCTCGGCGCCTGGGACACCGCGCCCTACTTCCACGACGGCTCGGCGGCGACGCTCGACGAGGTGTTCGCGGTAGGCGGCGGCATCGTGATCCCCGCCGAGAGCGGCACGCCGTCGAACGGCGGCGCAGCTCGTGAACCAGTACGTCGACCTCAACAACGACGACACCGTGCGCGGCCGGGCCTACGTTCGCTGCGCTCCACGCCGGCGCGGCTCACCTTCACCGGCGTCGACGGCGGCCCCGGTGGCACGGGGGCGATCGAAGTCCGGGTAAGCGACGCGCGCGCGATCGCACTGACGGTCACCGTCAACGGCATCGTCCACAACGTGGCGCTGCCCAACGCCGGCAACGACCCGACGTGGCGTCACACCAACTGGCTTGCCGTGCGGGTCGAGAACGTCGCCCTGACCCCGGGCGCCAGCAACACGATCGTGATCGGCACCCCCGATGCCTTCCCTGACATCAGCATCGACGAGATCGTGGTGACGACGGCCTCCCACCTGACGCGCGCCGTCCCACACCGTCGCGTCCTCGCTCTCTCCGCCGGCGATCGAGCCAACCTCGTGGCCTACCTGCGCCAGCTCGACGGCACGCCCGAATACAACCCGGATCCGGGGGCGGGGGATCTCTTCGCGGATAGCTTCGAATACGGTGTGGCAGCCTGGAGCGCCGCCGCGCCTTGAGGGGAGATTCAAAAGAGGCAAGCGTCGCGCGAAGGACTTGCGGCCGCCGGTAGCTCTAAGCTGCTAGTGAAGCTCCGACCAGCAGGAGGGCGTCCCATGCGGTCCGTCACTCTCGCATTCGCGAT